>JBBTTI010000043.1:0-1054 GCA_038078735.1 Patescibacteria group bacterium | reverse complement strand
AGTTCAAAAGATATGGTAATCCGCAGCCACCTCTGGTGTAAGCCAGAAAGGTTCAGAGACTTAAAATCCGACTCCTTAAAAGGAGATGAGATAGTCCAAGCCTGAATGAAAATTTAGGGCACTTGTAACGAAAAGGTTCCTAGTTCGAATCTAGGCGGGGGAGCAAATTAGCCTCAAAATATCCTTCTGATATAATAAGGGCGTGAGAAAAATAATTGTTCTTGAATTTATTACCCTTGATGGTGTGATGCAAGCTCCAGGTGGCTCCAAAGAAGATACAGCCGAGGGTTTTAAATACGGCGGATGGATGGGTCCGTACTTTGATAAAGTCGGCGGTTTGGAAATGGATAAGCAAATGAAGAAGACATATGGCTTACTCCTTGGACGCAAAACGTACGATATCTTCTCCGGCTATTGGCCTGAGCACACAGAAACATGGCCCCAGATAAACAAAGTTCCAAAATATGTTGTCTCAAAAACCTTAAAAAATCCAAAGTGGGAAAACACTGAGGTAATAAAGGATGTCGAGGAATTAAAAAAGCTAAAAAACTCAAAAGGTCCCGACCTGCAGGTATACGGAAGCGCTAATCTTATCCAGACATTAATGAAACACGATTTGGTAGACGAGTTTTGGCTTAAAATATTTCCTATTACTCTTGGTACGGGAAAACGATTGTTTGAAAAAGGTACAATACCTGCTGCCTTTAAGCTCGTTTATTCTGAAATTTCCCCAAGTGGTGTAATTTTTGCTTCATACAAACGTGCAGGAGAGGTTAAAACCCACTCAATTGAGTAAAATAGGTTCTGGTATTTTCCATCAGGCGGAGCAAAATATTTTAGCCTCATAATTCCAATACCCCGAGTTGGAGGTTCGAACCTGATATAGTTATTGGATGCAAAAACTCTTCAGAAAGTCACCTTTTCTCTTAGCGACCACCTTGGGTTTTGTTTTTCTTATACCTTTTATAGTTTTGGAACTTTTTAATGTGGTATGGAAGTTCAACGAGGCCTTTCCTTTTGTCCTTTTTATTTTCCTGTGGATTCATCAATCGCT
>JBBTTI010000042.1:0-1036 GCA_038078735.1 Patescibacteria group bacterium | reverse complement strand
AATATTGCGAAAATTGAAAGTATATTATCAGATCAGCTTAAGAATGGAAATTAATTGAGCGCACCATCTGGGACGATGTTGGAACCTACTTAACATCTTCAGAAAATAACAAAGAAATAACCGCTCTTATTGTAGCAATTAATCATTTTAAAGAAAAGAAGAATTTGGTAATATAATATTATTAACATAAACTATCGAACAATATGAGAAAAATTATCACAACTACAATGATTAGCCTTGACGGCGTAATGCAAGCTCCCGGTGGCTCGAAGGAAGATACCGCTGAAGGGTTCAAATACGGAGGTTGGCAGGGTGGCTATTGGGATGAAGAAGGTGACAATATAATGGACACAAAAATACAGGCTGCTCCTTTTGATCTGCTCTTAGGTAGACGCACATATGATATTTTCGCCGGTTACTGGCCGAAGCACAAAGATGAACAGCGTTGGGGAAAACCATTCGATAGAGCAAAAAAATATGTTGTCTCGCATAATCCTATCAAACTCACTTGGAGCGAATCCGAACTTATTACAGGAGACGTAGTGAACGAGATAAAAAAGCTTAAAAATTCAGACGGTCCTGACCTGTTGATATATGGTAGTAGCAATCTTATACAAACCCTTCTAAGACACCACTTAATAGATCGAATGCACATCTGGACATTTCCTGTTACTATCGGAACCGGCAAAAGACTATTCGACGAGGGCACACAGCCAGAACGCCTTAAACGGGTAGAATCAAAAATTTTATCTACAGGCGTAATATTTGCAACCTACGAACCCGAAGGTCCGCTCAAACCCAAATCGTTTTAAGGTAGAAAGAATTTGCCGCCAAAGAAAAACTTGGAATATTTATGTTATTGAATTCGAGCCGTCTTCTTGCCTATCTTGAATCTGAAGCTAAATTTTACTTGTGCCCAGGAGAGGAGTTGAACCTCCACGCTCTTACGAGCAATAGGTCCTAAACCTATCGTGTATGCCATTTCACCACCTGGGCTAATATTTTTATATTTTAACCAATTCAGACATAAATGTCT
>JBBTTI010000041.1:0-1817 GCA_038078735.1 Patescibacteria group bacterium | reverse complement strand
AATGTTTTTGGGGCAAATTTTCCCGTTCCGTTATCCTGCCGCAGGAAATAGACCCTGAACGTTCAACGGCCCAGCTTAAAAACGGCGTTTTAACCATCCGCCTACCTAAAATCAACAAAGAAAAAACTAAAAAAATAAAAGTGAAGTTTGATTAAAATAAACGCGCCGATACTGGCGCAGTATTCTTGAATTAGTTTGAACGCATTTCGTCCTGAGCTTGCCGAAGGGCGAGGAAGTCCCCCCGCGAAAATTCGGAAAGGCGGCGGAGCCGCACCGTCTTCGACCCTGAGGGCCCCAGACCCGAACGGGCTGACAATTTCAAGTTTTTCTTTGGCGGCAAATTCCGAAAACTAAATCTACAAAGAACGGCCTCCAAGGAACTGGATAACTTGAAAAAAGTTGTAGAAGGCGAAAAGCTGTAAAACAAGATGCGTTACGATAATAAAAAATCCTGGGAGAAAAATAAAACTATGAAGTGCGCCACTGACAACTTTTTTCCTCCACCAAGGAATCAATCCCAAAGAGATGAGTGCTGGCAAGAAATACGGAAAAATGAAGCTCTCGGAAACAAAGTAAACACTGATGTAGTAACTGGCTATACCAACCACTACGGCCAACATGAGAAAAGTTAAAACATTATTCCGAGCCCCTAATGAAGTATCTGCTGTTATAAAATTTTCTTTTTGGTATCGGAAAGAAAAAAGTGCAAACAATAGAACAAAAAAGAAAATTATTTTTATTATCTGCGAGTACTGATATGCTCCCAATAACGAAGACCCGAGTATTCCCAAAGTGGCAAGTATTCCAATAAGGTAAACAAGATAGTAAGCGTGAGATTCGCGTAAACGATATGCCTTAAAAATTTTTATGAAAAATATTACTTCTGATATGCTAACGACCAAAAAGATAATGTATAGAACCATTTGGTCGGGGCTGAATGTATATAAAAAACTTTTGAGGCCCAAAATAAATTTAAGGACTGTCGAAAAAAGAACAGGCGTAAACAAAAGAAGTAATCCGCTCACAAATGAAGTTTTTCTAAGTAATTGATTCATAATTTTATGATTAAAAAATTTTCTTCTTTCAAGATAGGTTTGGGTTGATGGTTTACAACAATCTTATAAATTCCTCTATTGTTAAATCCGCTTGTTTAATAATACTGAATAAAAGACCGCGTTTAATGTCTTTACTATGAATTGGAACCGAAATAATTCTTTTTGTTATTTTATTGACTAAAATTAAATGGCTGCCGGTTTGTCTTACTTGCCTAAATCCGATTATCTTCAAAACTTTTATAACCTTTTTAGGTTTAAGCGCTGGTAGCCTCATAAAAATTAAATAGAGGCGGGAATTTTAGAAATAATAGTCTTTTCTGATTCAATAGGAATTTCTTCTTTTAAATCTTGCATTGCTTTTAAATATCCTTCAATAGCATCTTTTGCCATAGCTTCAGCTTCTTCAAAATTTTCCCCTTGAGTCGCGCATCCTGGAAGAGCCGGAATATAAACAACATAACCGCCTTCTTTTGCTGATTCAAAAACAGCCGTAAAATTATAAACTTTTTGTTTAATATTTTTCTTTAGCATATTAACAATATACTTTACAAAATTTTAAAAATCAAACCTGTGCGATATTCTTAAAATAATCTGAACATGTTTCGTCCCTCCGTGACGAATAGAGGAACCCCACCGCATGCATGACCGAAGCCGCTTCAACAAAGCGAAGAGCCGCAAAAATTCGTAAAGGCGACGGAGCCGCACCGTCTTCGACCTTGAGTGTCTTAGACCCGAACGGGCTGACAATTTCAAGTTTTTCTT
>JBBTTI010000040.1:0-42512 GCA_038078735.1 Patescibacteria group bacterium | reverse complement strand
ATTTGGCGGAGGTTCGACCTCAACATATTCGCTAAAACAACCCGAAGCGAAAAAATTAATGAAGATCTTGAAGGTTCCCGGGGAGCACAATATCTATAATGCCTTAGCGGCTTTAACTTGCGCTAGAGCCCTGAAGATTCCCGATAAAATTTCTTTTAAGGCTTTATCAGAATACAAAGGCGCTTGGCGGCGCTTTGAAATAGTCCAAACCAAGCCCTTTATTCTTATTTCCGACTACGGTCATAACCCGACCAAGGCTATGGCCGGTATGAAAGCGGCTCGGGAAAAATATCCGAATAAGAAAATCTGGTGCGTTTATCAACCCCACCAATATCAAAGAACGTATTATTTATTTAAGGACTTTGTTAGGGTTTTCCGAAAGGCCCTTCGGCAGGCTCAGGGTAAACGCCCAATAGTTGATAAACTTATAATCACTGACATTTATGATGTCGCCGGCCGAGAGGAAAAAGAAATTAAAAATAAAATAAGTTCGGAAAAATTAGTCAAAGCAATTAAAAAGGAAAATGTTATTTATATTCCTAAAGACGGTATCTTAGATTATCTTAAAAATAATTTGGAAAAAGGCCAAGTTTTGATTATAATGGGAGCGGGAGATATCTATAACTTGACAAAGGCCGATTTTAAAATTAAAAATTAAAAATTATCTTATGACTCTGCTTTATATAATAATCATCGTCGCCGCAGTAGGTGTTTTTCTTTTTTTAAAAATGAAAAAGAAAAAAGGCGGGCCAATAATGAACCCTCCTTCACCACCGCCAGTTCAGCAGCCACCGACCCAAACCCCTCCATCAACACCCGCAATGTAGTTTTAACTCCGCAGAAAAAATACACAGGTTCAACCTGTGTATTTTTTGTTATTCGGCAGCTTAAAGAGTAAGGGGACTTATTCACAGGTTGACAGCGATATTCTATAAGTTAAAATGAAATAATGGAATCCCTTAGAAGGCGAGTTATATTTGGTATTATATTTTCACTAGCCGCAATTTTGGCTGGCCTCCTTTTATTCGTTGTTAACAAATTTATTATCTCGTTAAGTTGTTTCTTTAATATTCCTTTTTATTTCTTGCTTTTATTTATTTCTATTTTGATTTCTCTTCCCGCCAGTAGCGGTCTTTTCATTTGGAAAAGGAAAGATATCGAAATAAATAAAACTCTTAGAAATTTAGCTATCGCGAGAGTGATGCTTTCTCTTTTGATTGCCGGCCTCTTTGTTTTTTCTTGGATTAAGCTTAGTTTCTTTGTCAATCTTTTTTGTTCGGGCGTTTAAATAAAAATGTCTATTCTTAAAAAACTTTTTTTAATCTTTTTTCTCTTTTTTGTTCTATTTGTATTAACAGATAATTTTGTCGTTGCTCGGGAATTGGAAATAACCTATCCCCAAATTGGCAGTTTAGCTCCGCCAAAAACTACCCAAACGCTTTTGCCGGACTATATAAAGTATGGTTTTAACTTTGCCATTGCCATTTCCAGTATGGTTGTTTTTAGCGTGATTTTTTATTCCGGCTTCAGATTGGTAACCGAAGCCCAAAACCCTTCGGCTATGTCCGAGGCAAAAACAAAAATAACCGACGCTTTTATCGGCCTGATTATCCTTTTGGGCTCTTATTTGTTTTTAACCACGATTAATCCCCAGTTGGCGCTGATTAATCCGGAAATTAAAGGAGGGAATCAGGGGATTATTCTTTATACAA
The DNA here is from genome assembly GCA_038078735.1 of Patescibacteria group bacterium. Lineage (GTDB taxonomy): Bacteria > Patescibacteriota > Minisyncoccia > Minisyncoccales > CAZWNE01 > JBBTTI01. The sequence continues at coordinate 40,800 of JBBTTI010000040.1, read as the reverse complement.
TGTTGCCAACTGACTCTAAATTCAATATTGCCGAGAACCAAAAAACTATCACTATTAGCCAAAGCTTAAGTGATTTCCCCAGCGCCAAATTTTACCAGTTCAGCACTGACCCCAATTTTGTCAAAGCCTGGGTGGATTCTAATGTAAAATTAGTTGGCAAAGATTGTTTTGAAAAGGCTTGCGAGCTGTCTCCATCGCCCAAGTCAATCAAAATAGAATATCAATTTCCCGGGGTTTATCTGTGCAAAGCCGACGGTTCCTGCTTTTTCACCAGCCGGTCTTTTTCCGAATTTCCTTCAAATATTATAAGAGATTATGAAGATAAAATTACTTCTATCAAATTTAAAAACGCTTATGCTTACGAAGATATTTCCGAAGAGGAATGCGACAAAAAAAGCGGTCAGATGTTTGATAAAACTTGCGGTTATTCAAGTATGAAATTCGGCGCCATCTTGCATGAAGGAACGAATTACACTTTATCTTGTGATGTTTTTACGGCGGATAGAGATGTGGTTCTGCCCAAAATAAAAGACGGCGGTGTTTCGTCTATTACCGTCTTTGTCCAGCCGAACGAACCTCCTGACCCGGCCAAAGGCGGTGTAATTTTATACAAATTGGAGAATTATACGGAAATGCAAATGGTAAATGAAAATGTCGCCGACGCTAAAAAAATTTTTAAACCTTTCCCCGTGGGTAGCTATCCAGACTTAGGCTCGGGCGACAATCGTTACGGTGACGGGCAATTTATTGAAGATAAGGTTTTATCTCTTAAAATTGATGGCAATTACTTGGCCCTTATTTTCCAAAATAAAAATTTCCAACATAACTGCGAAGTTATATCAGCGGACCAGTTTAATTTAGGGGTTGATCATCCTGTTGGCAAAGAAGGTATTTCTTCTTTAAAAGTTATTCCAGCGCAAAAATAAAACCGACCTCACTTTTACAAGAAAAGTGAGGTCGTTTTTTGTTTGCCATTATTGGGCTTTCACTTCTACCCACATAGCTAATTTTTTAGCTTCTGGATCTATCTGCCACCTAGAATCGTTAATACTTTCTCCCGGTTTGAGCAAAAACCAAGAGGGTTCTTCGCCACCCCGACGATCAAGAATCTTGCCCGAGGCGTCTTTTTGTTCTCCTCTGTCCCAAACAAAAAGTGACTTATCGCTTGTGTTTTTTACCGTGTAGTTGATCGCCTTTGCGTCAGTCGTAAATTTAAATAGGATTTTTCCTTTTGCTTCAGGAGTTTCTTTATACTCGGGCTTGAAGTCGGACCGCACAGAGGGCGGTACAACTACAGGTGCATTTACTGGCACAGACGAACCATTCTGTTGGTTCAGCGATTTTTGCCCTTCCTCTAGCGATTTTTGGAGATAGGCTTGCTGATTAGAGGTGAGTGGCGTGTCCGATTGGACATTAGCGACAATGGCTTGTTCTTGCTTGGAAATTGTCGGGCTGTTATTTTTCTGACCCATCCAAAAGCCAAGACCAACGAGGGCCATAACCAGTATGCCGATACCGATGCCGATGAGCATCCATCCTTTTGTTTTTTTCTTCATCCCTTGCTCAAAAACTTCAGGCACTTCGGTTTGGATCACTGTTTGGTTTTTTACAACTTCCGCTACTTTCTTTTCTGTTGTTTTCGTAGTCATTTTTCCTCCTTTTCAGAAATTTTTATTCGTAACATTCTGTATTAAACTAGAAATGTTCCACCTTAAATATACTGCCAGCAAAGCATCTTGTCAAGTACCCGAGCGAAGCGAAGAGATAAATCTCTTCTTAATCTTCGCTGGCGCTTGATAAGCGAAGGGTGAAGATGAAACAGAGTTTCATCGCCTTTTCTTTAAAAAACAAAGATATTTATTAAGATTAATTTAGAAAATAAAATATTAATTTTTGTCGTAAAATTTATGGTAAGCTTAGCTTCGCACAATTTTAGCTTCGCACAATTTAGGTGATGGATTAAAATTGGAATAGGAGTTAAAATAAGCTGTATGGTATCATCTGTCCTTATTAAAAACGTTAATATTATTCCCATGCCAGGTTCTCGCGTATTGCATGGCTACAATATGGTTATTGAAGGGGCGCGAATCAAACGGATTTTTCCTTCTCGAAAACAGGAAACCGATAAATTCGCAGGACGCATCATTAATGGAAAGGGGAAATTTCTTATTCCCGGACTTTTTGATATGCATGTGCACTTGCATTCACAAACATGGCTCTCTCTTTTTCTTCGATATGGTATTACAGCTATTAGAGAAACAGGAAGTTACAAGAAAGAAATATTTTCCTTGAGGGATAAAGTAAATTCTGGGAAGGTACTTGGCCCTCGAATGTATATATGCGGGCCGATATTGGAAGGAGATCCTCCATTTTGGAAAGGATTCCGGATAGTGCGAAATAAAAAAGAAGGCAGGATTGCCGTAAGCGAACTGAAGCGGCAAGGAGTAGATTTTATTAAGGTATATCAAACCCTCAAACCAGAAGTGTATGAGGCGATTCTTAAGGAAGCTTGTAAGCGTGGCTTGAAAGTAACCGGACATCTCCCAAAATCAATCAGTATTATGAAAGCTATAAAAATGGGTCAGGGCGGATTTGAGCATATGAGTAGTATGCGCAATTATATCAGTAAGATCGTTTCTGTAAACGCTAACCTAAAAAATTACCCGGGATGGAGGAAATTCGTTGATGTAAAAATAGATAAAAGAAAATTGGAGAAGCTGGGTTCGCTCTTGGAACGAAATAATGTATTCTTATGTCCTACTCTTGTTGTAGATAAAAAAATGTCCCAACTGGCAGATTATTCTAAACTTAAACAGAGCAAAGAAGCTCGACTTCTTCCTAAATATTACAGAGAAATCAAGTGGAATCCAAATCACCCCAAGAGTTCAGCCAATATTAAAGGTCGTCCTCCTCTCTGGTGGGAAAATTTTTGCCTTTATTGTGAAAGGACTCGGCATATTCTTCCTTTTCTACAAAAGCATAGTAATATTCTTGCGGGATCTGACACCCCTAATCCATTTGTGATTCCGGGTGTGTCGCTTTTAGAGGAATTAGAGCTTCTTGTTGATTCCGGATTAAAGTCATATCAAGCATTGGAGGCAGCGACATACAATGCAGCGCTATCTCTTGATGCTCTTTTAGATTTTGGGACAATTGAAGAAGGAAAAATTGCAAATCTTGTGCTTTTAAGAAAGAACCCGCTTAAAAATATTTCTAATATTCGTTCTATTAAAGGAGTTATTTTAAATGGCACATATCTTTTTTATAAAGATCTAAGAAAAAAGGCTAAGGGTTTTACTTAGCCTTGCTATATGTTTTGTACTAATTGGTGTAACTCTTTGAGCGTGATTTTGAGTTCATTTTGATACTTGGGACTAACTTGACGGTAAAAGTCAGCAGTTCCTAGAAGAACTATAACTTCATAAAGAGTGTACACCCAAGGAGAAATGCTGAGATTGTACCCCTTTCGTAGACCCTCCCAGAAGATACCATGACCATGCCGAACCCCTACCATTGCGATGTCGTAGAGTGGATCTCCTAGGATAGCGCGTTCCCAATCAATAATCCAAATCTTTCCTTCGCGATCCCTTAAAAAGTTGGCGGGTCTAAGATCACGGTGGAGAAGGAACGGTGGCTGACAAAATAAATTCGTCTTTTTGATCGCATCTTGTATGCGAACTAAGAGTTTATCCTCAATCAAATGTAGGTGGACAAGTTCACTCCCATATTCCCAAACGAGACACTCTAAAAATGATGGCCAAGTTTTATGACATCCAAAGCCAGTTACAGGATCAATCCATCCATAGCCCGACGAAACTTGCCCCAGAAGAGCCATCTGGTTTCCTATATCTTCCAAATATTGAGGATGTTTTTGACATTCTTTGGGTGACAGAGTTTCTCCATTGATTCTTTCTGTGACCAATACTTCTTGGCCCAGCGAATTAAGATAATACTTCAGCACGCGAGGAACATTAATTCTGTTCTTCTTGGCAAAAGAAAGTGCCCAAGCTTCTATCTTCAGACGCGATGGGAGAGCAACTTTTTGATCAATAGCAACTTTTTGGACGGATTGTGCATCAATGAATTGAACCGTGTTAAACTTTCCTCTTATGGTTTTCACTACTACCCTCCTCGGAGATTATTTATTTACTAAAGAGCTGGGTCTACATAATCAAGAATAGCATATCTACTGATATAGTCTTTGTTAAATCTTGCGAAGATATAAAAAGGGGACTGAATAGCTTTGTGCCACTCAGTCCCTTTGGCGACGTCATATTTGCAACTCTTTTTTGTTATCTGTTGCAATGACTGCCACCTGCGCAGTCACGGTGATCGCCTTTGGTCAGCTCGTCCGTTAGCCTACGCTCCGTAATAACGATCTTCAATCCAGACATATTATCACCTCCTTTCTTTCAAGATATTTTTATCGTAGTAAATTCAGGTGAAATTGTCAAGAAAAAGGTGGCCCTAACGAAGTACTATGAGAATGGATGTGGAAAAGGTACTGGTCCTGGCCAAGGATTGCCCCGTTTAGCCATTTGCGTATACCGTGCCATCCCTAGCGGTTCCATCCCATATCCAAACGAAATGGGAATAAGCCCGAGAGGAATGACTCGTACTACATACACCCCTGTCTTTTTCAGGTATTCCGGGGTAAGGTCGAGTACCGCGGTTTGGAACCCGTGTTGTTTGAGTTTCTCCATGACCGCCGACGTATCTTGGATGCCGAAGTTTGACTTGTTCATGGGCCGTGTCTCTCCACCCCAGAGGAACACAGCTTTTGAGAGGTGCTCGGAAGAGGCATAGAGGGCTGTGTGATCAGGGATCTTGTTTACCTCTGTTGGGTCGGAAATGCTATGTATGTTTTCTGGGTCCCTCCATTCCCAGTAGAGTTGGTGCTCGACTTCGCTCAGGGATTTTTCAACAGCCTTTTCTATATCAGGATTCGAAGCGGCACCGATGACCAAGGATGGCCTCACTTTCTCGCTCACTCCGACTGCGAGCACTACGGGGGCGAGTTCAAGAGTAATATCCACAAAGTACATACGGTATCCGAGTGACTCTAGGGAATACACCCGCTCCCGACATTCTTCTGAAATTGTCCGTTGGTCGATAAGTGGCATGCTTGCGCGAATTAACCATGTAATCATGAATGCGTCCCGTTCAATTGCTTCATAGATTCCCCTCAGAAGTGCATCTTCAAAAGTCAGTCCTGCCGCCACCCCAGATGAGTTCGCTGCAGTATAAAGGTTATGTGAGAGTTCGTGCCCTGCAGGGTAGTAAAGACATTCTATGGGCACATACTTTTCATAGCCTTCTGGTGATACCTTTACTGATTTCCACCAGTATTCCCGATCTTTGGAAAACGGGACGAAAGGTAGATTATTCTTATACTGTGCTTTTGTATAAACTACTATCCTCCGAGGATCGAGAGCTTGATTTTTAAGCTTACGAGCAGTGCTCCTTACGAGTTGTTCTTGTGGGATAATTCCGCATGCGTGGCGCTCCAATGCCTCCATAATTGCCTTAAACTCGGCTTGTCCCCAATCAGCGTCACTGCCTGAAGCCCATGCTTCCCGCATCTCTTCGCCATGTCCTGTCCTCTCACGGTATTTTGCCGTGAATAAGTGAGTCCGAGAGAGAGATAGTTTGGACTGGCTAGGATTAAGCCAGTACACGCTCATAATTGGGCCGCGTGGTCCCACAAAATCCCTTCGAATTCTCCATGCCGCTTCTTCTCTTTTGGTTGATGATGGGTTTTGGCGAGTAAACCCCTCTTGTGCAGAGATCGCTCCTATGTTCTTCAATAGCTGTAGAGTTTCTTCTATAACCTTGTTATCCACGGGAATTTCTGCATTTCCAACAAGAACAGCCTCTATCTCATCCCGAAATACAAGATCAGACAACTCTAGTGTAATATTATGTTCTGGAGCCATTAATTCAAGACCGTCTTGTGTCGGCCTCACCCTCCAGTTTTCGTTGAGTTGTATTCTCACTACGATTTCCTCCTTCCGATTATAAGTGCAGTAAGCGGAGCCTGCCTTGGGTAGGAAAGCAAAAGAAGGTTGGCGAGTTCCTCGTCTAAAAAACCCCCTACTTCCACCACTCCAAGATTTTGTTCTGCACACCAAAGATATGCGTTTTGGGCGGCGTGCCCTGCTTCGAGCAGAGCGAAACGGTACCCTCGATTCCCATATTTCTGGATTATCCGCTGGAAATCGCAGGTAAGTATGTACACCGCCGCCGCACCTTCCAGAATAGAATCTTCCCCAAGGGCATGAATAGCTTGTTGTTTTGAAACAAGGCTCCTTACTTGAAGTCCCTTAGGATATCCAATATAAACCATCCAGCCTGAGGGACCTTTCCTATCTAAGACGAAAAGTCGGAGCGGATACATTGCTCCACCGGAAGGAACAGTACCAAGTCCTATGGAACTCTCTGGGAATTTTTCGCTTCTTTTTATCCTTCCATACACGGCCCATGCAAGACGGCTAAGTTCGTCGAACGAAAGTGGCTCGCCACTGAACTGCCGAACCGATTCGCGTTTTTCAAGTAGTTGTTCTAGGGCAGTGTAGCGTGAAGAGGGAAACGGAACCAAAGGACTTTCTCCTTCCCTCAACATCCTTGTTGTGTCTTCCTCGGAAAGCTCCCTCAAGAAAGGCATAGGGTTTTCTGAAGCCATATGAAAAAGGAGATAGTAGCGATTGGCGTCCACCAAAATATGGCGCGCCAGTAACTCTTCCATTACTTCCCATACTTCTTCCTTGTTGTGTCCGGTCTGTTCACAGACCGCAGACGCAATCTCTTCTGCGGTGCGATACCCGGTGCACTGTCGGAGAAGGAAAAGAAGCGTTTCTTTCCCGCCTTCAATCGTGACGGTGCGCCCAGGAAACAGGAACTCCACCCCATTGTTATTTTCCATACCATAGACGGTCACTAGTGGATGTATTCTATTGTCCATTTAGTCCTCCTTTTTAGAATTTTTTCTATTCCTATATTTAATTGTGATTCTAATCTGTTTTAACTCTGCCACCACTAAAGCCCCTTGTCAAGTACTCGAGGTAATGTATACAGACATATTGCACTTTTCTAGGTAATCTGAGGGCATATGTGAGATGTGCGACACTCAGTGTCGCACACTACAGTGTCGCACACTATTATTTGACAGATTGTTTATTTTTTGGAATACTTAAATTAGTCACCGGAATTTTTCCGGCTTAAACTGAATACCCCAAAAATACTGAATAGAAAGGAGGATTATACAATGGTTGACACATTAAGACGAGAGACCACTGGAGAAATAAATCCTCCTTTGGTTTTAGAAATTCCCGAGCCTACATATGAAAAAATAAAATGGCCGTATCTCCTTAGCCTTCCAGTAATGTGGCTACTTATTATTTGGGTAGTAGCAAAAAAAATGTTGCTGGGATTATTTGGCCGAAAGTTGAAGACTAATACATATTTATTTGACGGCGCCAGCCGATCGTGCCGGAAAATTAAAGATGAGGCAACTAACTGGAAGGGACTTGATGTTGTTTATAATCATCATTTTGGAAGTATTCAAGGCATTGAAGGGTGGGTTAGCGATTTCTGGATAGGTATGATGAATGCCCAAGCTGTCCGAAACAGATTGCTTCTTATCAAGTACCTTTTAGCGCAAAAATTTAATACTTGTGGGCAGGGAGGTAGCATTCTTTCATTAGCAAGCGGATCAGCTCAAGGCATAATAGAAACCCTTGCCTTTCTTAAAGAAAGGGGTATAAAAGTCCGGGCAGTACTTGTTGATAATAATCAGGAAGCATTAATTCACAGCAAAGAATTAGCGCAAAAGTACGGAGTAGAGGAACAGGTCACCACTATTCAGGGAAATATAAGAGATTTATTCCGTCTCAAAAAAACCCTTAACGGCCACTTGCCTTTTGATGCCGTGGAAATGGTTGGATTTCTGGAATATGTTTCCGACAGAACGGCCGTAAGACTTATAGAATCCGTGTATTCTGTCCTTCGGCCAGGAGGGATTTTTTTAACTAACAGTATCGGCAACAACCCTGAGCGTTGGTTTCTATACCACGTAATTGATTGGAGAATGAAGCACAGAAGACCTAAACACTTAGAAGGTCTCGTTCGTGCTGGGGGGTTTGAAGACTGTCGGATAATTTCAGAACCTCATTCTATCTTTCACATAGCTTTAGCCACAAGTTGTAAGGCCTCAACCGAGATGGTATAATATACTAATCTTTGTTGAGGCTTTTTATTTATTTTTATGTTATTTTATTTAATTTCTTCTATTGTCAATACCGTAACAAGTATTATTCTTGGAACTTTTGTATATTTTCAGAATCGCAGATCTAATACCAACAAATACTTTGGGTTATTCGCGTTCAGCGTTGCTTTTTGGAGTACCGGATATTTTTTTTGGCATTTAGCACCTGAACAAAATGCTGCTCTTTTTTGGCTCCGGATGCTTATGGCCGGAGCAGTTTTTGTGCCAATTTTTTATTTCCATTTTATAGCTTCATTATTAGATTTAACTAAAAAGATAAAATCGTTTCTTTGGTTCGGTTATATTTCTGCGTTTATTTTCCTTTTTTTTAATTTTTTTACACCGTATTTTATCAAGAGTACTTCTCCAAAACTTTTTTTTCCTTTTTGGCCGGAACCGGGTATTGTTTTTCATATATTCCTTTTAATATTTTTCTTATATACGTTTTATAGTTGGTATTTGCTTCTTTCTGCTTCCAAAAAAGCAACCGGCATACTCAAAGACCAGATTCTCTATGTCTTTTGGGGAACTTTTATTGCTTTTCTGGGCGGTTCAACAAATTATTTTTTGTGGTATAACATTCCTGTCCCACCAGCCGGTAATTGGTCTGTGGCGATATATATAGGAATGATTGCCTATGCTATCGTTAGAAAAAAATTATTTAACATAAAAATTGTTCTTACGGAATTGCTCGTTGGAATTATAATAATTCTGCTCTTTATTAATATTTTTACCTCTCAATCGTCGTTTGAATATATTTGGAAAGGGTCGCTTTTATTCGCTTTTATTATTTTCGGCTACCTGCTGATTAAAAGTGTGATAAATGAGATAAGAAGGCGGCAGGAAATGGAGGAACTAACTGATGAACTAAAAGGGGCTTACGCTGAATTAAAAAAATTAGATAATGCCAAGTCGGAGTTTATTTCTATTGCTTCGCACCAGTTAAGAGCGCCGTTAACGGCGATTAAGGGCTACATTTCAATGATTTTAGATAAGACCTACGGAGAAATTCCTGAAAGTATTATCAAAGCAGTTACAAATATGGGTCTTTCCAATGAAAGATTAATAAAACTGGTAAATGATTTATTGAGCATTTCCCGGATTGAAGCGGGAAGGATGGAAATTAAAATGGAAAATATTTCGGTTGAAGATATAATTGCCAGCGTGGTTGATGAACTGAAAAATATTGTTAAAGAAAAGGGCCTTTATTTGAAATTTGAAAAACCAAAAACCGCCTTGCCTAAAATTTTAATTGATGGAGACAAGATGAGACAAGTGATATTGAATTTAATTGATAATGCTATAAAATACACCAGTAATGGCGGAATAACTATAAAATTGGAAATTCCTGCCTTGCCGGCAGGCAGGGAAAATTTGAAATTAGAAATTGCCGTGTCTGATACCGGCGAAGGGATGACAAGAGAAGAAATATCTAAAGTATTTAGAAGCTTCACCCGGGGGTCGGCTGGCCGTAAACTTTCAGCCGAAGGCGCAGGTTTAGGTCTTTATATTGCTAAAAAATTTATTGAAATGCATAATGGTAAAATCTGGGCAGAAAGCAAAGGTAGGGGGAAGGGGAGTGTATTTTATATTAAATTGCCAGTAAGGTAAAAGATATATATGGAGAGGATTTTAATTAGTGAGACAATTAAATATATCGGCCAAAAAGTTAAGGTTTCGGGTTGGGTGAATTCCCGAAGGGATCACGGCAAAATAGTTTTTTTGGATTTGCGGGACAGAACGGGAATTTTGCAAATTGTTTGCGTTCCGGATTTGGTTAAAGAGATAAATGAAGAGTGGGTATTGGAAATTGAGGGGGTTGTCCAAGAAAGGCCGGCTAAAATGATAAATCCGGAAATTGAAACCGGCAAAGTGGAATTAAGCGCCGAGAATATAAAAATTTTAGCCAAAGCTGAAACATTGCCCTTTGACTTAAGAGATTTAAAGGTAACATTGCCGACGCTTTTAGATTATCGGCCTTTAACCTTGAGGAATGAAAAAATCAACGATATTTTTAAAATTAAAGAACAGATAATAAGAAGTTTTAGAAAAACGCTGGAAGATTTAGGATTTTACGAATTTCAATCACCCATTATTACGCCAACCAACGCCGAAGGGGGAGCGGAGGTCTTTCATATCAATTATTATGATTATAACGCTTACTTGGCTCAAAGCCCGCAACTATATAAACAAATTTTAGTCGGCGCTTTTGAAAAGGTATTCACTGTTACGAATATTTTTAGGGCTGAACCCAGTATGACCACTCGTCATCTTTCTGAATACATCAGTTTAGACGCAGAAATGGGTTTTATCAATTCATGGGAAGATTTAATGGATACTTGCGAAATAATTATTAAAAATATTTTTTCCGACCTGCAAATAAAATTTAAAACCAGCATTCCGCAAATTAGCGATAAAATACCAAGGATAAAAATGAGAGAAGCTCAACAAATTATTTTTGAAAGAACGAAACGCGACAACAGAAAAGAGATAGATCTAGAGCCGGAAGATGAAAAAGAGATATGTAATTTTGCTAAAGAAAAATACGGTTCTGAGTTGATTTTTATAACTCATTATCCGACTAAAAAACGGCCTTTTTACACCTTTACCGATCCAGCAGACGAAGATTACACTTTGAGTTTTGACCTTTTGTGCCGCGGACTAGAAATAACAACAGGAGGTCAGAGAATTAATGATTACGGAAAATTGGTATCCAATATTAAAAAATGGGGGAACAAGCCGGAAGATTTTGAATTTTATTTGCAAACGTTTAAATATGGAATGCCGCCGGAGGGTGGGTTTGCTTTTGGAGCAGAAAGAATTGTAAAACAAATTCTTGGATTGGAAAATGTACGGGAAGCCAGCTTATTCCCAAGAGATATGGAAAGAGTTGATCAAAGATTGTCGCTTTTGCAGCCGAAAAAGAAAATAAAGAGATGACCAAAAATATTAAGTTTTTTCTGATAACATTTATTTTAAGTTTGGCCTTTTGGCAAGGCGTGAATTTTTCCCAAAATACTCTGGAGAATTTTTTTTATGCTCAAATTTCCGAGCCCTTCGGACAAATTGTAGAAATAAAAATTCCACAGAAACCGCCGCTAAGGCTTGAAGTAAATTCCGCAATTTCGATTAAAATTAATCCGAATGGCAGAGAAAAAATTTTATTCAGGAAAAATACTTCAGAGATTATGCCCTTGGCTTCTTTGACAAAATTAATGACAGCTATAATTGTTTTAGAAGATGTAAATTATGATTTGAAACGGCTGATTATCACCTCTAAATCGGCGGCGGAGCAGGAAAATGTTCCTGATTATGGTAATTTGAAAGCAGGGGAGAGGTTGACGGTTGAAAAACTATTGGAATTAATGCTTTCTTATTCCAGTAACGATGCCGCTTATTCTTTGTCTGAATTGACGGGCGTTAATAATTTTGTAGATAAAATGAATTTAAAAGCCCATGAATTGGGGCTAACTCAAACTAACTTTCTTAATTCTACCGGCCTTGAAGACGCCCAAAATAATTTTAATTATTCCACAGCTGAAAATTTAGCTGTTTTAACTAAATATATTCTCAAAAATCATCCATTGATTTTTGAGATCACTTCAAGAAAAAAAATGTATCTCATAAAAAATGGAGTTTCTGACCTGATCTTAGCCGATAGTCAAGCTATGTTGGGCGGGAAGACCGGTTATACTGATGAAGCCGGCGGCTGTCTGATATTTCTTTTTTCTGACGAAAAAGGAAATATAATTATAAATATAATTTTAGGCGCCCCTTCGGCGGAAGCCAGAATCCAAGAGGCTCAAAAGTTGATAAATTATGTCAATCTTTACTTTTAATATTATTCGTTTATTGCTGATTTCGGCCTTGACGGCCGGCGTTGCTTTCTTTTTAGGCAGATTTTTAGTTAAATTTTTATATAAAATTAAATTTTGGAAAAAAATTGCCAGGGGAAAAACGATCACCGGCGAAGAAGCCACTGTTTTTTATTCTCTGCACAAAGAAAGAGAGGTTTCGGTGCCTCGCGGCGGGGGATTAGTGATTTGGTTATCGGTATTATCCGTTATTTTTATATTTTTAATTTTGTCAAAACTGGCTCAACCTTGGTGGTTTAGTAATTTGAATTTTCTTACTCGCCCCGAAACGTGGCTGCCTTTATTCACTTTAGTAGTGGCATCTATCGTCGGATTAATCGACGATATTTTCACTGTCTATGGAAAGGGAAAATATATCGGCGGCGGCATCGGCTTTTTACGCCGGCTGATGATTGTTATTTCAATCGGCCTTATCGGCGGTTTTTGGTTTTATTTTCAACTTGGCTGGGATAGCGTGCATATTCCCTTGTTATTTAATTTCCCCGAAGGCATTGATTTATCAATCGGTATTTTAATGATTCCTCTTTTTGTTCTGATAATGGTGGCATCTTGGTCATCGGGCGTAGTTGATGGCTTAGATGGGCTTTCCGGCGGGGTCTTTGCTTCAATTTTTGCCGCTTTTTCAATTATTGCTTTTTCTCAAGGTAAAATTGATTTAGCTATTTTTTGCGCCGCAATTTTAGGCGCTTTATTTTCTTTTTTGTGGTTTAACATCCCGCCGGCTAAATTTTATATGACGGAAACCGGCATTTTAGGGCTGACATCAACCATGGCTGTTGTCGCTTTTTTAACCGATTCCGTGGCAGTTCTGCCGATTATCGGAGGAGTGCTGATACTGGAAACAGGTTCAGTAATTATCCAATTATTATCTAAAAAATTCCGGCATAAAAAAATCTGGCTATCAACGCCAATTCATCATCATTTTGAAGCTAAAGGTTGGCGTCCCGAACAAATAACGATGCGTTTTTGGATCATCGGCGTAGTCTTAGCCGTATTAGGTGTCGCGATTAAGTTGCTCGGCTAATAAATTATGTTTATTTACGAAAAATATTCTTACGAAGTTAAGAAGGGAAATTTAGAGATTTTCTTCTCTTTTAGGATTGAGCCAGACATTTATTTTAAACCAAAAATTACGATTGATTTGCGGAAATCGGATTTCAAAAAAATCGAAAATTTAATTTTTCATATTGGCCTGATTGAAATGATTAGTTATTGGAAAGCGACTTGCTCGCCGATAATTGAAATCCAAGCAGGCTATCTGAATAAAGAGCAAATTAACTGGTGGAAAAATTTAATAATAAACGGCATGAGCCAATTTTTTTATGAGAACAAAATCGACTGGCGGAAAAAGGATTTTCTGACGATCGTGAATTTTAGGAGGTCGGACCTCCGTCCGATTTGGCGGAGGTCCGACCTCAAGCTGTCAGACCGTTATCTTGTGCCCTTTGCCGGAGGCAGAGACTCTATCATTACCCTGGAAGGGCTTAAAAAACTGAAAAAAGACATTATTTTATTTACCGTAAATCCGATAGAAAAAATTCAAAAGGTAGTAAAAGCCTCGGGTATTAAAAAACAAATCATCGTCAGAAGGATAATTGATAAAAAATTGCTGGAATTGAATAAAGAGGGGTATCTAAACGGCCATACGCCATTTACCGGCTTATTGTCTTTTATATCAGTGCTTTGCGCAGTAATTTTTAATTATAAAAACATCGCTTTTTCAAATGAAAAAAGCGCTGATGAGGGCAATGTAAAATATCTGGGTAAAATTATCAATCACCAGTGGGCGAAAAGCTCTGAATTTGAAAAACTTTTTCAAAATTATTGCAAAAAATATTTAGTTAAAGACCTAAGATATTTTAGTTTTACCAGAAAATATAGCGAGCTGGAAATTTCAAAAATCCTGACAAAATATCCTAAATATTTTCCAGTTTTTTCCAGTTGCAATGCGGGAATGAGGGTCGGAGCTTTCAATAAGACGCGCTGGTGTTGCAATTGTCCAAAATGCTTATTTGTTTATATGACCCTATATCCTTATTTAAAAGAAGATCGGCTTTTGAAAATTTTTGGCCAAGATATTTTTGAGAATAAAAAACTTTTGCCCACCTTGAGAGGTTTGCTGGGGCAGGGGATAGCTAAACCCTTTGAATGTGTCGGCACTTTCGCAGAAAGCCGAGAAGCTTTTAAATTATGCAAAAAGAAATCCCAAAAATCCGGCAAAATTCCATATTTATTGACAAAACTAAAATAACATGCTATTCTTAAAATAGTTGGGTTTTCTCTGTTTGGTGGCAAAAGGACAAAAAAGTGAATATTTACATGGCAAGGTATTACTGGAACGATTCCGGAAGAGGGATTCCTGAGATCGTTTATCCTCTTCCCGTTCTGCCCCAAGGCAAGGATGATATCTGTGGATTTCCCACTCATGGTCCCGGTATTGACAGTTTCCGCCTTGATGATAGATCGGTGGTATGTATCAATGGAGCAAGAGGAGAATGGGGGAAAATAAAGAAGAGTCTCGTGGTTCCATATAAAGAGAGTATGGAAAATTCTCCCGATGACTTCGAGGTGGAAATAGAAGACGGCCTTTGGATATGTAGTCCAAAATGGCTCACTGAAAAGTATGAAGCAGCTTTGGAGAAAATATCCAGAAGGAACCGGCAAATTGAGAATCTTCGGGACCAGCTAGCGACTGCAAAACAGCGGTTAATATAGAAGCAACTCTTACGGCACGTAAGCCACGGCACGTAAGCCACCGCCTAAAGGAGAAATAGGTGAAAGCCAATCTCCTGCGGAGACAACCCAAAACAACTAAGGCAGAGAGCCACCAACTCTCTGCCTATTTTTTTGATCTATGATTATTACAGCAGTAATATCATTGCTATAGCATAGTTATTACTATTCAATACGATAATCAACTTGAGAGGTTAATTATTAGAAAAGTAAAATTTATCGAAATGTCATAGGTCGAAATGTCATAGGTGACACCTATGACATTTCTTGATTGCTGGGAAAAACAAAAAACAAACCCTTTGAATGTGTCGGCACCTTCGCAGAAAGCCAACGAGCCTTTAAATTGTGCAAGGAAAAATCCCAAAAATCAGGCGAAACCCCCTACCTCTTGACAAGACTGAAGTAAAGATATATAAATTATATAAAAGAAGGGGGGCTCAAAATGAAAAAATTAGTTCTTTGGTTGTTGAGGGAATATTTTTCTCAGTTCGGTCCGGACAAAAAACTACGGTCTATCGAAAAATTTATCCAGGTTGTTAGAAAAAAAAGATGTCCCTTAATTGAAGTTAAAACACTTATATACATACATTTTCTTCCGAACCACCGGTTTCTTCCTTATACTACCAGCAAATTTCCCTTCATTATCTATTTCAGCGCTGAAACGCCATGGGGAAGAGAAATTTATTACGAGGAGGAACATACGCAAGATCTTAAATTTGATGCGGGATACGCAACCCAGAAAGTGAGAAATGGTATTATGCTCCCGACATTAAATCAGAGGACGAAAGAACTTCAAGAAAGATTTCCCGATATTAAATTTTCAACATTTTGTCTCCCTTAAATTAAAGGGAGGGCGAGGAAAAAATAGTTCAATACCATAGAAGGGCGAAGAGATTATGTCTCTCCGCCCGATTTTTTATTTAAAAAAGATTAAATTTGTGGTATTTTTAAATATAATGAAATTAAACGAATTAAAAGATAAAAAAATATTGATATTGGGATTTGGCAAAGAGGGGAGAGACACTCTTTTGTTTTTGAAAAAATTATTTCCCAAAAAAAAGATTGGCATTGCCGACCAGAAATTTGGCAAAGATTATCTTGATAAGATAGGGGATTACGACGTAATCATTAAATCGCCCGGCATCCCGTTTAAAAAAATCCCGAGACCCGATGTCGGGAAAATTACGACGCAGACGGAGATTTTTTTTGATAATTGTCTGGGACAAATTGTCGGAATTACGGGGACTAAGGGCAAAAGCACCACCACCTCTTTAATTTATGATATTTTAAAAATTGGGGGGTTAAAAGCCCATCTGGTTGGGAATATAGGCAAGCCGGTTTTAAACCTGCTGTTTTCCGCTACGCCAAAAGACGTCTATGTCTATGAATTATCCAGTTTTCAGCTGACTAATCTTAAAAAATCCCCGCACATTGCCGTACTATTAAATATTTATCCTGAACACATGGATTATTACCGAAATTTCAAAGAATATATAAATGCCAAGGCCAATATAGCGCTTCACCAAAAAAGGGGGGATTTTCTAGTTTATAATTCTACTAATAAATTAGTTAGCCAAATTGCCAGTAAATCAAGAGCAAAAATCATTCCTATAAAAGGGGAATATTATGAGTTAGACAGAAATGCCGCGAGAGCAGTGGGGGAGTTGTTTAAAATCTCAAATGAAAAAATAGAAAAAGCGATCAAGAATTTTAAACCCTTGCCGCACCGCTTAGAATTAGTCGGAACTTTTAAAGGAATTACTTTTTATGACGATGCTATAGCCACCATACCGGAAGCGACTATAGCGGCCATAAATCAACTAGGCGATAATGTCCAAACGATCATGCTTGGCGGATATGATAGGGGAATTGATTTTAAAAATTTGGCAAAAGCGGTTCTAAAGAGTAAAATTAAAAATATAATCTTATTTCCGACTACTGGGGAAAAAATTTGGCAGGAAATCCTTCGACAAAAACATCTTGTGGTGAGCCGCGTCGAACCATTTTTCGTTAACAATATGCCCGATGCGGTAAGCTTAGCTTACCGCAATACTGAAAAGGGGAAAATTTGCTTATTATCCTGCGCCTCTGCCAGTTACAGCATCTTCCGCGATTATATAGAGAAGGGCGATTTATTTAAAAAATACGTAAGACAATTTGCTAAAACCAAATGGCAAAGAGATCATTAGATTATTTTTTATTGGCGATATTTGCTATTCTGGTTCTTATGGGAGTTTTAATTTTAGCCAGCAGTTCCGCTTCCTTTTCCCAAGATAGATTCGGTCATCCTTATTATTATTTGATTCATCAAGCGCTGTTTGGCTTAATACCCGGAGGAATTTTAGCTCTTTTCTTTTTTAAAATAAATCTAGAAAAAATAAAAAAAATAGCGCCGCTTCTTCTTTTAATGAATTTAGCTCTTCTGGCAATGGTTTTCTTGCCGATAATCGGCAGAACAGCCGGAGGGTCTCATAGCTGGCTGGGTATTGGGCCGATTTCCTTTCAACCGTCGGAATTTTTGAAATTAACTTTTATTATTTATTTGTCCAGTTTTTTAACTAGCAGCCGCCGATCTTTTCCGGCTTTTTTAATAATCGTAGGATTGGTTAGCTTGCTTTTAATATTTCAGCCGGATGTCGGAACTTTAGGAATAATTGTTCTAACGGCCATTTTGATATATTTTTCCGCTCGAACGCCAATTTGGCACAGCGTTCTGGTTGTCTTAGCGGGCATTGGAGGATTAGCGGCTCTTATGAAATTTTCCGTTTATCGTTTTAGCCGGTTGACAACTTTTTTACATCCGACGGCAGATCCGCAAGGAACCGGCTATCAAATTACCCAATCAGTTATTGCCGTGGGTTCCGGCGGACTTTTAGGGCGAGGATTAGGATTGGCCCAAGAAAAATTCGGTCTTTTACCCCAGCCGATTTCCGATTCAATCTTTGTAATTTTTGCCAAAGAAGCGGGTTTTGCCGGAGCCATATTTTTAATTTCTTTCTTTTTAATATTTTTATGGAAGGGAATTAAAATTGCCAAAAAAACGAAAGATCCATTTTATCAATTATTGGCCATAGGAATTACATCATGGATTGTCTTGCAGGCTTTTATTAACATCGGAGCAATGATCGGCCTTCTGCCATTAACCGGCATACCTCTGCCGTTTATCAGCTATGGCGGTTCAGCCTTGACAATAGAATTGGCAAGCATCGGCATATTATTAAATATATCTAAGCAACGCACTTGAAAATATTATTTACCGGCGGGGGCACGGGCGGACACGTTCTACCTCTTGTCGCTTTATCTAGGGAAATAAGGAGAATCCGTCCTGAAAAAAATTTGGGGATTTTTTATATGGGGCCTAAAGATGATTTTGGCGCCATTTTACTGTCCCAAGAAGGAATAAAAATAAAAACAATTTTAGCCGGAAAGATCCGAAGGTATCTTAATTTTAAAAGTTTTATGGAAAATCTGTTGGATTTATTTGTTAAGGTTCCCGCGGGAATTTTTATGGCATTTTGGAAAGTTTTATTTTTAGGTCCGGATTTAATACTCTCCAAAGGCGGCTACGGATCTTTGCCCGTGGTTTTGGCCGGTTGGTTTTTATGGGTTCCCATATTCTTGCATGAAGGGGATGTAAAGCCCGGTTTAGCTAATAAATTTCTTTCCATTTTTGCCAAAAAAGTTTTTGTTTCTTTCCCCCGAACTCAATTTTTCTCTCCTAAGAAAATGATTCTAACCGGAAACCCTGTTAGAAGAGAGCTTCTGGAGGGGACGAAAGAAGAGGCAAGGCAACTGTTTGGAATAGGAACTCAAAAACCAATTATTTTTGTTTTGGGGGGCAGTCAGGGAGCCCAAAGAATTAATGATAAGATTTTGGAAATTTTGCCCCAGCTCTTAGAAAAATTTGAAATAATCCATCAGATCGGAGAAAAAAACTCCGATCAAGTTAAGGCTGAAGTTAAGGTGGTAGTCGGCGCTGATTTGGAGAAATCATTTCATCCTGTTCCTTTTTTGAAAGAAGAAGTATTAAAGCAGGCTTACGCGGTTTGCGACTTAATCGTTTCCCGGGCCGGCTCCGGCTCAATCTTTGAAATTGCCGCCTTAGGCAAGCCCTCAATTTTAATTCCTTTGCCCGAAGCCGCTCAAAATCACCAAGTGGAAAACGCTTATTCCTATGGTCAAAATGGAGCGGCTGTTGTTTTGGAAGAATCTAATTTTACCCCGAATTTTTTTATGGAAAAACTGAAATTTCTTTTTTCCCATCCCGAAGAACTGGAAAAAATGTCCAAAGCGGCGAAGGAATTTTCTCGTCCATTAGCCGCCAAAACCATTGCCGAATATCTTTTCAAATAGAAACTGAGTTTCCAAGTTGACAGAGAGTTTTGTAATAAGATATAATAAGGACGAAAATATGAAAAACAATAAAAGCCAAAAGCCATTAACCCTAGAAGTTCTTGTTTCATACAACCGAGAGGTTTTATTTCCTTGGATGCAAGAGACTTTTGCTACAAAAACAGAGCTTGAAGATTTTAAAAACAAAACTTTAACTAGCCAGGATAATATGTTAAAAAAGCTAGACATTCTTCTCACTGAAAAAACCGTTAGGGATCACCAAGAAAAAAGAGAAAAGAAAATGTGGGCAATTATAATTAAAGCTTTGCAGGAGCGCCAAATTTTAACCAGCAAACAATTAGAAGAAATCGCTCAATTAGAAATATTTTAATTTATCAAACATTCAATGTTTAACATTGAAACTGAGTTTCCAAGTTGAGAAACTTAGTTTCTAAGTTATTGATCGTCCCGAGACCCGATCTCGGGACAACAAAGTTATTCTAGTAGTAATATCATTGCTATAGCGTAGTTATTACTATTACCAATGCGCCATTGACAATTTTTAAATAAAGTGTATGATTGAATTAGTTTTCCGTGGTTAAAACCGACGCTTGTCGGTTATCGCGGATTTTTAGTAAAGTATACTGGGGAAAGGAGGTAAGTTGCAGAGTAGCGAGGAAAGAATAGAAACCATGAGGCAAGCCCTTGTCCAGCTTGGTCTGAGGCCGGAAGATGCGGTGAAGAAAATTTTCGCACCCTCTGGGGAAGAAATCAAAAAAATCCTCGGCCGGGAACCAAAAGAAGGCGAAGTCGAGCTGCTTAGCGCCACTATAGAACATTTGCAGTTCATGGAAGCCTTAAGCACATATTACCTGGACCGTTGCACGAACATACCGGACCATTCACTGGCCCATAAAAAAAGGCCTAGAGTTTGTCTAAAAGCAGCTCTAGGCCTTATTTATTTTCTAAAAAATACTACTTTCCCGAGACCCGATCTCGGGAAAGTAATTTGATATTTAAATGATATGTTATAGAATGAAAATATGGAAATACGCACAAGGTTTGCGCCGTCGCCGACGGGAAATTTGCACATCGGATCTGCCCGGACCGCGCTTTTTGCTTTTCTTTTCGCCAGAAATAAAAACGGAAAATTTATCTTAAGAATAGAAGATACGGATAAAGAAAGGTCGCGACCGGAATACGAGAAAGATATTATAGAAAGTTTAAAATGGCTGGGAATTAATTGGGACGAAGGTCCATTTCGCCAAAGCGAACGGCTGGAAATTTATGAAAAGTATACTAAAAAACTTTTAGAAGAGAATAAAGCCTATTATTGTTTTTGTTCAGAAGAGGAACTGGAAGCCCAAAGGCAAGATCAACAGAGCAGGGGAGAGGCGCCAAAATATGTCGGCGCTTGCCGGAATTTGTCAAAAGAGGAAGTAGAAAAAAAATTAAAAGAAAAAAAATCGCCTGTTATCAGATTTAAAATAGAACCGGAAAAAATAAAATTTAAAGACACAATAAAAGGCGAAGCGGAATTTGACATGGGGCTGGTGGGGGACATAGTAATTGCTAAAAATTTAAGGCAGCCGCTGTTCGCTTTAGCCGGCGTGATAGACGATTTTGAAATGAATATTTCCCATGTTATCCGAGGAAACGATCATTTTACCAATACTCCAAAACAAATACTGCTTCAGCGAGCTTTGGGATTTCCCCAGCCGGAATACGGCCATTTTCCAATGATTTTAGCCCCGGATAGAAGCAAGATGTCCAAAAGAGACGGAGCAACGGCTGTTTCTGATTTTAAAAAAGAAGGTTACTTACCAGAGGCTCTAATTAATTTTATCGCTTTTCTTGGTTGGAATCCGGGCGGAGAAAAAGAAATTTATTCTTTAGATGAGCTGATCAAAAGTTTTTCTTTGAAAAGAGTACAAAAAAGCGGAGCGATTTTTAATATTCAAAAATTGGATTATTTAAACGGATTTTATATCCGCCAATTATCATCAGAGAAGAAGATCGCTTGAGAAAATCGTGGTCATATACCAAGAAAGGCTAAAAAAACTTTCGGAAATTAAAGAACTATAATAAGAGTTGATTTTTTGTCTAACAGTGTTATTATAAAATAATGACCGACAACTCTTCTTATAAAAGTAGATCGAGTTTTATTGCCGGAATTTTTGATCACGTAATGTTTTCCAAGAAGGATATTGGGGAAAATATTGAAAACGGTTTTTTTGAAAAAATCATAAAAGATGTTGATTTTTATTCAGACGAGATCGTCGTTATTTTTACCTGTCTGCGGTTTGAAATTTATATCTTTGTTAACACTGACGACAAATTAAGAAAAATCTATGACGTTTTCTTAAAAAATAAATTAAAAATTTTACTTCAGGAAAAAGATATTATAGATCGTTTAACGCATCTTTGTTCGGGAGAATTATCAGAAATAACAGGAGAGCTTCAAATAAGGGAGCAAGTTATAAATACTTTTGAATCTCACCTTGAAGAAAAATCAAATCTTAAAAATATTTTTTACTTAGCTTTAAAAAATTCCGACTTGTTTCGCAAATCAAATAATTTTTACAATAATGATAATTATGCCACTATCGCATTGAAAATTATAAACGATTCTTTCGATAAAAATTTGAAGAGTTTTATGATTATTGGGGCGGGTATGATATCAAAAGAATTCGCAAAAGCTTGCAATTCTCTTAAAGATAAAATAAATTCAATCGTAATTGCTGATATTGAAAAGAAAAAATCAAAAGAGCTTGCGAGGATACTGGAAATTAAAAACATTGAAATAATAGATATTCAACAAATAAATATTTTTTTAAATAAAGTCGACGCTATTTTTGTGGCCGCTGGAGGAAAATATAAAATTTACGGTTACAAAGATCCTCTTTTTATCGTTGACATTACTTGTCCGCCTATGCTTATTATGGAAAACAGTCCGAGAACGAAAATTATAACAATACTTGATGATAACTTTCAAAAAAAGATAAACCAAATAAATAATTCTTTTAATCTAAGCCGTCAGAAATAGATAGAATTGTTCATATTCCAAAAAATGAAGAAACCCGTATATGATATTTTAATTATTGGGTGCGGCCCTGCTGGAATCTCTACCGCAACAATTATCGGCGAAAAGAATAAAAAATTAAAAATCGCTTTGATTGATGCTGGGCATGATTATAAAAAACGCCATTGCTTTATTGATCACAGAAAAGAATGCATGAATTGCAATCCATGTAATGTTATTTCGGGCTACGGTGGATCGTTGCACTATGGTGATTCTGTTAAATTATCAAAATTTCCAGCAGGTAAACATTTAGTTGATTTGCTTGGGAAAAAAATGGCGAACGAATACATGAATATTGCTTTGAATAAATTTATTAAAAAAGAGGCGACTAAAAAATTTGTTTTTCCTGAGAAAAATTTTTTACCTTTCAAAGATATAAAATGTTATCCCGTAGCTACGTTAAATGCTGATGACGTAAAATTATTTTTAAAAAAAACATATATAAAATTAAAAAAAACAGAGAATTTAGATTTGTTTTTAAATACTAATGTCGTCTCTATCAAACCATTAGAGGAAGGCAGTAATTTTAAAATATTTTGTCTTAATAATAAAATGAATATTAATCTCTTGGCAAATAAAATAATTTTTGCGGGAGGGCGCTATGGATTAAGGTGGTGTGGAAAAACAGTACATGATTTAGGAATAAATCATTCACAAAGTAATCCTTTTTTAGGTCTTAGGTTTGAAGGGCCAAAAGAATTATTTAAAGAAGCTGGAAAAATTCATCCAGATTTAAAATTATCTTTTCATAAAAATGGTAAATATAAGATAAAGACTTTCTGTTTCTGCGGCGGAATTGGCGGGGGGCGTATAAAAACAATCAACTATGGGGCATATACCTTGCTTGATGGTCACGTAGTGGTAGAAAAAAATAATAACCGCTGCCCCGGAAATTTTGCATTAATTATAAAAAATGAATCACTAAACAAAGAAGATTATAAAATAAAAAATAGGATAAATAGAATTATATTTTCATACAAAAATTTACCAAATCGGGGGAGGCCAGTTTTTCAATTATATAAAGATTTTAAAAATAAATCTAAAACAATGCTCTCTATTGACAAAATTAAAGCATCTTTGGGATTTTTACCATCAATAAATTATATAAAAAATTCTGATCTATCAGTGTTTTTTAATAAAGAAGAACATGATTTTTTGTGCAAAACATTTGAATATATCTTTCAAAGATTATATTCCTTATCATCGCTTCCTAAGAATGTTTACACTAGAAAAAAAATTTTAGACAATATGCTAGTAATGGGGCTTGAACTTGAAAATTCATGGGATAAGCTTTATTTGAAACCGAGTATGGAAACATCAGTTAAAAACATATATGTAGCTGGCGATGCTACGGGGTTGGCACAAGGAGTTTTGCAGGCAATGGTTTCCGGTATAGCTGCGGCTAACGGATGCTTAAAATAAAAGAAACCAATAGAATTTTTTAATCAACATGAAGAGCAATATTTTAAAAGATCTTTCGCGAACAACACAAAATCATTTCGGTGATAATATTTTATTTACCTTCATCGGGGGATCTTATGCAAAAAATACTCAAAAAAGCAATAGCGATATTGATATATTTGTACTTTTAAAAAATCAAGATTACGATAAGGAAATAACTTATGCTAAATACTTTGAAAAATTTCATAAAAAATACGGACTCGAGCCGGGACATATAGGCGAAATTTTTGACAAACTCACGCTAGATAATTTATTTCAAGAAACGGAATATATTTTAAATGAATTCCCAGAAATTTTAGAAACCGCTTGCTATCATACCGATTGTATTCTATCCATATGGCGAAAGGGAGATGTTGCCATGAAATTTTTTTTGGATTCTAAAATATTAGTTTCTGGAGATAAAAAATTACTTAATAAATATATACAAAGATCAAAAAAATATTTTAAGAAAAACAATACAGAACGCATTCAAAAAGAAAAAAATCGATTAGTTTTTCCTCGCGAGTCAGACATAAAAGGAAGTGAAAGGATGCAAAGAATATATCGTGAAACAAAAAAATTCTTTGATACTCCTGTCGGGATAGGATTAAATAGATGGTTTGGTAATTCCTTGTCTCGTAGATTGTGCCCAAAGGCTTATTTGCCGAGTAATTCAAGAAAAAGACAGGCGATAAATAAACAATGCCTTGGAACATATATTAATTGTTTTTTAGAGATTAACAAAAATGAAACCAATATATAAAAATATCAAAGAGCGATTTTTATTTCTATATATTACAGAAGCTTGCAATTTAAGATGTAGGCACTGTTATTTGGGAAACAAAAGATTGAATCGAGCAAAAAGAATGTCTGTTCCAAGCGCTAGGTTTATCTTGGATTATTTCAAAACGACCGGCGGACACGATAAGTTATATTTAATTGGAGGAGAGCCTACTATGCATCCACAATTAAACGAAATAATAAATGCGGGAATTGAAAAAAAATATTCAATAACAATAAGCACCAATGGTTTATTTGATAAAAAAATCTTTAAAATTTTAACTGCGGAAAAAATCGCATCTTTGAATATAAGCCTAGATTCATGGATCCCAGAAGAATTTCAAAAAATCAGATCTGTCCCTAAGAAATCTTTTAATAAAATTATAGATAATATCAAAACGGGCATTAATAATGGGCTACAAGTTCGGGTAATGTGTACGGTTTCCAATATAAATTCAAAAAATGCATTGGGAATGATTAATTTTTTGGAAAATTTAGGAGTCCACACGCTCTCATTTCATAACTTAGGAATAACAGGAAATGCTGTTAATTTTTTAAAACCGTTATCGCCGCTTGAGTGGATAGATTTCTACAATTCAATTGAAAAATCACCTCCAACAAGTAGAATGGCTGTTTATTATCCCCCAACTTTTATCAAAAAAGATGACATCGAAAAATACATAGAAAGGGGCTATCCAGGATGCCCAGGAAGAACTTTAGATAGACCCCACGTTTTGCCCGACGGTAAAATATATTTTTGTCCCTTATTTATGGACTATGATATATATGGAGCCAAAATAAAAAATGGGTATTTTTCTTTTAATAAAGAATATTCGGAATTAAATTTGTATTATAATCCAAAGAATTATTGTATTACTGGATGTGGTTTAAATAACTTATGCTCTGGAGAGTGTGCAGCTTTTTCGTATATTAATGCTTATAAAAATTTTTATTCTTGTGATAAGAATATTATTCCGCTTTGTATTTTATGGACTACATACTCTTGGGATAAAAAACCCCAGACTTTAATACATGATTTTAGATAATTCAAACTAAATTTATATTATGAATAAGATCAATAAAACATACGAACCGTTTTTATTTTTATATATAACTAACCAGTGCCAATTAAGTTGCAAGCATTGTTATATGGGAAAACGTTTGCATAATGGACAGATTATGCCTGCTGAAAATGTTGAAAGAATTTTGAAATTAATGAGGGTTCTTTATGGTCATTATAAAGTTTATCTTTTGGGCGGAGAACCCACCCTTCATCCAGAGTTAGATAAAATTTTAAAGATATGCAAAAGGGAAAATTATTTAGTTGTGCTAACCTCCAATGGTTTAGTATCTGAAAGCGCTTGGAATAAAATTTTACCCGGACATATAGACTCATTATCATTCAGTTTGGATGGATCATCTAGAGAAATACACGAATTTTTAAGAGGAAAAAATACGTTTTCCCCTTTAATTGAAAGCATAAAAGATGCTCGGGGGCGAAATTTTAAAACAAGGATTATTTGCACAATCAATAAAAAAAATGTAGCAGATGTTCCCAATATTATAAATCTAGCTAGCGATCTTCAAATAGATTTACTGTCTTTCCATTATTTTACTCCTACTGGCAATGGTAGATATTACTCCAATTTTCAACTTTCCAATAAAGAGTGGCTAAAGTTTGTACGTAATCTAAAGAATTATGTTTTAAATTCAAAAATAAATAACAAATTGAAGATATACTATCCGCCAGCTTTTGTTAAAAAAGATGAATTGTCTTTATTGAAAAAATCAGGCTACAAAGGGTGTACTGCTAGAAATTTAGAGAGATTGGCAATTTTTCCCGATGGAAAATGTTACATTTGTTCTGCTTTTTTAGATAAAGACATAAATTTTGGCTTGATTAATGATAAAGGATTTTTTATTAATAAAGGCAAAAACAATGAATTGAATTTAATCAATAAAGTATCACTAAAATGTGAGCGTTGTTCTCGGGCGTTTATTTGTAATGGCGGGTGTGCAGCTTATAATCATTTTAAGTACGGTGTTCCAACGGATAAGTGTAGTAGGGATTTAATTCCAATTTGCCCCCTATGGACAACATCTGTAAATGACACCACACAAGCATCCTTGCGTTAATATTTATAACAATTAAAATATTAATAAAATAATGGAGAAGATAGTAAAAAACAAAAAAATAAGAGTCAGATTTGCCCCATCACCAACAGGATTTTTACATATTGGAGGCGCAAGAACAGCTCTAATTAATTATTTATTTGCCAAGTCTATGGGGGGTAAGTTGATTTTAAGAATCGAAGATACGGATAGGAAAAGATTTATTGAGGGTTCTACTGACGATATCGTTAAAAATCTGAAATGGTTATCTATTAATTGGGAAGAGGGGCCCAATGTTGGTGGTAATTTTGGCCCTTATTTTCAATCTGAAAGATTATCTCTCTATAATAAATATGCAGAAAAATTAGTTGAATCGGGGAAAGCTTATTATTGTTTCTGTTCTTTAGCTAGATTAGATATGCTAAAGAAGACCCAAATAGCGCAAGGTAGAGGTAATTCAAATTATGACGGGAGATGCAGATATCTCACGCTGGAACAAGTTTCTGAGTTAAAAAAAGCAGGAAAAAAACATATTATAAGGTTCAAAGCTCCTAAAACTGAAAAAATAAAAATCAACGATCTCCTTAAAGGAGAAATCGAATTTAGTAATTTTCTAGATGATTTTGTAATTATAAAATCTGATGGATATCCGACATATCACTTGGCTAGTGTGGTGGATGATCATTTGATGGAGATTAGCCACGTTATCAGGGGCGAAGAATGGATTTCTTCTTTACCTAAACACATTCTTCTTTATAAATCTTTCGACTGGGCTCTTCCTAATTTTATTCATCTACCCGTCATACTCTCTCCAAATGGAGGAAAATTATCTAAGCGAGATGGAGCTGTCGGTATTAAAGATTTTCAAGAAAAAGGATACCTACCAGAGGCTCTAATTAATTTTATCGCTTTTCTGGGTTGGAACCCGGGAGGTGAAAAAGAGATCTATTCTCTAGATGATTTAATTAAAAGTTTTTCTTTGGAAAGAGTGCAAAAGGGCGGAGCAATTTTTAATATTCAAAAATTGGATTATTTAAACGGATTTTATATTCGTCAACTGCCTATTGAAAAATTAGCCGAACTTTGTTTGCCCTATCTAAAAGAAGGCGTAGATGTTAAACATCTACAAAAAATAGTTTCGGTTTACCAGGAACGATTGAAAAAACTTTCAGAAATTAAAGAATTTGCCGGTTTCTTTTTTAACGACATAGAATATGATAGGGGATTGTTAAAATGGAAAGATATGTCGGATAAAGAGATAGAACAAAGCTTGGAAAATTCAAAAAAAATATTGGAGAAAATAGAAAATAATAATTGGAATAAAGAAAATCTGGAAGACATTTTAATGCCGGAAGCCGAGAAAGGGAAAGATAGGGGACAGCTGCTTTGGCCATTAAGGACGGCTTTGACGGGGCAAAAGGCTTCGGCCGGGCCCTTTGACGTAGCCGCCATTTTAGGCAGAGAAAAGACCTTGGAACGGATTAAAAAAGCGATTGAGTTGCTTGACTAATAATTATCTGTTAAAATAAAAGGGCGATGAATATTAAAGGACTTATTATTTTATTTTTAATACTTCTCTTGGTTCCGGTTTTTATGGGAAAGGTGCAAGTAAGCCAATTCTCCGGCTTTTTTCAACATCCTTCTTGGGATGGATTTAAATTGGCTTTCACCGCCCTGTTCCATGATGATTTTAATTATTACAAAGGATTAGTTACTCCTTGGATAGATAAATTAGTTGAATTTATCAAAGATAAAATAAGAGAAGCGATTTAAATATAGGGGAATGGGGTTGACAGGGCTTCTTGCCTTGTTATTATACAAATAGGATACTTCGCATAATGTAGCTTAACCGAAGTATTTACTCATATGAAAAACGACACAAAAACAATAATAAAACATATTAATGATTTTTTAGAATATTTAGATATTGAGAAAGGATTGAGTAATAAAAGCCAGGAAACTTACGGAAGATTTCTAAAAAGATTTACTAAATGGCTGGAAAATAACCATTTTGATGTCCTACTCCCCCACGAGCTCACCGAAGACCATATTTGGAAATATAGGGTTTTTTTATCCCAAACTTTTAATAAAAACACCAAAGAACCATTAAAAAGATCCACCCAAAACTACTACCTTATAGCCCTTAGAAACCTCTTAAATTATTTTGCCGACAGAAATATCGTTTCCTTACCCGCCGAAAAAATTAAATTAATCCGCGAGAAAAGCGATAAGGCTATAAAATTTCTTACCTTAGAACAAATAGAAAAACTTATTTTGGCTCCAAAAACTTCAACCGTAGCCGGCCTTAGAGACCGGGCCATACTTGAATCTTTTTTTTCAACCGGTATGAGAATAGCCGAGCTTGTCAGCCTTAATCGCGACCAAATAAAGATAACCCCCGCCACCAAAGACCTTGAAATAAGTATAGTTGGCAAAGGAAGCCACATAAGAACGGTTTATTTCTCAGATAGGGTTATAGAATCCCTTAAAAAGTACCTGGGAACCAGGCAAGATAAGGAAAAAGCCCTTTTTATCAGCTATAAGGGCCCTAAGAAGCAAGTTGGCCAAAGGTTGAGTCCAAGGTCGATTGAGACCCTTGTGAAGCGCTACGCCCTAATTTCGGGCTCTCCAGCCACTACAACGCCCCATGTTTTACGCCATAGCTTTGCCACGGACCTACTTAATCAGGGGGTAGATATAAGGAATGTCCAGGAATTTTTGGGTCACAGGAATATTGCTACAACTCAAATTTATACCCACGTCACTTCTAAAAGATTAAGAGATATTCATAGGCAATACCACTCTCTCGGTAAAAAATAAATACTCACCGGGGGCATATTCAATCCATCTTTAATTTTATAGATTGATACAATTACATCCCCATCTGGTTGTAAAAGAAGATTTAAGCGAGTTGATTCGCCCATATCGCCCTCTATATCGGTAATTCTAAGATTACCGCCATCCTTCTCGCGATCGTTTTCTATTTTCATATTCGCCCTCCTTATTGATATTTAACATTTTAAAATTAGAAAATCAAGCTTGACAATTTGATTGCTTTATGCTTTAATTAAGGCATGCAACAAATTTTAATTATTATTATTTTAATCAGTTTTGGCGCTTTTTATCTTGTCGGCCAAGCTCAGCCGGACAGCGCAAACTTTTTTGAGGCATCTATTGCCCAAATCAGACAAAAAGTCCAAGTAAAACCATCTCTAGCGCAATCTTCCAAAACCACCGCTAAAAAGCCAATAACCAAAACAAAGCAAAATGTTCCTGCCCGCAATGCTTCGCATAGCGATGCAGGCGGGCAAAAAAAACCTGCAGTTTCGGTTGCAAAACCAGAAGTGAAAATCTCCAGTATAAGAATCCAAACTTTATCTTCCCCCTCGCTCATCACTTTATATACAAACAATCTCCAAAAAGATGAAAAAATAAATATAACTGGCTGGGAAATAAAAACCAAAAATGGCAGTTTTTTGATATCCAAAGGACTTGAAAAAGAGGATATTATTATTAAACAAGGCGACAGAATTTATATTTCCAGCGATCCAAGCCCTTTTTTGGAAAAAGATAAAAATTTTAGACCAAATGAATGTATGGGTTATTTATCCAGCTCCCGCAAATTCACCATTCCCCTGCCCCAAACTTGCCCCCGGCCACAAAGCGATAAACTCCCCGCTTATCTTAATTATTGGTGCAAAGAATATATAAATACTTTAGGCAGTTGTAAGGCGCCGACTTATGATGGCTTGGCTAAATATGAACTTTTTAAAGATGACAATTGTATGTCTTATTTGAATACTAATTTAAATTACAACGGCTGTTTTTTAAACTATCAAAAAGACCAAAATTTTTATTCCCGCGAATGGCACATTTATCTTGATCGCCGGGATAAAGAAATTTTTCCTTGGAATAATGAATTTGACACTCTTTATCTAAAAGATAAAAACGGCCTCGTAATTGATAAATACGACTTCGGCCAGCGCGTCTGCTGCGACTAATTTAAAACTCGCCATATGTCTTGTACACATTACCCATACCCCTTGACAAGATTTTTAAGAAGGGAAAAGGGAAGACTATAAGTTGGACATGATTGTCCAACTATATTATTAGTTTTCCAAAAGAGGGAGAAAATACTCCTCTAAAAAAACTTCACTGAATATACCACTCTCTCATAAACCCTTTATTAATAAGGGTTTTGTTTTTAAAACTTAAAAAATGTACGAGCGCGAATGTTAGACACTGAGTACCTAACATCCTACAAACCTAAAAATGTCATAGGTGACACCTATGACATTTCCATAATCAACCTCGTAGTTTTTATCAAGCATTCAATGTCTAATATTACAACCTCTTTTTTTTATTTTCCGAAGCGACGTTGGCGCGAGGCATAGTCGGCTAATGCCGCATCTAAATCTTGTTCGGTGAAATCAGGCCAATATTTATTGGAAAAATAAAGTTCTGAATAAGCCGCCTGCCAAATTAAAAAATTAGAAATTCTTTGCGCTTTTCCGGTGCGAATAATAAAGTCAACATCGGAAGTCCAAAGGTTTTCAGAAATCACTTCTTCGGTAATTTTTTCCGCCGGAATTTTCTTTTCAATAATATTTTTGATCGCATGGGTCAGCTCTGCTCTGCCGCCATAGCTCAAAGCCATATTAACTGTCATTGATTTATTATTTTCAGTTAATTCTTCCGCTTCGGCTATTTTTTTCTTTAAATCACTTGAAAACATTTCTGTTTCTCCGATCACTTTAATTTTTAAGTCGTCTTTATGAAATTTCTGGATATTTTTTTTATCTAAAGCAGAACTTAATAATTTCATAAGATATTTCACTTCTTTCTGAGATCGCTTCCAATTTTCCGTAGAAAAGACAAAAAGAGTTAAAATTTTAATGCCTCTTTCGGCACATAATTTTATTATGTCCTCAACAACTTTCTGGCCTCTTCTATGGCCTACTAAAGTCGGCAGGCCTTTTTCCTTGGCCCACCGTCTATTGCCGTCTAAAATTATACCTAAATGTTGAGGAATATTTTTCATATTTTCTTAAAAACAGAGTCAATTAAATCTAAAATAAACTGTTTTTCTTTTTGCGGGAATTCTTTTTCGGAATTCAAACATCTCTTTGCTTTTTTAATTAATTTTTCCATTATTTTTTGACAATATTCAAGAGAGCCCTTCAACCTAAAAAGAGTCGGCTGGTTTTCTTTAGTGTCTTTTTTAATATCTGACAAATCGTCTTGAATCTGGAAAGCCACACCTAAAGGCAAGGCAAACTTTTCTATTTTATTTAAAAAAGCTTGTTTTGCTCCGGCTAATATTGCGCCAATTTGCAAGGGAGCCACCAAAGTGTAAAAAGCGGTTTTGTTTTGATAAATATTAAAAACATCTTTCTCGGTTATTTCTCTGCTCCTTAACCATAGATCCAGCATCTGACCATGGCTGGTTCTGATAATTGTCCTATTAAGTGTTTCCAAGGCTGAAATTTTACAATTATTCGGAAATTTAGAATTAGTTAATATCTCATAACCCAACGCATTAACTAAATCGCCAACACAGATGGCCATTGATTCTCCAAAGTGGTTTCCGCCATAATATTGATGCACAGTGGGCTTCCCCCGCCTTAATTTGTCTCGATCAATAATATCATCATGGATAAGCAAATAGTTATGGATTAATTCAATAAAAATTGATGTTTGCAAAATCTCTTTTTTATCTTTGCCCCCGGCTAAAAAATAACCGCAATTAACCAGAATCGTTCGGCCTCGTTTGCCCGGTCTTAAAGAAAATTCTTTTAATAATTTTAAAGTTTCTCTAGCTAACTTATCTTTTGTTTCCTTGATTTTTCTGTCAAAAAATTTCTTTAGCTCTTTGTCAATATTTTTATGGTAATCAAACATAATTTAAAATAAAAAATCGCTTTCAATTTTATAATTTTCGGGTAATAACCAAGGGAGATTAAATCCTAAAAAATAAATCAGCTTTTTAGCCAATTTTGAAAGGATAATTTTAGGTAAAAATAAGGATTTTACCTCCTTTTGATATCTTATAAAATTTGGGAATTTTTTCAAGAGCAAGCTGGCGGCGGTCAAGCCCCAGATTACGCCTCCGCCTGACCAAGGTTTAGTTAATCCGGCCGCATCACCACAAAGAGTAATTGTTGGATTTTTAGGGATAATTAAACCCTGCGGAATTAAAGCCGATTTTATGTCTTCTATCTTAAGATTATTTTTATTCAAAAAATTATTGAAGATATTTTTCGCTATTTCCGGTTTTTCCATTATCCCCCATTCCGTAACGCTTCCTCGTGGAATTTTCCAAATAAAACCATTTTTAGTTGGCCATGTTTCTACATAGTTTGATAAATTTTGTTTTTTTTCTGTCCCTTGAATGCCTAAATAAAATTCGGGATCTTTTAATCCTAAGCTCTTTCTTGTTTCAGATATAGCTCCGTCGCAACCGATAATGATGTCAGACATGTCTGACATCAACGCATTTCGGTTTAAAACAATTTTGGCGCCGGCCGCTTTTGCTAGTTCCGCCGTTAAATTATCCAGCTCCGCGTGATTCATAACAAAAAATGGCCGGGAAAATTTTATTTTTAGTGTTTTTTTAGGAAAATGGATTAAGGTATAGTCAATTTGATTTTGGATTAAACTTTTACTCTGGGGAATAAATTTTAAAATTCTATCAGAAAAAAGGCCTGAACAAACCTCTTTGCCGATTTTTTCTCTTTTCTCAAAAACCGTCACAACCTCTCCCTTTTCAGATAATTTCCAAGCCAGATATAACCCGGCTATTCCGGCCCCAATAATTGCTACAGGCATAAATTGACTATATTTTTTATTTTTGCTAACATAAACCCATGGCAAAAAGTAAATCGGCTGCGTCATCTAGCTTAGGCAGGGACTCTCAGCCAAAATATTTAGGAATAAAACTTTCTCACGGTCAGAAAACTAAAGCTGGCCAAATTTTGATTCGCCAACGGGGAACTAAGTTCAGAGCGGGAAAAAATGTCGGTCGAGGAGGCGACGACACTCTTTTTGCTTTGGAAGCAGGCACTGTCCGCTTTACTACAAAAAAAATAAAAAAGTATGACGGGTCTCAGCGAATTTCAAAAATTGTCGAAGTGACTAAAGACACGCTTTAATAAATTCTCTAAATAAAGGGTGCGGGTCTAATGGCCTGGATTTTAGTTCGGGGTGAAATTGAGAAGCAATGAAAAAAGGATGGTTTTTAAGCTCAATTATCTCCACTAAATCCCTTTCCGGATTTATCCCGGACATTACTAATCCTTTAGCTTCTAAGTCTTTTCTAAACTCATTATTAAGCTCATAACGGTGGCGATGACGTTCAGTGATTAAAATCTCTTCCTTTTTATTTTTCTTGCCCCAATTAGCTTTGGAATAAGCCAGATAAGCTTTTGTGCCTTTTCGAAGCGAACAAGGATAAGCGCCTAATCGCATAGTTGCCCCGTATCTTTTTTCCTGTAAAAGAATTTTTTGCTCCGGCATAACATCAATCACCGGATACTTAGAATGTTTAATAATTTCTGTAGTATTAGCATCCTTCATCTGACAAATATTCCTGGCAAATTCCACTACCGCCAGTTGCATACCATAGCATAAACCCAGATAAGGAATTTTATTTTTCCGGCAATATTCAATGGTTTTTATTTTTCCCTCCACTCCCCTGCTTCCGAACCCTCCGGGGACGATAATACCGTCAAAACTTTTAAGTTCCTTTAATTTTGCCGGAGTTTTTTCATAAATTTCCGAAGATAACCAGGTTAATTCCGGCCTTACTTTATGGAAAAAGGCAGCGTGTTTTACCGCTTCAATAACTGAAATATAAGAATCAGCTAAAGTAAAACTGCCTGTTTCAAAATATTTACCGACGATGCCGATTTTAACTTTCTTTTTTGTATTTTTTATTATCTCTGCTAATCTTCGCCAATCATTAAGATTTTTCTTTCTCGGCCGCAAATTAAATTTTTTTAAAATTATTTTTCCTAAATTATCTTTTTCAAAATTAATCGGAATATCGTATATTGACTCAACGTCCGGCGCAGAAATAACATCTTCTTCGTGAACATTGCAAAAAGTAGAAATTTTTCTTTTTCGAATATTATCTGCCGGAATCCTTGATCTGGCCACTATTATATCCGGTTGGATGCCCGCTTCGTTTAAAAGCCGCACGGCCGTCTGAGTAGGTTTAGTTTTCATTTCCCCGATCATTTCCGGCACCGGCAAATAACTGATTAAAACAAAAAGAATATTTTGAGGTTCTTGCAGGCGCATCATTCTGGCCGCTTCCAAAAATAAAAGATTCTGATACTCCCCCACCGTTCCGCCGATTTCAATTAAAACAAAATCGGCCCTTGAAATTTTAGCCGCTTTTTTAATGCGAAAAATTACCTCGTTCGGAATATCCGGCACAACTTCAACGCATTTCCCGCCGTATTCCAAATTTCTTTCTTTGCGAATAACCGTATCGTAAATTCGTCCGGTGGTAATATAGTTATCTGTAGTTAAATTTTCTCCCAAAAATCTTTCGTAATTCCCTACATCTTGGTCGCATTCGGTCCCGTCGTCAGTCACAAAAACCTCGCCGTGTTCTATCGGATTCATCGTCCCGGCGTCCATATTAACATAAGGATCGATTTTAACGGCGGTTACTTTGAACCCTTTGCTTTGCAGAATTTTTCCGATTGAAGCTGTTGTCACCCCTTTACCAATCCCGGACATCACCCCGCCAGCCACAAAAATATATCTAGCCATGCTATAGCTTATCTTCGGTAATTATGACTTTTATCTCCGCTTCTAAATTATGTTCAAGTTTAATTTTTACCGGAAACTCGCCAAATATTTTAATTGGCTCCTCTAAAACAATCTGGCTTTTTTTAATTTCAAAACCAGCCTCCTTTAATTTTTCGGCAATTTTTACGGCATTGATTGACTCAAACATTTGACCCTCGTCTCCCGCCTTGGCAATCATGGTTATTTCTTGGCCGTCCAAAGCCGTAGCTTTATCTTGGAATATTTTTAATTCACCCTCTGCTTTTTTCGCTTCAATTTCTTTTTGAGTTTCTAACCAAATTAAAGCTTCTTTGGTGGCAATTTTAGCAAGGCTATTGGGAATTAAAAAATTCCTGGCGAATCCTTGAGCCACTTCTTTAATCTCATGCTTCTTTCCAATTTTTTCCACATCCTTAAGCAAGATAACTTTCATACTGCTTATTCTATTTTATTTCTTTAATTATTTCAAGGGCTTTATCTAATTGGGGATCTTTTTCGTTTTCATAATCTTTTTCCGTTATTTCTATTTTAATATCCGGCTCCAATCCGATTTCGGAAATAAGCTGGCCTTTCGGGGTCAACCAATGGGCTACAGTAATTTTTAAAGAAGAACTGCCCTTTAACTCTTCCAATTCCTGCACCGAGCCTTTGCCAAAAGATTTTTCTCCAATTAATTTTATTCCCCTATCATCTCTTAGGGCGCCGGCTAAAATTTCGGATGCTGAAGCTGATCCTTGATTGATTAAAATTACTAAAGGATATTTTTCCAGCCAATAATTGCCTTGAGCTTTGTAAATTTTTTGCTCCTGTTTGCCGGCGAAATCTTCAATTGTTACAATCTGACCCGGAGACAGAAACCAGCCGGCGATATCTTGGGAAATTTCCAAATATCCCCCGGGGTTATTTCTTAAATCTAAAATAATTTTTTCCGCTTGGCTGTTTAAAATTTGCACCGCCGCTTGGGCAAACTCATTACCCGCTTTA
Source organism: Patescibacteria group bacterium (assembly GCA_038078735.1). Lineage (GTDB taxonomy): Bacteria > Patescibacteriota > Minisyncoccia > Minisyncoccales > CAZWNE01 > JBBTTI01. The sequence continues at coordinate 4,400 of JBBTTI010000040.1, read as the reverse complement.
GCGGAAAATTGAGAAAGCTTGATATAAGCAATTTTGCCGTCATCTTTAAACTCCAATTTCAAAGAAGGGACTTGGATAACATCTCTGGTAATTTTAATTTCTTTAGATTTATCCCAGCCCTGCCGTATAACCGTCAAAGCTACCCGTGTTCCCTTCGGTCCTCTTATTAAATTAACCGCTTCTTCCAAAGACATGTCGGATGTAGAAGTGCTGTTTATTAATAAAATTTTATCTCCGGCTCTTAATCCGGCTTTTTGAGCCGGGCTTCCCTCTATCGGTGAAACAACCTGCAGTTGATTTTTTTTAATTCCTACCTCCATACCCACTCCTTCAAAAGAGCCTTTAATTTCATCTTGAAATTTTTTATTTTCTGTCGGCGGAAAAAATACCGTATAAGGATCGTCTAAAGACTTTACCATACCCGAGACAGCGCCATAAATCATTTTTTGAAAATCCATCTTATCGTTATTAACGAATTTTGCCTGTAATTTTGACCAAGCGTCCCAAAAAATTGAAAAATCAGCGCCTGCCGGCTGGCCTAATTCCGGATTTTGAACGCCAAAAATAATCTCCGGCTTAACGCTGGATTGGCCGAAAAAATAACCTCCCGCGAATATAACGGCAATTAAAACTAAACTGGAAAATAAAAAAATACTTTTTCTCGCAGATTTAAACATATAGTATTTATACCAAAAAAAGCGGGCCGACACAAGATCGGCCCGAGACATAATTGCCAGTTCACCAAGTATGTTCTATGGCCCCCGGCTTACAGACCACTACACACGGTAATGGCGGTCTATTAGCGTTTGGCTTGCACTGTCCGCTGCAAAGATATTTGATATTTTTCTTTTTGTCATCCTTGACTAGGGCGACACTATCACCATAATCATTCTCGATAACTTCAAAAACCTTCGCCGGACATACCTTGACACACTCACCACAGGCATTGCACTTTTCCGTCGTTGTTTTAATGTAATAGTCTCCCGAGCCATCACTATAACCCTGCCAAGCTAACATATTTCCTCCTTACGCTCTTTTGAAGAGCTAATTTGAGATTAACAAATAAACTTATTTTGTCAACAAAATACGGAGAACGGTTCTCCGATGTTCTCGGTTATTCTAAAATAACCTCATCGAAACCCTTAAAAGTTTTTTTATATCTTACAAAATCATCAATAATTTCCTTACAACCCTTTTCGCCGCCCATTATGTTCAATAAAAACTCCCTACTGGTTACCGAAGGAAAATTCTTTTTTCCTATATAATCTTGGAAGCTTGACCATTTATAATTTTCTAAAAATTCAATTACTTTTTTGGGGTTGCTAATCCCCCTCTCTTTCCATTTAGATTCTATTAAAGATATGCCATTAGTATGAATATAAACAAAGACTGTTATTAACTGCTTATCATCTTTAATGTGAACTGCTCTAAATTTTGCAAAAAGAGGACCTTTTCTATTGTGTTTTTTATTAAAATAACCAACATAACCTGCGCCAAATTTTTTTACAAATTCTGAGATCCCCCCATCTTTTTTCTGCTTTAAAAGTAAATGGATGTGATTTGACATAAACCAAAAAGCCCAAATTTCCACTAATAGTTTGCGATTATCGGAGAACGGTTCTCCGGAGGCTTTAATTATTTTACGCTTTTTTCTCTGCTCTCTAATTTCTATTGAACCCTTAGTATTAAATTCATAAAGAGAAAAAATCGCACGATAACGATCGTCTTCATTTTTAAAAATTAATGAATCTCCTGCTCCCCTGATTACAATATGGTAAATTTCGTTATTAACTAATTGTGGTCGCTTAATTGGCATAATTGATAAAAATTAACGGAGAACGGTTCTCCGTATTTATCTCTCTATATTTATTTTAGCAGATTTATTAAAAAACAAAACCGCCCCTGAGCAAGGGACGGATTTTAAAGACAGCTTATCTTAAATTATTTTTTGATCAAAAAACCAGCGCCAGCCAACCAATCTTTGGCTTTATCCAAGAACGATTGGGGCGGAGATTGTTCGGTTGTTGGTGGAGGATTAAACTGTTCGGTCGGAGGCATTTGTCCTTCTGGCGGCGCTTGTTGAAATTGCCCTTCGGCTGGCGCGCCGCACTCTTGAGGATTAGCTGCACAATAAGATTGGCATTCCTCTTCAGACTGGCAACCGCCGGGACCAGTTTGTTTGGGCGGCATTATTTCGTCTCCTTTGGGCTGTCCTTCTTGCCAAGGTTCTGGAATAGTGTCACTGCTTGGGCCCATTCCCGGACCATTATTCATTTCCTGAAAACAGGCCTGCATAGTGTCACCGATTTCTCGCGATGGCATGCCCGTGCCATTTCGCAGTTTCTCAACCAAATCTAGTCCCACCCGAGAACCAATACAGTCGATCACTTCCGGCGGCGCCTGGTTCAAAGCATCCATCATTTGTTGTTTACCTTCTTCCATTTTTTTCAGATCTTCTTCCGGTATCAGTCCGTTATCTCTGCCGAAATTAAAACAAGTTTCTTGATTATCAGGATTATTGCAAAACGCTTCACACTCATCTTTACCCTTACAACCGCCCGGCCCCTTGCCGCCTGTTTTGCGGATCATTTCAGCGTCTTCCTCTGATACGAAGCCAGCGGCTATGGCAAAATTAGTGCACTCTTCAAAATGATCGTCTTGTCCGCAATAAACATCGCAATCTTCTTTGCCTCTGCAGTTCGGCGGCTTCACGCCCTTTTTGACTGCCGCCAACATTTTTTGAGAATCAGCTTTTTCTTGATCGTTCATAAATCCCGCTTCCATGGCAAAATTAATACAAACTTCCATATTGTCGGAGTTATTGCAATACTCGTCGCACGCTTCTTTCCCGTTACAAGGTGGCGGCTTGACTCCCCTCTTAACCGCTTGTAGCATTTTCTCGACATCTTCCAATTCTTTGCCTTGGATAAAACCAGCCTCTTTACCGAAATTGATGCATTCCTCCATATGATCTGTTTCTCCACAATAAACGTCACAGGCTTTTTTATTGCCGCAAGGCGGCGGTTTAACTCCTCTAGTTATAGCTGCTTGAACTTTTTTCGCTTCTTCTAATTCCTTAGGTGGCATTAAATCATTTTTCTCGGCAAACGAAATACATTCGTCTATGTGGCTTATGTCGTTGCAATATTGTTCGCAACTATCTTTACCAGCACAGCCACCCGGACCCTTACTCCCCGCTGCTATAAAATTTTTGGCCAACTGGATATCTTCTTCCGACATCAAATTATTTTTTTCAGCAAAATTTAAACAAGCTTTCGTATTTTTCGGCTTGTCGCAATAAGATTTACAATCCGCCTGGCTCTTACAGCCACCCAATTCGTTTACCGGATATTGAATATCATTGGCTTTCACTAAATTAATAAAACCGGCTACGGCAATAATCGAAATAACGAAACTGATAAAATATTTCATCTTCATACTAAAAAGGATTAGTTTTAATATTTTTATACGGGTTGGCTTTATCGGCCGGATTAATATCAGGCTTATTTTCAAGCGGACTTGTTCCCAAAGAAGGCAAAACACCCTTTACAGCGTTATCAATTATTTTTTCCGCCGGCGATGCGGTTTCGGTCTTCTTTGAAATATTTTTTTTATGCCAATAAAAATAACCTCCGACGCTTAAGGTTATTATTGAGACGATTGCGATTATTATGACGAGTGTTTTTTTGTTCATGTTAGTTTATTATAATTGTTTACTCAACACTCTGTCAAGAAAGTTTTCCACTGTGGGCCTGCCGGGAATCCCTGCCTGCCGGCAGGCAGGGAACCCGGAACCTCTTCCTTAAAAGGTTTATCCGCCTTTGGCGGAGAATTGGGATGTTAGACGCTTAGCGTCTAACATAAACTTATAGTGGGCCTGCCGGGAATCGAACCCGGAACCTCTTCCTTAAAAGGGAATTGCTCTACCAGTTGAGCTACGGGCCCATGTTGATATTTTTAATTTTGTATAAAGTTCTTCAAAAATTCTCTGCCTATTCCACTTTTTAAATATTTTTCTCGTTCTCGAGCTATCCTGCTATTTTCTACTTTTTCGTAATACATTAAATCGAATGGACCGCGATATAAACTTAAAAGGTTTATCCGCCTTTGGCGGAGAATTGCCTCGCCATTGACCCGCCTATGGCGAGTAAAGCTATGGGGGCAAATTTTATATCCCCTCTTCTTTCAACCGCTCCAGTAATTCTTTCTGTTTTTTGGTTAATTTTTTTGGCGTCTTGATAACTAATTCAACATACATATTTCCCCTTCCATAACCTGAAAAATGAGGAATACCTTTGTCGGAAATCCGAAGGATCCTTCCCGATTCCATGCCCTCGGGAATTTTTAATAAAATCTTGGAGCCTTCCAAGGTAGCAACTTCAACTTCATCTCCTAAGCTT
>JBBTTI010000039.1:0-9314 GCA_038078735.1 Patescibacteria group bacterium | reverse complement strand
CTTTCTACGGGCCCCTATCCTATCTCGCATTATTACAAAATTTTTGTCATTGCATTCAAAAAGGCAAAAAATAAAACGGAAATAATCCGAAATCTGTTGAAAAATATTTCTTTTTTCAACGCCGCGATTCAAAATATGATAAATTTCACCGTTAACAAATTTAGGTTGTTTCATAGAGTAAAAAATGTCATAGGTGTCACCTATGACATTTTATCTAATTGATTAAAGGCTGTCAATCAGATACGATAAAGGAGATATGCGGAAACGAACAAGAACAATTTTATTTTTCTCTCTTTTTTTTATTTTTATATTATCTACGCCGGCGATTATTCTCTACTCCCAGGGATATCGCTTTGATTTAGAAAAAAGAAAAATTACTCAAACCGGCGGAATTTTTTTGCATATAGAGCCGAAACAAGCGGAAATTTATATTAACGACAAGCTTGCTAAAAAAACTGATTTTTTCTTCGGCTCTGCTTTGCTGGAAAACCTTTTGCCGGGCGGATACAAAATTAAGATAAAAAAAGAAGGATATTATCTTTGGGAAAAAAATCTGGAAGTAAAGGAAAAACAGGTGACTGAAGCAAAAAATATTACCCTGATACAGAGAAGGGTTGGCTTTACGATTTTAACTAAAAATATTAAAAATTTTTGGCCTTCCCTTGACGGGAAAAAATTAGTTCTTTTAGAAAACGATAAAAACGGCGCGACCTTAAAACTATATGATCTGCAAAAAAATCTTAAAAGCATCTTAACCGAGGAAGAAAAAAAGATATATCCTACTTCAATCTCAACCTCCACCGACATTATTTCGCCCGACAAAAAGAAATCAACGGTTTTTTCTGATTCTGAAATTTGGATTTTTTATCTGAAAGATATGGCGGAACAGCCGGCAAAAAAAGCCGGAGAAAAACAATTTTTGTCCCGGCTTTCAGAAAAGATCGACGATGTTTTCTGGTTAGACAATAATTATTTAATATTCAACAGCGGCAATAATATAAAAATTGCGGAAACCGATGACCGCGACAGAATTCAAATATGGGATATCGGTAGTTTTCCTTCGCCTAAAATATTTTTCAACCAAGCCGATAAAAAACTCTATATTCTAAGCCAAGGCAATCTTTCAGTCTCTGAAAATCTTTTAAAATAATCCCAAAAAAGACAAAACCTCACAATATTGTGTGAGGTTATTTTGACTAAATTGGTCGGGGCTGCGCGAGAGCCGAAGCTCCGGAGAGACTAAGTGGACATTAATTTTTTATTATTCATCCTAGATTATAATTCCAAATCAAGATTCTGTTTTAACTGCCCACTTAGTCTCCCCCGAGAAATATGCAATTTTCAAAGTACACCCACATTATACACCCCCAATATTTTTTGTCAAGAGCACGAGTCCCGCAAGACGGGACGATGTGCGAAGATGAGGGCACAATTGCCCTCATCGCCCCCTTATGCGATTTGGCTAATTTTATCCTTAAATTGTTCCCATTTGATTTCCCCTTTTCCGGCGGTGATGCAAATTTCTTTAAACTGGCAATACTGGCACTGCCAATCATCGGGATAGGTCGGAATCTTATCCGGAATAATATTTGTATCAATTTTATTTTTAAGATCGGAAAGACCGGCCAATAAAACTTTCGCTTTGGCATCGTCAAAATCAACGACAAACTCTTTCAGCTCCTGATTGTCCTTACTGACATAAAGTAAAATTCCTTTTGAAATTTTAAAGAAATTCAAATAAAGTTGAAGCTGATTAACATTTTCTTCTTTAGGTTCTTTCAGGGTCCGGAAGATCATTGAATTCATACTTTTAATATCAAGAACGTATAAATCTTTGCCATCGGAAATTATAGCGTCGGCTCTGCCTGAAACTAATTCTTGGGGCGGAATATTAACTTCCGAAGCCACAACGTGAAGCTCTCTGATGCTCAAAAGCGGCTTCATTATAAGCTGATGGATAGAATCGCCATGATCAAACATTCTTAAGACTCTGGCTTCCATGGCTTCTCTGGGCGCATTTTTAAATTTAAAAAAAATTGCCCGGGGGCATTTCCCGGCATCGGTGATATAAAAGTGACTCTGCTCTCTGGCTTTTTCTCTATCCAAATAAAATTTATCTATGAGTTCTCTCAACATAAACGAAGGCTATCTCTTTGACCATTGAGGAGCTTTTCGGGCTCTTTTTAAGCCGAATTTCTTTCTCTCTTTCATCCTCGGATCCCTGATTAAAAAACCGGCTTTTTTTAATCTTGTTCTGAATTCGGGGTTGACGGCAACAATGGCTCTGGCAATTCCATGCCTGATGGCTTCAGCTTGGCTGTGCGAACCTCCTCCCTTGACTATAGCTGTAAGGCCAAACTTACCGATAATATCCATTATGAAAAGCGGGGCTTTGACAATTTCCTGAAGTTCAGAACTTAAAAAATAATTTTCCAACGATTTGCCGTTGACGACAAATGTTTTTTCTCCCTCGGAAAAAAGCCTGACTCTGGCACTGGCCGTTTTTCTCCGGCCGGTTGCTTCAAGATATTTTTTTTCTTCAATTTGTTTAACCTTTGCCATACTATTTTATTTTTAATCGTTTTATCATTCTATCTCTTAATTTATTTTTAGGTAGCATACCCAAAACAGCTCTTTGCAAAACAAGAATGGGTTTTTCTTCAAAAACTTCTTTCAAAGGCGTAAGCGTTTTATTCCCCAACCATTCCGAATGCCTAAAATATTTTTTTTGCTCCAGTTTTTTCCCGGTAAATTTCATTTTTTGAATATTTTTTACCACGACTAAATCTCCCATATCAAGATAAGGGACATAATCCGGTTTTTGTTTGCCTCGCAATAAAACTGCGATCTGGGAAGCTAATCTGCCCAAAACCTTATCGGTGGCGTCAATTGTATGAGTTTCTCTTTTTAACATAGTACTATTTAACTAATTCAATAATAGCCATTTTCGCCCCATCTGATTTTCTCAGACCAAGTTTTATAATTCTTGTATATCCTCCTTTTCTTTCTTTGTATTTGGGAGCAATCTCATTAAATAGCTTTTTAACCATTTCTTTTGAAAACTTTTTAGCTAACAATCGGCGGGAAACTAAAGTACCGCTCTTTGCCAGAGTAATCTGTTTTTCCGCGAAAGGAGCCATTGTTTTGGCCTTGGCCTCGGTCGTCCGGATTTTTTCTCTCAAAAAAAGAGCGCTGGCCAATCCTCTTAATAAGGCCTTCCTTTGATCGGTTTTTCTACTTAGTTTTCTTCCCCGTCTTCCTTTTCTCATGTTTTTTAACTGTCTTAACTTTTATTTTTTCCTTGCCCGCCGTAGCTTTAGCGGAGGCGGGAAATGTTTCTCTCAAAAGGGAAAAATGTTGGACTAATGTTTCGGCTGCCTGGAAAAAAGCATCTTCAGGCGTGATTATGCCATCGGTTTCAATCTCTAGAAATAGCCGGTCGAAATCAGTTCTTTCTCCAACTCTCATATTTTCCACCTTGAATCCCACTCTTTTAATCGGGGTGAAAATAGCGTCAACCGGAATTACTCCCGCTCCCAATTCCTCGCCTTTTTTCCTTGCATCTTGAGATAAATAACCTATTCCCTTTTCTACCAAAATTTCCATCTCCAATTCGGCTGATTTAGAAGTTAAGGTGGCAATATGGCAATCAGGAGTTGCTAATTCTAATTGACTAGGCAGATCAAAATCACTTCCTTTAACTGTTTTTTCTCCTTTTATTTTTAAAATTGCTTTCTGGGATTCTTCTCCAAATAATCTGAATCTCAATTGTTTCAGATTTAAAATTATTGATACTACATCTTCCATTACTCCCTCAATGGTGGAAAATTCATGAGAAACATTTTTAATTTTAACTTGAGTTATAGCCGCTCCTTCTAAAGAAGAAAGCAGAACCCGCCTCATTGAATTTCCAATGGTAACTCCGTATCCCGGATAAAGAGCTTCTATTTCAAAAACAGCTTTATTTTTTTCGGCTTTGACGATTTTTGGTTTTATTGGCAGTGATATCATATTATTAAATATTAACTAATTATCGCGAATAAAACTCAAACACGGTTGGAATTTCGGCCGGCGGAGCGGCTTCTTCCAAAGTCGGTTCCCCTATTACTTTGCCTTCCATTTTTTCCGCATCTAACATAAGCCAGACGGGCGGAGTTTGTTTTTTTAATAATGGTTTTAAATTCTGTAACATTGTTTTTTGAGATTTTGAAATCCGGACCTGCAATGTATCATTTTTTTTCAACTGGAAAGAAGGAATTTTAGTTGATTTCCCATTAACCATAAAATAACCGTGAGAAACCATCTGCCTTGCCTGAGCTCTTGATTTGGCGAATCCTAACCGAAAAACAATATTATCTAATCTTTTTTCTAAAACTTGGATCAATAAAATTGCCGGATCCTTAAGATTTTGTCCTCTTCTGCCGAGAATTTTTTTCACGTAATTCTTAAATTGCTGCTCTCCCAGATTATACCATCTTTTCAAACCTTGTTTTTGTCTCAGTTCTCTGCCGTATTCAGAAAGTTGACGCCGTCTTCTTTTACCCTTTGGACCGGGCGGTGTTGGCCTTTTAATAAAAACACACTTTGGAGAAAGACATCTTTCACCTTTTAAAAATAATTTCTGGCCCTGTTGCCGACAAATTTTGCAATGATTAATTGGCATAATTTTTTATACTCTTCTCGGCTTTTTAGGTTTGCAGCCATTATGGGGTATAGGAGTAATATCTTTAATAGAATCAATTTCCAAACCCCTGGCAGCCAGCGACCTTATGGCAGATTCTCTGCCTGATCCTATACCTTTTACAAAAATTTTTACTTTTTCAATTCCTATTTTTTTTGTTCTTTCCGCAATAGTTTCCGCTACTTTAGAAGCAGCAAATGGCGTAGCTTTTTTAGCTCCCTTGAAACCGATCGCTCCGGCCGAAGCCCAAGTCAAAACATTTCCTTTGGCATCGGTTACATTAATAATCGTATTGTTATAAGAAGAGAAAATATAAATCTGACCTTCGGTAGTTCTTTGCCGCGGTTCAATTTTAACTTCTTTTTGGAGCTTGGTATCAACTTTCTCTCTTTCTTTTATCAGCTCCTCCTGATTTTGAACAATAATTTTCTTTTTACCCATAATATTTTATGTTGGCTCGGCTGCCGGTTTTCTGCCCGATCCGACAGTTTTTCTGGTATTCCCCCGAACGGTCCTGGTATTTTTTCTGGTTTTTTGACCGCGAACAGGCAAACCTTTAATATGTCTTAATCCTCGCCACGCTAAAATGTCCTTTAATCGTTTGATATTCATCATTATCTCTCTTCTTAATTCCCCCTCTATCTTATAAGTCTTTTCAATAATTTCCTTCAATTGGTTAATTTCTTCAGCTTTTAAGTCTTTTGCCTTAATGGACGGATTAATATTCGCTTGCTTTAAAATTTTTATAGCCAAAGGGCGGCCTATTCCGTAAATATAGCCCAGAGCGATTTCTATTCGTTTGTTTTCTGGGATATTAATCCCGGCAATTCTTGGCATACTAACCTTGACGTTGTTTATGTTTTGGATTATTACAAATAACAAATAATCGTCCTCTGCGTCTGACGATTTTACACTTTGCGCAAATTTTCTTAATAGATGGATGTACTTTCACGTTTTTATTTTCCCCTAAAAGTTATTCTTCCTCGCTTTTCATCGTAAGGGCTTAATTCTACAGTTACCTTATCGCCAGTTAAAATTTTAATTTTATATATCCGCAATTTTCCGGCTAAATGACATAAAACCTCGTTGCCGTCGTCTAATTTAACCTTAAAATTGGCGCTGGGCAGCGCCTCTATAACCTGGCCGGTTTTTTTAATAATGTTTTTGTTTGTCCCCATTAAAAAAGCGATATAAGAATACTATCAAATAATCTTATTTAGGTCAATACCCTACCGATTATTTAAATTCTTTCTAAAATTTCAAGGTATTTTTCCCGATTGATTCCAGCTGCTCGCAAATTATTTTTAATAACAAAAACGGGTATTTCTTTGTATTTAGGAATGACTATCGGTCTAGAAATACCCGCTTTGGTGTAAATAAGATGATCGCCCCTTAATCTTTTAAATTTGAAACCCTCTAATTCAAAAACTTTTACTAATTTATTATAATGGATTGGAGTAATTTTAGACATTAAAAATCAAAGAACCAGCACTTTTTCCCTTTCTAAAGAAACCCATTCCGGGGCTCTCCATTTTTTCTGACCCTCTTTCAAAAAACCGCTTTCTTTCAATATTTCTTTCAAGGTTCCCATTTTTTTTGTTTCTTCCAAAAAAATCTCTACCGCTTCTAAAAGATTTTCTTTGGCTTCTTTAACAGTTTTACCGCAACTAGAAACATCTAATTCTGGACAATAGGAAACATGCATTTTCCCTTCCTTCCAAATTTGAGTAGTAAAATTTATCTCCATATATTTTAATCTTAACAAAACCTGAAAAGTAAGTCAACTTCCTCAACCTTGTAAGAAATTCTATTCGAGCCTTAATTCAAGTTTTATCTTTTCGGCGTTTTTGGGTATTTTTGTCTGCCAAAATGGCCAAAGTTTAATTTGGCTTTTTTCGATTTGAGGCTGATTTCCTAAAAATAATTTTGCCTCCATCAAAGAAAGCCCCGCTAGTCCTTCTTTTAAAGAAATTTCATTAATATCAGAATAAACTTGCGCTTCCGGGTTCACGGAAAGAGTCAAATCTTTTGAATTAGAATTAAAAGAGAAAACAGAATAATTGTTTTTGAAACTAGCTTCGTTTATTAGGTCCTCAACCGCTTTAGATAAAATTAATTCTTTTGCAAAGTTTGCCATATCTTCTTTATTAAAGGTCATAACTTCTGATTTCATTTTTATCTGATAATTGAATTTATCCACTTCCGCACCGACTTTGACTGAAAAAATATTGGCTAGAATTTCCGTTTTGAAACTATCTTCTAAAAATTCTGACTGAGGCGGGATCTTTGCTGATAATTCGATTTTATTTTGGGCAATTCCCTGCTCTTTTAGCTGGTTCTGGGCATTATCCAAATCATCTTTAGAAACTTGAGAGATTTCTTTCTTTTCACCTCCGGTAAATTCCTGGAGTGATTCTCCATAGATCTGGGTATATTGAGCGGTTCCGGCTAATCCCGGGATAGAAAATTTAGATAGTTTAATATTATATTTTTCACCTGAACTGTCGGCAATAACTTTTACATCTGCATAACCCTTAGACGGAATGGTCACCTTGGCAACTGTCTTAAATAATGGCATTTCTCCTTTGGTTAAAGATGGAATAAATTTTTCTAAAGGCGCCTGTAGTCGGGTATTTGCCACTAAAACTTGGTTTGACTTATAATTATTATAAATCCGAATTATACCTTCGGCTTTTTGTTCTATTAATTTTTTCCCAGAAGAAATAAATTCACCGGAAATTGTTTTTTCCGCTTCAAATAAAGTGCCCGGGAGAATCTTTTTCCTGAAATCAGGAGTCTTAACTGCCTTACTGACAATTAATTTTTCTTCAAGAGCGATATTCTCCGCTTTTGGCCAAATGTTTATTTCCGCTTTAGATAAAGTGAAATAAGCGACAACGCCAAGTCCGATCAAAAATGGGGCAATCAAAATTTTTTTCGGAAAATTAAAATCCCGCGGAGGTCTGACATCCTCTTTTCTTTTAATTTCCCTTTTAACGGGCGGCGTAATATCAACTATTCTTTTTGCCATAATAGTATTATATCAAAATCGCCTTTATTCTCCTAATTCCGGCGGCTGATGATTCTTCTTTCGCAATCTTAAAATGCCCCAATTCAGAGGTCTTTTTAATATGGGGTCCACCGCAAAGTTCAACACTAAAATCGCCGATTTTATAAACTTTAACCATCTCGCCGTATTTAGCCGGATCAAAAGAAATCTTGGCAATTTTAATCGCCTCTCTTTTGGGCATTTCAACCATTTCAACCGCTATGTTATCTTTAATTTTTTGATTAACTAAATCCTCAACCTGTTTAATCTGCTCTGCGGTTAATTTTTGAGGATAATTAAAATCAAATCTTAATCTTTCGGCTGTTATATTACTGCCTTTTTGATAAATTTCTGGCCCTAAAACCTGTCTTAACGCCGCCAGTAATAAATGCGTAGCCGTATGGTATTTCACCGCTATTTCTCCGGTATCAGCCAGTCCCCCTTTAAACATTCCCGCCGAAGCCGTTCTCGACAATTCCTGATGTTGCTTAAAATCATTATTAAATTTTTCCATATCAATTTCCCTGCCTTTTTCTTTGGCTAATTCCTGGGTCAACTCTATGGGAAATCCATAAGTAGTAAAAAGTATAAAAGGATCCGTGTTTTTTTCAAACTCTCTTAACCCCTGTTCTAAGGTTTTTCTAAACTTTTCTTCTTCATTTTTAATAACCGTTAAAATTTCTTCTTCTCTTAATTTCAATTCCGGATAAACATCTTGATATATTCCAATCACTTTTGGCACTAAGTTTAGAACTTTTCCATATCTTATCGCCCGCCTCAAAATTCTCCTCAAGATATATCCCCTTTCCACGTTAGAAGGTGAGATCCCTTCTGAAATCAAAAAAACTGCCGCTCTGATATGATCAGCGATTATTCTAAATTCTTTTTTGTTGCCTTGATATTTTTTCCCAGATAATTTCTCAAGTTCTTCAATAATCGGCCAGAAAACATCTGTTTTATAATCGTCGCCTAAACCATTTATCGCCGACAACATTCTTTCAAAGCCCATACCTGTATCAACGTTTTTTTGTTTAGCTTCTGAATAATTCCCTTTTTCATCTTTAAAGTACTGCATAAAAACATCGTTCCAAATTTCAACCCAGTTTTTATCTTTTGGATCAAAAATTTTCGGAGCTGGAATTTCGTCGGGCATCCAATAGAACATTTCCGTATCCGGACCGCAAGGCCCGGTTTGGCCGGCCGGACCCCACCAATTATCTTTTTTCGGCAAAAAAACGATTCTTTCTTTTTTGATTCCTAAAGATTGCCAAATTTTCGCCGACTCCTCGTCTTTCGGCGCATCGTTATCGCCGGCAAAACAAGATACGGCAAATCTTGATAAAGAAATTTTTAACTCTTCCATCAAAAATTCAAAACTCCATTTTATGGCATCTTCTTTCCAATAGTCTCCCAAAGACCAATTGCCAAGCATTTCAAAAAAAGTATGATGAGTTTCATCGCCAACTTCATCAATATCGCCGGTTCTTACACATTTTTGACAGTTAGTTAGTTTTTTTCCTCCGGGATGTTTTTCTCCCAACAAAAAAGGTACTAAAGGGTGCATACCGGCGGTAGTAAAAAGCA
>JBBTTI010000038.1:0-4911 GCA_038078735.1 Patescibacteria group bacterium | reverse complement strand
TTTTCTCCCAACAAAAAAGGTACTAAAGGGTGCATACCGGCGGTAGTAAAAAGCACGGTCGGATCATTTTCCGGAATTAAAGAAGCTGAAGGTATAACTGTGTGCCCCTTCTTTTTAAAAAATTCTAGAAACTTTTCTCTTAGCTCCCTTGACGTCATTAACCCATTCTACCGAAAAATAATTTTTTTTCAAATAAAAAATGCCGAGGACGCTTCTCGGCAATGTTAAACATCCGATGTGTTTAACATCTTACAGAGACCCGTTCTCTGTATGTTTTTAAATTATTTTGACATTTTAAGATAGATGTGCTTAACTATGGTTAGTAAAAATATTAAAATAAAAATAGGAGGATTAAAGTGTCTTATTTCATAATTCCTACGCTGGAAGAAATCCGAGAATTTGTCCGACAGAGCAACGCCATTGAGGGCATAAACGTGCCAGAAAACCACAACCTTTTTTTGAATCACATAGTGGCGGTTAGCGCCGTTATTAAATCACTCTCTATGGAGGGATTTATTCCGACTCCGAGAGAAATTCACACTATCTTGATGCAATCCCAGCCCAAGAAAATGCCCGGGGAGTACCGTTCTGTTGGCGTACAAATCGGAAATGTTAAGACCCCGCCACCAGTAAAATGTTAGGTACTCAGTGTCTAACAAATTTTTACAGAAAAATAATTTTTTTTAAATAAAAAAGCCGGAGGAGAAAGATTCGCAATCTCCTCGGCTTCCTGTTTATCCTCCTCTTTTGATTAGTTTCGCGGTCGTTTACACTCTCTCCATATTCGACGATTCTCTTTACCTAGCCCCAGCGCGTTTACATCCACCTCAATTCCATATTCTTCGGATATTAAACGTTCAATCTCTTCATCGTCGTCCGGCATCTCAGTGTGGCCATAAAAAAAATCTTTAAGGGCATCAACAACTAAAAATGTACCAATTTCTGGTAAAGGCGATTCTTTTACGTGCTGTTCGTCAGTTCCCATTTCTCCTCCTATAACCACTTAACCCTCCTATAATTATTATCCTATATTATATTTTATCTTTTTTGGAAATAATGTCAATTAGCTATAGCGGTCGGCGACGTTGGATGCGGCGAAGGATTCCGGTTTGATTTTCGGTTCAAAACCATTGCCCCGGATTAATCCGGTTACCTCTCTGATCATATCCCTTGTCACTCCCTTTTCGCCGACATCGGCGTGAATATAAACAAACTGCCAATTAAGAGTGGCCGGGATTTGTTCTTTTAATTTTTCCCGCAAGAAAAGAGCCAGTTCGCAGGAAAGCAAAACCTCTTCCAAGATTCTCTGATGCCAATTATAAAATTTCTTAAGTTCATGATAATTTATCCTTTTTAAGAAAAACCTGCCGCCCTCGCCTTTCCTCAAAATAACAACTGCTAAAGGAAAAATCGGCTCTTGCGAAGAGGAAGAATCGCAGCCGACAATAATGTCGTAAAATTTTTCCGGCTTTTCGGCTATATAATGGGAAATTTCTTTGACTACCCCATCAAGCGATAAGTTGCCGCAAGTCGGATTAAAAAAATCGCCATTAAGCACGTCTCTCATATAACTGATTCTATAATACTAATAAATTCTTTGGCGTCAAGCGAAGCCTTGCCAACCAAAAGGCCCTGAAAACCGGCTTCTTTTATATAATCCTTAGCATTTTTAGAATTAACGCTACCGCCGTACAAAACTGTTTTAAATCGGGAGAGAGATTCTCTCATTTTTTTAGCCTTTTGGATATCAAACGGTTTTCCCGTACCAATGGCTGAAATCGGCTCAAAGGCAAGAATGATTTTTTTATCAACTCCCTTTGTCTGAGCAATACTATCAACGCAAAGAATCGGTTTTAATCCGAATTTTATAACTGCTTTTATTTTTTTCCCGACTATTTCATCTGTCTCGTTTAAATTTTTTCGCCGTGATGAATGACCCAAAATCACATATTCTACGCCCATTTCTTTTAATATTGCCGGCGAAACCTCTATATCTTGCGCCCCGTTAGCTTTCAAGATAAACAAATAAACAAACGGCGGGCAAATAACTGCTCCCCTATTTTTTACGGCGGCAAAAAGCGCTTTTGCTTCAGTTAAAGTTTGCGGGTTGCTTTTCCAATTAGCAACAATTAATGGCTTCATCGCATTTTTCTCAAATACTCAGCGGCTTTTTCCGGCTCAATAGTGGAAATTTCAATGCCTGTCCCCAATTCAAAGCCGGCCCAGGTAGATGTTTTGGGCAATATCTCAAAATGCCAATGGTAGTGATCATAATTTTTTCCGTCGCAAGGCGCGGTATGCAAAAAGAAATTATAATCGGGACTATTAAGAGCTTTATACAACTTAGAAAAAGCTATTTTAAAAGCTTCGGCCAAAGAATCCTTTTCTTTATCTTTGATTCTTTCAAAATAAGCCAGATGCCGTTTTGGATAAATTCTAGTTTCAAAAGCAATCCTTGAAGCAAAAGGAGAGACGACTAAAAAATCTTCGTTTTCAAAAATAATCCTTTGCCCGTCTTTTTTATCAAAATCCAGCATAACGCAATGGACGCATTTTTTATGCTTTCGCCAATATTCAGCCGAACCCGCCAAACTTCTGTTTAAATCAGGATCAATAATCGGGTGGGTAATGATTTGAGAATGAGGATGGCTGATGGTCGCTCCGGCTGTTTTACCGTGATTATGAAAAATGGAAACATAATTAACAAATTTTTCGTTCATTAAGTCCAGATACCTTTCATGGTAAACATCCAAAACTTGGCGGATTTCCGGAATGGAAAATTGGGCCATTGATTTTGAGTGATCTTTCGTCACAACTACTTCGGCAAAACCGACTCCATCCATGACCTGATATGGCCCCTCCTCTCTTTTTTCTAAAGTATTATTAGGAGAAAATGGCGGATATTTATTGGGAATAACCTTAACAAACCATTCACCCGGCAGTTGGCAAAAAGGGCAGTCTTGAGCCCGTTGAAGGATTTCTTTTCCAAATGTTTCCGGCCGGCGAGCTCTACCCGTAGCAATTAAAATCCAATCCTTGGAAACCGGATCAAAACGCAATTCTGATGGAAACTTTTTAATCATATAATTTTAACTTTAACAATCCGATTGCCATTTCTATGACAGAACTAAATTTTACCTTGCTATCAGGGTCGTTGACCCAGCTAACCGGAATTTCTTTAATTTTATATCCCATTTTTTTTGCTAAAAGTAAAATCTCAACATCAAATGTCCAGCCGGAAATTTTTGATTCAGGAAAAATCTTTTCAGCTGCTTCTTTTTTAAAGCCCTTAAATCCGCACTGGGTATCTTCGATTCCCCAAAGACCGATAATAATTTTTCTGTATAATTTAAAGCCGTCGCCCAAAATAATTTTTCTCAAAAATGGCTGGGGCGGGTTTAAAATTGCCCCTTTGACGTCGCGGGAACCAATGACCACGTCAAAACCTTTTTCAAATTCCGGCCACATTTTTTCAATTTGATCAATAGAAGTGGAGTTATCGGCATCAGTAAAAACTCTGTAATCGCCTACGGCCTCCAACATACCTTTCTTTACGGCAAAACCCTTGCCCTGGCCGGCAGACCCCTGAATTAGCTTTAAGCCCTTAATTTTATTCTCCAATATTCTAACAATTCCAGCAGTCCCGTCAGTAGAGCCATTATCCACAACTAAAATCTCAGATTCGTAATTCTGCTTTGATAAATAATCGTTAATGGAATTTAAGGTCTTTTCCAGCCGCTTTTCTTCATTGTAAGCCGGAATAATCACCGATAAATGCATTAAATTATTATAGCAATAATCCAGCCAAAAAAAATAGGGCGGTGGTCCTAAAATTATTGAAGGACCAAACCGCCCCTTACCGCACTATTTACCTCATCTGGGCTTTTGGCTTTTTAAACTTTAGCGCCCATTCTTCGTCCGCTTGGCGAAGCGACTCTCTTGTCGACTTGGTCGGGAATATCAATGGTTTTATCCCTATTAAAACCAAAAGGATAAAAACCACAACATCTACAACCATCCACAACGTGCCACTCATGAAAACCTCCTATATGAAGAACTAATATTTTTTGCTGATTATAATCTATCTCACTATCCAAAATCTGTCAACACTATTGAGGCCGAACCTCAATAGTTTAATCAAATATTATATTTCCAATATTATTTGAATCTCTCATTAAATAATCTGTTAAATACTTTTCATATCCTCTTTCATCCTTAAAGTAACTCATTAAAATATCATTATTAATAACAGATGGAAAATTTTTGATACCAATACAATCCAGATAACTAGACCATCTATGATTATTTAAAAATTCTTTTGTCTTTTGAAAATCTTTTATTCCTTTTTCTTTCCAGCTTGGATCTAAAATTTCAACAGAATTTGAATGAATGTAGGCACTCAGGGGTAAAAGATATTCATCCTTATCAACCAAAATCCCTTTAAATTTTCCCTGAAAAAGAACGCCGTTTCTCTTATATTTTTGATTAAAATACATAGTGTATCCTGTACCCAATTTCTGCATAAATTTTGCGATACCATTCTCTTCTAATTGTTTCAATAAAAAATGAAAATGATTTGGCATCAAGCAAAAACATATAATATCAACTAATTTTTTCCTTGGCTTTTTATCTAGGGGAGTCTTATTTTGAAAACGAAAATTTACATTCAATGCTGGGCCTTTATTATTAAACTCATAGAGATCATGGATGAAACGAAAATAATCTTTTTCGTCTAAAAATATTTTCCTCTTATCGGTTCCTCTATTATAAATATGGTAAAAATGGTCGGTGGCAAATTGAATTTTTCTCATATATTTTTATTATATAACTATTGAGGCCGAACCTCAATAGTTTTAAATTTTTTCCTTGGCTTTTTATCTAGGGGAGTCTTATTTTGAAAACGAAAATTTA
>JBBTTI010000037.1:0-13130 GCA_038078735.1 Patescibacteria group bacterium | reverse complement strand
AATATCTTTTTCTTTTTTTTCTTCGCCAACTTTGCCGTGAATTAAAATATCAGACACTTCCTGGAGTATTGATTTCGGCTTGGCGTCTTCTTACCTCCTAGCTAATTTATCCCTCAACAACTCTCCCTTTCTGCGCCATTCGCTCAAAGATTTCTTCGAGGTTGTCCTGCCCATAAATTTTATGTCGTCTACGTCTCCGACGGGTGAAATTACAAATTGGATCCAAAGCTGCTCTCCTTCTTTGATTTTCGCCATAGCTTCCATCAGCCCGGCGATAGGATCAATTCTTTTTTTCTCTAAGGCCTCTTTCTCGGTTTCAAATTGAAGATAAGTTTTAATGGGATAATAATCTGGTTTTGGTTGCGTAAAATCAAAACCAAACATGTTCCAATCCTTGTTTGGCAAGTCTTGGGGCACGTATTTGGTATAATCATCAACCTCTTTTATTTCAATTTCCGGAAATTGAGCATAGATGCTTGATTCCACCGCATCCCGAAATCCCTTAGGGGTTCTGATAAAAAAATGAGGCTCGCCGTTAATTGAAGCAATTTCTAATCCAAGAGAAAGCTGAACCTGGCCGTCTATCCATTTTTCCCACAAATCAGGTGGCTGATAAATACTAGCTTGGATGCTGGATAAAACAACTTCCATCGCCCTGATCGGCTTTAAGAGTTCTTTGGGCAGTTTGATTTCCAGCACGACGGATGTTTGTTGGGACAAAAAAATATCAACCCGCCACCAGAGCCAAAGGAATTTAAAAGGCCCCCACAAAATAAAAGGCAGGGGCGCCCACCACCAAGTTTTGATAAATTGAAAAATGGCAGAGAAGATAAAAATTAAATCTTCTCTCGAAACATCAATAAAAGGCATGATTTAAGCTTCTTGAATCTGATATTTTCCTTGAGGAGTGCGAGAAAAATATTTTTTGTTATTCAAATTTAAGAAAACAGTGTTTTCTTTGACTATTCTCTGTTCCAAAACTTTCCCTAAAATTTCTTCTTTAGATAACGGTTTTTTCCCATTCTTTAAAATCCTTGAAATCACGTCTTTAACTTGGCCGGGTTCATATCCCCACTCTTTTAAGGCGTACATCCCCCTGCCAACCAAAATAAATCTCGGATCTCGAATAAGTTCATTATGCACTGTTTGGACCAAACTTCCCTCTATCATATTAGCCACTTTGGTAAAATGAAGAGGCTCCTGCGTCTTTTTGAAAAGCAGATAGGCTTTATCTTTCACTCCCCGCGGGTTGATTTCCGGCCAATCTTTCAAGCCGAAAACTCCTTCGGAATTTTTCTGAATTTTTTTAGAAACCTCAAGATATGATTCTAAAACGGGAGTATTTTGAGAAGCAAATTTAGCAAGCTCTTTTAGAGATAAAGGAGTTTTCGCCTCTTCTAATTTTTGATAAAGCAAGGAGATAGTTTTTTGAGCCCTTTCCAAGGAAGCTGCGCCGGCGGCCCATAACGGATGAAAATCTTTGTTGGCGCCAAAACGAACAAACCCATTGCTTAAGGTCAGTAAAAAATAAATTTGGTTTTGCCATTTTTCTTCTCCCAGCTCTTGAAGCATGGCGTCTTCTTTTTTTAGATCGCCAAAGCTTTGAAAGTATTTTTTAAGATTTTGGAAAACCACAGGATAATTTTCGGTTTTATCTTTTATCTCTTCTAAGGCGCCATCTTGAATCTGGCGAACTCTTTCTCTGGTTACGCCAAAACTCTCGCCCACTGCTTCAAGGGTTTTTCTTTCGCCGCCATTTAATCCAAAACGCTCCAAAATCACATCCTTTTGTCTGGGAGATAAGTCGGAAATTAAGTCCTGGCAAATTTTTTGATAATTGACGTTTGGCATGTTTATCTATTTAAGCATTTTTAGAAACCAATGTCAAGGTGGGCAATCTAGACATCGGATATCCACATTCTTATTCTATCTCTTTAATAAATTCCTAGCAAATGAATAAGGCTGCCCGGGATTAATCGAGCAGCCTTTTTCGAAAACCTAAAGTTCGAACCTATATCTTATGACTAAATTCCCCATTAGCCCGTCCTCTTCATCTGCGCCTACTCTTTCCTCTTTAATTGGCCCGACTACTTTTAAACCACAACAATCAGCAAGCAGTCCTAAAATTAGAAAAAATCCTTCTTTTTGGTTAGTCGGCAGGGTATAATGGTTGCCTCTCTTTAGTAATTCTGGCCTTATCAATTCTTTCTTTTCCCTCAAAAGAACTAATTTAGCTACCGAGAATAAACCAGAAATAATTTGAATTTCCGCCATATCTCCTGCCCGCAAATGTGTCACCTCGCCGTCAAAAAAAAGAGCCATTTACTATCCCTCCTTTCAAAATTATTCTTTACTAACAAAATAATACTACATTTCTGTGGTATTGTCAATAGATGCCCCATTAAACACTGAAATGTTAGACATTCAACGTCTATCATTCTTATTTAAACACTCTCGGGAAGTGTTTATTAAGAAATCACCCAAAAACCAGCTCTTTTTTCTTTTCCGTGTAGTTGGATTGCTTCGGCAAGTTTCTTTAAAGAAACTCTTCTATATTTTGGCACATCATATACGGGGTCAATTAAGGTAAGGTAATTTTCTTCTATACTCTCAATGATAGAAACATGACCCGTCGCATCACCCGCTTTGTTATATAATCTTTGGTAATTAAAGCACGCAATAATATCTTTTTTGGCTAAATTTTCTTTTAAAAATTCCTTAATTTCTTTTGGTTTAGTCAGAAAGAAAAATTCTTCCTTAAGATTAATCTTACTCTTTTTAAAAAAATTATTTACTGAATAAATCCATTTTCCTGTCTGCGTTCCCCAACCGGACTTTGGTTTTTTACCTGTTCGGACTTTTCTGAATAATGCTCTGTATTT
The DNA here is from genome assembly GCA_038078735.1 of Patescibacteria group bacterium. Lineage (GTDB taxonomy): Bacteria > Patescibacteriota > Minisyncoccia > Minisyncoccales > CAZWNE01 > JBBTTI01. Next base: position 10,248 of record JBBTTI010000037.1, on the reverse strand, counting down.
TTGAGGCACAATCAATCCCAAATCATGCCCTATTTCTTCCTGTGATTTTAAAGGTAATTTTCTTCTTAATAGAAGCATTTGTATGCAAGCTGGAACGCAACAATACGGTTGCTCGGTTATTGGAATATATTTTTTCATATTACATATTCTACCAAAAAATCGCCCCTTTGGCATGCCCATTGAATCTGTTTGTTAGACACTGAGTACCTAACAAGTATTATCCCCTTTTCCTAAATTTTAGCCAACTGACTAAAATCGGGCTGGCGATGAAAATTGAGGAATAGGTTCCGGTAATAATTCCCAGAATAAGAATCAGAGAAAAATATCTTAAAGTTTCTCCGCCGACAAAAAATATCGCCAAAAGCACTAATAAAGTGGTCAGAGAAGTATTAATTGACCTGACCAAAGTCTGATTTAGGCTGTCATTGACTATCAGCTCAAAAGCCCGACTGCCGCTGCGGGAAATATTTTCCCTGATCCGGTCAAAAACTACGATAGTGTCATGCACCGAATAGCCCAATATGGTCAAAAGACCGACGACTATGGGGATAGTCACTTGAATATTATAAAATTTTCCTAAAAGAGAAAAAACACCCAGGGGAATCAAAACATCGTGAAGAAAAGCGACCAACGCCGCCACTAATCCGTACTGCCAAGAAGAAACCGGCCGGGAAGATTTCCGAAAAGCAAAGGCGATGAAAAGAATAATTGCGAATAAAACCAGGAAAATGAAAATGAAAGTCTTATTCGTCAGCTCTTTGCCGATTGTCGGACCAATTGAATCAAAACTTTTTTCTTCAACTTGGCCGTTAAATTTTTGCAATAACTGCTGATGAATTGCCTCATCAATATATTTAACTCGCAGAATCAAATCGTTTTCGCCGGTCGGCTGGACAGTAATTTCTCCTAAATTCAAATCAGCCAATTTGTTTTCCACTTCCTGATTAGTCGGCCGGTCATTCTTAAATTCTAATGTTAAAATGCTGCCGCCCGTAAAATCAATGCCGAAATTCAGCCGATAAAAAATCAAAGAAAAGAGGCTGGATATAACCAGAATCCCGGAAAGAATATAATAAATTTTACGATATTTAACAAAATCTACTACCATAATATTTTATATTTATTTATCTTAGAATCCTGAAAAAGTTTCAAAAGATTTCGGGTAACAAAAACCGCTGAAAACATACTCACCAAAACGCCCAAAATAAGCGTGAAGGCAAAACCTTTAACAAAACTGGTGCCGAAAGTAAAGAAAATCGCGCTAACAATTAAAGTGTTTAAATTACTGTCTCTGATAGACGGCCAAGCCCGGCGAAACCCCTCTCCGACGCTGATTAAAAAACTTTTGTCTAATTTCAATTCTTCTCTCATCCGGGAAAAAATCAAAACATTGGCGTCTACCGCCATGCCGATTGATAAAATAAAACCGGCGATTCCGGACAATGTCAAAGTAACCGACATTAATTTAAAAATAGCCAAAATCAGCACAACATAAATGGCCAAAGCCAAGGAAGCCAAAACCCCGGGCAAACGATAAAAAATAATCATGAAAGCGATAACCGCTAAAAATCCGAAGATACCGGCGCTAAGAGATTTTTCCAAAGAAACTTTGCCTAAAGTCGGACCGACTGTTTGCTGAGAAATTAATTTTATCGGGACGGGCAAGGCGCCGGCGTTTAAGTTTTGAGCTAATTTTTTTGCTTCGTCAATGGAAAATGATCCGGAAATTTGAGCTTTGCCTCCGGAAATTTTCTCATTAACAACGGGCGATGAAAGCGGAATTCCGTCAACGTAAATTGCCAGCTGTTTGCCCACATTTTTTTCGGTTAAACCCTCAAAAAGTTTAGCCCCTTCGTCATTAAATTCTAAAAGCACTAAGGGTTTATAAATTTGCTGGTCAAGGCTTACTTCCGCTTTTTTAAGATATCGGCCGGTTAAAAGAGTAGACTGGAAAGGGTCTTCTACGTCTCCTTGCTTTGATTCAATTATTTTTTTATTATTATCAATAATTTCCGTAAAATTAGTTTTTTGCTCTTTAAATTCTAAAAACGGAGTTTTGCCTATTTGTTTTATGGCCTCCGCCGGATCAATAATACCGGCTAATTCTACCACCAATCTCTCTTTTTGGACTTGAATGATCGGCTCGCTGACGCCAAAAAAATTAACCCTCCGCTCAATCACATCTCTCAGGCCGTCCATTACCGGTCCTTTGTCTTGTTTGGCAATGCCGGAAAGATCGGCTTCATAAATTAAATGCATGCCGCCTTGTAAATCCAAGCCCAACTTAAACGGAATATTGAAAAAATGAGGAGCTCCAACCCCCAATTCCGCATTTATATAGTCAGCTCCCTTATTCCAAGCCGTAGGATAAACCAAAAATCCGGCAAAAATTGCCAGAAAAAAAACAGCGGCTAAGGTAATATAAGTTCTCCTGTTTGACATTATAAAAATTATATCTCATCCCCCCAAAAAATCAACTCCTTACTTAGAAACTCAATTCCTAGACACTCTCTCGTAATAATTCAGGAGATTATTGCTGGAATTTTTATGATCGACAGAATCATAGAAAAAAGTTTGCCAACCAAAATTTTTCGCCGCATCTATGTTTTCCATGGTGTTATCTATAAATAATATATTATCTTTTTTAATATTAATTTTTTGCTCAGCAAGTTTGTAAATATCCAGTTTTGGTTTCTGGCAGCCCTCAACGCTAGAGTCGATAATTACATTCCAAGATATTAAAGGCATAATCCCCTTTTTTGTCATCGCAGAAAGCATTCCTGGGTACATATTGGTTAAAAGACCGATTTGACAATCTTGTTTAATTTTATCAATAACCGGCAAAATTGATTTATTTGATTTGAATCTATCAACAAAATCTTTCAACAGAGAATAACCTGCAGGAAAAATTAAATTGAACTTCTCCGCCATTAAAGGAATCAGTGTGTCAACATCTCTCCCCACATGAACCTCTTTTTCGTATTTATCATAAAATTGGTCGAATTCTTTATCGTTTTCAATCGTTATTCCAATATCGCGCTTCATTTTAACCCATTTATCTGTACCGCTAAAATCACTTACTACAACTCCGCCCACATCAAAATATACAAATGAAATCATAAAGTTAAATTATTATAATAAACGAAGCCCGAGGTCGTTTATTAAGAAACTGAGTTTCTAAGTACCCCCTCAACTCCTACCATAATTGTTTCCATAGGCTAATCGATCCTGTGAATTTATCGGGCTGGTTTTCCATTTCCCTGATTAATTCTTTTATGGGGAACCATTTTACTTCTTCAACCTCGTCTTTTTTAATTTTAAAATCGGACACAGGTTTATCCATAATGGCAAAATACCACTGACAAAAATAATTATATTTCCCGGAAATTCTCTTTTTAAAACCCTTTCTGGGGCTGATATTGGTTAATCCTATTTCTTCCTCTGCCTCTTTTATAATATTCAAATCATAATCTTCTCCCTCATCAACTGTTCCAGAAACGGCTGGCCCCCATTTTCCCGGACTATGAGATTTAGTTAGCGCTCTTTTCGCTAATAAAATATCTCCCTTGCTATTAGTAATCCATAATGCCGATACCCTGTAAATATCTTCTTGATAATTTATAGCATCTCTATCCTTATAGCCTATGACATTATCTTTTTCATCAACAATTACAATTTTCATATTTAATACTTAGAAACGGGGTTTCGAAACCCCGTTTCTAAGTTATTCTAATAATAATTTTTCTAATTCTTTCCGCTCTTTAATGTTTTTTAATGATTCTTCTGCAAAATTTTTATAGCTATCTATATTATTAAATTGTCCAAATACAATATCCTTTTTGCAGAACCCCTCATCGATCTTTCCATTATCCTTGAGATATTCTTCCCAACTTGATTTATAAAGCGGACTACTGATTCCGTGAACTTTATTATTTAAATTTATGTAAGCGCTTAGATGAAGCAAATATTCATCCGAGTCAATGCGAACCGCCTTAAACGGTCCTTGAAGTAATGGGCCACTGCGTTCATATTTTTTATTGAAATACTTAGAATAACCAAGTCCCAATCTATGCATAAATTTTTCTATTCCTCGATCTGCTGTCTGCTGAATCATAAAATGAAAGTGATTAGGGTTTAAACAATAACAAATAAAATCCGCTAATTTCTCCGACTTAGAAACGGAGTTTCTAAGTGGATTATTTTTACGAAAAGAGGCGGCATAAATACCGCCGGTCGGAGTAAGTGTATTAAATTCAGACATGCTCTGAAAAAATCTGCCCAAATCTTTTTGGTCGACGAATATATCTCGCTTATCTACTCCCCGATTAAAAATGTGATAGTATTCTTTGTTTGCGAATTGAACTTTTCTCATGATCAAGATAATTATAGCACTTAGAAACGGGGTTTCGAAACCCCGTTTCTAAGTTAATTTTTTGGCGAAGCGTTGTAATTTTTCGGAAGATTCTAATTCTAAAAATTCTTCCGGTAAAAGCCATTTAAATTCATCGTGTTCAAAACTTAATTTAACGTCTGCTTCATCGCATTGAGTTTTATAAGCAATGGTAACCCAGAATTCTTTATTAGTAGCAATATGAGCTTCCACATCAAACGGCTCTATCTTTTTAATAGTTATACCCGTCTCCTCTTTAATCTCTCTAATAATTCCTTTTATGGGATCTTCGCCAAAATCCAGCTCGCCTCCCGGTAAATCCCAAGACAACGGCTTAGCCGGCGCGGTTTTTGATCTACGCAAGGCAAGAAATTTCCCTTCCTTATTCAAAATAATAGCCTTTTGGCTAACCCCTATCTTCTCCATATTATTTCCCGTGGCATTTTTTGTATTTTTTGCCGGAACCACAGGGACATATATCTTCTGCGGTAAGAAGTGGCTGCTCAACTTTACCGAGATACTTCACGACGTTTACGACTTGTTTTCTTAATCTTTTACACAACATAGAGTCCTCATCAATTTTCTTAATTACTTTTCTACAATTTTTAGCTCCGCAACAACATCTCATCGTTTCGTCATCCCCCATCACCAACGCATAATCGAAAGTAATTTCTTCTCTCGGTTGTATATCTTTTATTGCTATCTCCATATCCACGGCTTGTAAACTCGAACTATTTGGATTGCAACTGTGATTCCAATACTTTGCGTTGTCAGTACAGTATACAAATCTATCAAAATCATCAATATAAGAGTATTTATCTAATAATTTCCGGTATTTTTTACTGAATTTCTTATACTCTTGCGGGGAATAAATGCGATCACTATTCCCTAGTCGCCAAAGTATTGTTCCTTTCGGTATTTTTTTAACCGCTATCAAGCCACTACCTTGTATTAAGCTTTTTTTTAATTTTACTGCAGGATGCAACATAATTTTATCCCCTACACCCCACGGCACTTTTATATTTATTAACTAACTTCTGATAAGCGTCTTTGATAAATTTTTTGCCAGTATCAAACTCAATTTCCGAAAAGGACTTCTCTATCTCGTTTAAAATTTTTTCTTTATCGTTTCCTAAAACTTTTGTAAAATACCACTTTTGGCCTTCCGCATCCATAATCAGAGCCATCGAATCAGCTGAACGCAAAATTTTCGCTTCAACAGAATCAAAATTTTCATATTTTATACACTCAATGATTTTGGAAATTTGGCTTTCATCAAAATCTATTTTCCGCAGAAATTGTTCCGCTAACTCTCCGCTAATTTTCTCGTGGCCCGACGCAAGTAATTTTGCTTTTCCAATATCGTGCAAAAGCGCTGACACCTCAATAATATCCTTGTCGCCGCCAACTTCTTTCTGGAGCATCAACGCAAATTTTCTAACCATAAAAGCATGTTTCCAATAAAGGTCTCCGGGAGTCCATTTCATCAACTTAGCATATTCTTCGATTTTTCTTCTTATTTCATTTTTCATGTCAGTTTAAACGAAGCCCGAGGTTGTTTATCGTTTATAAATAAACGTAATAATTATGCCATGGCATTTTTATTACACTTATCATAAACTTACGCATGTCTGTTTTTCTTTTTTAATCTTTTCCTCATAATATTTTATTTCCCGTGACAATGTTTGTACTTAACGGGACGCCCGTCAGGATGTTTCGCTCCGCATGGACAAGGATCATTGCGTCCTGCCTCTGCTTTAAATTGCGCTTGAGGCTTTGGAGCTTCAGGTTGAGCTTTCATGGAAACTTTTAACATGGCATCTGCAACCATTATCTCAAATGTTTCCAATAATTTCTGGAACATTTTGTGCCCTTCATTTTTGTATTCCACCAGAGGATCTTGTTGGCCGTAAGCCCGAAGCCGAACCGAATCCCTTAAATATTCCATATTTTCCAAATGCTCCACCCAAAGCATATCTAATGTCCTTAAGGCGACAAACTTGGCAACTTGATTAAAATTATCTCCCAACTCTTTTCGCTTTTCCTCAAACTCTTCAGCTTTAAACCAATTTTCAGTTTCCAACGATTCTTTTCTTTTTCTGTAAAATGTTTCCCGATGCTTGTTCAAAACATCATCGTATTCCAAAACATGTTTTCTGGCGTCAAAATTTAACCCTTCAATTTTTGATTGAGCGTCTTCAATCGCTTTTGAAATCAAGCCTGATTCAATCGGCTCGTCATCGGGAATTTTCAGAAATGACATCATTGATTTTATTTTTTCTCCGCCAAAAATCCGCATCAAATCATCTTCCAGAGAAGTAAAGAACTGGGAAGAACCCGGATCTCCCTGTCTGCCCGCCCGACCCCTAAGCTGATTGTCTATTCTTCTCGCTTCGTGCCTTTCGGTGCCGATGATATGAAGACCACCGAGATCAACGACCCTTCGCGCTTGTTCAGGATCATTTTGGGGATTGCCTCCCAAAATGATATCCACTCCCCTGCCGGCCATATTTGTGGCGATAGTCACTGCTCCAAATTTTCCGGCTTGAGCAATAATTTCTCCTTCTTTCTCGTGTTGTTTGGCGTTTAAAATTTGGTGGTCAATACCTTCCCTTTCCAATAATTTTCCCAAGTATTCATTTCTCTCGATTGAAGTTGTGCCCACTAACACGGGCTGACCCGACTGGTGCCTTTCTTTTATTTCTTTAGCCAGCGCCTTAAATTTCCCTTCCCAAGTTTTAAAAACTTTATCAGGCAGTTCTTTCCTAATCATTGGTTTATTGGTTGGTATGCTCACCACCTCCAACTTGTAAACCTTATCAAATTCTTCAGCCGAGGTTATGGCTGTTCCCGTCATTCCCGCCAATTTTTTATACATCCTAAAATAATTTTGAAAAGTGATCGAACCCAATGTTAAAGATTCCGGCTGGACTGACACTCTCTCCTTTGCCTCAATAGCCTGATGAAGCCCGCCTGACCATCTTCTGCCGGGCATAAGCCGGCCGGTAAATTCATCAACAATAAGAACTTCGCCATTCTTTACTACGTAATCCTTGTCTATTTTAAACAAAACCTCGGCTCTTAACGATTGCTCCAAATGGTGCAAATATTTTATTCCCTTTTCTTCGTAGATATTGCCCATGCCCAGAATTTTTTCAATTTTATTTATGCCGGATTCAGTCAAGGTCGCTGTCCTTAATTTTTCATCAATTTCATAATCGGTCTTTGAATCCAGTTTGGGAATAATTCTGGCAAAATCCTGATACCATTTAGAGCTTTCCGTATCAGGAGCGGAAATAATCAACGGAGTCCGGGCCTCGTCAATTAAAATAGAATCCACCTCGTCAACAATAGCGTAGTTGAAACCCCGCTGGGTCTGCTGATTCAAATCATAAACCATATTATCTTTCAAATAATCAAAGCCATATTCATTATTGGTGCCATAAGTAATATCTGCCCCGTAAGCCTCTTTCCTTGAGCAGGGTCTTAAATATCCCTCAATCACTTTGAAACCGCCCTTAATATCGCGCTCTTCATCCTGTTGAAAAGCAGGATCATATATGTAAGCCGCTTCATGGACGATGCATCCGATTGAAAGTCCAAGCGCGTTGTAAATTTGCCCCATCCAGACCATATCTCTTTTTGCTAAATAATCATTAACCGTTATTAAATGAGCTCCTTTCCCTTCCAAAGCGTTTAAATAAAGAGGCAGAGTGGAAGTTAATGTTTTTCCTTCTCCGGTTTTCATCTCAGCTATTTTCCCTTCGTGTAAAACAATTCCACCAATTAACTGAACGTCAAAATGCCGCTGGTTTAAAGTTCTTCGGCTGGCTTCCCTGACTAAGGCAAAAGCTTCGGGCAGAATATCGTCTAAAGTTTTGCCGCCCTTTAATTGTTCTTTTAATTCTTGGGTTTTTTCTTTTAGTTGTTCAGCCGAAAGCGCCTCCAGATCTTTTTCTTGAGAATTTATCTTTTCAACAATCGGCTGGAGCTTCTTGACATATTGTTCATTGGCATCGCCAAAAATTTTAGAAAGTATTGACATAACTCATTTATTATAGCTATTTTCGTTCAATAATCAAATGTGTTAGACACTGAGTACCTAACATGATATACTAAACATATATGAGAAAGGTCCAATTTATTCCAAATTCGTATTATCATATCTGCAACAGAAGCAACGACGAAAGTACTATATTTTTTGATGAAAAAGATTATTCGCGATTTTTATTTTCCGTTCTTTTCTACCAATCACCGATTCCTTTTTATAATCTTGGCCGGCAATCCTCATATTTTGTTAAACATCTAATGTTTAACATTTCTTCGGATACGCTCAAGAAGGTAATATCGACAAGAAAAGTGGAGCTTAATATATTCACAATAATGCCAAATCATTTTCACCTTCTTATCCAAGAAAAAACCAAAAGTGGCATTTCCTCTTATCTCCAGCGCCTTCAAAATGGATACGCAAAATATTTTAATACAAAATACGCAAAACGAGGACATCTTTTTCAGGGAGCTTTCCGCGCCGTCCCTGTAGAAACAGACGAACAGCTTCTCTATCTTTCGACATATATTCATCGCAACCCGAGAGAATTAAAAGAATGGAAAAACAAGGAAGCGAAATATCCTTGGTCAAGCTACCAAGATTTGGTTGATAAGAATCGCTGGGGCGAACTTTTAAAACCAAATATTATTCTTGATCAATTTTCCGGAGGCAAAGATTATCATAAATTTGTAGAAACAAGCACTGCAAAGCTTCAACCGAGCGAATCTTCTATTAAAAACATTTTTCTTGAGTAAAAAATAGGAATAAAACATGTTAGGTACTCAGTGTCTAACATGCCTGATGTGATCATTATTTTTTGAAGACTAGAATATCACCGCCGTTACTGCCGTGAAATTTTTTAACGAGTTTGGCGCCGTTGCAAGAGAATAAATCAATATACTCTTTTAAGGACATCGTTGTTTTTCGGAAAGAGTCAGGATTATATTTTTGAGAAGCATGGATTGAATGGCGGTAAATAGAACTGAAAAAAATATAACCTCTAGAAACCTCAATTAAATTTTTAACAGCCCTGGTCATATCTTCCAGAGAAAGATAACAAACTACATCAAAACAAATCACCGCGTCAAAACTATTCTTCTTAAAAGGCAGTTTTAAAATACTGCCGTCTTTAATTTTGGTTTTTATTGAAGGACAGGCTTGTTTGATGGCGTAAGGAGAAATTTCTAAACCGGCGACCGAAAATTTATATTTGTCTTGCAATTCGGCTATCAAATCGCCGAAGCCGCAACCGGCATCTAAAATTTTAGAGGCAAGCTTCTTTTTCAGGAAACTATAAATTTTTCTTGCTGTCGGCTTTACCACCCATTCTTTCAAATCTTTTTTATAATCATCGTACGAGTCAGAAGTAAAATATTTTTTATCAAATTTTTTGCCGGCAATCATTTTAATATAAGAATCCCCAAGTGTAGAGCTTATCACCGTCTTCAGACCATTTCAAGCCGATATCCGTTCGGTAAAACATATTTTGCAGCAATATGCCTTCAACTCTGGAATAAGCCTGTTTTCTGGCGTCTTCAACCGTTGTCCCTGAGCCCGTAATCACCAAAGCATAACTGCTGTTGCCGGCTATTCTCCACTCGCCGTCAATTAATTTTACATCGCCCAAATGGACCCCTTCAAGGCTGGACTTGGTAAAAATAATTGATAAGTCGCGGTAAATTTCTATTTCCACTTTATCGTTAAAGGGAAATGGCGGGACAACGCAAACAACGCCTATTTGAAAACCTTTTTTGGTTTTTAATGATTACGCAAGGCTGGAGGCTAGATTTTTTAAAAATGTTCCCATTGG
>JBBTTI010000036.1:23363-39259 GCA_038078735.1 Patescibacteria group bacterium | reverse complement strand
AAAAAAGAAAAAGATATTATCCCGCCGGAGATGAAACTTACTCCCGGCGAGCGGGACATATTGACTGCGATAGAAATGAAGATGTCAAAACCGATTTTCAATTGCTTCGGAAGGGTTATTTTTCTTGGAAAGAGAGAAGTCTGGTTTAAAGGTAATTGGCGCTTGGCCATGGCTTATTCCAGCCAGTATACGACTAATAATATGAATGCCATTGTTCCCTTAGGGAGAACTTTAACAAAAATTAAGAAGTTTTTCTTGTTGCGGCCGCTTAACGCAAATTTTATCCGCGAAAGAAGGATGTACTTAAGGTGTCGGAGACTTTTTAGGCTTTATATTAATAGATTGTCTCCCTTTTTTCCGGAACCGGGCGGAACTTTTAATTTAAACACCGAAGAGCTGGCCTCGCTTTATCATTTTCCATCTTGGGAGATCTCTCCGGTGCCCGGAATTCCTCGGATGGATTCCAAAAAAGGTCCTCCTCCGGAATTACCAACAGAATAAAATCCAAAACTTAGAAGCTTAGCTTCTAAGTGAGAAGCTAAGCTTCTTTTAACGATTTAAATTATGGCAGGTGAAATAAATTTTTTTGCGGAAACGACTTTCCGTAACGAGAAAAAAAAGTTTGGTATTAAAACCGACGATCGGCGGCGGCATGTTTATATTATCGGGAAAACCGGTTCGGGAAAAACAGCCATGATGGAAAATATGGCCATTCAGGATATTCAGGAAGGAAGAGGCGTCGGCTTTGTTGACCCGCATGGCGAAGCGGCGGAAAGGCTTTTGGATTTTGTCCCGCCAAGCAGGATTAACGATGTGGTTTATTTTAATCCGGCTGATTTGGATTATCCCATCGCTTTCAATGTAATGGATAAAGTGTCTTCCGAACACCGTCATTTGGTGGCCTCCGGTTTAATGGGTGTTTTTAAAAAAATCTGGCCTGATGTTTGGTCAGCCAGAATGGAATACATCTTGAATAATGCTATTTTATCGCTTTTGGAATATCCCAATTCTACGCTTTTAGGGGTAAATCGGATGCTGGCTGATGTTGAATTTAGGGCAAAGGTCGTGGATAAAGTAAGCGATCCGGTAATTAAGGCGTTTTGGCTGAAAGAGTTTGCCAAATACGCTCAAAAATATGAAACCGAGGCCACGGCCGCTATTCAAAATAAAATTGGCCAGTTTATTTCTAACCCCTTGGTCAGAAATATTATCGGTCAGGTAAAATCCAAAATTGATATGAGAAAGATAATGGATGAAAAGAAAATTTTGATCGCTAATATCTCCAAGGGCAGAATCGGCGAAGATAATTCCCGGTTGTTGGGCGCTTTGGTTATTACTAAACTTCAGCTGGCGGCTATGTCCAGGGTTGATATTCCCGAAGAAAAAAGAGAAGACTTTTTTCTCTATGTTGACGAGTTTCAAAATTTTGCCACTGACGCTTTTTGCACTATTTTGTCTGAAGCCAGAAAATATCGCTTGGCGTTAATTTTGGGCAACCAATACATCGGCCAGCTGGAAGAAATGACTGCATCAGGAAAGAGCACAAGGGTCAGAGACGCTGTTTTCGGCAACGTTGGGACTATTGTAACCTTTAGGATGGGAGCTGAAGATGCGGAATTTTTAGAAAAAGAATTTCTGCCGGAATTTATGGCTGCCGACTTGGTGGGTCTGGCAAAATATAATATTTATTTAAAACTTATGGTAAACGGCTTGTCGTCCAGGCCATTTTCCGCTCAAACTTTGCCTCCATTTGAGTCTCCTGCGGAACGTAGCCGGGAAAAAATTATCAGCGTTTCTCGGGAAAAATACGCTGCTCCTAGAGAAATTATTAAAGAGAAAATTCAAAAATGGTCTACTGGAGGTGAAGAGAGTTCTGCTGCGCCGACTGCTAGGCCAGCTTCACCAGCTAACGGTCCGGTTTTATACGATGCTCAATGCGCTAATTGCAAAAAATGGACAAAAGTTATTTTCCCGCCTGACGGCAAAAGGCCGGTTTATTGCAAGCCCTGTTTAAAAAAAATAGAAGATGCGCGAAAAACACCAGCACCATCGGTTTCGTTAAATAAAATTGAGCAAGCCAAGCCTACCTCTTTCCAAAAACAACCAATTCGTAAACCGGTAAACGTTGAAGAATTGAAAAGTGTTTTAGGCGAAGCCTTAAATAAAATAAAACAGGATGGAAACCCTAAAGGATTTTGATTTTAAAGGTAAAAAAGTTTTGGTCCGTTGCGATTTCAATGTTCCTCTTTCCGAAAAAGGGGAGATTTTATGTGATTTTAAAATTAAACAGACTTTGCCGACAATTGAATATTTAATCAAGGCTGGCGCCGAGATTGTTTTAATCAGCCATTTGGCGGGAGGAGCGAGTTTAAAGCCGGTGGCTGAAAGATTGACAGAATTGTTGGGGAGACAGATGAATTTATTAGATAACTTGAGGCTTGATAAAAGAGAGGAAGAAAATGATGATAATTTTGCCAGAGAATTGGCAAAACTCGGTGATATTTTTATTAACGACGCTTTTGCCGAATGCCACAGAGCTTACTCCTCAATTGTCGGAGTGCCGAAATATTTGCCGTCAGGAGCCGGATTATTGCTGGAAAAAGAGGTTAAGACACTAAAACAGCTTGTGGAAAATCCGAAGAAACCCTTAGTGGCTATTATCGGCGGAGCTAAGGTAGAAACAAAATCAAAATTGATTAATAAGCTTTTAGAGATTGCCGATTTTGTTTTAATTGGCGGATTATTTAATAAAAAAACCGAGGGAAAAATAATCGGGGCGGGGAAGGGATTGGATATTCCTGAAGCCGATCTCGAAGTCTTTAACGAAAAAATAGCTCAAGCGAAAACTGTTTTTTGGAACGGTCCTTTGGGAAAAATAGAAGAAGAACAATTTTCTAAAGGTACAAAAGAAATAGCCGAGGCTATTATTAAAAGCAACGCCTTTTCAATAGTTGGCGGAGGAGAAACAGTGGAATTTATTAACAGAATTGGCTTACTCGGAAAATTTTCTTATGTTTCCACCGGCGGTGGGGCAATGATGGCTTTTCTGGCTGGCGAAAAATTACCAGGTTTAGAAGCACTTGAATATGACACTAATACACGAATTTACACCAATGACACCAATAAAAAATAATCTTGTTTTTCCGGAATTGTCATATAAAATCACCGGAATTTTATTTAAAACACATAATGCTTTGGGCAGATATTGTAAAGAAAAACAATATCAAGACGCGCTCGCTGAAGCGCTGGGGAAAGAAGGATTATTATTTGAGCGCGAAAAGAAATTACCCATTTCTGAACAGGTAGGAGGAAACCAAACAGATTTTTTAATTGAGGATAAAATACTTGTAGAATGTAAGGCGAAATCCATCGTTACCAAAGAGGATTATTATCAAGTTTTAAGGTATCTTAAGGCGTCGGGGAAACATCTTTGTTTATTGGTAAATTTTAGAAATCAATATCTTCGTCCAAAAAGAATCGTAAATTAAAAATAATAATACGAATAAATTACTTTTAAAAATTTTTTTCTCCGTTTTTTTATTATTTTTTGCGTTTATAAACCATGCCCATGGTCAATCTTGTAATTCTCTAAAGGAAATTTTTACAAATCCTGATTTTTGCGACACAAAAGACGTCTCTCTACACGGTAAGGTTTATGAATTATTAGACAACTTCACTTTACAGGGTTCCAAATACGCCTATGGATTTCAGTTTACAGATGATGGAACACGAGCTATTCGAGTTATGAGCCAAGACAAGCTATTTTTTGTAAAAAACGATGAGATTGTAGTAAATGGTAAATATTATAAAAAATTCGATGTCGACAGTCTTAATTTAGATGATACTATTGTTGCTTCGGGAAAAGATATCAAAGTAATTTTAACAGGAGAAGATTACAGCGATTTACTTGTTAATTATGTGGGCAAAGAAATACTCAAAAATGAGGTATTACAGAAAGGGATTATTATTCTCGCAAGTTTAGCCCCTTTATTTATAATCGGGGCATTCATTTTCGGTTACTATTTTTATAAAAGGAGACAAATCAAAAAGGGAAGAGACTTCGAAAATTATGTAGAAAATTTGTTTAGCCAAAACGAGTGGGCTATTGAGCAAAAAAATAAGTTTGAAAAATTATCACGTTGGATTGAATCAAAAAATAACCCAGATTTTATTTTTAGAAATAAGAAAACTAATAAACGATTAGCCGTTGAGTGTAAATACCTGAGTAAGCAAGCGAAAAAATTTTGGTGGGCGAAAAATTATCAAATAGAAAATTATCAGAATTTTTCGCAAAAAGAAAATATTCCCGTTTTTGTAGTTTTAGGAATCGGCGGGCGGCCAAAAAATCCCAAAAGAGTTTTTCTCGTTCCTTTGAATCAAATTAAGTATCCTGATGTAAAAATGGAATATTTAGGGAAATTTGAGAGAGAACCAAGAAAATCTTTTTCTGTTGACAGAGAAGGCAATCTTCTTTGATCAGTATGACTGAAAAAATTCAAAAAGTATTAAAAAATATTCGTGACATTGGTGTTAATTAGTGTATTAGTGTCAATTTTATGGTTATAAAAAACTTGAAAGAAGCCGCTAATAGGATAAAGAAAGCGGTTAAAAATAAGGAAAAAATAATTATCTACGGCGATTCCGATTTGGACGGCGTAACTTCGGTCATTATTGCCAAAGAGGCGATTAAAAATCTTGGAGGAAAAATCCAGGCGGTTTATTTTCCCAGCCGGGAAAACGAGGGTTATGGCATTTCAGAAATCGGTTTAAATATTTTAAAGAAGTTTTCTCCCGCCCTATTAGTTGTCCTTGATTGCGGTATCAGTAATTTTCAGGAAGTAAAAATAGCCAAGAAATTTGGGCTGGAGGTAATTATCATTGACCATCATGAAATTTTGGATAAATTGCCGGCGGTAAAAATTATTGTTGACCCGAAGCAAAAAGGGGATAAATATCCCTTTAAGGGGTTTGCCGCTTGCGGACTGGCTTTTAGGCTGGCTGAGGCATTATTGGGCAAGAAAATGACGGAAAACTTAAGAAAAGATTTGATAGAACTTACAGCTTTAGGGACGATTGCTGATATGATGCCGAGAACCGACGATAATGAAATTTTTATTTTAGAGGGTTTAAAATCATTGGAAAATTCTTGGCGGCCGGGGATAAAAATATTTTTGAACTCTTTGGAAGATAATTTGAAGTTTGATCAAAAAATACAGAAATTGATTTCTGTTCTGAACGCTCGTGACGTGGAAAATAATTTCCCCGCTTCTTTCAGGTTGCTGACAATATCGTCTGCCGACGAGGCAAATAGTCTCTTGGAAAAATTAATTGAAAAATCAGAAGAAAAAAAGAGAATGGTTGATGTGGTTTTTGAGGAGGCCGAAGAAAGGCTTTTGGGAAATAATGATAAGATTATTTTTGAGGGCGACAGTAACTGGGATTACAGTTTAATTTCTGTTATTGCCTCCCTTTTGGTCAATAAGCATCAGAAGCCGGCCTTTATATTTAAAAAAGGCTGTAAAGAAAGCCAAGGTACGGTCAGAATGCCTAAGGGGACTAATGCCGTATTACTGATGAAAAGTTGCCAAGAATTACTGATAACTTATGGCGGTCATCCCATGGCCGCAGGTTTCAGAATCAAAAATGAGAATTTAGATAAATTTAGAGAGTGTCTTAACAGAAATTTTAGAACATGAAAAGAATTACTATTTACATTGATGGGGGATCGAGGGGTAATCCGGGACCGTCAGCTATCGGGGCAGTTTTTTGCAATGAAAACGGCCAGATGTTTAAAGAATACTCCGAATGCTTGGGAGAGGCGACTAATAACGAGGCCGAGTACCAAGGCGCAATCCTTGCTTTGAAAAAGTTTAAGGCATTTTTCGGCAAAAAAATAGCCGAAACATCGGAAGTTGAAATAAAATCCGATTCCGAACTTTTGGTCAGGCAATTGAATGGCGAGTATAAGATTTTAGAACCGAGAATTCAATCGTTATTTTTTGAAGTCTGGAATTTGAAAACCGATTTTAAAAAAGTTAAATTCACTCTTATTCCCCGTTCAAAAAATCAACAAGCCGACAGGTTGGTCAATGAAGCCTTAGACAGTCAAACTGGCAAATTATTCTAATAAATGGCGAATTTTAATTTTAACAACGACGATTTCGTAAAAATCAAGGATGAGGCCGAAAATTTTTATAAAACAATCGGTGAAATTTATTGTCCTTATTTCGGAGAAAAAATAGCTTTTAACACTAAAGGGTTTAAACATTTAAAATTTAAATCAGACAAAAGGGCTCGTCCATATAAAGACCAATATCCGCGGTTGAAACTTTTATATTTAGTGCCAGAAGTCTTGAAAAAATCTCATACTATCCAAGGTATTTGGAAAGTTAAACGATTTGAAGCGCAGAAGACAAATAGCAGATGGGAGCATATTGCAAAAGATGTTATGTATTATGAATTTATTGCAGTATTGGAGAATATTAGAATTAAAGTTATTCTAAAAGAAGTATCGGGTGGAGAAAAACATTTTTGGAGCGTTATCCCATTTTGGGGGATTGATAAAATAAATCATAAAAGAATCTTACATAGCGGAAATCCCGAAAGTGACTAACTAAAAAATACCGTTTTTGCGGTATTCTTTAGTGGCACTTGGTTACAGCTTGGATATAGCCGTGACAGGGCAAGGCCCTCCAAGCGCCACTTTTAATATAACACAAAAAACCTTGTCAAGCAACATCAATGAATAAAGCAGAGGTAAAACAAAAAATTAAAACATCGGTGGAATCGCCAGTAAGACGGTTTTTTGGTAGAATAAAAATATATGAAACCCTATCCGAAAATGAATTCAAAAAACACCGCTCTGTTGGTTATCGATGTAGTTAATGGCTGCTGTCATAAAGATTGCGAAGATCCAGAAACTGGTGTGTATTTTAATAAGATAAGAGAGATGGTCCCGAAAATGGTTAAATTTGTTGATGAGTTTAGAAAGGATGTTAGCGGTCAGATTATTTTCATAAACATAACACCTTGGACAAAAAATTACTTGTCGCCGAACGTAATAGAGCTGTATGATAACGAGCCTAAGGGAAGTTATTATTCTGATGACGGAACAGGATTCTCAGAAAAATTTTATCTTGTAAATCCCAAGAAAGAAGACATTGTTTTGACAAAGAATACTTACGATGCTTTTGCGATTCCTAAATTAAAACAAATTCTCAAAGAAAAGAATATTCAATATTTAGTGACGGTTGGAGTTTTCACCGATGGTTGTGTTTTAGCGACAGTATGTGGAGGATTCCAGGCAGGTTTTAATTTCGTTATTCTAAAAGACTTAATTGAAACTACTGATATTAAAAAAAGACAAGAATTGCAGACATATCTTATAGGTTATACTTTTCCCTTTCTGTATGGAAAAACGATAACATCTAAGGAGTTTTTAGACTCATGGAGATAAATACGACGTTGCATAGTACTTAACTAAAAAATCTCCGTTGAGCGGAGGTTTTTTAGTGTCCTAGCAAGTCTGTAAGCCGAATTCTGTATTTGTGTGATCATCTGTCTAGGCCTTCGATTACTCTCAGGCTCTGGCGAGTTACTTTTAACCCGTCTAAAGTTCATGAAATAAGAATTTTGACGGGCTTTACTCTTGCATCCAGTAAGGATTTAGCCGTTTCACCCCCGCATTACTGCGGGATTATTCCGCCACCGGCGGAACGCTTAACCTTTCGGTCTTGCCGTCACTGGTCGCACCTCTAACCTTGCGGTCGACGGCTGTTAGCCGCTACTTTTTTAGATCTCGCCTTGCGACGAGAAATGGAAGTTCGGACTTTCCTGACGCCCGCAACTGCGTAGCTGTGGGCGCCCGATCACCCGACTTGCTAGGACACCTATATTATAATATCTCCAAGTATCCTTGTCAAATTGTAAAATAAGAATAAAAATACTAAGATAAATTTATGGAGTTATATCCTAATCGCGGGAAAAATTTAGTGATTAATATTGACGGCATAAAGTATGCCAGATGCCCTGTTAAAACTCCTCTTGTTACGGAAAAAGATAAAGATCCGGTTTTTTTCGTAAAAAAACAATTGGCAGGGATTTTAGAAAAGGGAGACGTGGTTTTTATCAGCGAGAAGATTATTGCCATAATGCAGGGCAGGGCATACCAAATTAACGGAATCAAGCCGACAAAAATCGCCAAAATTTTAAGCAAATTCGTTCAAAAAAGACCGGGCGGCATCGGTTTGGGTATGCCGGAAACTATGCAATTAGCTATTGATGAAGCGGGTCTTCCCCGAATTATATTAGCAGCTCTGTTTTCTCTTTTGACTAAACCTTTCGGTTTGAAAGGAGTTTTTTATATAATTGCCGGCGATCAGGCTCGTGCTGTTGACGGTCCGACGCAAAATACAATTCCGCCTTATAATAATTACGCCGTCAAAGCGCCCTTAAAGCCCGATAAAGTAGCAGAAGAAATTTCAAAAGAAATTGGAGCAGGGGCGGCAATAGTTGATGTTAATGATTGGGGAGTGAGGATTTTGGGCAAAAGCCGAATTTTCAAAATAAATGAAAAGTTTCTTTCGAGGGCCTTAAAAGATAATCCTTTAGGCCAATGCGATGAATCAACTCCAATTGGCATTATTAGAAAAATAAAATAATGAAAATATTTAATCTACAGACAAAAAGCATAACTTCGTCGGCTTTAGTTTTGGGCATAGCCAGCGCTTTTAGCGCTTTTTCAGGCCTTTTGAGGGACAGATTGCTGGCCGGCAGATTCGGCGTCGGAGATGAACTTGATATTTATTACGCTGCTTTCAGGATCCCGGATTTTATTTCTATGATTTTAATAATGGGCTCAATTTCAGCTGCCATTGTGCCTATTTTTAGCGGATATCTTACTCGCAATAAAGACGAGGCCTGGAAATTTCTTTCAAATCTTTTTAATTTGATAATTTTCATTTTGGTTTTAGTTTCAATTGTTTTGATTATTTTTACCCCTCAATTAGTCAGTTTAATAACCCCGGGGTTTTCCGAAGAAAAAAAAGCAATGGTTTCTCTTATAACCAGAATTATGTTTTTAAGTCCGATACTTTTAGGGATAAGCAATATTATTTCTTCAGTTTTACAGGTGTTCAGAAGATTTTTAATCACCTCTTTAAGCCCGATAATATATAATTTTGGAATAATCGCCGGAATTTTATTTTTAGCCCCTAGGTTCGGAGTCGCCGGCCTGGCCATGGGAGTGGTCTTTGGAGCTTTGCTTCATCTTTTGATTCAAGTTCCGGTTTTATTCAAGATCGGGTTTAAATTTTCCAGAATTTTCAACTTTTCTGACCCCGGCTTTAAAAAAGTGGTTAAGCTTACCTTGCCAAGATTATTAGGATTAGCCGCAAGCCAAATTAATCTCTTTGTGATAATTATCATTGCTTCAACTTTAGCTTCGGGTAGTATCGCTATTTTCAACTTGGCAGAGAGTTTAAGTCGCCCATTTTTTATCTTAATTGGAATTTCTTTTTCAACCGCAGCTTTTCCTCATCTGGCCATTTCTTTTTCTAGGGAAAAAAGAGAAACGTTTAGGGAAATATATTCTAAAACATTTTCTAAAATTTTTTTATTTATCGTTCCCTTAAGCATAATTTTATTTTTCTTCCGTGATTTTTTGGTAGATATTATTTTAAGGGCAGGCAAGTTTGGACTGGTTGACAGCCGTTTGACCGCCGCTTGTTTGGGATTATTTGCCATAGGACTATTTGCCAAGTCTTTAGTCCTTTTGACAGTCAAGGCTTTTTATGCGCTTCATGACTCAAGAACTCCGGCAAAAGCCAGTATTTTAGCTATGATAATCAATGTCAGTTTGTCTTTTTTATTCTTATGGCTTCTTTCTTTTGAAAATTCATTTAAAGTGTTTTTGATTAAATTATTTTCCCTTTCTGGCTCAGGGGACATAAGAATAATCGGCTTGCCTTTGGCGTTATCTTTGGCTTCAATAATTCAATTTCTTTTCCTTCATTTCTTTTTTAAAAAAAGAATGAGTAATTTTAATTAAATGGCAAACATCAGGAACTTTTGCATTATCGCCCATGTTGACCACGGAAAATCAACTTTAGCTGACAGGTTTTTGGAATTGACAGGAACCATAGCCAAAGATAAAATGCGGCCCCAATTTTTAGATATGATGGATTTGGAAAGGGAAAAGGGGATTACTATCAAAATGCAACCCGTCAGAATGGAATATCAGGGATATATTTTAAACCTCATAGATACGCCAGGGCATGTGGATTTTGGCTATGAGGTTTCCAGGTCTTTGGCCGCGGTAGAAGGAGCAATTTTATTGGTTGATGCCACTCAAGGAATTCAGGCTCAAACTATCGCTAATCTGGAGCAGGCAAAAAAACAAAATTTGGTAATTATTCCGGCAATAAATAAAATTGATTCGCCCCAAGCCAGGGTCAAGGAGACGAAAGAAGAACTAGCTAATTTATTAAATATTCCCCAGGAGGAAATTTTTGAAATTTCCGGAAAACTAGGCACAAATGTGGAAAAACTTATTGAAGCGGTAATTAAAAAAGTGCCTGCTCCAAAAATTGAACTGGAAAAGCCTTTAAGGGCGCTAATTTTTGATTCAAAGTTTGATGCCTTTAAAGGAGTGATAGCTTTTATCAGAGTAATTGACGGAAAGCTTTTGCCTAACAATAAAATTTATTTATTACAGACTAAGTCTCCGGGCGAAGCCAAGGAGGTAGGTTTTTTCAAACCGAACTTAGAAACGGCCAAAGAATTAAACGCCGGTGAAATAGGTTATGTGGCTACGGGCATCAAGGAACCGGAGAAAGTTACCGTCGGCGATACTATAACTTTTGTTAATATCGGCGATATTCAGCCACTGCCGGGATATAAAGAGCCGAAACCAATGGTTTTCGCCTCTATTTTTCCGGAAAATCCGGAAGATTTTGAAAATTTAGCTTTAGCCCTATCTAGGCTAAAGCTGAGTGACGCTGCCTTGATTTTTGAGCCGGAAACTAAAGATGCTTTAGGCCGTGGTTTTCGTTGCGGGTTTTTGGGAACATTGCATGCTGAAATAATTTCCGAACGGTTAAAAAGGGAATTCGGGTTAAGCTTGATTGTTTCTGCTCCTTCAGTAGTTTATCGCATTGTTAATAACCGCGACAAAGAAATTTTTATTTATTCTTCCAGCGAGTGGCCGGATCCCGGTCAAGTTAAAGAATCCCAGGAACCGTGGGTAAGATTGGAAATTATAACGTCTCCGCAATATTTAGGCAAAGTTTCCGATCTTTTAAAAAAATCCGGCGGGAAACAAATTGAAACGAAATATTTCAGCCAGGAAAAATTATTTTTAATATATGAAGCGCCTTTAAGAGAAATTATTTCCGGATTTTTTGATAAATTAAAAGGCGCCAGCCAGGGATTCGCCTCAATGAATTACGAGATCTTGGGATATAGAAGAGCTAATTTGGTGAAACTGGATATATTAATTGCCGGCAGAAAGGAAGAGGCTCTTTCTCGAATTATTCCAGAAGAAATTGCCCAAGAGCAGGGGAAGAGATTGGTTGAGAAATTAAAAGAGGTTATGCCCTCCCAAATGTTCGCTGTGCCCTTGCAGGCAGCCATCGGGGGCAAGATTGTCGCCAGGGAAGATATCAGCGCAAAAAGAAAAGACGTAACCGGATATTTATATGGAGGCGATTATACCAGGAAGAAAAAGCTTTTGGAAAAGCAGAAAAAGGGTAAGAAAGAATTAAAAGAAAAGGGGCAATTGAGCGTTCCCCCGAAAGTGTATTTGGATATGTTGAAAATTTAGAACAGAGGTGCTAAAAGTAGAATAACCATGCTAAAAACCACCATGGAGATTAAAATGATCCAAGTAACTCTAAAAATTGTTTTTGATTTTAACTTTAACTTCATCGCATATTTATGGTAACAAAAAATAGGAGAAATAAAAAGGGGGCTCTTCAAGATATCTTCTTCGCCATTTTTTTAGGGGTTTTGGCTATGGGGTTCATCGCTTTTTTTATTATTTCTGATCTTAGAATAACCCAGAGGAGAAAAGAAATGCTCAGCCAGATTGACATTTTGCAAAAAGAAATTCAGGCCACGCAAGAAAAAAACGATAAGTTGAAGGCTGGGATAACTCAAATCGGAAAAGATGTTTATTGGGAAGAAAAAATCAGGGAACAAGGATTTAAAAAGCCGGGAGAAGAACAAGTGGTGGTTTTGCCTCCCCAAGGGAGCACGGTTGAGCCGTCTCAGCAGCAAAAAAATCTTTGGCAAAAATTATTAAATAAAATAGGGTTTTAGATAGCGCGGGTGTCGTATAACGGCCATTATGGTTCCTTCCCAAGGAACAGACGGCGGTTCGACTCCGCTCACCCGCTCATATGCAATATCCGATAGTTATTAAAAAAAGTCCGTTAGCTTTAGTGAAAAATATCATTGCCGTTGAACTGCTGACCGGTTTTTTGCTGTTTGTCTCTTCTTTCGCGGCAAATTACGAAGGAATTTCCCATTTAATAACTTTCGGCCGGCTCCGCTATGATTACTCTTTGATAATAGCTACCTCTTTTTTACAATTAATTATTACCTTAATTGTTTTTTTAAAGTGGCATAATGAAAATTATGAAATTAGAGAGAAGGAAATATTAGCTAAGAAAGGAATTTTTTATGTTAATCAAAATTCTTTATCGATAAGCGACATAAATTCAATAGTTTCCAGACAAAGCCTTTTGGAAAAGTTGGCAAACTGCGGCACAATAATAATTAAAACTTCAACTTCAAAGAGTTTTTTTCTGCGTAATATAGAAAATGCTGAAATTATCAGGGATACGGTTAAAAATATTATTGACAAAAATAAGATTTTAACCAGCGAAGAAACAAAAAAAATTCCTCTGCCCGATCTCATTTTAGCCGGCGAAAATCATTATTTAGAATTTAAACAAGGTTTGAGATGGGATCAAAAGCAAAAAACAATCAATAAGGGGTTAGAGAAGGCAGCGATGAAATCAATCGCCAGTTTTTTGAACGCCGACGGCGGGAAATTCGTTATCGGCGTGGCCGATGATAAAACTATTTACGGCCTGGAAGACGATTACAAAACTTTGCCTCGCCAAGACAGAGATGGTTTTGAAAACCATTTTAACCATATTTTTCAGAGTATGCTCGGTCCGAGATTCAGGCAGTTTATCAAAGTGAATTTTGAAAAAATAAACGGCCGAGACGTTTGTGTAGTTGAGGTCAAACCGAGCGATTCGCGGGTTTATTTAAAACAAAATAATACCGAAGAATTTTTTATCCGAACGGGTAATAGCACCAGCGCCTTGACAATGAGCGAAGCGCAGGATTATATTAAATCTCACTGGGGATAATTTTTGCCCTTTTAGTTCAATCGGCAGAACAGCGGTTTCGTAAACCGCAAACGCCAGTTCGATCCTGGCAGAGGGCTCATTAACAAAATATGTAAAAATGTCATAGGTGTCACCTATGACATTTTTGATTGATCTCGGACATAAGGTTGTATAAGATTGACTTTTTTTAAAAAGTTTGTTAATATAAAAATATAGTTCATCTAAAATTTGGTAAAATAAAAATAAATTTGAGGAGGTAAAATATGGGCTGCGGGCATCACAGCGTAGTTCGTTTTTTAGCAGACAGGGAAAGTCTAAAGGAAGTTGATTCGGCATTTAAAGGATTGGTGAAATTTTTTCATCATATACCATTCTGCGCCACTTTTGGAGTAAGTTGCGCCGGGCACTTTAGAGAAAGGGCTGACACTGATAAGCCATATCATAATACTTTTTATCCAAGTCCATGGGGACATTTGAATATTATTGTTCTGTCTAATATTCCCCATATCCAAGAGCTTCTAAGACTTCTCAAAGAAACAATAGAGACTCATTCCGACGTCTCATTCAAAAAAATAAAACATGTTTTTGGGCCTTCGGAAAATAGCCGGTTGGAGGTATGGGAAATAAGGATAGGAGATAATGGTTGTTTAAAAATTCTTGGAGAAGAATACTATGGAGCTTATTTGTCAATCAAGGGTAATAATATAGCATATGAAGACTCCAAGAAAAGGTGTGAAGAAATTGAGTTGTTCTGGGGAACATTAGAAAAAGAAATTGCTGGTTTTTGCAAACAGCACAAATTTAAAAGGTTTGGTTTAAAAAAACGAATCTAAGAGATAGTAAAAATTTGGAGAAGTGAAATAAGGGGCGTTAATTCCTGCGGGTTAGGCGAAAGCTGACACCCGCTTTTATTTTTGGGGAATTTGTAGAATATTAGACATTGAATGTTTGATAAACATAATTTGACAACTTTAAATCGAGAATATAGTATAAAAATAGAAGTCTTACGAAAGGAGAAATAATGCCTGAAGAGATCTATAAATTGATGGAGAGGGGGGAAATCGAAGCGGCCAGGAAATTGGTCGCCAATTTTATCCCCGAGACCATCGGGGACTATGTGGAAATCCAAGTCGCGCTGGCAGTTATTGAACTGCCGGCGGGTGCGGTTGTGCTGTAATAAGGCCTTAGTTCTACCTAAGGCCTGTTTTATTTTTGGAAAATTTATGCTAAAATAAATTAATATGGCAGATATTACCGGGAAAACTGGAGAAATGGAAATTAAGCTCCGCCGATTGGCGGACCGTCTTTGATATAGTAAATAAGAAAAAAAAGCTTGAGTGGCTGGAGAAAGAAATACAGAGACCGGGTCTCTGGGATAATCAGGCAGAGGCGATAAAAATTACCAAAGAGTTGTCGGATCTACGGCAAAAAATCATTGATTTTGAGTCAATAAAAACAGAAGAAGATCTGAAAAGAATGGAATCGCTGATTTTTCTTTCCGGAAAATACGACAAAGGAAACGCTTTTCTATCAGTTTATTCAGGAGCCGGCGGCCAAGATGCCCAAGATTGGGCAACAATGCTTTTCAGAATGTACCAAAGATACGCTGAAAAAAAAGGATTTAAACATAAAATTTTAGAGCAGTCGTTTGGCGAAGCCAGCGGACCCGAAGGCAGGATTGGCACGAAATCGGCTACTCTGGAAATTAAAGGAAATTTTGCTTATGGATTTTTAAAAAAAGAAACAGGAGTGCACAGATTAGTCAGAATATCTCCCTTCTCGGCAAAATCATTGCGCCACACTTCTTTTACTTTAATTGAGGTCTTGCCGGAAATCGGAGAAGGTGAGAAAGAAATAAATATAAAGTCAGAAGATTTACAAATTGATTCTTACAGGTCTTCCGGTCCCGGCGGCCAGTATGTCAATAAAAGAGAAACAGCTGTGCGCCTTACTCATTTACCCACGGGTCTTATTGTCGCTTGTCAAACAGAACGGCTTCAGGGCGATAATAAAAAACAGGCGATGAAAATGTTGTTAGCCAAACTTTACCAGCTTCAGCAGGAAACCCGGCAGAAAGAAATGAAAGAAGTGCGGGGCGAGAAAATTTCCGCCAGCTGGAGTAATCAGATAAGAAACTACGTTCTGCATCCCTATAAATTAGTTAAAGATTTAAGACCCGATGTTGAATATTCAAATCCGGAAAAAGTTTTAGACGGCGATTTGGATGAATTTATAGAAGCAGAAATAAAATACAATGATAAAATTTGACAAAGTAACTAAAATTTATTGCCCGCATTTAAACGGCAATGAAAAGATCACCGCCTTGGAAGAAATTTCTTTGGAAATAAAACCCAAAGAGTTTGTTTCTATAACCGGCAGATCTGGAGCAGGCAAAACCACTTTGTTGAAGCTTTTATTGGCCGAAGAAAGACCGAACGAGGGTCAAATTTTTTTTCAAGGGCAGGATGTTTGTGAAATAAAATCAAACCAGTTGTCTTATTTGCGCCGACAGATAGGCGCTGTTTTTCAGGACTG
>JBBTTI010000036.1:10247-23353 GCA_038078735.1 Patescibacteria group bacterium | reverse complement strand
AAACTTTTTCCCTCTAAAACCGTTTTTGAAAACATTGCTTATGTCATGGAAGTTATCGGAGCTGGCAGAGAAGAAATTGAAAGGGATGTGCCGAAAGTATTGGAAATTGTCGGGTTAACGGAGAGGGCGAATCATTTTCCAAAAGAGCTTTCAGGCGGCGAGGCCCAGAGGGCGGCAATAGCCAGGGCTTTAATCCATAGGCCGGAAGTCATATTGGCTGACGAACCCACCGGAAATTTAGACCCTTATAATACTTTGGACATTATCCATCTTTTGCTTAAAATAAATGAAATGGGCACAACCGTGATTTTAGCCACTCACAACAGGGAAACAATCAATTCCATCGGCAAAAGAGTGATTTCTTTGGATAGGGGAAAAATAATAAGAGATGAAGAAGAGGGCAGATTTATATTGTAATGTTAACTTCACTTAAGAGGATAATTCGTTTGGGATGGTTAGGATTAGTTCGCGACGGCGGCCAGATTTTTGCTACGATTTTTATTTTGGCTATTGCTATTTTACTGGTTAGTTCGCTGTTTTTATCGGGAAAAGTTGGCCAATTTTTGATTAATTCTTTAGAGAGCAAAGCCGATGTTTCGGTTTATTTTAAAGAAGCCGCTCTGGAAGAAGATATCACTCAAGTTCAAGATGAGCTGGCAAAAATTCCCGAAGTCAAAGAAATAATTTATATTTCCAAAGATCAAGCCTTGGAAGAATTTAAAAAAAGGTATGAAAACAATCCTGTTCTGATGGATTCCGTAAAAGAGCTGGGCGGCAATCCATTTTTGGCTTCCTTAAGGATCCAAGCAAAACAGGCCGGCCAATACAAGGTTATCATCGGTTTTATAGATAATTTGAGTATTGATGATATTATTGAAAAAGTTGATTACAGCCAAAGGCAGAATGTTATTGAAAGAATTTTTTCCATCACTTCTTTTCTGGGAAAAACCGGCATATTATTTTCTTCAATCTTGGTTGCTATTGCTATTTTAATTACTTTCAATACTATTAAGATGGCGATTTATAATTTCCAGGAAGAAGTCAAAATCCAGCGTCTGGTTGGGGCTTCCAATTGGTTTATCCGGGGGCCGTTTCTGGCCCAGGGCGCTATTGCCGGAATAATATCTGCCTTTATTTCCTTTTTGGTTTTATTTCTTATCGTTTTATTATTCAGCCCGAAGATTCAGATTTTCCTGCCGGATTTAAATATCTTCAAAATGTTCTGGAGTAATTTCGGCTTTATCTTTTTGATCCAATTTGCCACCGGTATTGCCTTGGGTTCAATTTCAAGCCTAATCGCCATTAGAAAATATATAAAAATATAATTTATTGCGGGGTCGTATAACGGTAGTACCGCGCCCTCTGGAGGCGTGTATCATGGTTCGAATCCATGCCCCGCAGCTCTTTTCGCTTCATTAATAAAATATATAGAAAAGAAAAGACACTGAGGAGCGAAGCGACGAAGTGATATATTTATAAAAATGTCATACACTGTTTATATTCTTCAATGTGCCGATGGTTCTTTCTACGTTGGTTGTACTAATAATTTAAAGAAGAGATTAAAACAACACAATGATTCAAAATGGGGCGCGCATTATACTAAAATTCGTCGGCCGGTAGTATTAAAATATTCAGAAAAATTTAAAACATTAAAAGAGGCAAGACGCAGAGAAGCCGAAATTAAAGGTTGGCGCAGGGAAAAGAAGTTGGAATTAATTAAAGGATAAATCACTTAGAAACGGGGTTTCGAAACGGAGTTTCTAAGTAGAAGAAATGTCATAGGTGTCACCTATGACATTTTAATAATATTTATTAAAGAAATTGAGGCCAGATTTATATCTGGCCCCAGTGATTAATAATAATTGAGGTCAAACCTCAATCAAAACCTTGATGCAGATGCAAAGAGCGGATTTTTATTTGCGCTGAATTTATCGAGGGGGTAGAATCAAGATATGAAAATGCTGAAAACAAAATATCAAAACAGAGACCCTCAACTGGAAACTTCCGGAAAAATTATCGGATTTTATGAAAGGGAGTTTTATTGTTTTTCCAACTTTTCCAGTTTTGCGGTCAAATGGAGGGGCAGATTTTGGTCGACTTCCGAACATGCCTATCAGGCCTCAAGATTTATGGGAAAAAATCCTAAACTTGTTGAAAAAATATTTAAAGCTAAGTCGGCTGACGATGCTTACAGAATTGCCAGGAAAAATTTGGTAAATAATTTTGACGAATACAGGGGAAATGATTTAAAAAACATGGAAGATATTGTCAGGCATAAATTGCAACAAAATCCCTATGTCATGCATAAATTATTGCAAACCGGCAAAAGAAAAATTATTGAGGACTCGCCGAAAGATGATTTTTGGGGATGGGGGATAAAAAGAAACGGTAGGAATGAACTGGGAAAAATTTGGATGAAATTGAGAAATGAAATTACGGGTGATACTTAGAAACGGAGTTTCGAAACGGGGTTTCTAAGTGGCGTTGTCAAAACTACGCCCGTCATTTTATTTTATTTTGAAAAAGCAGTATAATAAAGCAGATGATAAAAAAGTTTATTATTATATTAATAATCATTGCCGGCGTGGCAGCCATTGCTTGGGCGATATTTTTGCGACCGCCGCTAAAAGAAAATAATATGAATCATATTGTAACCATCAAAACAAATCTGGGCGAAATAAGTTTTATGACTTATGACGCAGACGCGCCGAAAGCCGTCAATAATTTTATAACGCTTGCCCAGAAAGGATATTATGACAACGTAATTTTTCACAGGGTTATAGACGGATTTATGATTCAAGGAGGCGATCCGACCGGCACGGGAAGGGGCGGGCCGGGGTACACTTTTGAAGACGAACTTAATCCTCAAACAGACGGATATAAAAAAGGCGTAGTGGCTATGGCCAACGCCGGGCCGAATACTAACGGCAGTCAGTTTTTTATCATGGTTGCCGATTATCCTTTGCCTAATAATTATACTATTTTCGGAAAAGTTATTTCCGGCCAGGAAGTGGCTGATGCTATAGCTAAATTGCCAACTGACCAAAACAATAAGCCAAATTCGCCGGTTATAATGGAAAAAGTAACAGTTTCAGAACCTTCGGAGAAATAGCACTTGTTTATTTTTTAGAAATAAGGTAGTATTGACATCGTAATAGTAAGTTAGTCGGCTTGCTTTTAAATTTATTTATTTAAAGAACAATATGGCAAAGAAATTATTCGTCGGCGGCCTGTCTTTTGACACCACCGAAAATACTCTCAAGGATACATTCTCGCAGGCAGGAGCCGTTGAATCGGCAGTCATTATCATGGATAAAATTTCCGGACGTTCCAAAGGTTTTGGATTCGTGGAAATGTCTACTGAAGATGAAGCCAAAAAAGCTATTGAAATGTTCAATGGCAAGGATCTTGACGGAAGGAATGTGACCGTGAACGAAGCTCGCCCAATGGAACCCAGAGCGCCCAGACAGGGCGGATTTGGCGGCGACGGAGATCGCGGCGGCAGAAACTGGTAAATTTTTCTACTAGAAAAAATCCCCTTAACCGGGGATTTTTTCGTTGTTTTATGATAGAATAAAAAACATGAAATACGTTGAAATTTTAGATACAACTTTAAGGGATGGCGAACAGATGAAAGGGGCTTCTTTCAATCCGGAAGAAAAATTGGCCATTGCCAAGATGCTTTTGGAAAAATTGAAAGTAGACAGGGTGGAAGTATGTTCGGCCAGAGTATCAGAGGGGGAATTAAAAGCTGCCCAGAAAATCTGCCAATGGGCCAAGAAAAATTCTTATTTGGATAAAATTGAAATCTTGGGCTTTGTTGATAATGGCCAGTCTTTGGAATGGATAAAAAAGGCCGGCGGGAAAGTTTTGAATCTTTTAGTCAAGGGCTCCTTGACCCATTTGACTTTACAGCTTAAGAAAACTTTAGACCAGCATATAACTGACATAAAGAATATTTTTAGTTTGGGAAAAAAGATGGGGATAGAAATTAATGTTTATCTGGAAGATTGGAGCAGGGGATTGGATGAGTCCAAAGATTATGTTTTTAAATTAACTGAAAAATTGCAGGAATTTGGAGCAAAAAGAATAATGCTGGCTGATACGTTGGGAATCTTGTCGCCTGACGAAACTCGCCAGAAGGTTAAATTAATGGTTGATAATTTTCCCGATATTCATTTTGATTTTCATGGCCACAATGATTACGGTTTGGCCACCGCTAATTCTTTGGCGGCAATTATGGCCGGGGTAAAAGGAATACACGGAACAATCAATGGTTTGGGCGAGCGGGCGGGAAATACCCATATAGCTGAAATAGCGGCGGCGATTAACGATAAAACAAATTTTAAGTGCGGGGTGAATGAAAAATTTATAAATAAAACAAGTAAACTGGTTGAAAGATTTTCCGGAATCAGGATTTCTCCGGGAAAACCTATTATTGGTGAAAATATTTTTATTCAGGTTGCCGGCATCCATGCCGATGGCGACAGAAAAGGTAATTTATACATATCAAAAATAACTTCTGAAAGATTTGGCAGAGAAAGGGAATATGCGCTAGGAAAATTATCCGGCCGAGCCAGCTTAGAGCATAATTTGCAAAAAATAGGCATAGAATTGAACAAAGAAGAAAAAGATAAAGTTTTAAAAAAAATAATTGAATTGGGCGATAAAAAATACTCGCTTAATTTCGCCGATCTGCCATTTATTGTTTCTGACGTACTGGGTTCGCCTTTAAAAAAAGAGATGGAAATAATTAATGTCTCAATTTTTAGCGAGTTAAATTCAATTCCGAAAGCCGAAGTAAGAGTAAAAATAAAAGGCAAGGAATATGTGGGAAAAGCTAATGGCGACGGGGGATACGATGCTTTTATGAAAGCCTTAAAGAAAATTTTAGTTGGAAAGTTAAAATTAAACTTACCCAAGTTGGTTGATTATGAAGTAAGAATTCCGCCCGGAGGAAAGACGGATGCCATAGTGGAGGCAAAAATTACTTGGGAAAAAAATGGTAATTCTTTTAGTACAATAGGGGTAGATTCTGACCAAGTTATGGCGGCAGTTAAAGCCACCGAAAAAATGCTAAATATAATACTAAAATCTTGAATATGGCAAAAAAATATTTAACAAAAGAGGGATTGGAAAAATTAAATAAAGAGCTGGACCACTTAAAGAATGTAGCCAGAAAAGAAGTGGCGATAAAATTAAAAGAAGCGATCTCTCAGGGCGATCTCAAGGAAAATGCCGGTTACGATTCGGCCAAAGACGAGCAGGGTTTTATTGAAGCGAGGATCAGGGAATTGAAAGGAATAATCGGCCAAGCCGAAGTAGTTGAAAAAAAAGAAAGCAATAAGGTTGAAATATGTTCTTGCGTTTCTTTAAGCTCGGCCAGCGGAGAAGATAAATTTCAAATTGTCGGGCCGGAAGAAGCTGATATTATGGAAAATAAAATTTCTTTTAAATCGCCCTTGGGCAGCGCGCTTTTGAATAAGAAAAAAGGCGACATCGTCAAAATCATCACCCCCTCCGGCAAAACCGAGTACAAAATTATCAACATTGAATAGAGAAGTCTGTTGAAGTCATTCTTCAACAAAGGTTTTCAAGCTACGGGGCTTGCTTTTTTTGTGGGGTGATGTATAATCTTTTCAGAAGGAGGTGGCATAAATGCCATTAGTAATAGTGAATAGGGGAACTACCTGGGTCCCGACAGAAGAATTATTTAGTAGATTGGTCGATCGCCTTCCGGAGATTATAGCTAACGCATTAACATGCGAAAACCCGGATGGTAAACTTACGCCAGCGGATATTGAAGTGTGGGTGCGCAGATCTGATTCAAAAGATATAGTAACTGACAAAATACAGATCGTAGTATTTGCCAGTCTGTTTCCTGAAAGAGCGGCTAATCTGGATGCCCGGCAAAAGATTATCAATGATCGTATCAAGGAAATATTACGAGGGACTAATTTCCACGGCTGGGTATGGATCCGTCTGGCACCAAGCTCGTTCGGAGAATTCTAAAATAATAAGGAGACATCAATCTCGCATAGTCTCCCGACTAGTTATTAGTTGGGAGACTTTTTATTTTTTTGAAAATGCATGGTGATAGACGTTGAACGTCTATCATTTTGTCAGGTTGACTTTTTGGATATTTGAAAAAAGGAGCAGAAAATGACAAGATTAAATAATATGGCTTTGGATTTGGAAAAGTTAAATACAGAGCAAAAAGAAGCGGTGGTTTATGAAAAAGGCCCGCTTTTGATTGTGGCCGGAGCGGGAACGGGAAAAACTACGGTCATTGCCCAGCGCATTGCTTATTTAATTGATAAGGGTTTGGCAAAACCGGAAGAAATTTTGGCTGTAACTTTTACCGACAAAGCGGCTAACGAACTGGAAGAAAGGGTGGATAAATTATTGCCCATGGGCTATGTTGATTTGTGGGTTTCAACTTTTCATGCTTTCTGCGAAAGAATTTTGAGAGATTATGCTTTGGATATCGGTTTGCCGGCTGATTTTAAAATTTTAAATCCGACCGCCGGCTGGCTTTTGCTCCGTCAAAATTTAGACAAATTTGAATTAAAATATTATAGGCCATTGGGCAACCCGACAAAATTTATCCAGGCCCTGATCTCCCATTTTTCCCATTGCAAAGACCAGGGGATTTATCCCGAAGATTATCTTGAATACGCCGAAAAATTAAAAACCAGAGACGATGCTCCCGAAGACGATGAAACAGAAAGAATAAAAGAAGTTGCCAATGCTTATCATGTTTACCAAAAATTACTTTTAGAAAACAGCTCTT
This sequence comes from Patescibacteria group bacterium, assembly GCA_038078735.1. GTDB lineage: Bacteria > Patescibacteriota > Minisyncoccia > Minisyncoccales > CAZWNE01 > JBBTTI01. The sequence goes on along the minus strand of JBBTTI010000036.1, from coordinate 16,560 downwards.
TGGATTTTGGCGATTTGATAAATTATTGCCTAAAATTATTTAAACAAAGGCCCTTAATTTTAAAAAAGTTTCGCGAAAAATTCAAATATATTTTAGTTGATGAATTTCAGGATACAAACTTTAGCCAATACGAACTGGTAAAAATTTTAGCCGAACCGAAAAATAATATCACCGTTTGCGCCGACGACGATCAGGCGATTTATCGCTGGCGAGGAGCGTCGTTTTCCAACATTATTTTATTTAAAAAGGACTTGCCCGAAGCTAAACAAATATCGTTGGTTAAAAATTACCGGTCATTTCAAAATATTTTGGATTTAGCTTATAAATTTATCAAAGCCAACGACCCCGACCGGCTTGAATTTGTCAATAAAATTGACAAAAAATTAATTGCCGATGAGAAGGGGAGCGGAGTAATTGAGCATATCCATGCTAAAACATTAGACGAAGAAGTCGGGCAAACAATAAAGAAAATTCCGGAAATTTTAAAAAAGGATAAAGAGGCAAGTTATAACGATTTTGCCATTTTGGTCAGGGCGAATGATGCGGCTAATCCATTTATCAGGGCACTGGAAAGAGCCGGTTTGCCCTATCAGTTTCTGGCTTCAAAAGGACTCTATGGAAAGCCGGTTATTCTGGATATTATTTCTTATTTTAAGCTTTTGGATAATTATCACGAAAGCCCGGCGGTCTATCGCATTTTGAATTTGCCTTTTTTGGAAATTCCCTATGAGGACATAGCCAAGCTTACCCAATACGGCCATAAAAGAACAAAGTCGCTTTATGAATCAATGGAGGAATCACTCTTAATCCAAGGGATTTCCGCCAAAACCCAAGAAAAAATTTCTCTTATTTTAAGTTTAATAAAAAAACATAGCCTAATAGCCAAAGAACGGCCGGTTTTGGAAATATTATCGGTTTTTTTGGAGGATTCGGGCTATCTGAAATATATAATAAATAAAGACAACAAAGAGCAGGTAGATTTGCTCAATCAGTTTTATAAAAGAATAAAAACCTTTGAAGAAACAACTTTGGAGCCGAGCTTAAGGAATTTTATGGAAGAAATAAATTTTGAGATAGAGTCGGGCGAACAAGGCAAACTTGAGTTTGATCCCGAGCAAGGTCCGGAGATGATAAAAGTTATGACAATCCACGGCGCCAAAGGGCTGGAGTTTAAATATGTTTTTTTGGTTAATATGGTGGACAAAAGATTTCCGTCTGTTGACCGCAAGGATTTAATCGAATTGCCTGAAGATTTAATTAAAGACATAAAGCCTGCGGGAGATATTCATTTGCAAGAAGAAAGGAGAATTTGCTACGTGGCGATGACTCGGGCGAAGCAGGGGCTTTACTTCACTTCGGCCGAAGATTACGGCGGCGCCAGAAAAAAGAAACTGTCGCGGTTTATGATTGAACTGGGATACCAAAATGAAATTCAAAATTCAAAATTCAAAATTCAAAATGACAATTCAAAATTAGAAATTCTAAATTCTAAAACCGAATTATCTACTAATAAACTAAAAACTAATAACTATTTATTGCCCGATCATTTTTCCTATTCCCAACTGGCGGCTTTTAGTAAATGCCCCCTGCAATATAAATTTAATTTTATTTTAAAGGTTCCGGTAAGGGGCAAAGCGTCTTTTTCTTTCGGAAAAACAATGCATGCCACTTTGCACGACTTTTTAAAACAAGCCAGCGAAAGCGGCAGTAAGAAGCAGGAGAATTTATTCGGTCTCGATAACGACTTAGAAGCTAAGCTTCTAAGTGGAAGCTTAGCTTCTGTCGCTGGCATTTACGAGCGCAACTGGATAAATGAGTGGTATGAGAATAAAAAACAGAAAGAGGAATACTATAAGCTTGGCAAAACAATAATTAAAGCATTCTACGAAGAGTTTGTAAAAAATCCGCCAAAAATTTTAAAGATTAATCAGGAGTTCGCTCTAGAAATGCCGTTTAATTTGAAAATTGGCGGATATACTTTAAGGGGCGTGGTAGACCGCATTGACGAGATAGGCGAAGGCGTAGCAATCGTTGATTATAAGACTGGCAATACCAAAGAAAAATTGGAGGCAGATGATAAGGAGCAATTATTAATTTACCAGATTGCCGCTAAAGAAGTTTTTAAAATAAAACCAAAAGAACTTATTTATCATTATCTCAACGATAATAAGAAAATATCTTTTCTCGGAACAGAAAAGGAAATAGAAAAGACGAAAGAAAAAATAATTCAGGAGATAGAAGAAATAAAAACCAGCGATTTTAAGGCCACTCCCGGCTGGCAATGTTCTTATTGCGATTTCAAAGACATCTGCGACTCCGCCGAAAGGTAACCCCCATTGCTTATTACGGGAAAGGGGAGTATTATTAAAGTATAAATGACTACAAAGGCGCAGTTTTTAACTGAACATAACAAATTGTCTCCGGGAAATATGCAAGCTACGATATTATTGCTTTCCCGCTTTAGAGTTGAAAAAGCCTGCCTTTTCCACGGCGAGAACTGGCCGATAGATAAAATCCGCCGGCCATTCCTTTTGTGGATCACTTCTCTATCGTCTGAAGAAAAAAAGACATTGGTAGTATAAAAAATCGCCCAACGAGCGATTTTTTGGTATAGTAAAGGCATGGAGACACCCAACGAAGTAATTTTTTCTATTTCGGAATTTATTGAGCTCTTGAATATTGGGCTGAAAAGATCTAAAGCTAAAATCATCGGCGAGGTGAGCGAAGTTAGCTTTGGGCCCACGGGCCATGTCTATTTTTCTTTGAAAGATGAAAACCCTTCGACAAGCTCAGGGCAGGGCGGAGCGATGATAAAATGCATCTGCTGGAAGTCAAAATATTTTTTATTTGGCATAAAATTGGAAGAAGGATTAAAAATTATCGCTTCGGGGTATCCGGAAATTTATTCAATGTCGGGAAGATTGTCTTTTATAGCCGAAACGATTGAATATGCCGGGGAGGGCACATTGCAAAAAGAGTATGAGAAATTAAAAAAGAAGTTGGCTGATGAAGGACTCTTCGCCAAAGAAAGGAAAAGAGAAATTCCGGAATATGTTCGCAAAGTGGGGATCATCACTTCTAAACAGGGCGCAGTTCTGGCGGATTTTTTGACTAATCTCGGGAAATACGGATTTAAAATTAAATTAATTGATTCCAGGGTAGAGGGGCAGGGCGCGGTTGAGGATTTAATATCAGCAGTTAAAACATTTAAAAATCAGGATATTGAAGTGTTGGTTATTATGAGAGGCGGCGGATCTTTAGAATCAATGATGGCGTTTAATAATGAATTATTGGTAAGAGAGATAGTCAATTTCCCGGTGCCGGTTATTGCCGCCATCGGTCATGATAAAGACGAACCATTGATTACATTAGCTGCCGATCTGGCGGTTTCCACTCCCAGTATTGCCGCTACTACTCTTACTGAGCCATGGAGGCGGGTTGATTTGCTGGTTGAAACCGCGCTAAAAGTTTCTTTCCAAAAATTAGATAATATTATCCAAAGTGGTAAGATTAGTTTAGGGAATTCGTGGAAAGATTTAGTCCTCGGATTTAATTCGCTATTATCAAAAATTAATTTGAAATTAGAAAATTCCGGCAAAATGATTTATTCAAATAATCCGGAAAGACAGTTAAAACTTGGCTATAGCATTGCCAGGTGCGGAGGTAAAATAGTAAAAAAAATAAGCGATATTAAAATAGGGGATAATATAGACTTGAAAGTTTCAGACGGAACAATAATAGCCGAAACTATAAACCTTAAACCATAAACTTATGATTAAAAAAGATTTAAGCAGTAATCTAAAACGACTTTCAGAAATAACCGACTGGTTTGAGAACCAGGAGGAGATTGATGTTGAAGAGGGTTTGGAAAAAGTCAAAGAAGCGGCTGCTCTTATTAAATCCAGCAAGGAACGGTTAAAAGTCGTTGAAAACGAATTTGAAGAAATAAAAAAATCCGTAGATGTTGATAAAACGAGCGATGAAAAATAAAAATATTATTGGAAAGGATGTTTTTGATAGGGAAATTGCGATGTGCAAACAGTTGTCAAGAGAAAATAAGGGAAAATGCGGATGGGGGATATGCGAGAATTGCGGGGTTATTCCTTTTTTATATAAATTGTACAAAGGCCAATTGCTGGAAGACCCTGTTAAAATAAATAAAATTAAAAATAAAATTTTGAAATAATTAAAGGTTATGGGAAAAGAAGAAAATAATTACGCGTTTATAGATGGCAATAACTTATATCGCGGGGTAAATAATTCCGGCTGGAAGATTGATTTTTTTAGATTCAGAAAGTGGCTAAAAGACAAGTATGAAGTAGATAGGGCTTATTATTTTATTGGTTTAATTCCCAAAGAAAAAGATATGTACGAAGCGTTGCAGAAGGCCGGTTTTACTCTGATTTTTAAAGAAGTGATTTACGACGGAGATGGCAAACCGAAAGGTAACTGCGATGCTGATTTGGTTTTACGAGCAGCCAGGGATGTTTATGAAAATTCTTGCGAAAAATTAGTACTAGTTACGAGCGATGGAGATTACGCCGGTTTGGTGAAATTTTTGCAGGAAAAAAATAAATTAAAAATTATACTTTCTCCGAGTATTCAAGAGAGATGTTCAATATTATTGAAAAGAACCAGTGCGCCGATTACTTATCTAAACGACATAAAAAGCAAACTTTCTTTGGATAATAAAGAAAAAGCCCCCATTAAGGACGAGCCTTAACAGGGTCTTTTTCGTAGTGATAATATAATATTATCAAATATAGAGTGCCTGTCAAGTACTTGTGATTAATAAAATTAAAAATAAAATTTGTGGCAAACAATAATATCGAAATTGAAATTCAGGTGAAAATTGAAAAAAGCCAGCCCTTGTTAGATTTTTTAACTAAGGCTGCCGAGTTTAAATTTGAGAACCGCCAGATAGACGAGTATTTTACACCGGTACAGCGCGATTTTACGGTTGCCCGGCCGCTTAAAGAATGGTTTAGACTAAGGGATTCCAGCGGTAAATACTCTATTAATTATAAAAATTGGCATTATGACGAAGGTGGTAAAAGTAATTATTGTGATGAATTTGAAACTAAAATTGAAGATATAGATCAAATTAGGAAGATTTTGTCAGCCCTTAATTTTAAATCCATTGTTATAGTTGATAAAGTGAGAAAAGTTTGGACATACAAAGATTATGAGGTCGCGGTTGACTCAGTTAAGAGCTTAGGTGATTTTGTAGAAATTGAATACATCGGCAAAGATGAAAAAGCAGATCCTAAAAAAGTAACAGAAGAAATGGTAAATTTTCTTAAAAATATCGGCTCTGGAAGAATAATGAGGAATTATCTAGGCTATCCTTTCCAACTATTATTTCCCGGCGAAGTTAAATGGGAAGAACAGTGAGGGTGATAGGGGTGATAGACGTTCAACGTCTATCATACCTAACAACTATTGATGTCATCTGTGTATAAGTTTTATTTGACTCTTTCTGCGGGTTTTGTAAAATAAATTAACATGTTCAAAAAATTATTAAATTATTTATTAATCGCTGTAACGATTTTATCAATTTCGGCTCCTAGTTTTAGTTTTGCAGTAGTGGCAGAAGATCAAAAGGGACCAAGCGAGGAAGAAATTTCTCAATTTGAAAAAGAATTCGGCGCATCGCCCGAAGACTTGACGCCGCAAGGCGCGGAAGTTGAAAAACCGGAATTTGAACAGCCGGGCAAGGTTCCTGACGAAGTGAAACAATATGTAAGTGATCAAGACTTGGTTGATATTTATTGCGCCACGGTTAGATGGAAGAGCGGCAGTTTTTTTATCGCCTTAGACGCCGTTAAAAAATACGTTGAGCCGGGGATTGAAAAGGTGAAAGAATTGGGCATTGATGTTTCAATGCCGGACTTGGAATCAATCAGGGCCGAAGGCGCAAAAAAAATAGAAAATATCTGCGGCGCAAAAACAATGGCTGAAGCCGAAAATTTGGTTCAGGAATTCTCCAGCTGGGGGCAGAACGAAGCCTCGGCTAAGTTTGATAATTTAAGAGGCGATTTGGAATCCAAAATTAAAGCAAAGGGAGATGAATTAAAAGCAAAAATAAAAGCTGAAATTGATCCTTTCGTCGCCGAAGAGCGGGCGAAAATAGAATCGGAATTGCGCCAGTATGCCAACCAATTAGGTTCGCAAAAGCAGGCGGAATTAACCGCTTCTAAAACCCAGCCTGACGTCGGGGCTATTCAAAGCGAAATTCAACAGCAGGTCATGGCTCAAGTTGAAACTAAAAAAGCGGAGATGAAAGACAGAATCACGGCAAAAGTTAATTCAA
>JBBTTI010000036.1:0-10237 GCA_038078735.1 Patescibacteria group bacterium | reverse complement strand
TCAATAATGGCCGGCAAAAAAGAACAATTTGAGGCGATAGGAAAATTGTTTGAGAGTGTCGGTTCAAAAATTAACGCCGACATAGCCAGCCGCCAAGGCGAATACGATCAATACAAACGGGAAGCTTTTAAATTAAGAAAGGATATAGTTTTTAAAATTTTAGATAAGAATTTAGAGGAGGGATTGAAGCAGCTGGATGCGGCTGAAGGAGATATTGAGACAGCGAGAAAAGAAGATTCTTCAATAGAAAGCGTGAGCAGTATTAAAGCAAAAATTCAACAGGACAAAAAAGCTCTTGAGGCTAAACTTGATGTTGCCTTGGAGACCGGAGATGAAGCGGCTTTTCAGCAGGCCTTGAATGATTTCAAGGTGAAATGGGAAGGCTTCAGACAAGATATGGAAAAAGCCGCTTCCCAATCGGTCTCTAAAGCCTGCACTATAGCTTTGGCTCAATTTGATAAGGCAAAAAATCAGATTGATCCGGGAGTTAAAAAAATAAAGGATTTACAAGCTAAATGCGCCAATAGCGTAAGCGACGAATGCGTCAAGACAAACGGATTTTCATCGCGATTTGGAACAATCACGTCAAAATTTGCCGATTTAAAAACCGAGATGGCCATGGCTGAAGATATGTGCCAGACGCCCGAAACCGCTGACAGAAAAAATTTAATTGCCTTGATGAAAAAAATTCAATCCGACGCTGAAGATGTCAAAGTGTATGGCGAGGCACTGAATGCTGAAAAAGAAAAAGTATTAAATGATACGGCTTCGCAGATTTGTTCACAGGCGCTTCCGCAGCTTGATGCCGCGGAAAACGAAATAGAAAAAAATAGTCTTACGGTTTTGGAAAATAATATTGCAAAATGCAAAGGTAAGGGAAGTAAGGAATGCAGCGCGGTTAATGATTTGACAGGGGACGTTTCTAAATTGAAGAATCAGATTTCGGGATTTAGCGCTAATGTTAAAAAAGCAAAAAATTTGTGTTCAAAAGCCGGCGGTGAAGAAGATATCAAAACTCTTGGCGACACGTTGAATATGCTGAAATCTGACGGAGACACATTGCGGAGCGCTGCCCAAGATCTGCAGGCGAAACAATCAGCTCAAATGAACGCAAAAAAGTTGTGCAGGGCAGTGGAGCCTCAGTTTGAAAATGTAAAACAGCAGATTGCCAGCGGTCTTGCTCAAATAAATTCAATTGATAAAGCCATTGTGAACGCTAACGCAAATAAATTTAATGACTTTAAGAAACAGGCGCAGGCAACGCTTGCTAAAATTGCCAGTATTAATTCAATGTGCGCAAACGCTTCCGCCACCGCGCTTGACCAGTCTCTTATTGATGCGGCAGAGAGTATAAAAGGCGATAAAGATATATTTGATAAAATGGTTGCCGATCTTAAAGCGCTAGAAGCAACAAAGGGAACAGGAGTTACTATTGAGGCCGAAAGCGAAGTCTCGACAAATCTTTTGCCAAGAACCGAATCGTGGCATTCAATCAAGGGGAAGAGCGCTGAACGCTGGCGGCCGCCAATGTTTGGCACGGGTTATTGGTATCTGTCGCGCGGCGGCGAATCATTGAGCTATAATTTTACCGCGCCGAAAGACGGGCAATATAATATATGGGTGCGCGATTATGTTGATAATTTTCAGCCGCGAGGAGTGAGAAGAATTACGATAATTTTTGACGGGAAAAATTACGGCACATTTCCTGAAACAAGCGCGTCAGTTCCGGCGGATAATAAAATCGGAGTTTTCGCCTGGCACAAAGTCGGTAGCGGCGTAAACTTGAAAGCCGGCGGGCATGCGATGAAAATTATTAAAGAAACTACTTCAAGCGGCGCTGCGATTCTTGATTCGTTTTATTTAACAACCGGCGCAGAAATTCCGCCGGAAAAATAAGGCGATGAGGATGAATCCTCATCTTCAAACATCGTTTTTATTAAAATAAAAATTCGTTTATGACAAAAAAATTAGTGATTATCGTGGTAGTGGTGCTGATTGTCGGCGGAGGAATTTATTTTTTAACAAAAAATAGGTCTATCGACGGGGGATTAAAGGGCGCGTTAGAAGAATTAAAAGTTGAGACGCCGGAAATTGATATCTCTCTTTCGCCGTTGCCAAAACTTAATGTTTCTTCCTTAAACCTTTCTTCCCCTTCATTGCCGGGCGGTAATATTTTTTCCGGATTTTCAGTTAATACTAATTTTTCTTATCAGGGCGATATGAATATTTCTTCTCCGGCAATCCCTCAATTAACTGCTCCTGTCCAACAGCAGCAACAACAACCAACGGTCAACGCAGCCAGTTGCGCCGCCTTTTCCGCCATACCAAGCTCGCAATATTGTTCTATGGCCGGTTCTTCCGGTCAAACTCTTTGTCAGCAATGCAAAGCCGCGGGTTATTAATATTTTTTAATACATAACACCAGGTGTTGTGTATTTGCTATTGACAAATTATTTATATGGTGATATAATAAAAGTATTAAAAATAGTTTGCTGGAGGGAGGTGAAAAATGGAGGTTGTCAGGATAAAAATTTCCTCCTTTGCTCGGATGGTCCATAGAGGACCTGAACAGGGAGGGAAGTTCTTCGCCCTAGCGTGGGCGAATGATTTACCAATCTGGCCATGGACAGACGTGGGGCATATTGATCTCCACGCTTTCCATAAGGCCGGGGGGCGAATCTACATCCATAACGCCCTTCAAAATGACGAGTGGCGCTTGGTCTCCCCAGAAGAGATTAAAGCCCTCCGATTTCGGGAGGACTTTGTGGATGATTATGAAGGATGCACTACGCGAAAAATAGTGTGTCCCTTCATGCCCGAGCTTTATCTCATCCCGACAAATTTTCGGACGAGTCGGATGATGAGAAGGGCGGAGAATCAAACTGGTCGGGAAAGCCGACCGGGGTAAGTCAGCTACCTGTCAACAGAAAGCTGACACCATTTCTTAGTCCCTCGCCATTGCTCGGGATTAAGAAATGGGATAGTTCTTTGAGAAAAAAATAATATGTAAAACTGTCGAGGGCAGAATTTTGGACGTCGGGGTTTTCCCGGGCGTTCAAAACCGCTGCCCTTGGGCAGTGAGAAATTTTAGCCTCGCAATTTGCGAGGCAAGGGGGAGAAAGCGAGGGAAAAAGTGATAAAAAAAGAGGGGTTCTACCTTTGGGCGGCTCCAGAGGCGGAAGGGGATAGAGTGTTTTTGATCTTTGCCTTTGATTCGGGTGAGGATCAAGAGGGGAGCTGGATCCGTCAGAGGCAAATTGTTCCCCAGGGAAGCCGCCGCGCTCCGCTGATAGTAGAGGGGCGGTTGGTGCCCTCTGGGAACATGGAGGGCCATCTCCTGTCTCAGATTGACACACGGCGACCTCAACCATGGGTTGAAGTTGGGAGGCCCTCGCGCTCATTGAGTGCGACTATCGGGGCGATGAGGAGACGCTTCCCGCGGGCCAAACCCCTCCATGGTTTCGAGGACCACGGATACAGAGTCGAGAAGTGCCGCCGACTGGGAGCGGCAGCCTAACGCTGGCGCCACGGCGTCCAGTGAATAAAATCGCTGGAAGAATCCGTAAGAGGAGGCGACGTGTCAGGAATGATAACCCTGACCACATAGCTCTTACGGCGCAAAGCGGACACAGCTACCCGGAAGGTATTTTGCGTAAACCTTCCCGGCAGGACCGCGCGAAAGTGAGAGATTGGGATCGCAAAAGCACTTTTAGGGTTAAGGGTTAAAGAGGGCTGAAGATTCAAAAAATCTTTCAGCCGTTGCCAATCACTAGTCCGGAATAACTATTGCGGACTGATGAGTGGCTCTTTGAGAAAATATTTGAAGCGAGAATAGTGTTCGCGGATGTCTTAGGACTTCGCGAGCAACATTCTCGCTTCAAACAAAAATAAAAAAAGAAGGGAGGAAGAGGAGTGAATAAAAAGGAGTACCTGGAGGGACTGTTCTGCGAAATGGCAGAACAGAGAAGGGGAGGAGGGCCTCCCTCAAAACTGGGCGCCATTGCGGCGTCCCACGGAAGACCCCTGCATCCAAGTTGGGTGCCGGATGGGGTAACCCCAGATTCTCCTATTTGGAGATTATCTGGGGGACAGAACGGCAAGAGACCCTACTATGCCGTTCTGGGTACCAACGGTGGTTGGCACCCGGCGAGAGGCTATTTCTTTGGGAGGAGTTCGTATTTCGAATTTATCCCAATAGAAGAAATAGTAATGAGTACGGACCTTTTGTCCGCCGAGGAGATAAGTAAATTTAATTTCCTCGGTTGAAGAGGGGGACCGGAAAAAAGCAGCATCCCCCTATAGACGATAAGGGGGGGCGATCATAGAGGTTCTTGACGGTCCTCAATAAAAAAATCGTTGCCGGTCGTTCGAGACCCGACCCGGCGTAAAATATAGGGGATAGTACTTTTAGAGTTATAGGGTTAAGGGGGAGGGGATTTATCTTCTCCCCCGTCCATCAAAATTCGGGAACATATTTCGCGGATTTTGACGGACGGTTCTTTGAGAAAATCCGGAGTGGCAATGAGGTGATAATAAGTTTGTCATTTCATTGCCGCTCCGGAAAAATTGGAGCGAGTAACAGAGCTTTTTAAAAATTGAGGCGGTGACGGCCATAACGGTCAAACATCTTAAGGCATCCGGAAAAATCCGGCTCTGCTAATAAGGAGGATAAGATGTACGGAAATAAGTTCGATAGGGTCCAGGTCGGAAAAATTGACCTGGATACAGTGGGTGCGGCTTATCTTTTCGGCGTAAGTCGAAAAGATAAGGTGGAGGTTTTAAAGAATTGCCAGGCTGTAGAAGAGGACCTAGCGGCCCCCCGCATCCTCTGCGTAGAGGTCGGGGGATCAGGTCGAATTGCCGAGGGCAACTTCGACCACCACGATATGCCCATCATCCCTGCCGGGGTGGGCACGATTTACTCGGCCTGCCGGCAGGCTTGGACCGTCGCCCCCTGCGAGTTCTGCGGGGGTGTATATGGTGACCCAGAAAGGCTCCCCTATATCGCATGGGGTCCTGTATTGGGGACGACATGCGGTGGGGAGAACAAGGGGGTGGCCAGGCTGGTCGAATATATTGACTGCCTGGATACCCGCGGGCCGGAGGCCATCGGCCGTCGGACAGGAAATGCGTTTCCAACCCTGTCCGATATTTTTAACGGGATGCTCCTCGTGGTGAGGGATCCTGTGGAACAACTCCACCTCGGAGTAGAAATACTCCGAAAAGTGGTGGAGCATGGGCTGGGCGGGATCAACCCTTACGGGCGTATGCCCGTTGAGGAGATCCCTGAGTGGAGGGTTTGGGCCGAGGCGAAAGCCGAGAATAATCGGCAGATGGCGGTGGCAGTGAAGCGGGCCCAACACGGTGCCACCCAGTCAGGTCTAAATCTGGCTTGGCTGGAAACCGATTTTTTCGGAGCGCCGGGCGCGCTCTACGGGGTCGGTGCCCAGGTGGTGGTGGCGTTTTCGCCCCACTTCGGGCCAACAAAAGTGCCAAAGTTCACCGTTGCCGGAAATGGCATACGGGTGGACGCGGTACTTCCCGATCTCAATGCTCGGGAACCTGGCTGGGGCGGTCCAGCCACCGGGACGATTATCGGCTCTCCTCGCGAGGGATCAAAGCTGACCCTGAACGAGGTGGTCGAGATCGTTCGGCGGACCCTTTAAAAGGTTCGCTAAAAACAAAAAGGGAGTTGAGGCTGTATGTTTCAACTCCTCCCTTTGAAAGATTATTAATCTTTAGTAATTTTTCAAAGGGATTTTTTATTTTCAAAAAACGGTCTCGCTTTGCGAGGCCGTTTTTTTACTGCGAAATTCTTGCAGAGAATTATTCTTTGCCGAGTATTTTGGGGAAAGGGATGCCGATTTTTTTCAGGTTGCCCAAGATAGAACCGACTAGGGCCAAGATTATCAAAAGATAAGCTCCCTTCACAAGTATTGATAAGGCAGGAAGGGCTTGACCGGCCAAGTTTAAAACAGCGTAGCCAAGAACATAGGGCATAACAGCTTTTTTCATAAAGCCGGCCATTTTTCCCAGAAGAAAATCTTTTTTGATCAAAGCGCTGATAACTCCTAAAATTACATCAATAACAATCAAAATCAAAATCCATTGGGTTTGAGAATTGGAAAAAAGATCAATTAAATCTGACATAAATTAAAATATTAAATTTATAAACTAATTTCGACCTTTAATCAAAGTATTATTTTAGTATACTCCAAAAAACGTTGTCAAGAAAGCGAGTTTCGTGAAGCGAAACGAAGCTTGAAGATGAAGCTTTAGCTTCATCGCCTGCTTGACTCAAGCTTGCCAACGGGTTAAATTAAAGTAATGGCAAAGAAAGTTAAAGTTCAAGTCAAAAAGCCGTTTGTACCGATTAAATCTGAAAATGTTAAAAAGGTGAAAATCAGAGTAGTTGGCATTGGCGGCGGCGGAGGAAATATTGTTTCGGAAATTGCCGGCCGAGTCAAGGGAGCTTCTTTTGTGGCGGCAAATACCGATTCGCAGGCCTTGAAACATATCAGCAAAAAAGTTATTCCCTTGCAATTTGGCGAGAGTTTTACTCATGGGTTGGGCACCGGTATGAATCCGGAAACTGCGGCATTGGCGGCTGAAGCCGATAAAGAAAAAATAAAAAAAATCTTCCAAGATCAGGATTTAACAATTATTGTTGCTACTTTGGGATCAGGCACTGGGTCCGGGGCCAGCCCGTATTTCGCCAAGGTTTCCCGAGGACTGGGAAATTTAACTTTAGGAATTTTTACCCTGCCTTTTAAATTTGAAGGCGAAAAGAAAATAGAAATTGCCAAAGCTGCTTTAGAAAATTTAAAATCAAAAGTTAACGCCTTCGTTGTTGTCCCTAACGAAAGAATTTTTCAGCTCGTAGATAAAACCACGCCATTAAGCAGCGCTTTTTCCATGATTAATAAAATTTTAGCCGAGGGGCTGGAAGGGCTTATTGAAATAATTTTTGAACCGGGGCTTATCAATATTGATTTTGCCGATTTAAGAACAATACTTTCCGGCACAGGGAAATTAGCTTTTTTGAGTTCTGTTAAAGTTCAAAAATCGGAGGGAGCGACCAAAGAGGCTATTGAAAAGGCTGTTAGCTCGCCGCTTTTCCCATATGGCATTAAAGGAGCAAAGGGGGCTTTGTTTAATATTGCCGGAGAAAAGAATTTAGAGTTATCAGAGGTAAGCCAAATTTCCGAAACAATTTTTAATTTGACCAATAAGGAGGCTAAAATTATTTTTGGCATATCTCAAAACAAAAAATATAAGGGCGTTATTAAAACTACGCTTTTGGCTGTAGGATGCCAGATGAGAGATTTTTTTGGCGATACGCCAAAAACCAAAGCACTCCGGCGGCCGAAGAAAAAAATAAAACCAGCAGTTATTAAAAAAATAGAAGAACCGGAGATAAAAATAAAAAAAATAATTAGGCGAGTAAGACAAAAGAAACTGCCGTTGGAGGTTCCTAAAAAAATACCGGAAATTAGGAAAAATGCCATCCAGGTAAGGCAAGATGTTGAAGAAGAGGAAGCAAAAATTTTGGCTGAGGAGCAAATTTGGCAAACGCCGGCTTTTTTAAGAAAAAAAATATGACAAAAACATTTAACGTAACTAAAGATATTTTAAAAGAGATTTACAAAGAAAGACCATCAAATTCAAAAAAATACGATTTTGGCTTGCTGACAATTATCGGCGGATCGGATTTCTATTCCGGCTCTCCGGCTCTTTCCACTTTGGCGGCTTTTAAGGCCGGCGTGGATATGGTGAAAGTTATCGCCCCCAAAAGAGCGGCCGATATTATTGCTTCTTTTTCTCCAATTATGGCGGCTTATCCTTTGGAAGGAAAATGGCTGACAAAAGAGCATTTAGCCGTTCTTCTTTCAATGACCGAATCGGCTAAAGATGTTTCTAACGGTAAAACCGCTGTGGTTATCGGCGGCGGTATGGGCCGGACGAAAGAAACTCAAGAAACGATAAATGAATATCTTAAGCAAGTTTCAGTGCCGGTGGTAATCGACGCCGATGCTATCTATGCCATCAACCAAAATAAGGAGATTGTTAACGGCAAAAAATTCTTGTTTACTCCGCACAGTTATGAATTTTTTATTTTAACCGGCCGGCAAGTCTATAATTTACCGGATGAAGAAAGAATAAAAATAGTTCAAGAAGAAGCCAAAAAATTGGGAGCGACAATTTTATTAAAGGGCATGATTGATATCATCTCCGACGGGAACGAAGTGGCTTTAAATAAAACAGGTTCCCCTTACATGACCGACGGCGGAACGGGCGATACTTTGGCCGGGATTGCCGGAGCGTTAATGGCCAGAGGTATAGAGCCATTTTTAGCCGGTCAGGCGGCAGCTTTTATCAATGGTTCCGCCGGAGAATTAGCGGCTAAAAAATTGGGAGAATCAATGACTTCAGCTGATTTGATAGAAGAAATTCCTAATATTTTACCTAAATTTTAATGTTACTTGATTTAATTATCATCGGCGGCGGGCCGGCGGGAATTACGGCCGGTATTTACGCCGCCAGAAAAAAATTAAATACTCTTTTAATCAGTAAGGAATTCGGCGGCCAGATGGCAAAGAAAGCAGTGGCTATTGAGAACTACCCCGGGTTTGAAAAAATTTCCGGTCTTGAACTTATTCAAAAATTTGAAAAGCAATTAAGAAAACAGAAAATTGACATTGAAAGAGATGCCGTAGTTAAAGTGGAAAAAATTGATGATAAATTTTTTGTTGCCACGGCGAGCAAGATTCAGTTTGAAAGCCGGGCTGTGATTGTAACTTCGGGAGCTGACCCTCGGCCGCTGGAAGTTGAAGGGGAAAAAGAATTTATCGGCAAGGGCGTAAGCTATTGCACAACTTGCGACGGTCCCATCTTCGCAAATAAAATTGTGGCGGTTGTCGGCGGCGGAAATTCGGGGTTTGAAGCCGCTTTATTTTTAAGTAAAATCGCTTCAAAAATTTATATTTTAGAGTACGGGCCAAAAGCAATGGCCGACGAGACAAATCAAAAAATGGTTCAAATTGCCAAAAATATTGAGGTTATTACTTCGGCGGATATTAAAAAAATTCAGGGCGATAAATTTGTCAATTCAATAATCTACCGGCAAGGATCAATAGGGGAAAATAAAACATTGAAAGTGCAGGGTATTTTTGTAGAAATTGGCCACCAGCCGGCCACTTCGTTTATCAAAGACTTGGTTGATTTTAATGAAAAAGATGAAATTAAAATTGACTGGCAAACTTGTCAGACAAAAACGCCCGGTCTTTTCGCATCCGGCGATGTAACGGAAGTTAAGACAAAACAGATCGTAGTTGCCGCCGGCGAAGGAGCAAAAGCATCCATTGCCGCTTACAAATATTTAAATGATAAACATTAAGGCAAGAGAAATATCAGATTCTAGGGGTTGTCCGACGATTGAGGTGGAATTGGTTAATGGTTCCGCCAAGTTTTTAGCTTCGGTGCCTTCGGGTATTTCAACCGGAAAATATGAAGCCGCGGTTTTGCCTATTGCTGAAGCGATTGAAAATATAGAAAAAATTATTGCTCCGGCTTTGGCTAAAGAGGATTTGCTGGATCAAAAAAGAGTTGATAAAATTTTAATCCAATTAGACGGTACGAAAAATAAATCAAAGCTCGGGGCCAATGCTATTCTGGCGGTTTCAATTGCAGTTTGTCGCGCCGGGGCCAAGGCAAAAAAAACGCCGTTATGGCGGCATATCAGTCAAATGCAAAATACTGAATATAAAATACCAGTTCCTTCGTTTAATTTTATTGAAGGCGGAAAACACGGAGAAGCGGGGTTGGCTTTTCAGGAATTTATGGTAATTCCCCAGAAAGAAACATTCCAAGATAATTTAAAAGTTGGCAAGACAATTTATCAAGAATTAAAAAAAATTTTAGGTAAAAAATTCGGAGGAAAAAATGTCAGATTAAGCGCCGAAGGGGCGTTTGCGCCCCCAATCAAAAGAATCTCCGAAGCGCTGGATTTTATTTTAGAGGCGGCTAAGATTGCCGGTTACGAGGGAAATATTAAGATTGCCATAGACGCCGCTGCGTCAGAATTTTTTGAAAGCAATTATTATAAAGCCGAAAGGACTCTTTTTTCTAAAAAAGAATTGCTTGATTTTTATGGAAATTTAGTCAAAAAATATCCGATAATTTCAATAGAAGATCCTTTTGTGGAAAATGATTTTGAAAGTTTTGCCGTATTAAAAAA
>JBBTTI010000035.1:0-16881 GCA_038078735.1 Patescibacteria group bacterium | reverse complement strand
CGATATCGGGACTTTTCCCGACCGGTTCTACAATCAAACCCTTGATAGCCTCGGCTGCCTTGGAGGAAAAAATAATTTCTCCATTAAAGAAAATTTACAGTCCGGGCTATATTGAATTTCCCAATAAATATAATCCGGAGATAACTTATAAATTTTTAGACCAAGCTCCTCCGGATTGGTATGATATGAGGGGAGCGATCGCTGTTTCTTCCAACGTTTATTTTTACACTATTGGCGGAGGATTTGGAAAACAGGACGGGTTGGGTCCGACAAAAATTAAAAAATATTTAGAGTTTTTCGGCTGGGGAAAAGAAACCGGCATTGATCTTCCCGGCGAAGTTAAGGGACTAGTACCTTCGCCGGAATGGAAAAAAACAGTGAAAAAAGAAGGCTGGTGGGATGGGGATACTTATAATATGTCCATCGGCCAAGGTAATGTTTTAACCACTCCTCTGCAAGTGGCTTCGGCTTTTGTTGCCATAGCTAATGGCGGCAAGATTTTCCAGCCGGAGGTTGTCCAAAAAATTATTGGAGGAGAAGAAACCCAACCGAAAATAATCAGGGAAAATTTTATTGATCCGGAAAACCTGCAAGTTGTCAGAGAAGGAATGAGACAAGCGGTAACTGCCGGGTCGGCGGTTATTCTAAGTGATTTGCCGGTAAAAGCGGCGGCAAAAACAGGAACCGCTGAAACCGGCAAAGAAAATATTTATGATAAATGGGTAACGGTTTTTGCCCCCTATGACGATCCCCGGATAGTTTTAACTATAATGATAAAAGATGTCCCTGGTTTTCAAACAGCTGTTCTGCCAGTTGCTGAAGAAGTTTTAAAATGGTATTTTAGTAAATAACTTTATGCGCATTACTTTTGTTTATCCTGATTTAGCCACTGACGAGCCTACTTATACTGGCTATTTTCACCAAGGAATCGCTTCCTTGTCAGCTATTTTAAAAAAGGCCGGCCAACAAACCAGCCTTATTCAATTTACCAAAGAAATTACAGAAGGGGAGTTTCAGGAAAAAATTAAAGCTTTAAACCCCGATTTAATTGGTTTTTCTTCTACGGCTCACGTTTTTCCTTTTGTCAGAAAATATGCCGCAGCAGTAAAAAAAATAAAAAATATTCCGATAGTTTGCGGCGGAGTTCATCCGACCATTTGTCCGGAAGAGGTTATTGCCGACGAAAATATTGATATTATCTGCCGAGGAGAAGGGGACTTGGCTATGGTTGAGCTTTGTTTAAGAATGGAAAATGGCCAGCCGATTGAAAATATTAAAAATCTTTGGGTTAAAAAAGAAGGTAATATTTTTGAAAATGAATTAAGGCCGCTTATTGCTGATATTGACGAACTGCCCTTCCCTGACAGAGATATTTTTAATTATGCCGGCCTAAATTTGGAGAAGATGGGAACAGGCACTTTTATGTTTTCCCGAGGCTGCCCTTATCAGTGCGCTTTTTGTTGCGAATCTAATTTAAGAAAATTATATCCGACCTCTCAAAATTATCATCGGACTCGTTCTCCTCAATTAGTTGTGGCCGAGATTAAAGAAGTGACTAAAAAGTATCCCCTTATTAAGTTTATTCATTTTTCCGATGACTTGCTTTTTGCCAGGTTGGATTGGCTGAAAGAATTTGTTCCTCTTTACAAAAAAGAAGTCGGACTGCCTTTTTCAAGCGATATGAGAGTTAATTTGATGACCGAAGAAGCTTTGTCTCTGCTTAAAGAGGCTGGAGCCCATCTTTTAAGAGCCGGAGTTGAATCCGGGAATGATCGGATTTTGAAAGAAGTTTTGGGCAAGGGAATTACGGTTGAACAAATTAAAAAAGCTTTTAAAGCTGCTAAAGAAAAAAATATTAAAATTCAGGCTTATAATATGATCGGCTTGCCCGGCGAAGGGCCGAAAGAAATTTTAGAAACTATTAAATTAAACGCTGAAATTAAGGCTGATTTGTCGGTAGTTTCTATTTTTTATCCTTATAAGGGCACGCGTCTTTACGATATTTGCATAGAGAAGAGATATTTTAAAGAAGAAAGCAAAATTCCTCCTAAGAATTATTATTCTTACTCGGTTTTATCTCTGCCGACAATTAAAAAAGAGCAGATCAGTTTTTTCTTTCATTATTTTCATTTTCTTAAAAAGATTTATGGATTCTTGTTTCAATTGCCATTTCCTCGGTTTTTTATATTTTTAGCTGACAGATTTTTTAGTTTCAAATATGTTCCCGAATTAATGAGCGCAATTTTAAATCCCATTGCTAAAGCAAAGAAAAAAGCTAGGCAAAAAAGCCTTGAATAAAATCCTTGTCAATAGATACTGGTAATATATAATAACAGCAGTAGTAATATCATTGCTATAGCGTAGTTATTAATACTCGTTTTTATAAATAAAAACTCGTATGAGTAAATATAAATATTATTTTAGAAAGCCGAGATCGGAAATTGTTGGCGATATTTTAAAGACTACTTTAATTTCCGGAGTCGTTGCTATCGCAGCCACTTCGCCATATTTTATCGTTAATGCTTTAAAGGCCTATAAGCATCTTCAGAAATATCCAAAAAATAAAATTTCAGATATTTTTTCTAGATTGAAAAGGCAGGGGTTGATAGAAACTGAACAAAGAGGAGGTCAAATTCATATTAAGCTTAGTCCAGAGGGAAGAAAGAAGGCTGGAATATATCAGATTAATAGTTTATTAATTAAGAGACCTAAAAAATGGGATAGTAAATGGCGAATTGTTATTTTTGATATAGCTGAATTAAAGAAAACTCATCGCGAGGCTTTTCGCGGTAAATTAAAAGAACTGGGATTTCAAGTTCTTCAAAAAAGTGTTTGGGTCCACCCATTTAATTGTGAAGACGAAGTATGTCTTTTGAGAGATTTTTTCGGCCTAGACAAAAAAGATGTTCAATTAATTATCGCCGAAAAAATAGAAGATTCAGAAGAATTAAAAAAGATTTTTGATCTTTGATTCAAATATTTAGATGTTTAGGAATAGTATTATCATAGCTATCGCTTTCTTAATACTATTGTTGAATAGTTTGAGTAAATAAGAAAGCTCCAGTTAAGATCCTTGTCAAGAGAATAAAAGCAAGGTAAAATTAAAGCATGGCAACAGGCGACGAGTTAAGAAAAATTAGATTAGAAAAATTAAAGGCTATTGAAAAGACCGGGGTTTTGGCGTATCCGGAAAAAACAAAAAGAACTCACACAATCAGCGAGACATTGGAGGATTTTGCTAAATTAATTAAGGAAGAGAAAGAAATTATTTTAGCCGGCAGAATCAAGTCTCAAAGAGGCCATGGCGGCGTTACTTTTTTAGATATTGAAGATGGTTCCGGAAAAATTCAAGGACTAATTAAAAAAGATAGAGTAGGGGAACAGTCTTATCAATTTTTTCTAGATAATTTTGACATCGGCGATTTTGTTGAGCTAAGGGGAATTTTATTCACGACAAAATCAGGCGAGAAAACTCTTGAAGCCGCCGATTACAAAATATTAGCTAAGTCGCTTTTGCCTTTGCCGGAAAAATGGCACGGCTTACAAGATGTTGAAGAAAGGTTTAGAAAAAGATATTTGGATTTAATAATGAATCCGGAAATAAGAGAGAAATTCAAACTGCGATCTAAAATTGTAAAAGAAGTTAGGGAATTTTTGGAGGAAAATGGATTTTTAGAAGTAGAAACGCCTATTTTACAACCGCTTTACGGCGGCGCCACGGCTCGGCCGTTTAAAACTCATCTTAATGCTTTGGATGTTGATTTGTATTTAAGAATTTCGCCCGAATTATATTTAAAGCGCCTTTTAGTCGGGGGCTTTGAAAAAGTTTATGAAATTGGCAAGTGTTTTCGGAACGAGGGTTTGGATAGACAGCATAATCCAGACTTTACGATGTTGGAATTTTATTGGGCTTACGCCGATTACAAAGATTTGATGATTTTTGCCGAAGAACTTTTTTCAATTTTATTAAAAAAGATTTTTAAGTCCACGAAAATAAATTATCAAGGCAAAGAAATAGATTTCAAAACTCCCTGGCCGAGGGTTGAATATAATGTTTTATTCAAAAAATATACCAAAATAGATTTGGATGAAATAAACACAGAGGCTTTAAGGGAAAAAGCCAAAGAAATGTTGGGAATTGTTGTTAAGGGAGAGAAGGCGGAAATTGCTGATGAAATATATAAGAAATTCTGCCGGCCGAAAATTTGGCAGCCAACATTTATAATCAATCATCCTTTGGGATCGGCGCCTTTGGCTAAACAATTGGAAAGAACTCCGGAAAAGTTAGCCCGTTTCCAAATGGTGGTGGCCGAGGGGATTGAACTGGTTAACGCTTTTTCTGAACTGAATAATCCAATAGAGCAAAGAAAAAGATTTGAGGGGCAGGAGAAAATATTAAAAGCAGGCTTTGATGAAGCCCAGCGATTAGACGAGGATTTTATTGAGGTTTTGGAATATGGTATGCCTCCAACAGCCGGTTTTGGCATGGGCATAGATAGGCTCGTCGCTTTACTGACCGATTCTCACTCTTTACGAGAAGTAATTCTTTTCCCCACCATGCGACCAAAAACTTGACATTTTATTGAAAAAGTGTAAAATCTAAACCAATAAGCTCGTTTTAGTTCGTTTTAAAAATAATAAGGGCAATCGCCCTTTAAAATATAAGATAAAGCAGAGAAGAACAGCCAATAAGGAGGAAAATTGGCAACGATTTTAGAGTTAGAACGAGAAGAGTTAATAAGAGTCTTCCGAGAAAATTACCCAGAGAAAACGCTTGAAGAGATAGCCCAAGACTTAGGGATTAAGCGGAGCACGCTTTATTGGAGGATGCGAAAAGCTGGCATTCGACTTGGGCGAGCGGTAGTGGCGTACGGAGAAAGGATAGAAGTCGGCAAAAATTAATTAAGGAGGACAAAGTGGCTATCGGGAGTTCTTTAGTTCCCGCGCTTTCAGCCGTTTTACTTCAATTATTGCAAAGCGAAATTGCGTCAGAGCAGTTGCCAATTTTGATTTTCAGCGAGTGTGTTGAGGATCGGGATTGGCTCAATAAGTTTAAGTGGTGGGATGAGTCAAATAAAAGAGAGGCGATGGCGATTTCGCAGACCATCATCGGACTGAATGTGTTAGGTCTCCCTCGTCAAATTGAGTTTGAACTTCAGAAGTTGTCAGGGGTATTCTTCCGGGATTGTATGGTCCATTTTAATGTGGCCGTCACCGAGATGGAAAAGTGTGGCGAAATTGTTGGGTTAAAGAGCTGGGAGAAGGAATTTATTTGGATTGCGCCACAGGATTATCCTTTAGCGTTACCCGCCGAAGCGATTCGACGGATGCAAATAATTTCGGAACTTTTCCAGCAAGGAGTTCCAGTTGGAGTCCCTTGGATTGTGGTCAAAAAAATGTACCAACCCCCATGCGCTAATTTGATAGCGAAAATGGGTAATTGGTTTTTGATCCATAACTGGCCGGAGCATATGATAAAAACAAGTTTCGGAAAGTTAAAACTAAACTAAGACATTTATTGTCGGCCTATTGAGAGTCTTTAATGATCTCTCGGTAGGCTTTTTTATTTTGACGGAAGTAATAATTTCGGGTATTATGAAATTATGTTAGACATAAAGTTTATTAGACAAAATCCGGAAAAGGTGAAGGAGGCTTGCCGGAAAAAGCAGGTTAATGTTGATATTGACCGGCTTTTGGAAGTGGACAAAAAAAGGCGGGAATTATTGCAAGCGATTGAAGATATGAGCGCTAAGAAAAACCGGGCCAGCGAAGAAATCAAAAACGCCAGTTCCGAAGAAAAAGCTAAAATTATTTTAGAGATGCAGGAGTTGGATCAGAATAATGACCGGCTGGATAAAAATATAAAGGAAGCAGAGGAAGAATTTAATAAATTAATGCTTCAAATTCCTAATTTGCCGTTTGACGAAGTCCCAACCGGCAAAGACGACAGGGAGAATGTTGTTTTAAGAGAATGGGGCAAGAAACCTAAATTTGACTTTAAAATTAAGGACTATATGGATGTTGCTCAAGAACTTGACCTAATCGATACGGAAAGAGCGGGTAAAACTTCGGGCAGTCGGTTCGGATATCTGAAAAGGGAAGCTGTTTTATTGGAGTTCGCTATAATAAATTTAGTTTTTAACAAGCTTGGCAAGGAAAAATTTATTCCGATCATTCCTCCGGTAATGTTAAAACCGGAAATGGCCAGAGGTATGGGGTACTTAGAGCAGACAGACGAACAAGAGGCGTATTATCTTCAAAAAGATGATTTGTATCTAACCGGGACTTCCGAGCAATCATTGGGAGCGATGCATGCCGATGAAATTTTTGATATTAAAGATTTGCCGAAACGATATGCCGGTTTTTCCACTTGTTTCAGAAGAGAAGCCGGAGCTTATGGAAAAGACACTAAGGGGATTCTCCGGGTTCACCAGTTCGATAAGATAGAAATGTTTATTTATTGCAAACCGGAAGATTCCAAAAAAGAACACCAATTTCTTTTGCGGATGGAAGAGGAATTAATGCAATCTTTAAAAATTCCTTACAGGGTTCTTCAAATTTGCACCGGAGATCTGGGCCGGCCGGCGGCTAATAAATATGACATTGAGGCCTGGATTCCAAGCCAAAATCAATATAGAGAAACTCATTCAACTTCAAACTGCACTGATTTTCAGGCCAGAAGGCTGAATATCCGATATCGCGATAAAGAGGGAATACATTTTACCCATACCTTGAATGGAACCGCTTTTGCTATAGGCAGAATTTTAATAAGTATTATTGAAAATTACCAGCAAAAGGACGGCTCGATAAAAGTACCGGATGTTTTGCAAAAATACTGCGGTTTCAAAAAAATTTCTTTAAGATGAACTCAATTTTAATTCTTCATGGCTGGGGAAGTTGCGCTGCGAGATGGCAAAAAGTCAAAGAATTATTGGAAAATAGGGGACTAAAGGTTTTTGTTCCCGATTTGCCGGGATTTGGCCAAGAGCCGCCGCCAGCTACAGCTTGGAATATTGATAATTACGTTGAATGGGTCAAAAATTACTGCGGAAAAAATAATCTTTCGCAAATTTTTATATTGGGTCATTCTTTCGGAGGAAGCGTGGCCGCTAAATATGCCCTGCGTTATCCGGAAAATGTAGAAAAATTATTTTTAGCGTCCAGCGCCGGAATTAGAAAAAAAACCGCAAAAAAAGAGTTTTTTAAAAAGATCTCTCCCTTGTTCCGTAGTTTTTATTTATTAAAAATAATTTTTTACCGGTTTTTTGTAAAAAGCGATTATCAATATACTTCAGGGGTAATGAGAGAGACTTATTTGAACGTTATAAATGAAGATATTTCAAGATTATTTTCTCAAATTAAAATTCCTACAGTAATTATTTGGGGGGAGAAAGATGATATTACTCCGATAGCAGATGCTTATTTTATAAATAGAGAAATTAAAGATTCTAAACTTGAAATTTTACCCGGTATCGGTCATAGGATTCGCAAAGAAGCTCCGGAAATTTTAGTTGAGAAAATATTAGCTTTTATTAAATAATGGAAATTAATTTTATCGATAAAAATAAAAAAGAAGAGTGGAACGAATTTTTGATAAAAAATAAGGGCAGTTTTCTTCAGTCGTTCGAATGGGGAGAACTTCAAAAAAAAGTAGAGCGGCTAGAGATAAGCAAGGCCGGTAAAAAATTATTGCAAGCTCAGATTATAAAAGAAAAAGTTCCTTTTTTCTCTTATTTTTATATTCCTTATGGTCCGGTTTACAACCAAGATATTTCCCTAGAAGAAAAAAGAGAATCTTTTATTGCTTTAACTGAAAATATTGCCAAAAAAGAAAAAGCCGTATTTTTAAGGCTAGAGCCGTCTGTTTTTTTGCCGGAAACAGATATTTTTAATTCTAAAACTGCTTTAAGAAGAATCCAACCGAAAAAAACTCTGATTTTAAATTTAGAAAAACCGGAAGAGGAAATACTGGAAAGTATACATAAAAAAACCAAATATAATATAAAGCTAGCCGAAAGAAAGGGAGTAAAAATCAGAGTCTTGGACGATTATTCAAATATTTTTTTTAATTTACTGAAGAAAACAAAAGAAAGGCAGAATTTTATTTCTTATTCAGAAGAACATTATAAAGAGCTTTTTAAAATAAAGAGCAAAGATTTTAAGGTAAAAATGTTTTTGGTCGAATACCAAAATAAGGTTATTGTTGCCAGTATTGTTGTTTTTTTCGGGGACAGGGTCACTTCTCTTCATACCGGTTCAGGCCATGAATATAGGGCGCTGAAAGGGCCGGACTTGTTGCGCTGGGAAGTGATTGCTTATGGCAAGAAATTAGGCTATAAAGTATATGATTTCTGGGGAATTGACGATGAGAAATTTCCCGGCGTATCTAATTTTAAAAGGGGATTTGGCGGTCAGGAAATAGAGTATCCTCTTGGAGTTGATATAATATTTAATAATGCTCAATATCAAATTTATAAAGCAATGAGAAAAATTAAACATGGCTTCTAATATTATTTCCATTATTTCATTTTTAATTTTCCTGAAACTTTTATTTTTTTGGCTTTGGCTTTGGCAGCTGAAAGAATACCGTTTAGACAGATTTCTGTCCCATTTTAAAGGAGGCCAGGCGATAAGAAAAATTCTTTCAAGCCTTTGGTGGTTGAAGTATCCAAAATTCACTAAAAAAATAATTATTATAGCTTTTACTAGCTTGCTTTTAGCGATTTTATTATTAATTAAGGGATATTATCTGGCTATTTTTTTATTGATTATTTTAGTTCCTTTATTTTTTCAGATGCCGACCGTTATCTGGCGGAAAATAATTTTTAAAAAGGCTAGATTGAAAAGAGAAGGATTCAAAGATTTGGTTGTTATCGGCATTACCGGTTCTTACGGTAAAAGTTCTACTAAAGAATTTTTATACGCCATACTTTCCGAGAAATACGGTCAAGAAAGAGTTTTAAAAACCGAAGGAAATATTAATACGGAAATCGGAGTAGCCAGTACGGTACTTAAAAAATTAAATGAAAATCATAAATTTTTTATCTGCGAAATGGCCGCATATAAAAGAGGAGAGATTAAAACCGCTTGCAATATTGTTAAACCTAAGATAGGTATTTTAACCGGAATAAACGAACAACACTTGGAACTATTCGGCTCGCAAGAAAATATCATCAAAGGAAAGTATGAGTTGATTGAGAGTTTGCCTCAAGATGGCATCGCATTCTTTAATGCCAAAAATAAATATTGCATAGAGTTATATCAGGAAACCCTTCGACGTGGCTCAGGGCGAGCCGTTTTATACGGCTCGGAGGCAAAATTTTTTGAAGAAGAAAATCTTTTAGGTGCTCTTGCCGTAGCAGAATTATTGGGCTTAGCATCTGTAGATGTCAAACATCTACAGATCGGGATGGAACCAAAAAAAGGTATAAATGGGCTGAATATAATTGATAGCACTTATTCGGCTAATCCTACTGGTGTAATAGCTCATTTAGATTATCTGAAAACCTTGCCAGGGAAGAAAGTTTTAGTAATGCCTTGCTTGATTGAATTGGGCGAAGCGTCAAAAGAGGTTCATCAGAGAATCGGGGCGAAGATTGCCGAAGTTTGCGATTTAGCGATTATTACTACGAAAGACAGATTTAGGGAAATTCATGAAACCGCAGGCGAAAAAGCTATATTTTTAGAGAGTCCCCAAGAGATTTTTGAAAAAATAAAAAGCGCTACGCAAGCGGGAGACGTAGTGTTGTTGGAAAGCCGAGTGCCAAAAGAACTAATTAGATTATTAAATGATTAAGCCGATTTCAATATCTTTGTCGCCGAATACGGAGAGGGACGATATTTGGTTGGCTTTTAAATTGATCTTTCAGCCCTGGCGTTGGAGAAAAGGATCTGTTGAAGTCAGACTTCAACAAGAGTTTAAAGGATTCTCATTTAACAGCGGGAGATCAAGTCTCATGGCAATTTTGAGTTCGCTTGGGCTGGAAAAGGGGAGTGAAATATTGTTACAAGCCTTCACCTGCAACGCAGTGCCGAACCCGGTTTTATGGAGTGGGTTAAAATCGGTTTTTGTGGATGTAAACGAGCAAACCTTCAATATAGATGTGAAAGATTTGGAAAAAAAGATTACATTGAAAAGCAAAGCAGTCATTGTCCAGCATACTTTTGGGTTAGCGGCAGAGATGGATGAAATTATAAAAATTTGCCAAGAGCATAATTTAATTTTGATTGAGGATTGCGCTCATGCGTTGGGTGCCACATATAAAGGCAGAAAAGTTGGTACATTTGGTAAAGCAGCTTTTTTCAGTTTTTCTAGAGATAAAGTTATTTCTTCGGTTTATGGAGGAATGGTTATCACGAACGATCCTTCAATCGCCGAAAAAATTCGGCAATTTCAGGACAAGTGCGGTTACCCGCCTTGCCTATGGATTTTGCAGCAGTTATTGCACCCGGTTTTAATGAATTGGCTGATTTTGCCGACTTATAAAATATTTGGGAAATATTTATTGGTTTTATTTCAAAAGCTTCATATTTTGTCTAAAGCTGTCCACTGGAAAGAAAAAAGAGGTTTGACGCCCGGTTATTTTCCCAAGAGAATGCCAAACGCTTTAGCGATTTTAGCTTTAAATCAGTTTAAGAAACTAGAGAGGTTTAATCAACACCGCAGAGAGATCGCTAAATTTTACGCTGAAAATTTAGGTGGCCAATTAGATGAGGGAAATATTTATCTAAGATTTACTATAAAACATCCGAAGGCGCACGAAATTATCAAACAAGCATGGCAAGGAAATATCTTAATAGGGGATTGGTATACCAGTCCGATTGCGCCTTATGACACAAAACTTGATAAAATAGGATATAATTTAGGCAGTTGTCCCAAAGCCGAAAAACTTTCTAAAGAAACTTTGAATCTGCCAACGCACATAAATATTTCCCTCAAAGATGCGCAGAAAATAATTGATTTTTTAAAACAATGGAGATAAATAAAGAAGAATGGGAAGAGTTTTGGGTTGGACAAAAGGAAAAAACTTTTTTGCAGTCTTGGAATTGGGGAGAGTTTCAAAAAATGATGGGTGGAAAAATTTGGCGTTTAGATGGAGCGATGGCAGTAAAGGTGAAAGCTAAAAGGGGAACGTTTTTATTGATTCAGCATAATGTTGTAATTTCAGAAATTTTGTTAGACGAATTAAAGAAAATTGCTAGAGAAGAAAAATGCGATTTTATCAGAATAGTGCCACTCTTAATAAAGGATGAAGAAAATATAAAAATATTTAAAAAATTAGGATTTAGAGAGGCGCCGATACATGCCAATGCTTATGAAGCGACTTGGAAGTTGGATATTACGCCGTCAGAAGAAAATCTTTTGGGAAATATGAGGAAAACCACCCGTTATTTAATAAAGCAAGCTGAAAATAATCCTGATATTGAGATCGAGCGAAGCGAGAGGCTGAGCGAACTCGAAGCTTACCAGAAATTAAACAAAGAAGTGGGGAAAAGACAGAAATTTGTGCCGTTTTCCGATGAATATATAAAAAATGAGTTTGAAATTTTTGCAAAAAACGGACAGGCGATCTGGCTTTTTGGCAAGTATAAAGGCGAAGTAGCGGCTGGCGCTTTGTTAATTTTTTGGTCGGGGATTGGTTTCTACCATCAAGCGGCTTCTCTCCCAAAATACGCTAAACTTTCTATTCCTTATTTATTACAATGGGAAGCGATAAAAGAGGCAAAGAGAAGGGGATGCAAGTTGTATGATTTTTGGGGGTTTACCGATCCCGTAAAATATCCAAAGCACCCTTGGGCTGGCCCGACTTTATTTAAAATGGGTTTTGGCGGCAAGGCGTATGAATATATCAAAACTCAAGATTACCCTTTATCTAAGAAATATTGGCTGATAAATATCTTTGAAAAAATTCGTAAAGTAAAAAGGGGGTTATAGCGCCTTGAAACTCGGTTTCAAAAAGAAGAAACCGAGTTTCTATAGATAACTGTCTATCTTTATGTCCAAGAGTTTTCGTAAGCCATATAGAGTCAAAAGAAAAAGAAAATCTATTTTGAAAAATAGAGTTTTTTGGCGGGGGATTTTGGGTTTAGTTTTTGCCGGCGTTTCTTTTTATTTTTTTATCTTATCTCCCATCTTCCGAATAAAAGAGGTTAGCATATCCGGCAATCCGGTCTTTTATGAAAAAATCAAAAAAATGATGGACGGGAAAAATATTTTTTTAGTTGATTTTGAGGCGATAAGAAAGGAAACTTTAGGAAAGTTTCCTAAAATAGCTCAAATAAACTTGAAAAGAAGATTGCCTGATAAAATAATTGGCCAGATCGAAGAAAGGCAGCCAGTAGCTATTTTTAATCAAGGAGAGGAGTTTTTCTTTCTTGATAAAGAGGGAATAATTTTTGAGAATGTTTCCAACAAACTCGGTTTAATAGTTACTAAACCGAGTTTAATAGAATTTAAAATGATAGGGGAAAGAGTTTTGGAAGAAAATATTATGTCTTCTATTATAGAAATTGAATTAAAACTAAAAGATAATCTTGAAATTTCTATAAAAGAAGCCTCGGTGATTTCTGAAGACAGATTAAACATTAAAACTGTTGAAGGTTGGGAAGTTTATTTCAATCCCAAAAATGATTTGAGCTGGCAGCTGACAAAATTAAAAGCGGTTTTAGATAAAGAAATTCCAACAGAAAAAAGAAAAAACTTAGAATATATTGACTTGCGTTTCGGCAACTTAGCGCCCTACAAGTACCGCTAATCTATGCGATAAACGAAGATTGAGTGGCCGATGATGGCGACGGGGGTGTAATCTTTAAGCCAATTATAAGATTGGTTGCCTTGCAAAAAAGAGGCGGAAACTACCAGATAACTGCCGTTAGGCAGTTCTTCTTTTTTTCTATCGCCCCACCAGGGAGCGAATTTTTCTTTGAGATAATAGCTGGGGTCGGCGCCGCCGAAATAATCAAGATAAACTTTATCAATTTTATTTTTTTCTGTCCAATTTTGCAATCGTTTTAAATCTTGACCCCAATCCAGGTTAGAATCAACAACATAATTTTTGCCGTTGTTCGGACCGCCGGCTAATTCGTTGAAATAAGCGAGGAATGAAGGATATATAGATATAACGGATATTATTTGCCAAGCGATCAAGCCGGCTAAAATTAAAGGTTTAATTTTAACGGCGGCCGCGCTGACTAATATAATAGTAAACGGAAAAACCGGCAATAAATGTCTGATACCTATATTTAGATTTCCTTTAATGCTTACCAGCCAGTAAATAGCGATAAAAAGCAAAAAGGAAAATATCGTAAAAGATATTTTTCGTATTTTTGATAAGCCGTAAATGATGGCCAGTAGTCCTAAAACAAGAAAAGCTAATGGTTCTTTCACGGCGTAAACAATCGGAAAGTATTCTTTCCACGCCTGATTATTGATTTCTCCCATAAAGTAGGTAGTGTTTCCTCCTGCCACCCGCTGGAAAATCATGCTTAGTCCGCTGAAATACTGGGCGTACGGCCGCAGGACAGGAATTTCTGCCATAAAAATAATCGGTTTTTTAAAAATGTCAGCCGTATTTTGAATATAATTTTGAGTATCGGAAATTTGTTTTTCCATAGGATAATTCCAAGTGTGATACAGATATACCGGCCAGATTAAAAAGAAGCCGACGAATAAAGTAATTATAAATTTTAAACTATAAACCCAGAATTTTTTATTTTTAATTATCCAAATAACAAGTAGAATTCCAAAAAAGGGAATAAGGAGTATGGTGGAGAATTTTAAAAGTAGGGCCAAGCCGAGAGTTAACCCGGCGATAACGGCGTTTTTTAAAGTTGGAGCATTTAATGATTTTAAAAAATAGTAAGTAGCCAGAACAATTCCTAAAGCTGCTCCTACGTCGGTTGTCACCAATCGGCCATGGGCTAATAATGTGGGAGAAAAAGAAAATAAAAATAAAGCCAGCAGGCTAGCTTTATTGCCAAATAATTCCTTTGTCCATTTGAAGATAAAAAAGCCGAGGAAAATTGATAATAGAATCATCGGGATTCTGCCGGCAAAAATCATTTTATCAGCCGGATTGTTGTTGCGAAAAAGAAGTTCTTTGCCAAAATCCCATTGGCCGTTAATATCAGTTGTCCATGCTTTGCTGTCAGAAGGGAATTTTATGTCTTTAATAAAGAGGAGGGGAATAGCGGCTAAATCTTTGACAAGTGGCGGATGTTCGGGGTTGAGCCGCATATCTTTTTGCGTTAAATAAGAATACCCGGCAGGCAAATGAGCCAGTTCGTCCATAGTTAAAGAATCGCCAGATATACTAAAAATAGAAATAACAAAAACAAAAACCAAAAGAACGACAGCAATTATATTAGTAAGTTTATTGGTAAACATTATTATATCTTAACAAATCTTCAAATAAAACTAAAATGGCTTGACAAAATATTAGAAGGGTGTATACTATAAATAGTATTTCTGCAGAAAGGCCAGCTTACTGGCGGCTGCAGAATTTGTCAAAATTTGGTATGGAGGAGAAAAGATGAAGACTTTCTCGGTGTCGCGGAATAATCCCTATATTCGGTTTTTTGTCTGGTGTTGGGACATTTGGTTATACTCACGAGAGTCGAAAAAGATTAACTTCTGTGAGCTTTTCTGGGGAACCGTATTCTGGCCAGTGGGGGTGGTTCTTTTCCATTTCCTTCCTGTGTTCCAGATCATGGTCGCGGTAGTAGCGGTGTACGGCATTTCAGCGGGTATTTATTTCTTTTTCGTTTCCATACCGGGTATCCCTACCTGGATGTTCGCCGCTATATCAACGGCGGCTGTTGTGGTAATTGAAGCCGCTATTTTTGGGATAGTAAGCCTCATAACGAGGATGTTTTCCAAAAAGAAAGCGAAGACATCGGTGGTGCCCGTGGCACAGGTTAAGGCAACGAAGAAGGCGATAAGCCCGATAAGGGCTGCCATCGCTCAAATCAAGGCGAGAACCTGCCCCGTTTGGGAGATAAACGGGGAAACAAGGAAATAGTTCTGGCTATCAAGGGGGTGGGAGAAATTTTTTCTTCCACCCCAAATCCGACTCTAAAAGAGCGGGTTTTTTTGTTGGATTGTGTAATGTCAGACTTTACACATTATTGTCACTCTTGACAAGGGATTGCTAATTTAATAATATATTATTATAATGATAACGGAGAGGCAGGAAAAAATTTTAAATACCGTAGTTGAAGAATATATTAATTCGGCGGAACCGGTTAGCTCGCAGGCGCTTCAGAAAAAGCACAAGTTTGGATTGTCTCCGGCAATGTTAAGAATAGAAATGCAAAAATTAACCAAAGCCGGATTTTTAGTCCAGCCGCACACGTCGGCCGGAAGAGTGCCGACTGATAAAGGATACAGGTTTTTTGTAGATAACTTGCCCGAAGAAGAAAGCGCTGGTTTTGAAGATATTTTTCCAATTGAAAATATATTTAAGTTAACCAAGTTTATTTCCGAAACTACTTCAGATCTTGTTTTCCTGCGTTCTTTGCGAGAAAATATTTTCTGGAAAGAAGGCTGGGAAGAAATTTTAAAAGAACCGGAGTTTGAAAACAAAGATTTTATTTCAAACTTCACTGATTTTTTGAAAGACTTTGAAGAAGGCATTAACAATTTAGACGCAGATTCCGAAACCTGCCTGCCGGCAGGCAAGGTTAAAATCTATATCGGCAAGGAGAATCCGTTTTCAAAAATTCAGGATTTTAGTATAATAAGCAGCGGTATCTTCAGTATCTTGGGGCCGAAGAGAATGGATTATAATAAAAATATTAATTTACTTAAATCTGCAAAAAAATGGCAAAAGAAGAATCAAAAAAAATAGAGCCAGAAAAACCAATTTTAAATGAGCTTGAAGAATGTAAGAAGCAAAAGGACGAGTATTTGGCCGGCTGGCAAAGGGAGAGAGCAGACTTTCTAAATTATAAAAAAGAGGAGATGGAAAGAATGGGCGAATTATTAAAATATTTTGGAGAGGGAATGGTTTTAAAACTTCTGCCGATTCTGGATAATTTTGAGATAGCCGACAAGACTTTGCCCGAAGATTTAAGAAACAATGATAATGTAAAAGGATTGCTGCAGATAAAAAACCAAATTCTGGAATTTCTAAAAAGCCAAGGGGTAGAGGAAATAAAAACCGATGGCGAAAAATTTGACCCAAGCCTTATGGAAGCAGTAGAAAAAAAAGAGGGGGAACAAAAAGGTTATAAGATTAATAATAAAATTTTAAGAATTGCAAAAATAAAACTATGAGCAAGATATTGGGTATAGACCTCGGGACATCAATTTCAAAAATGGCGACAATTTTACAGGGCGAACCGAAGTGCGTTGAATCGCGCGAGGGTTCGGTTTTAATCCCTTCTTTTGTCGCTTTATCAAAAAGCGGAGAACGGCTCGTCGGCGATATTGCCAAAAGGCAGGCGGTAACTAATCCGAAAAATACGATTTTCGCAGCCAAGCGTTTTATCGGCCGCCGATTTCAGGATCCGGAGGTGCAGAAAGAATTAAAACGGCTGGCTTATGAAACTAAAGAAAGAAATGACGGCAGCGTGGAAATTAAAATGGGCGACAAATGGTACACTCCGATTGAAATTGCCTCGATGATTCTCCAAAAAATAAAAGCTGACGCCAAAGAGAAATTAGGCGAAGATATAACTAATGTAGTCATCACTTGCCCGGCTAACTTTGACGATTCTCAAAGAAAAGCCACTAAAACCGCCGGAGAAATCGCCGGGTTTAATGTTTTAAGAATTATTAACGAGCCAACGGCCGCGGCTTTGGCCTACGGTTTAGGCAGGAAAAATTCGGAAAAAGTAGTGGTTTATGATTTTGGCGGCGGCACTTTTGATGTTTCAGTT
>JBBTTI010000034.1:0-22931 GCA_038078735.1 Patescibacteria group bacterium | reverse complement strand
TTTCCGATTGACCAAGTGGCTAAAGAAGAGCCAATATTGATTAATCCCATCAGCAAGAAAAGAAACTGGGGAGACTGCCAAAGAGGAATCCCGTATTTTTTGTATTGGCCAAAAATATTGATCATTTGATTATTATATCACAAAAAGATATATTAAAAACGACGGGGTGTCGTATAACGGCAGTATGTATGCTTTGGGAGCATGCGGACTGGGTTCAATTCCCAGCACCCCGACCAAGTTAAACTTGACAAGGGTATAGGGCATATGATATCCTTTGATTAGGTAGAGATCTGCATAACTGCGGGTCAAACTGCTTGTCAGTCAAAAGAGTCCTTCACGGGGCTTTTTTGATTTGTTATAATACAACCGTGGATCCGGGGCCCGTAGTTTATGTAGTAAAACTCTGCCTTTGACAAGCAGTGAAGCGGGTGTCAAACCCCGCCGGGTCCACATTGCGGGCGTCGTATAACGGCATTACCTGAGATTTCCAATCTCAAGACAGGGGTTCAATTCCCCTCGCCCGCTCAAGCGAAAAACGGCAGAGAACAGTTCTCTACCGTTTTTCTATTACGGCAAATATTAGGATTTCCGATATCCCCAAAAATTAAGGGGGATATCGGAAATCAAAACATGAAGACTATTTAGCGTATTCGATGACGCGAGTTTCGCGGATGACATTGACTTTTATTTCTCCCGGATACCTTAATTCGTCCTGAATTCTTTTGGCCATTTCTTTGGCTAATTTTTGAGCGCCAAAATCATCGATCTGTTCCGGTTTGACAAAGACCCTGATTTCCCTTCCGGCTTGCAATGCCCAGGCTTTTTCCACTCCGCCAAAAGCCAAAGCGATATTTTCCAAATCAGCCAAGCGCCTTAAATAATTTTCTACCGTATCCTTTCTCGCTCCGGGACGGGCGCCGGAAATTTGATCGGCTGTCTGGATTAAAACCGCTTCCAACGTTTCATAAGGATAATCCTCGTGATGAGCCTTCATCGCCTGGATTACCTCTGTTTCTGCGCCGTATTTTTCCAAAATTTTAATTCCAATTTCAATATGGGAACCCTCCACTTCCTGATCAACCGCCTTGCCAATATCGTGCAAAAGACCGGCTTTTTTACACACTTGAACATCAGCTCCGATTTCAGCGGCTAAGGCCGCTGACAAATGAGCCACCTCAATTGAATGTAAAAGAACATTCTGGCCGTAACTGGTGCGGAATTTTAATCTGCCTAAAAGCTGGACCAATCTCGGATCAAGACCAAGAAGACCGACATCGTAAACTGCGGTTTCCCCAGCTTCTTTCATTTGAGAGATTATTTCTTTTTTGGCTTCTTCTACTTTTTCTTCAATTCGGGCCGGCTGAATCCGGCCGTCTTTAACTAATTTTTCCAAAGCCATTTTGGCAATCTGCCGGCGAACGGGATCGAACCCGGAGATAATCACCGATTCAGGAGTTTCATCAACTACAATTTCTACGCCAGTCATCCGCTCTAATGTTCGGATATTTCTGCCTTCCTTGCCGATAATCCTGCCTTTGATTTCTTCTGACGGCAAATTGAAAGTGGTTGTGGTAATTTCCTGGGCTTGAGACAAGCCGTATTTTTGAATGGCAGTGGCCAGGATTTCTTTAGCTTTTCTCTCGTAGCGAGACTCGCCTTCCAGTTCCAATTTTCTGATTTTTTCCGAAACCTCGCCTTCATATTCTCTTTCCAAGGCTGAAAGCATTTCCGCTTTGGCTTCTGATTTTTTTAATCCGGCAATTTTTTCCAATTTTTCCAAAGCCTCTTTCCTTATCGTCTCTAAATTTTCTTTGACCGACTTAAGTTTTTCTACCTTTTCTTTAAAATCCTTCTGCTGTTCTTCAGACTCCAGGGTTCTTTGATTTAAAAAATTCTCTCTTTTCAAAAGCAACCTTTCCGTGCTCAAAATATTTTGAAACCTTTCTTCGTTTTCTTTTTTGCCGGCAACTAAAAACTGCTGGGCTTTTTCTTTGGCGCCAGCCAATATCGCTTCCGATTCCTGTTTAGCTTTCTCTATTTTTTTCTGAAGAGTTTGCTCTATCGTCCCGGCCCGTTTTTTGGCCAGAGACTGCCGAGCCCAATAACCTAAACTGACTCCCAAAGCAAGCAAAACCACGCCCACTGAAAGTAAAGTAAGTTGATTCATATAAATAATTTTTCATAAAAATTATTTGAAGATGAAGCGAAGCTTCATCGCCTTTCCAATATAGCAAATATTTTAGAATGGCGCAACTTCTTTCCACTCGGGCAAGGGCAAAGAGATCTGAACTGATTTTTGTTTGGCATTCGCGCCAATACAGCAATAATTAGAATTATCGCAAACCCCAAGTTTCACCAAATAAGTTCCGTCTGCTAAATAAGAATGGCTTGGATTTTGAGTAGAAGCTGTTGAGCTGTCCCCGAAATCCCAAGCCCATGATTTGCCGCCTACTCCGTAAAAAGTAGTGCTAGTAGAAGAAAATTGAACTGATTCTTTGGCCTTGGGCGAAGCCGGCAACCAGTTGAAATCAATCCAAGGATAAGCATGACTGGGGATAGTGAAAGATTTATAATCAGACCAATCAGACCAATTGCCCGGAATATCTTTAACTTTCGCTTTCCAGTAATAAGTGACTCCCCAATTTAAATTAGCGCTTATCCAGACTGGAGTTGGAGTATAACTAACCGAAGCCGAACCAATTGTTTCATCTAAGATTGGCGTTGAAAAACTGACTGCGTCGGCAATTTGAATCTGATAACCTCCCTGTAAGTCGCCATCCGGGTCGGAATAAGTCCAATTAAAAGTTGGGATATAAAGCGATTGGATAGAACAATTATTTTCCACCACTCCATTGGCCGGATAACCATCGGGGATCCCGGGTTTATTGGGTGGTTGGTTGAAACCTGATAAATTTAAAACAACCGGGTTTGGTTTGCCATGATCAAAACTAATCCAGCCGACTACATCCGAACCCCAAGCATAACCGTGAAAATTACCCGTAGAGTCAATATAAGTAGAACTGGCCTGACCATGATCAAACCGAATCCAGCCGTCCCAGCCGCCGTCATTAGATAAGGCCCTGGCCCAGCCAAGGATATCAACATCGCCCTTGCCTAACTGGCCCGAAGGCGTAGCCTTGGCAAGACAAGTGCCGCTTGGACAACCAGTCAAATCCGCTTCATTGAAAGAAATCCAGCCGATATTGTCCGACCAGGCATAACCGGATAATTTTCCGCCATTAGGATTAACAGATACGCCATAAGCCGAACCGCCGCCGGAAGTATTATTAAAAGAAATCCAGCCGATGTTATCCGACCAGGCATAGCCGGAAACATTATCCGAAGCACTGGCTTGAATCGGTTCCGTCTTTTGAAAATATTGAAAAATAAAAAATCCGGCAGTAAAAATCAAAATTGCCAGAAGCGCTATTTTTTTAGGATTAAACATACGATTATTATATCACAAATTTTAAAAAGGCATTCTTGCCCTTTCAATTTTACTGGTGGTGGCGTTGTAAATAATATTGCCGAGTTTGTCTAAAATATTGCCATCTACTTTTAATTTACCCTGTAAAGTTAAATCCCCTTGCTTAGTTTGGCTAGTAGTCCCGACATTTATCGGCGCATCTACATTGTTATTTGGCGGAGCGCCGGTTGGTCCTGTCCAAGCGTAAACAACAAAACCGACTAGAAAAAGAGAAGCGATAACTTGAGGTAAAAAAGATAAAAGTTTAGTTTTATTTATAAATTTCATGAGTGCCAATATTAATAAAAGCTACTTTGGCTTTAGCGGCATCTAAAAATTGAAACATAATTCTGTAAGATTTATCTACGGAAAAAGCCCAATAATCTTTATATTTTCCATGAAGAGGATGGGTTTCTAAAATCGGAGTAAATGGATTTTCTCTGAATATCTTTTCCTTATTTTCTGCCTTAATTTTTACTAAAGCTGGCAAGTACTTATAAACTTTTTTGAATTTTGAAGTAAGGCAAATGACCATAAACCTTAGCCAAGGTCGGTCAAAGACCTTATTTTAATAAGTTTTTTTTCTTTTTTCTCTTTTTTGAAAATTCTTATCGCTTCGTCGGTGTCTTTTTCTTCCCATTCTCTCTGCCCAAATCGCTTAATCAATTTTAAAAACTCCTCATATTTACTGCGGGGCATAACAATAAGATCGCCTTCTTTAGATAATTCTTTTGGAATGGTAATTACTGCCGCCATATATTTTTATTATAGTTATTTTTCAAGAAAGGTCAATTTTTAAGCGTAATTTATTGCGCCAAACGAAGCTTGTCTAATTCTTCCAGCTGTTTCTGAATTTCTGATTGAGATAAGGGCTTGATGCCTGATTGCTGGCGAAGAATTTCTAGGTCTTTAACCTGAACTTTTTTCTGTTCTGCGGTCAGGGGCTGATTATCCGCTCTTTGTTTTAACTCGTCAAGCTCTTTTAATTGCTGATTGGTTATTTTTTCTTTTTCCGATGGAATAATTCCTGTTTCTATTTGCTCTTGATTTAAAAAATAAAAACCCAACCCCGCCAAAACAAATAACGGCAAAACAATCAGAGAAGTAATTAGTGTCTTTTTATTTAAAAATTCCGGCAATTTGATATTCTAAATTAATTTTTATAACAAAAATAAGTAAAAACACTGGCGCTCGGCCATGTTAAACCAGAACTTATAACATTTGGAACACCCACCCTTGTATATCCCGCAGGACAAGCGCATTGAATTGATAGTTTGTCGGATGCGCAATAACCATTGCCACCGCCCACTACAGGCCCACCGTTTGCTGGTGGCGTTGTATAAGCTGGAGGTAAAACGGTGGTTATACGGACACATTGTTGGTTACCAACAGGATATTCATAAGTGCACATTCCGTAAAGCCCGGTTTTCCCCAATTCCGAAGCATGAAGATTGTCCAATTTATCGGCGTTAAGATTGACGCTTACCGACCCGTCGCCAGCGATTGTAACGTTGCTTACTTTAGCCACATCTATCCCGCCCGTGTGATAATAAACCTTGATACGGATATGGTCTATGTATATAGGCTGCGAACTGCCGCTATCCGGGGGTATTACTGCCTGGACCTGAACGCCGAATCCGGACGAATTAATATCATTAGCAAGCCAACTTGTGTTCCACTTCTCGCTAGGTCCGCCGTAAGACTGGTATGCATCAAATACCGGCAAAGGACCAGAACTTTTTGAACCTCCGGAAATACGCGTATTGTTTTTGATGACATACACATAATAATAAACGGGGGTAGGATCTGGATTTGGGGCCCTGTGTTCAATCCCCACCTCTATCCCGTCAACCGCAGCCTCAATGGGCAGAGAAAAATTAAATTTAGAGGATTGGAGAAAAGTAGTGGTGTATGGCCACCAAAAATATGTATATGAGTCGTCGCTGTTCTTTGCATTATTGGGATTTTGCCACTCGTTTGTGGCGCCCATTTCTTTTATATTTTCAAATAAATCAGCGTTATTCGGCCCGGCCGTAAAATTTGTCGCTCCTTCGGTTGTCACAACTAGTTTCCCTCCGCCGACATCTAATAATCCTTGCGGATTCGTCGTCCCGATGCCGACTTTGCCGTCAAAGATGGCGTCTGAATAGCCGTGAAAAAGGCCGCCTAAACCAAAAGCGCCGGATTTATATTGAGCAGTAGTCCCGACATTGATCGGCGCATCGGCATTGTTATTTGGCGGAGCGCCAGTTGGTCCTGTCCAAGCGTAAACAACAAAACCAGCTAAAAAAAGCATGGCGACAATCTGGGGCAAAAACTTATAAAATTTTCTAAACATATTTTTATTTTACCTGAAAATGGCTTTTTGCCGAACTTCTTTTTTCAGCTGAAGATTGAAAATCGTCAGCCAAAAATTAAGCGTTTTTTCAAACCAAACTCCCCGCCGGGGATTTTTCACAACCTCTTTTATTTCTTTCTCGCCGTAAATCTTGTAAAGCCACTTCAGGTCCTCCCAGGTTCCGTAATTTAAAACTTGAGCTATAATATAGTCCCTATCGGTTCTCAAATTTAAACTCTTAATATCATAAGACCAAAACAGCCATCTCATTCCCGAAGGAATTTTTGTTTTTATTCTAAGCATATTTTTTGGTATTTTTTAACTTCCTGAATCAGAGATTCCTTAATCTTGTTCCATGGAACAGAATAAAAAAGATATAATCTTCTTTGCTGTTTTTTCTCGGCATCGGAAAAATAAGTCAGACCCCTTAAGCCAACATAAATGTTAAAATTGGGGTACTTCCTTTTTACGAAATTAAAAATTTCTCCGAGAGAAAGCTTTTTTAATAAAAAATAAATGTCAATAAAATCGCGCTTCGTCCCCCTATCGGAGACAGCGATAATCTTCATAGCGGATATGTCTTCCAGTGAAGCAAGGGGCGGAAAACCTTGATGCTTAATGGCGGGAAGAACCAATGGATATGGGTACTGAAAAAAACTTACCGCTACCCCGCTGATTCTCATTATTAGAGTTCCTTCTCCTTTCTGCAAAAGAACGGCGTCTTTGAATTTCTTCTCCAATAATTGCTGCAGTGTCCCAGAGATAAATTCTTTTTTGCTATAAAAATCAAAATCCAAAGATGTCCGGTGGCCGATTTGCATAGCCAAAGCGGTGCCGCCAGCCAAATAAAAACCGCGCTCTTTGAGAAATTCCAGCTTCTTCAATAATCTAATCTGCCGCAAGCTTAAGATAGAAAAATGTGTTTGTCCCATTAGTTTATTATAGCATAAATGAGGTACGAGCTCACTCCGCCGATAGACGAAGTTTATCCAGTTCTTCTAGTTGTTTTTGGATCTGGGCTTGGGAAAGTGGCTTAATGTTCGCTTTCTTGCGCAGGGACTCCAGCTCCCTTTGCTGACTCTTTTTTTGTTCTTCGGTCAAAGGCTGGATGTTCGTCTTCTGCCGCAGCGCCTCAAGCTCCTTTAATTGTTTTTCCGCCAAGATTTCTTGTTTCTCCCCTGCAGAAGGGATTACTGTCTGTTTTTGATTTAGAAAATAAACAGCTAACCCGGCCAAAATAAAAACCGGCAAAACAATCAGAGAAATAATCAGTACTTTTTTATTCGGCATTATTAATAACTTTAATTATCCAGTCTAACCCGAATATATGCGGAGCCATCGTATCTACAGCCATAGAAACGATTATCCACGGTGCTATAGTAAATCCCGCCTTTGCTTGTCGCATTGCAAGCGACCGAAGCGGACGAAACAGCCCTCATTAAACCATTAACATCTAATTCTACTTTCGGACTCGCCGTCCCGATGCCGACTTTACCGCTGAAAATTCCTGTAGGAACGGAATAATAAACCGTGATTCTGATATTATCTATCATGGCATTAAAGACATACCACCAAGCTGTGCCTTGAGCGGCAATTGCCACGCCAAAATTTAAAGAGTTAATATCTGCCGGGGTCCAAGGAATCCCCCACAGATCATCCGGAGAACCGTAAACAACATACGGGGGTGTTTCGGTAAAGGGATAAAAGGCTCCCCCCGCACGATTTTGCCCACCCCTCGCTCCGTTTTTAACCAATTGGATTATGGATTCTTGGACCATAGATTGCCCATAATAAGTGTTGTCTGTTCTTTGTTTTACCTCCACCAAAATCCCACCTATAGTAGCATTGGAAGGGATCGAGAAACCAAAACTGGTACTCTTTAGACAAGATGAGGGATTAGGAGTTGATATCCCTGTGTTTTCGTCTGGCCAACTAGCATTCACCGGAACTGTTGCATATTGGACATCTGGCGACCCCGCATTTTGCGGGTTAGTCCAAGAGGCAGAACCGCAAGAAACATCGTTAATAAACTGACCTGCATTATTCGGACCAACGACGGAAGAAATTATTTGCTGCTCTTTGGAGACCACGAATATTCCCTCGCCGACATCCAGCTGGCCTTGCGGATTTGTTGTGCCGATTCCCACCTTGCCGTCAAAGATGGCGTCGGAAAAAGCATGGAAAAGACCGCCCAAGCCGAAAGCGCCGGATTTATATTGAGAAGTATCTCCGACATTTATCGGCGCATCTACATTGTTATTTGGCGGCGGGCCGGTTGGTCCTGTCCAAGCGTAGACGACAAAACCAGCGAGAAAAAGAGAAGCGATAATTTGGGGTAGAATTTTCTTGAACATTATTTTTTAATTTTTATCACCTCGTCCACAATGCCGTAGTCCTTGGCTTCCTGGGCCGACAGATAGAAATCTCTATCCGTGTCTGTCTCCACTTTTATTAAGGATTGTCCCGTGTGTTTAGCTAAAATTTTATTTAATTTATCTTTGATCTTAATAATTTGTCTGGCGGTAATTTCAATTTCCACCGCTTGGCCTTCGGCTCCGCCCATTACTTGGTGGAGCAAAATTTCCGAATTTGGCAAAGCAAATCTTTTTCCTTTAGTGCCGGCCGCCAAAAGCGTGGCTCCCATAGAGGCGGCCATGCCGACGCAAACAGTGGAAATGGCCGGCTTGATATATTGCATCGTGTCATAAATCGCCAACCCGGCAGTAACCGAACCGCCTGGCGTATTAAGATAAAACTGAATATCTTTTGTTGGATCCTGCATGGCTAAAAATAAAAGCTGGGCAATAACGGAATTTGCCACCATGTCATTAATTGGTCCGCCTAAGAAAATAATCCGATCTTTTAAAAGCCGAGAATAAATGTCGTAAGCCCTTTCCCCATATTGAGTTTTTTCTATAACCGTAGGAATTAGATTCATCTATTAGACTAAAAAGCTAACGATTAATAAGGCAACAATATTTAAGACCTTAATCATCGGGTTAATGGCTGGACCAGCAGTGTCTTTGTAGGGATCGCCGACTGTATCGCCGGTCACCGCCGCCTGATGGGCAAAAGAACCCTTGCCGCCAAAATTGCCTTCTTCAATATATTTTTTAGCGTTATCCCAAGCTCCTCCGCCGGATGTCATAGAAATAGCCAAGAAAATTCCGACAACTATGGAACCAATTAATAATCCCCCAAGAGCTTCCGGCCCTAAAATAAATCCTACTAAAATCGGCGAAGCAATGGGCAACAAGGCCGGTAAAATCATTGCTTTTAAAGATGCTTTGGTCACAATATCAACGCATTTGGAATAATCGGGCTTGTTCTGTCCTTCCATTAATCCGGGAATTTCCTTAAACTGCCGCCTGACTTCATCAACAACTTTCATAGCGGCTT
Organism: Patescibacteria group bacterium; assembly: GCA_038078735.1. GTDB lineage: Bacteria > Patescibacteriota > Minisyncoccia > Minisyncoccales > CAZWNE01 > JBBTTI01. The sequence continues at coordinate 13,728 of JBBTTI010000034.1, read as the reverse complement.
TCCCTACTGCTTCCATGGCTAAAGCGACAAAATAATAAGCAATAACGCCCCCTAAGAACAATCCCACTAAAACTCTCGGATCTTCCAAACTAAATTGAACCTTTCGGCCAAAATCCAACAGCTCCTGGGTAAAAGCCGCAAATAAAACTAGGGCCGCCAAACCGGCGGAAGCGATAGCATAACCCTTAGTCACGGCTTTGGTCGTATTGCCGACCGAATCCAAAGCATCGGTATTTTTCCTAACTTCTTCCGGCTGGCCCGACATTTCCACAATACCGGCGGCGTTATCAGTGATTGGGCCGTAAGAATCCAGGGCGATGATCAAACCGGTCAAAGAAATCATTGAAACCAAGGTCAAGGAAAGGCCGTACATTCCGGCCAAAGCGAAACTTATAAGAATTCCAAGACAAATTAAAAGCACCGGCAAAAGGGTTGATTTCATGCCAACCGCCAGTCCGGTGATAAGGTTTGGTCCGTGGCCTGATTGCGAACTTTCAGCAATAGATCTGACCGGTCGATATTTTTTAGAAGTGAAATATTCGGTGATTAAAAACATAGCGGCAGAAATTGCCAAACCGATTAAAACCGGCAAATAAAGTTTAAAAATAGGAATTTCTAAAAGAGGCGCGACTTTAGAAATTAAAGGATAAAATCCGATGGCAGATAAAACACCGGTGATAATCAGGCCCTTATAAAGTGTCGGCATGATCTTCAAAGAAGTAGCCTGCCTAGGCAAACGGACAAAAAAACTGGCAATAATAGAAGCTAAAATAGCTAAAGACCCAAGCATCAAGGGCAATAAAACGGCCTGAATTAGATTAGGGAATAAAAGCCCGGCCAAAACCATGCCCGAGATTAGCGAAACAACATAAGTTTCAAACAAATCAGCTGCCATGCCGGCGCAATCGCCCACATTATCGCCCACCTGATCGGCAATAACAGCCGGGTTTCTTGGATCGTCTTCAGGAATGCCTTTTTCTATTTTTCCGACTAAATCTGCCCCGACATCAGCGGCTTTAGTAAAAATTCCTCCACCCAAACGGGCAAAAACAGAAATTAAAGAACCTCCTAACCCCAAGGCAACCAAGGATTTTAAGTCTTGAGTTAAAAAATAAAAAACAGAAACAGATAATAATCCTAAGCCGACAACTAAAAATCCGGTAACCGCTCCGCCTTTGAAAGATAAATCAAAAGCCGGTTTCAACCCGGATTTAGCGGCTTCGGCTACTTTTAAATTTGCTTTAGTAGAGACCATCATTCCGATAAACCCGGCTACACCCGAAGCAAAAGCTCCAACCAAAAACCCTAATCCGGTTTTAAATCCTAAAAATGACCATAAGACTATAAATATCACTGAAGAAACTATTCCGGCAGTAAGGTACTGCCTTTTTAAAAAAGCAACCGCTCCCTGCCTGACGGCTGAAGAAATTTCTATCATCGGACCGGAACCCGACGCAGAAGAATTTACTTGACGGATTAAAAAATAAGCGAAAATTAAAGAAATAACTGAAACAATAATGGGTATATATAGCATAAACGTTACTTAGAAACTCCGTTTCTAAGTGGTTCTGATTTAATTTTTTTAGTTTTTTTGACCTTTACTACTTTTTCAACTACTTTTTCAACTACTTTTTCCAATTCTTCAACTTGTCCCGGGCTCCTGACATCTATTTTCCAGCCGGTTAATTTAGCCGCTAATCGCACATTCTGGCCTTCTTTGCCGATAGCTAAAGATAATTGGTCGTCTTGGACTATGGCCAAAGCCTTATTTTTAGGCATAATTTTAATCTCTATAACTTTGGCCGGAGACAAGGCGTTAGCAAGATATTTTTCCGGATCTTCAGAATATTCAATAATATCAATTTTCTCTCCACCCAATTCATTAATAACCGCCTGAACCCTTGTGCCCCTTTGTCCGACGGCGGCGCCAATCGGGTCAATGCCGGCGGCTTTTGTGGAAATAGCGATTTTTGTTCTTGAACCGGCTTCTCTGGCAATGGAATTAATTTCCACTTGTCCCTGATTTATTTCCGGGACTTCCAATTCAAAAAGCTTAGAAACCAATCTTGGATAAGCTCGGGATAAAACAATAATCGGCCCTTTTGAGGTGTCTTCTACCTTCAAAAGAAAAAGCTTGAGCCGCTGACCAGGCCGATAAAATTCGCCGGGAATTTGTTCTTCTCTTGATAAAAATCCGACCGCCTTGCCGATATCAAAAAGAACATTTCCTCCTTCAACGCGCTGGACAATGCCGGAAACAATTTCTCCTTCTTTGGCTTTATATTCAGTTAGGATAGTTTCTCTTTCCGCTTCCCTTATTTTTTGCAGGATAACTTGTTTTGCCGTCTGGGCGGAAATGCGGCCAAAATCCTCTTTCACTTCAAGCGGGATTTCCACTTCATCGCCAACCTTTATTTCTCCGACGCTTCGGTCGGAGCCCCGACCTTTTAGCGTCGGGGTTTTGGCTTCATCCAGCATTATATGCCTCTCTATATTAAAACGAACCTTTGTTTCGCCCGCCGTAGGTTCAGCTGAAAAAGATCCTTCTTCTTTCAGCTCCGCCAATTCGCTCTCGGAATATATCATTTCTTCGTTAACCACTTTTTTTATCTGCCAAAAAAGCACCTCGCCAGTTTTTTGATCAAGCCTTGATTTAATTACTTGTCCTTTTTTGCCGTATTCTTTTTTATAAGCAGCGGCAATGGCCGATTCAATTGTCTCCCAAACCTTTTCCGGCGCAATGCCCCGCTCATCAGCAATCTGAGCTATGGCCGAATTGAAATTTTTAATATCCACCATAAATCAAATTTTTAATTTATTAAAAACGCAGATAAAGATGAGGCGAAGCCTCATCGCCTAATCTTATGATATTTTAAAAATAACCCGAAGTCAAGAATTTTTACAATTGTTAGGTACTCTAATTGTTAGGTACCCGGCGTTTAACATCAGTTAATTGACGACAGTCGTCAACGCTGTCGTTAAATATAATTTGTCGCTACTTTGATTAATTTTTTTAATTCATCGCCGATTTTATTCCAATGAATAGTATTATTTTTATCGTTGAATTTCTCGTTCGCAAAATCGAATGACTTAATCAAATAATCCCATGATTTATAATATATTGGTGTTTCATTCACGGCCGAAGTTATACCTCGCCCGTCTTTTTTTATTGTTTCTTTTATGAGTTTATCAAAAAATTTGTTATCTATCCGCAATAAACCATCTCTGCGAACGTCATTAACCCAGGCTGGATAATTTTCTAACCATTTTTTTTCTTCTGAAGGAACGATTATTAAATGAAAAAACTTTGAGGGTAGCTTACCATCAGAAAGCTTTTTGCATCCTGCAACTAATTTCATATAATTCAAAAGTTGTGTGGGAGGATAACTGCGCGAACTAGTGGCACCGCCCCTAGTTTTTATTTCAATCATCAATAAGTGCGACGCTCCAAGAAGCAAAATATCGGGTTCTACAAAATCCAAGTCCTCTCCTTTAATCCCCTCTATTTTCAAACAAACTACCCTGCATTTACTGGGAAATTCTTTTAAATTTATTAAGTGGCCAAACATTATTGCCAATATTTTTTCAGGCAATGCCGCCGATATAGACATTAGTTGTGCGTTTATAACAACCTCTTTCTCCCTCCATTTTTCAAGCTGGAGCCTTCTTTTTCGTAGCCTTTCGTCGGACTCACCGGAAAGATATTTAAGTTTACTAATAATATTATTCAATTTTCTCGGAGAGTCTTTAGCCTCATCTAAATCAAATGGCAATCTTTCCCAATACTTCCAGTGTTCTCCAGTAAATTGCTTCACGGAAAGCCCATATTGTACAGTATAATAATAAAAGTGGCGCAATACCTCCAACGGCGCGCTCGAAATTTGTCTATTAATGAACGATATCTTCATATTTTATTAAATCTTCTCTGGCTTCGTCTTACATATGTTAGGTCTGTTAGGTACTCAGTGTCTAACAACCTTACTCAATATGTTAGACGCCAGACGTCTAACAGTTTACTGATAAACCACTCCATTCCTGGTGAGTAATATTTGTCAAAATAGCGTATTCATTTTTTTTCTTAACTTCGTTATTTTTCCAATAATCCGTCAGCTTATTCCTGATTTCCTGCCCCATCATTCTTTGCTGAATCCATTTTGCGCTTCGACCCATTCTTTGCCAATAACCCCGGCTACGATTGAGCGCTTTTTCCGGGTCAGATATTTCTTGAATTCTTTCATAGCCAACTTTGGCAAGCCAAAATTTAACAGGTTCTGCTTTTTTAGACGGAATAGATTGAATAATCCGCAATAAAACCTCTGTGTCTGCCGTAGCAGTTAATCGCATTTTACCGTCAGGAGCAACCATTTTCAAACCGTTACATTTTGTAACGGTTTCACCGGAACCCTCATTAATCAACCTTTTTTTAAAGACTCTCCAATAAACCTGCGGATTGTCGCTATCGGTCAATATTCTGATTACATCTACCACGCTAAAATACCACTTTTCTTCCTTTTCGTTCCATAGGCGACGTACCGGTTGATTTTCAAAAACTACGACTGCCTTATTGTTTGTTTTTTTATTTGTCATACTTTTATTTTATCTCAAGTATTCTTCGGAAACTTTCCGGAAATGATATCCTTTGACCATCATATCAATTGCCAGCGGGAAAAGTTTAGGATTTGTAAAAAGACTGCGGAAAAAAATTCTCCAGTAATAGGCCCTTTCTTTTTCTCTTATGCCTAAAATCCAAATTGATTTTAAAAGAGCAAAAAAATAGTTGAAACTTAATCCGCGCCGGCTTCTTGTTTTCGGCCTATATTCCCTTAAAAAGGTAACCATCCTTTGATAATAATTTTTAGGAGAATAGAGCTGGCTGACAACTCTTTTATATCCCGAGATCAAAGAATGGAGATCCATTTTAGGAATGAAATTAATAGTGCAATCGGTATTGCTGCCAGTGGGTTGAACAGTCAATCGTTTTTCTTTTTTAAGCCGTTCCCACAATCTTGTTTTTGACCCGGCCTGCAATAAGCCGACCATGGCTGTGGCTATGCCGCTTTTCTGGATAAAAAGATACATTTGATCAAAAATTGACGCAGTGTCTTTGTCAAAACCGATGATAAATCCCCCTGAAACCTGAAGCCCGTGATTTTGAATTGTTTTAATTGATTCCAGTAAATTTCGGTTGGTATTTTGAAATTTGCCGCAGTCTTTAAGAACTTCTTCATCCGGGCTTTCAATGCCGACGAAAACAGAGTTGAATCCCGCCCGAGACATCAATTCCATTAATTCTTCGTCGTCAGCAATATTTACCGAAGCTTGGGTATTAAAAACAAAGGGATATTTTTTATCTTTCATCCATTTAATTATCGCCGGCAGAATTTCCTGTTTCAGCTTTGCTTTATTGCCGATAAAATTATCGTCCACGAAAAAAACGCTTTCCCGCCAACCGCGATCGTATAAACAATCTAATTCTTTTAAGACCTGAACTTCATCTTTTACCCTTGGCGTCCTCCCATTTAAAAGAATGATATCGCAGAATTCGCAATTAAAAGGACAGCCCCTTGAAAATTGGATGCCCATTGAGGCATATTTTCTCATGTTGATTAATTCCCAAAGAGGCGCCGGAGTTTTCTTTATATCCGGCCATTGGTCTGTTTTATAAACTTTTTTCAAAGAACCGTTTTTTAAATCCTCTAAAAAAAGAGGCAGTGAGGCCTCGGCCTCTCCCAAAACAAAATGGTCAATATCATTTAAAAATTCTTCGTAACCGGTGGCGAAAAGAGGACCTCCGGCAACAATCTTTTTGCCAAGTTTTTTAGCCAAATTAGCGACTTCCTTAACCGAGTCCTTTTGCGCCACCATGGCTGAAATAAAGATAAAATCCGGCCAATTTAGGTCATCTTCTTTTAAAACTTGAACGTTTAAATCTATTAATTTTTTTTCCCAGTCCGCTGGAAGTAAGGCCGCTACGGTTAATAAACCCAGTGGCGGAAAAGCGGCTTTCTTTTGAATAAAAGGCAAGGCATATTTAAAACCCCAAAAATTATTGGGGAACTTTGGATATAAAAGTAAGACCCTCATCTTTTTTCAAAGGGCGGATAGAGGTCTTTATCTATAATTCTTTCAAAACAAATCCTCCCTTCCTTATGATCCCAATTCTGGCCAAGCTCCATCGGCATATAAGGACTTCTGGCCTTCTGTTGAGAAGGAAGAGTCAGACTCGGCCGATTGAAAGTCGCGCAAAGCTCAAATGCCTCCGCCCCTTTTACGCTATATTCATAAGAAGCGCCTGTCTGCTGGTCAAGCGGAATTTGAAAGCCGGAAATATCATCATTCAGATTATCCAGCGTCTCAGGCAAACGGACTTTTCTCTGCCAATAATTTATAATCTGGCCCTGGATATTCTGTAGGTCATATACCTTTTGCTGATCAAAAAGGAAAAGCCTTTCTTCCTTTGGAGAACCGACCAAGAAAAACCCGCCGATAATTGTTGCCGCGATAACGCCGGAAATTATATAGACAAAACGTCTTACTTTTTTTGACGGCTGAATCCGGCGGACATCATATAGATAATATCCGAAAATTAATCCGGCTATTAAAAGCACTGAAAACGCTTTCAGAATAAAACGGGAAGTTAATCCGCCGCTTAAAAAAGTATTAACAGTTGTCACCAGATCTCCGATCATTACAATGGCCGCCACAAAAAGAGTGAAATAAATAAGCCACTTTCTCAAACGCAATTCGCGATTGGCCGCATTCTGAAGATAACTTTTATTTAAAAACCATGAAACGGCGATAAAAACCGGGTAAACTACGATCAAAGTGGAAAGGCCGAATCTTAACGGCCCTAAAAATGGCCGGGCATAGCCGACTTCATATGATAAGATATCGGGAACTAAAAAATTAATGTATTGAAAAAGCAAAACCAAAAAACTGGTGGCCGAACCGTAAAGCGTAAAAATTGCCAAAAGATGCAGAAACACTTCTTTGGCCGAACTTTTTTTTATTGGCGATTCATTTAAATTATCCATATATTTATTATTATACCATATTTAGGCTTCAATGAGGATAATGCTTAAAACTGCTAGACCGATGCCGATTTTATTAACTAAAGACAATTCTTCTTTAAAATAAATAACGCCGACCAATACAATGACTATAAGATTCAAAACCATAAATACGGATATTGCTCTTGACAGACTTTCATATTTTAAAGAAATAGCCCAAAAGACAGTTCCGATAAAATAAACAAACAAACCTGCAGTCAATAGAATATTTTTGCCTTCAAGAGACCATTTTTTGAAAAAAATATCACCGACAACTTCAAAAGCCACCGCTAAGGCGATTGGGCTGAAAAAAATTAATTTAACAATCTGCGGAGTCATTGATTTGGTGGACCCGCCGGGAATTGAACCCGGACCTCTACAATGCGAATGTAGCGTAATGCCGTTTTACTACGGGCCCAAAAATTATTTAACGAATAAAAAAAATAAAATTAATATTAAAATAACAAAGCTGATTTCAAAAATTTTTCTGGCTATTTTTGTTCCGAAAATCTCTGCCAAACGGGTAATGGCCACAAAACCAATAAACAATCCCCCGAGCAAACTGGCCGGCGGAAAATCCGGCTTAGCCAAATTTTGGGCTCCTCCTTCTGTTAGCCACTTAGCCCAGCCAACATACTTTAACATTATCAAATGCAGAAAAACTAACAGAGAACTAATTCTTATTCCCCAGCTCTGAAACTCAACCCAGAGTCTTCTGTTTGTTCTATTTTCAACAAATTTATAAGAAGTCAAAAAAAGAAACGCTAAAATAATTAAAGAGATAATACCCAAAGCCAAAGCCTGATTTGTTTTTCCGGAATAAGAAATAATCCCATGGGCCAAAGCTAAAAGAAAAGCGAAAATGCCAATTTCCCGGCGATAAATCAGCCACTTGTCAAAACGATTATAAAATCTGGAAATAGGGCCAATTAAAAGCACAACTCCCAACAAAACTAAGGAAGCCGAAGCCAAGGCTTTATTCAAAATAAACAAATCAAAATATCCCCGACGCAAAAATAAATACAAAGAAAAAACTCCGGTAACCGCCAAAGCCAGCAAAAAAGCCCTAAAATATTGCCTCAATTGTTCTTGGTTTATCATATTTTTGTCGGGGTGCTAGGAATTGCACCCGAGCAGAATCATCCATTTATGGTATAATTAAATAATGATTAACTTATATTAATACTAAAGATTAGAATAGTAAACATGAATTCGAGCAAATTTATAAAAGTCAACTGCAAAAATTGCGGAAAAATTTTTTCCAAAGACAAGGGACACTATGCTGAAAACTTGAAACTTGGCCATAATTTTTATTGTTCAAGAAAATGTGAATATCAATATAAGAGTAAAAAACAAACATTAACTTGCGAAAACTGTGGTAAAAATTTTGAGCGAACTCCCCATGCAATTTCACCTCATAATTATTGTTCTTCTACTTGTGCGGCTATTGTTAATAATAAAAAATGTCTTAAGGGACACGCAAAAATAAAACCAAAATTAAAAATATGCACAGAATGCGGCGAAAAATACAAAAAGAATACCAATAATATAAAATATTGTTCTCTCGTCTGCAGACGAAAAGCAGAATGGTATACGCCAAAAGATCTTTTGGGTATTATAAGAAATGCTGTTCAAAAATTAAAAAGAACGCCAGCGAGAAGAGAATTAAAAAATATCAATGATTCCTGCAGAAAAGTTTTTGGCTCTTGGAATAACGCTGTTTTGGCGGCAGGCTTTACTCCAAACAGGTCTCACGATAATAGAATGTACAAACGAGCTGATGCCAAAGCTTTTGACGGCCACTTATGTGATTCTATTTCTGAACTCTTAATTGACAACTGGCTTTATAAAAACAACATTCCGCATGAAAGAGACGCTCATTATCCTGAAACACATCATAAAGCCGACTGGGAAATATCGCTTGGAAGCCAAAAAATATTTGTTGAATATTTTGGTTTGGCCAATGATAGTCCGAGATACGATCGAGCCGTGAAAGAAAAGATGGGACTTTGTAATAAACACAAAATTTCTTTAATTTCAATTTATCCTAAAGATATTTACCCAAAAATCTTTTTAGAAGAGAACCTAAAAAATAAGTTTAAGAATTTTCTCACTATTTAGTTTGTCGGGGCGGAGAGACTTGCACTCTCGATTTCCGATTCCCGAAACCGGCGTCATAGCTGCTAGACCACGCCCCGAAAAAAAATAAATAAACTATGTCACCCAATATTTTTCTTTGGTCATTTTGTCTTTTTTCACTTCAATTTCTTCTCTTTCTTTCTCCGCTTTTTTGCTTAAGACAATCAGCTCTTTTTCCGATAAAGCGCCTAATTTTTTGATTTCTTTTTCCAATAAATCTTTCTTGTTATTTTTTGGATCATCTAAAACATAACCCAGTAGGACATCTAATATCTGTCCTACCTTGGGACCGGGCAAAATAGCCAAAATTTTCATCACATCGCCCCCGTTAACCTTCAGCATTTTAGCAGAGATCGGATCTTTGCTGACTTTTTCAATCGTGTATTTCAAGTGCCTTAATTTATACGGTTCAGCCTTAGGCACGCCGGAGCCGATTCTGTCCGCCTGTCTTACCTGCAATAATTCTTCCATATATTCCGGGCCGACATTTCTGACTAAACGCCTAACCGAATTTTCTCCTACTTCGCCCACATTGTAGTAAAAAAGGTGGAACCTGACAAGCTTAACGATTTTTTCCGCTTCTTTCTTGGGAAACTTAAGCTGATTTAAAATCTGACTGGCCATTCTGGCGCCGATGATTTCGTGATTGTAAAAGGTGGCGTCCTGTCCCTCTCCGCGCTTAGCTCGGGGTTTTCCAATATCATGCAAAAGCGCGGCCAGTCTTACTTCTTTATTAAAATTTTTCTTAGCGCTATATTCTAGCGACCTTAAATTATGTTCATAACAATCATAAATATGATGCTTATTTTGGCCAATCTTATAGCCCTCCTCTATCTCGGGAATAATATATTTTAAAAGCCCGAGTTTTCTTAATAATTCTATGCCGTCAGCCGCTCTTTCCGACATTATTATTTTAAGAAATTCGTCCCTAATTCTTTCTTTTGAAATAGCCTCTAATAATTTGGCATTTTTATTTATAGCTTCTGCTGTTTTATCTTCAATAATAAAATTTAATGTCGTCGCCAGCCGAACCGCCCGCATCATTCTTAAAGCATCCTCGCCAAATCTGTCTTCCGGATTTCCAACCGCCCTGATTATTTTTGCCTCTAGATCTTTTTGGCCGGCGAATAAATCAATTATCCCGAAACTCGGTTTCTTTTTTTCAAAACCGAGTTTCAAGGCGATGGCGTTAACCGTAAAATCTCGACGGGCTAAATCTTCTTCTAAAGTTTTGGCAAATTTTATTTCATCGGGATGGCGCTTGTCGGAATATTCGGATTCAAAACGAAAGGTGGTAATTTCAATTTCTTTTAATTTTGAATTTTTGCTTTTAGTCTGGACCGTCACCGTTAAAAAATTATTTTCGTAAAAATTCTCGGGAAATATTTTTTGGATTTCTTCCGGCTTAGCCGAAGTCGTAATATCCCAGTCATCGGGTTCCACATTTCTCAAAAAATCGCGCACACAACCGCCGACGATATAGGCTTCAAAACCGGCCTTTTCCAATTTAGCAATTATAGATTTTACTTCTTTTGGGATTGTCATAAATTAATATTATGCTAAAATAACTGAATAATCCAGCCCGCCCCTGTAGCTTAACGGATAAAGTTCCAGGCTTCGAACCTGGCGATGAGGGTTCGATTCCTTCCAGGGGCATAAAAATATGAAAAAACTTTTAAATATTTTTTGGATAACTCTGTTCAGTAGTGCATTATTTTTTAATTTTGCGCCGAACGCAGAAGCGATAGCCGGCCCCAAACCAATTTCCCCTTGTGAAGATAAAGGTACTTCTTTGACTCCTACATTAGAATGGGAAAACAAAAATGCCCCAACTTATTTTTGGGAAGTCTATTTGCGTGATAGTACCTCGCCCATAGCCGACGACACTGCCCAACAAAAAACATCTGTAACTCTCCCCCAAAAATTGCCTGCTGAAAATGATCTCAAATGGCGCGTTCAAAGTAAAAATGGAAGCACTATAAGCGACTGGAGCGATTGGTGCTATTTCAACACTAAAACTTCCTCATCTGGCGGAACTCCTGTCGTTCCTGGAGAACCAGGCATTTTATTTTTAGAACCTTCTCAAGGATCAGGGGGCACAATCGTTGACATTCAAGGACAAAATTTTGATTGCGGTAAAATCAGAACTTCCGCCAATATTGTTATTTTCACTGGAGACAACGGACAAATACTTAAAAATGAATCACCAACGTGCAAAAGCTTGGGAACTTTGACAACTACCATCCCTAATTTTCCGAAAGAAGTAAAAATTATTAACATTTCAGTTAAAGTCGGGGATAAAAATCCAAGCAATTCTAAACCATTCACAATCATGCAACCCACCATCCCTCCTCCGTCGAGCTCGGGACAATCGGCTGGATCTGGCGGGATAGGGGCTCTTTCTGATAAATGTAAAATTCAGTATCCAGAAAATAAAATAAAAAATCCCAGTACTTACAAGGCTGGCGATAAAGTTGTGGCTTATGACGGTTTGGTACCTTGTGGCAGATGCGTTCTTGTCGGAGTGAAGGTTGATGGCAAGGGTAAAATTGTGGAATTAGACAAAGATGGATACACTACCGCTCTTACCGGCGGAAAGATAGATTATGTCTCTTGCCAATTTTGTCATTTTTTTGTAATGTTCGGAGGTATAGTTAATTTCCTGCTTTTGAAAATTGCTATTCCGGCAGCCATCCTGCTTTTAGTCATCGGCGGAGCTATGTTTACTTTTTCCGCCGGCAATCCGGGAACAATTAAGAAGGGAATGGATATAATGAAATCAGTAGCCATCGGATTGGTCATAATGTTCACCGCTTGGATAGTGGTCAGCACTGTGCTCACTCTCGTCGGAGTGGCCAGCTGGACAGGATTGCGGAATGGCTGGTTTGGCATCAACTGCCCGATAAATATTTAATTTTTCTTGCCCCCATAGCTTAATGGTGAAGCAGCTCCCTCTTAAGGAGAAGATTGCAGGTTCGAGTCCTGCTGGGGGCACAAAGCAGTTTTGCTTTTTTTATTTGGATATGATAAGATAAAAATATCGTAATAAAACTATGCTAAAACCAGAAGAAAAAATAAAAGCCACTAAGGACTACAAAATTCACGAAACGGATACCGGTTCATCGGAAGTCCAAATTGCTCTTTTAACCGAAGAGATTAAAAGGTTGGTTTTGCATTTGAAAAAAAGTCCCAAGGACTTTGCTTCCAAAAGAGGCCTTTTGAAAATGGTAGCAAAAAGAAGAAAACTTCTGAATTATCTAAAAAAAGACAACATCCGAAGATACAACGCTTTTACAAAAAAAATCGGCTTAGAAAAATAAAATCCAAGGCTTAGAAGAACTTAGAAGCTTAGCTTCTAAGTGAGAAGCTAAGCTTCTTCAGACGATTTATGGTCATAAAACATCCCGGCCAGCGAGTGGCAATTTTTATTGACGTTCAAAATCTCTATCATTCGGCTAAAAATTTATACCAAGCCCGAGTTAATTTTGGGGCTATTTTAAAATTGGGAGTATCAGGCCGTAATTTAATCCGAGCCTTCGCTTATGTTGTCAGGACTAAAACGGGCGAAGAAAAGCCCTTTTTTGATGCTCTGATAAAACTGGGAATTGAAACTAAGGTAAGAGATTTACAGGAATATTTTGGAGGATTAAAAAAAGCTGACTGGGACGTAGGTATTACGGTAGACGCCATTAGAATTTCCCCCAGCGTAGATACTATCGTTCTGGTTTCGGGCGACGGCGACTTCCTCCAACTGATTGAATATTTAAGAAACCAAGGTAAAAGAGTGGAAGTAATCGCTTTCGGCAGGTCGGCTTCAGCAAAATTAAAAGACGGATCAGCCGATGAATTTATTGATATTGAAGAGTCTTCGGAAAAATATTTATTAAAAAAGCAAAATGGAAAACAAAATTTATAAATTAGACTTAGCGGGCAGAGAATTAAAAATAGAATTTAACGATTTTGCCGAACAGGCAGCCGGTTCTTGTTTTGTCCAATACGGAGATACTTTAGTCTTATCTACGGCCGCCATGTCAAAAATGGAAAAACTCAACCAAGACTTTTTTCCATTAACCGTGGAATACGAAGAAAAATTTTATGCCGCCGGAAAGATCCGCGGGTCCAGATTTTTCAGAAGAGAATCCAAGCCGACTGACGAAGCCATTTGCAACGCCCGGCTCATTGACAGAACAATCCGTCCGCTTTTCCCTCAAGAATTAACCAGAGAAGTGCAAGTCGTTGCCACTGTTTTATCTTGGGATAATCAAAACGAACCTGATGTTCTGGGAATTTTAGCCGCCTCGATGGCTCTTTCCTGCTCCAATATCCCTTGGCAAGGCCCGACTTCAGCCGTAAGAATCGGTATTGACGGCGATAATTTTATTTTAAATCCGACTTACGAACAAAGAGGAAAAGGCAAGGTTGACGTGGTTTTTACCGTCACGGAAAAAAACACCGAACTATTAATCAATATGATAGAGGGCGGATTTGATGAAATTAACGAAGAAACAATTGCCAAAGCGTTTCATTTTGCCAAGCCGTT
>JBBTTI010000033.1:0-1050 GCA_038078735.1 Patescibacteria group bacterium | reverse complement strand
ACATTGATGATATTCCATTGCCGGCAAGGCATCTTATGCAGATGGATTTTTATCTGCGGGTTAGGGACAGGCTGCCCGACGCTTTTATGTTAGATTTTGTTCCTCCGCACACAAAAGCGTCCTCAATTTTTACCAGCCGCGGTTGTCCGTTTTCTTGTATTTTTTGCCACAACAGCTGGCGGGACGCTCCTTGGCGGTTTAACAGTCCGGAAAGAGTTATTTTTGAAATTGAGCATCTTATCAAAACATATAATATTGAAGCGTTGCATTTTATAGAAGATAATTTTTTTGCCAGCAAACAAAGAGTCCGAAAAATCTGCGATTTGTTGAAGGAGAAAAAAATAAATATTATATGGGGAGCCAATGCCAGAGTAGACAGCATTGATTTAGAAATACTTCAAATAGCAAAGGATGCCGGCTGTCGGGAAATATTATTCGGTTTTGAAAGCGGTTCTCAAAGGATTTTGGATATTTTGAACAAAAAAACTACGGTTGAGCAGAATAAAAGAGCCATAGAGCTTTGCAATGAAGCGGGCATTATACCGGCAGGATCGGTGATGATCGGCAATCCGACTGAAACAATTGAAGATATCAGGGCCACTCAGCAATTTTTAAGGGAGGTTGACACCAAGAGCATAGGGGTTAGCATCACTACCCCCTTTCCCGGCACTGAACTCTGGAATTGGTGCAAAGAAAAAAAGCTTATTCCTTCTTCCCTTAAATGGTCTGATTTCACTTTTAATAAAGTAATCATTCCGGCTTGCGAGACTATATCTCCCCGCGAAATAGAAAAGTTATTTGTAGAAACCAGCGATATTGCTTTAGAAAAATTACCCTTCAGTTTATCAAGATTTTTGACTCAAAGCTTAGGACACCCTCAAGGAGCGGTAACTAGGGTGATCCATATTCTTAAAAATCCGATCCGGATCTTAAAATACATTAAGAGATTAAAATTATAAAATATGACAAGAGTAGCTTTAATCAACCCGGGAAAGAATGGCAAATACGCGATAACCGAGCCGTTAAATTTAGGATTTATCGCCAGTTATT
>JBBTTI010000032.1:0-1061 GCA_038078735.1 Patescibacteria group bacterium | reverse complement strand
GGGCACCCAAACCCCTCACTTTGAACGACGACTTTTTGCGCCCCTCTGGGCGCGTTTGTGTTTCTCTCGTGCATACGCCTCGTCCGGAGTGAGTGAACCAAGCACATCCATGAAGCGGCGATTCAGTTTCGCTTCAAGCTTTTTGATGCGATACATCGAATATTTTGAGATATCAGAGCCTTTGCGAATGTACTTGCGCAGGTCTTTGTTGAGATTCTCGATGGACGGCTTCTCCCACGGACTGTGTACATGACAAAAATAGATACGGACATTGAGCACTCGCTCCAATCGTTTATGTTCAAGAAAGAGAATGTCGTTATCGAATGTGATGGTCTGCATCTCCGGGTATCGTTTCTTCATGCGCACCAAGGCTCGTTCAACGTTCCGTACCGATACAGGAAGAATCCGTTCAAGAAGATTCTTCCGTACCTTGCGGTCTCGTAGCGCAAGCACGATGCCGATACCGCTTTTGCCAGAGACGATGAAGTCGCCCTCCATATGGCCCAGTCCCCACCGTTTGTTGATTTTGCTTGGCCGTTCGGTGATGAGACGTTTGTTAAGGATGTGCGGTTTAGCTCCCCGGTGCTGGCGTTTCTTTTTAAATATCTTTGCTCGGTGCGACTCGATACGTCGTCCGTACACGCTTTTGATGTATCGCCTGATGGCTGACCCTGAGACATAGGCAAGATGCTTCTCGATTCGCCTTAAACGTTTTGAAATCTCCTCTGGAGACTGATCATCAAGCAGATGTGTCTCGACGAACTTCTTAAGGTCCGTGTCGAGAGCGATTTTCCGACCGACTGCTCGGGAATATTTTCTGTGCATGTATGAAATGTGTTGCGCATACTCCGCATCGTACTGGCGCCTTTTTCGGCTCTTGGTGAGCTCATACCAGATGGCACTCTTCACGCGTTTAAGCGTGCGAGCAATAACAGCTAACGAGTATCCCTTTGCATTCAGGATCTCAATTTCGTTGCGGTCATGCTTGTTGAACGGACTCCACCTTCTTTTTTCATGCGCGCACCATAGCACAATCGTTCAAACTCAAAAGACAATCTACC
>JBBTTI010000031.1:0-4323 GCA_038078735.1 Patescibacteria group bacterium | reverse complement strand
TATAACTATTGAGGCCGAACCTCAATAGTTTTAAATAGTTTTAAATAATTCCAGCCAAAAAAAATAGGGCGGTGGTCCTGAGATAAACTCAAAACTAAACCGCCCCCATACTTGACCTTAAATTAAATCAGTTACATCGGGCGCAATGACAAATCTTATTACATCTTCCGGTAAAATTTCGAGGTACGGAATTGGACGAGCGAAACGAACCGATATCTTCCCCTCCTTAGTTAAGCCAAAACATCGACCGACTATAACAACTTCTGCTTTTGGTGAAATGTGAAATGGGTACCAATTTCCTATTTCAGGGAATACTTTCATTATAACCTCTGTTTTTACCTCAACAAAAATCATCTACTTTTCCTCTCTGCCTGCCATAGACCTTGCTGGTCGGGTCAAGCTTTTTGCTGATTATAATCTATCTCACTATCCAAGATCTGTCAACGCCGTTGGACGGGTGATAGACGTTCAACGTCTATCATTTCCATCTTCTTTAAATTTTAAATATCTGAAAATAAAAACACACGATCGTATATATTTGTCGTCAGTTTTAAGTTGCCAAAAAAAATAGGGCGGTGGTCCTGAAATAAATTCAAGACCGAACCGCCCATTGCCGCCTATCAATAATTTTTTAACAGAAGTTCTCCCTCAACGACACTATGTAATTTATCTAGTTGAACGCAAGTAGATAAATTAATATTCTTTGCTACCCCAAGTAAGGGAGGATCTTCTTTTTTGATTAATAGAGCGATCTTTTCCTTAAGCCGCTCATAAACTTTATCAGTATTTTCCCCATCCCTTTCCCAGCCAAGTCCCACGAGTTCTATTTTCAAAAATTTTTTCAATTTTCCCTCCTATTATTAAATTACTATTTTATATTATTTTGTCAAGACTTGATGGCCGGATTGGGTGACGACGATGGTGTGTTCAAAATGGCAAGATAAAGAACCGTCGCGAGTTTCGCAGCTAAAACCGTCTTTGCCTTTTTTAATCTGCCAGTCCCCTGTCGCTATCATCGGTTCAATACAGAAGACCATGCCTTCTTTCAATTTTATTTTCGCTTCGCTTTGGTATCCAACTTTATCAACAGTTTCTTTTGACATAGAAACTGAATTTAAAATCTGGGGATCTTCGTGAAGCTCTCTGCCGATACCGTGGCCGCAAAGCTCGCGGATTACGCCAAAATTATAACTCTCCGCATATTTTTGAATTGCTCTTGAAATGTCGCCGAAACAATTTCCCGGTTTTATTTTTTCAATTCCAATTTCCAACGATTTTTTAGTAACATCTATTAATCTTTTTGATTCTGAACTAACTTTCCCTACCGGAACGGTTATTGCCATATCACTATGAAAGCCTTTATAAAAAATGCCCAGATCCAAAGAGACAATGTCCCCCTCTGCCAGTTTCCTTTCTGACGGCACGGCATGAACTATTTCTTCATTTATTGAGGTACAAAGGCAGGCAGGATAGTCGTCGTAGCCTTTGAAAGAACATATTCCGCCGGACGCTAAAACAAGGCCTTCAGCGACCTTGTTTAATTCGTTTGTCTCAATCCCCGGCTTCACCATTCCTTCCAATTTTTTAATAATTCCGGCCAAAATCTTCCCGCCCTCCGTCATTATTTTAATTTCTTCCAGTGTCTTAATTCCTACCATTTAATTTTTTTAAAATGTCTTTGAAAACGTTTTCAATCGGCTGCTCGCCGTTAACTTTAATCAGTTTTCCTTGTTTTTTAAAATAATTTATTTGCGGTATGGTGTATTTTTTAAACTGGGCCAAACGTTCTTTAATGGCTTTCGGCTTATCATCAAGCCGATTTTCAGATTGTCTTCTTTTGGTTAAGCGGTCAAAGGCTGCTTTTTCCGAAATATCAATTAAAATAACTTTTATATTTTTTTGCCATTCATACCATATTAAAGCTTTATCTAAAAGTTCTGTTTCTAATGTTAATCTCGGACCGCCGTCATAAATCCAACCTCTAAAATTTCTTTTTTGTTTAAATTCTTCCAATTTATCCATCCAAATTTTAATGATAGCGCATTCGGGAACCCATTTGCCTTCGCCCATGACTTTGGCAAGTTTTTTACCGGTAAAATCGCCAGCTTTTTGACGCTGACGAAGTTCTTCGCCGCTGCTAAAGTGCTCTAATCCAAATTTTTTAACCAGCAAGTTTGCTTGAGTCCCTTTGCCTGAACCTGCCCGACCATAAATAATAAGAGAAATTGGATTCTTAGAAGGTGTCATAATCGTGCATTTGCAATTGGGAACGGATTTGACGCAAGGTTTCCAAAACCACGGAAACCACGATTAACAAAGAAGTGCCGCCGATTAAAAACTGGAAAACCTGAGCGCCCGAAGCGGCTCCGATAAGGGAGGGCACTACGGCAATTAACCCTAAAAATATGGCGCCGATCAGTAAAACTCTGTTTAAAATATATTGAATAAAATGGGCCGTTGACTCTCCTGGCCTGATTCCCGGGACAAAACCCCCCATTTTTTGTAAATTAGTGGAAATGGCCTTAGGATCAAAAGTAACGGCAGTATAAAAAAATGTGAAAAGAACTACCAGAATAAAATAAGAACCGCCGTAAACCCAAGGATTTTGGAAAAAAAGCCCCATTCCGCGGGCTAAATTACCCACCATACCTCCTTGACCGCCCAGAAAATTAGCAATCATTGTGGGAAAAAGTAAAATTGATAAAGCGAAAATAATCGGAATGACTCCGGCCGGATTAATATTTAAAGGCAAAAATGTCGATGCGCCGCCAAAAAGCTTATTCCCCCGCACTCTTTTGGCATAGGAAACAGGAATATTTCTCCTAGCTTCATTTATCAGAACCACGCTGGCAATGGCTATGAAAGAAAAAGCGATAAAAAACAGATATGAAGGAATTTTACCCGGATCCCAAGTGACCGCAATTTGCCTGATATTATTGGGGAAACCGGCGATAATCCCGGCGAAAATCAGCAGGGACACTCCGTTGCCAATGCCTTTTTCAGAAATTAATTCTCCCAACCACATCAGAAATAAACTGCCAGCAGTAATAGTAAGAATTGAAACGAATAATAATTGAGGAGTAAGATTGGGAATAATCTGTTGCCTGGCAAGCAAAGAAAGCATGCCATAACCTTGGAGTATTGCCAAGGGCACGGTCAAAAGCCTGCCGTATTGATTAAATTTCTGACGGCCCTGTTCGCCTTCTTCTTTATAAAGCCGCTCCAATTGGGGAAAAATCATTGTTAACAACTGCAAGATAATCGTAGCGGTGATATAAGGGCCTAACCCCAGCATAATCACTGAAAGATTATCTAAAGCCCCTCCGGTAAAAACATTTAAAAGACCCAACATTTGGAATTGGTTGAAAAAATTCTTCAGATTCTCAGCGTTGATGCCGGGGACAGGGATGTTCGCCATAATCCGAAAAATAACAAAAACAGCCAGAACAAAGAGGATTTTGTTCCTTAAGTCCTTTAATTTGAAAATTTGGGTAATTTTTTGGAACATGCTAAATTTTTCCGCCGGCTTTAATGATTTTTTCTTTCGCCGATTTTGATGCTAAGCAACCCTCAAAAATAAGGGCCTTGGTTATTTCTCCCTTAGCCAAAATTTTTACTTTCGGCATTTCCCTTTTTATTTTACTGATCAATTTCTTTTCCAGTAAAGTTTCACAGTTCACCTTTTCCCCTTGTTGAAATTTTTTATCCAAAATATCCAAATTTAAAACCACCGGGTTTTCTTTGCCTATCCCCTTAAATCTATAACCCCTAAGCTTGGGGTATCTTTTTATTAATTCCCGAATAATCGGTTGCCCCTTATTGCCGGCCCGAGACGTCTGCCCTTTAATGCCTCTTCCGGAATAAGTGCCTCTTTTACCGCCTCGGCCGATTCTTTGGGCTTTTTTACGCTTATGCGTTGGTTTTAATTGGTGTGTCTGCATGTTGTTTTTTTAATTTTTTTAAAGCAACAATCGTTGCCCTGGCGTTATTTAATTTATTTCCGGTTCGGCCTAAAATTTTTGAAGAAATATTCTTGATCCCGGCTAACTGGCAAATAACCCTGACCTGGCCTCCGGCCACCAAGCCCCGGCCTTCTCTTTGAGGTCTAAGTAAAATTTCGGCTGCTCCGAATTTAGCGCTGACTTCATGAGGAATAGTATTTTTTGAAATAGGAACTTCAATAATATTTCTTTTTGCCTGGAAAGTAGCTTTTTCTATTGATTGAGCCACGTCCAAACCTGAAGCCACTCCGACTCCGACTTTGCCTAATTTATTTCCGGCAACAATTACCGCTCGAAATCTCATTTTCTTGCCGCCGGCTCT
>JBBTTI010000030.1:0-3096 GCA_038078735.1 Patescibacteria group bacterium | reverse complement strand
GTGGCGTTGAAAAAAGAAATATTTTTCAACAGGTTTCAGATTATTTTCGTTTTATTTTTTGCCTTTTCGAATGCAACGATAAAAATTTTGTAATAATGCCCGTAGAAAGATAAAAGCGCAAAAATCCATAGGTGACACCTATGACATTATTAATAAAAAAAGGGAACCATTAGTGGAAATTTTAACTTTTTGTTTAATGCCGAACCATTACCATTTAGTTGTACGGCAACTGACTGATGGGGGAGTTTCTCTTTTTATGAAAAAATTAGGCAATTCTTATGTCGCTTATTTTAATAAAAAATATCATCGAGAGAGAATGGGGTCTTTATTCCAAGGATCATTCAAGGCGATACATATTAAAACAGACAATCAATTAATGAATGTTATTTGTTATATATTTACTAATCCAATTGAACTTTTAGAAAGAAATTGGAAAGAAACGGGAACTAAAGATCCAGAAAAGGCAAGGGAGTATTTAAAATCTTATCGCTGGTCTAGTTATTTAGATTGTATTGGTGAAAAGAATTTCCCTTCGGTTACCCAGCGGGATTTTCTATTTGATACCTTTGGCGGTCAAAATAAAATTAAAGAATTAGTAGAAAATTGGATTTTATATAAAACTGATTTGAATAAAGGTTTTGATGAAATTAAAGACTTAATATTAGAAGAAATGTCATAGGTGACACCTATGACATTTTTAAGGTTGACAAATATAATTAGAGATGTTAGGGTAAGTTATCTTTACCAATTAAATAAAGGAAGGCGGAAAGGTAGTAAAATGGAAAAATGTCCTGATGGCCGACACAAGTGGGGAGAATGGCGGGAAAGGAAAAATCCTGCTGGCGGGACGACTTTTCGGATAAGGAGGTGTACTATTTGTCCCGCCAAGGAAACAAGAAAAAAGAACGGCAAAAAATAAGGAGGAATCATGGCGACATTTGGAGAAAGAGCCAAAG
The DNA here is from genome assembly GCA_038078735.1 of Patescibacteria group bacterium. GTDB lineage: Bacteria > Patescibacteriota > Minisyncoccia > Minisyncoccales > CAZWNE01 > JBBTTI01. The sequence continues at coordinate 2,140 of JBBTTI010000030.1, read as the reverse complement.
AGATTGGCGAGCTATATGCGAAACTTATCACAAAAGAGGGGTACCATAAAGCATGGGAGTTAGCCCGTGCCTTGGAGAAAGACATATGGGTTGAAAGCGGCGGGTTTTCTATGTTTCTATCGTCGAAATGGGTTGTCAAAGGTTATTGGGCGAGATATTACGAGTTGCTCAAGTTCGACGGTACTGCCGAGGAAAAAAATGATCTTTGCTGGCGAATTGCTCGATATTTCGGCTTATTAAATAGTCGAGGGGAAGACATTGAAACAGAATTGGACTATGGCTATCTACTTTCCGTGGCCGTGAGCAATCTTTTGTATGATACCGTTGGGGCCGAAGAAATCAATATGGAGCTGCAGGAGTTAGTGAAAAAAACTAATAGCGTGCCTGCCATTTTGAAGATGGCTAACGCTTGCGGTCTTGGTACAGATAAGACAGGAGACAGGGCCGGGGCGATCGCTATCTTTTCTAAGGTGGCGGAAGAATATCAATATTTTATGGATAGACCAGAAGTGCAGCAGCACTTCGCTAATATTCTGAATAATCGGGGTTTAGTGCGACTTAATTTAAGCGACGAAGTAAAGGACTGGGGAGAGAAACGGAATCTCATTTGCTCTGCCATCGTTGACCTATGGAATGCAGAAGATCTTTATATGAAAGTGGTTCCGCCACCGTTGAAGCATATTGATGATATTCAAAATCGGTTCGTTATGGCTGCCATTCGATTGCTTTCAATAGAGACAGCTGACCTGGTTGGTATCGCCCAGAAAATCAAAACCGCTTTTGAGGCGAAAAACAAGGACGAGGCGAAACGTCTTATCTTTGAACTTAAAGAAACCAAAGTAAAAAGCTGGGACGAAATAGAGGTGGGAGTCCCGGCGCCCACAATGACTTTCATTGGTTCAATCCAAATAGGATTGAGATTGGCCGAGGAGTTTTTAGAGAAACATAAGGAGGCAAGATAGGATTGCATATGGCGCTCGGGGATGATATTTTATAAATATCAGAACCGAGCGCGTTTTCTTTTCCACGAAAACTGATAAGATATTTTAATATGTCTATCTTTCCGAAGATTGAAAAAATTACCAGGGATGCGTCTATTTCGCATTTTTTGTTAATGTTCGGTTATCGGATTTTTTCGGTATATTTTCCGCTGTTTTTGGTTTCCAGAAATTTTTCCACTCCCCAAATCGGCTACGCCCATTTTTTAATTTATCTGCCGATTGCTTTTTTCGCTCCCTTGGTTGGATTTTTAAATCATAAAATAAATCCGGCAATCTTAATGGCTTTGGGAATTTTGGGTTATGGCGTTTATTCTCTGGGCATGATTATTTTTCCCAATCATTTTATTTTTTATTTATTCCAGGTGATTTTGGGAGTTTCTGCCGCCTTATTTTTCGTTTCTTCAAGAGCTATTTTAATGGGCTCAAAACTGGAAAATCCCGATCGGGCTTTTGCCTGGTTTTATTCATTCCCTTCTTTCGGCGATGCGGTTTCTCCGGCAATCGGCGCAATTTTGATATGGAAGTTCGGCTTTATCGGCGTTTTTGCCCTTGGTTTCATTCTGCATTTTTTTAACGCCATTTTTTGTTTTATTAGGTTGAGAAAGCAGGCCGGCCGTTTAACCGAACCTATAAAAATTAGAGAATCCGGCCAGAATTATTTAAAGACCATAGAAGTTTTAAGGAAAAGAGAAAATTATCCTTTTATTTTTATCTCTTTTTTGGTTCTGGTTTTAGGCGGATTTAATAACGCTTTTTTCATTTTATTTTTAAAAAATTTCGGTTTTTCTTTTAATCAAATTTTAATCTTTAATTCAGTATTATCCCTTGTTTTTGTGCCGATTTCAATTTGGCTTATCAAGCGAATTTCAAAATTAACAAGCGAAAGGAATGTTTCTTTGGGCAGCCAAATAGTGGGGATATTCTCAATTTTACTCGGCGCGTTTGCCGGTGTTTTGAATTTTTTTTCAATCTTTTTTATTATGATCGGAAAATATATCGGCGGTTTAATGGCCGGTTCCGGCCGTTCAGGACTATTAACAACTAAACTTAAAAAATATCCCGAAGAATCGGCGGCGGTTGATACAATTTTCTCTCCCTTGGCAACCGCTATTGGAGCCTTAGTCGGCGGATTAATCATT
>JBBTTI010000029.1:0-59911 GCA_038078735.1 Patescibacteria group bacterium | reverse complement strand
TCGCCAATGATATTCAGTATTATAGTTTCGTTCTCAACAAGCAGTACATTGAAAATCATGAGCAGTTGAAGTTTCAGAAATTAGTAAAAGTTTTGCCAAACCTGAAAAATATTGAAATCAACAAGAGGAAAAATTTTGTTTGCGATTACCTATCAAATCTAAAAGGGGCAAAGGGTTTTATATTCAAAAATTATTGTTTAGGCGGTACAAAGAAGCAGGAGTTTCAGCGGCAATATTTTTCAGATGAAAACGGAAAGAAATGCGACGCAATAAGATCAATAATTGAGGAGTGGAAAAATGAAAAGTTGATCAATATCAACGAGTATTATTTTCTTTTAGCCACACTTATCGAATCAATTGATAAATATGCAAACACCGCTTCGATGTATGGCGCGTTTTTGAAGCAATTAAAAAAGACGGCACAAAAGTCGTTCGTATTAAAACCTGCGGAGTTGATTATCAACGACCAAGTGCACCAAGTTTTCAACCAAGACATCAATGAACTTACGGGTAAGCTTGAGGGAGATATTTTATACCTTGACCCGCCCTATAATCACCGACAATACGCAACAAACTATCATTTATTAGAAACAGTCGCTAAATACGATAATCCGAAAATTCACGGCAAAACAGGGCTAAGAGAGTATGAAAGCCAAAAATCTCTTTACTGTTCCAGACCAAAAGCAAAAAAGGCATTCAGAGATTTGATTCTAAACGCAAAAATGAAATATATCTTCTTGAGCTACAATAACGAGGGGTTGATGACGCTGGATGATATTAAAGAAATAATGAGTTTGCGTGGCAAATACGGATATTTCACAAAAGAATACAACAGGTTTAAAGCCGATAGAGACGAAAACAGGGATTACAGCGCGAATAAAACAGTTGAATATTTGCACTATGTTGTTTGTAAATAAAGAGGGCTATTTTTTGATATATCAAAGACATACTTGCTATAATTGCTAACATTATGACTATTCCAAAACATCTTACACGGATTTCCTTTATCGGGTTTTTTGTTGTTTTTATCCTTTTTTCAAGTATTGTCGCTTTTGTTACTGATTGGTGGTGGTTTTCCGAAGTTGGCTACACTCAAATCTTTATTACGTCTTTGATTGCTAAAATAACGCTGTTTTCAGCCGTTGGAATTTTTGCCGCTGTTTTTTTGCTCGTCAATTTTTCGTTAGCGATCCGCTCAACCCATTCGACAAGCTCAGGGTGGCCGATAAATGTGGACAATCTCCTGATTAAAAAATTAACCATTGTTGCGAGTTTGGTAATCGCGTTCTTCTTCGGACTTGTGGCAGCGACCAATTGGCAAGATGTCTTAAAATTTATTTCAGGCGCTGCTTTTGGCGCGACAGACCCAATATTCAATAAAGACATCGGATTTTATATCTTCTCCCTTCCCGTTTTGCAAGCTGGTCTTGGTCTTGTGAAAACACTTATTATCTTGACGCTCCTCGGCTGTGCTGTCCTGTATTTTTTACGAGGCAGTCTTCATCTGGCAAGTTTGCGGTTACTAAAACAAATGCAAGTGGAACGATCAGTAAGAATTCATCTCGGTATTTTACTCGCAATATTTCTGGCGACCATTGCCGCAGGGATTTACCTTTCTCGTTTTACATTACTCACAAGTCAGAGCGGTTTAGTATTTGGCGCGACATACACAGACGCAACCGTGAGAATATTCATGCTTTGGATTTCAATAGTTACTGCTCTGCTTGCGGCAGTTTCAGCCATCTTTTGGGCATGGAAAGGAAAGCTGTCGCCGCTCATCGGAGCAGTTTCTTTGTATGTTGTCATGGGATTCGCCGGAGCGGTGGTTCCGTTTCTTATCCAAAAACTGGTAGTTGCTCCGAATGAGCTTGTGAAGGAAACGCCGTTTATTAAGCATAATATCGCCGCTACCCGTCAGGCGTTTGCGCTTGATAAAATTGAGGAACGAGAAATCTTGGGAGACAAGCCTATCACCGCGGCTGATATTGCGAACAATAATCTTACGGTTAAAAATGTCCGGCTTTGGGATAGAAAACCGCTTTTATCAACTTTTTCTCAGATACAAGAAATCCGAACCTATTACGAGTTTGCCGAAGTTGATAATGATCGCTACATCATAGACGGAGAAATTCGCCAGATTATGCTCTCCCCGCAGGAGTTGGCATCGGCCAGCCTGCCGAATAGAAACTGGATTAATGAGCGGCTGACGTTTACGCATGGCTATGGCGTAGCGGCCGGGCCGGTGAATCAAGTTACCCCAGAAGGATTGCCGGTCTTGTTTGTGAAGGATTTGCCGCCCAAATCGGATGTGAAAGAGCTTGAAATTTCGCGCCCAGAAATCTATTTCGGCGAGCTTTCAAACGACTATGTCATCGCAAAAACTAAATCTCTTGAGTTCAACTATCCAAAGGGCGAAGAAAACGTCTACGCAACATATGAAGGCACGGGCGGAGTGGAGATGAACTCGTTTCTCAAGCGTGTCTTTTACGCAGTAAAATTTAAATCGCTTAAACTGCTTTTGTCCAACGACATAACCAGCGAGAGCCGTATTCTGTACTACCGCGCTATTGCCGAAAGAATCGCCAAAATCGCGCCGTTTTTGACCTTTGACCGAGACCCTTATATCGTTATTACCGACGGCAAAATTTACTGGATTGCCGATGCCTATACCACAAGCGACCGCTATCCTTACTCTCAACCATTGCGATTGAACGGCAAGAACGTCAATTATATGAGAAACTCGGTAAAAGTGGTGGTTGATGCCTACAATGGCAGTGTCGTTTTCTATCAGGCGGACGCAGATGACCCAATTTTAAAAACATACGCCACGATTTTCCCCGGAACATTCCGGCCGATGTCAGAGATTCCAGAAAGCCTTGTCTCTCATTTGCGCTATCCCGAAGATATCTTTACCCTGCAGACTGTTGTGTACTCGGTCTACCATATGGATGATCCGCAGATTTTTTACAATAAAGAAGACCAGTGGGAAATCCCAACCATTGCGTCAGAAGGAGCGATGTCGCCTCGGCATATTATTATGAAGTTACCGGAAATGAAAAAGGAGGAATATGTTTTGATGCTGCCCTTTACTCCCCGCGCAAAAGACAACCTGTCCGCTTGGATGGTTGCCCGTAACGATGGAGAAAGCTACGGCAAGCTGCTGGTCTATCGTTTCCCTAAAGACAAGCTTGTATTCGGACCCAAACAAATTATAGGCAGAATTAATCAGCATCCAGAAATTAGTCAGCAAATCTCGCTGTGGAGCCAAGGCGGGTCGCAAGTAATTCAAGGTCCGCTTTTAGTTATTCCAATTGAGGAATCGCTCTTGTATGTGCGTCCGCTCTACCTCAAAGCCGAAACCGGAAAAATTCCCGAATTAAAACGAGTGGTTGTGGCCTATGAAAATAAAATTGCCATGGAAGAGACGTTAGAAGAGGGGTTGTCAAAGATTTTTGGCATAGGAGTAGCGGAGAAACCACAAGGAAACACTGTCAAATATGACGAGGAACGGATACGAAGAGCGGCGGCCGCATATGAAGAAGCGCTCGAGGCAATAAGGCGACTGGGAGATATTCTTAAACAATAACAGCACTATGTTTTGTCAAGATTGCGGAAGGCCGTTTTATTGTCATCTCCAAACATGGCTGGACGAATTGACAAGCCGTTTTCTACCGCGCCTAATTTTACCTAAAAAATTTGAATTATTTTTCGATTCTTTATTGGAGAAAATTTTTATTTTTTTCGGGCTGGCTTCGTTAAGAAGCGATTTCACCGGCTCCGATATTCAAATGCGGAGCGCTTGTTTTATAGAAGAGCTTAAAAAACGGGGAGCAATGGTCAAAGCCTTGCGCGGTCCGGCCGGTTATACAAATTATTTCCGCGTTGAAATGGGCGGCAAAATTATCCGATTTGAAAATTTGCCATTCGCAGACAATGCTTGGGTCGTTGACGATAAAGAGAAAACAAAATTATATCTGCGAAAGGGCAACTTTCCAATCGCCGAAGGCAAGTCTTTTTGGTTTTGGCAAAAGAAAAAAGCTTGCGACTTCGCAATGGAAAAAATTGGTTTTCCTCTGGTAGTAAAGCCGCGCAATGGTTCCGTCAGCCGGCACGTTACTACGGATATCCAAACTCTTGAAAAATTAAAAAAAGCGGTTGAATGGGCTACAATTTATTCGCCGGCGTTTATTATTGAAAAATTTATTTCTCGGGCATTTGTTTATCGGGCAACGGTTATTAACTTTGATTATGTTGCTTGCGTCAAACAAGTGCCGGCAAATGTTGTTGGCGACGGCATGGTGACAATCCGCGAATTAATTGATAAAAAAAATAGCGATCCCAATCGAGGCGAACCGCATCAAAAAATAGTTGAAAATGAAACGACAGACTTTTTAAATGTGCCGAAAAGGGGCGAGGTTGTTTTTTTGCAACAGGATCCGTTTCTTAAATTAGGCGGCGATTTAATTGAAATGACGCCGGAAGTCCACCCTGATAATCGCAATCTTTTCCGCCAAGTGGCTAAATTTTTTAATATCAGAGTCGTGGGAATAGATTTTTTAGCTCGAGATATTTCACGTTCTTACAAGGAGCAAGAGTGCGCTATTATTGAGCTGAACGGCGCTCCTTGCATTGAATTACACCATTTCCCATATTCCGGCGCGCCCCAGAACGTGGCCAAAGCGCTAGCTGATTTATTTTTTAAATATTATTTATGATTGTTTTAATTTGCGTTGCATTATTTATATTCGTTATTTTTGCGATTTTATTTTTGGTTTTTGCCCTTGATATTCTGATACGGCGCCATGATTTGCCTAGCAGCAAGCGAGCAACGCGGGCGCTGATTAAAGTGATAAAACAATACAAGCCGGACGCTGAAAATTTTTATGATTTAGGGTGCGGCCACGGCGCTCTTTGCTTGGCTATAAAAAAAGCGCTGCCGGGCCTTGAGATATACGGCATAGATAACAGCGCAATCAGAATTTTTTTTGCCAAGCTTAAATCAAAAAAATTAATTTTAGAAAGCAAAATATTTTTGATGCTGATTTAAGTTCGGCTGATATTGTTTATACTTATCTTTGGTATGATTTAATGCCTCCGCTGGAAAAGAAATTGCAAAATGAGTTGAAACCGGGAGCAATTGTCATAACGAATACCTCAAATTTTCCAACCTGGCGGCCAATTCAAAAAGTTATTATGCGCGAGACATTATTTGTCTATATTAAACGTTGACCGTGATAATTCTTTTTTTCTCCCTTAAGATTTTAGGCATTTTAACCGTTAAAATGCCTTCTTGCATCATGGCCTTGACTCGGTCGGGGTCTATTTCCACCGGCAGAATTACTTCTCTGGTAAAGGGCCCCCAATAACATTCTTTAGCGAAATAGTCGCCATTTTCTTCAGAAGGTTTCTGGCGGATGCCTCTAATGGCCACAATGTCTCTTTCTACAGTCACTTCTAAGTTTTCCGGCTTAATTCCGGCAATAGCGGTTTGAATGATTAAATCCCGTTCCGTTTGGAAAACATCAATAGCCAATTGTCCGGCCGGTTCTTCAAACCAGTCTTTCTTGTTAACCGCAACGGGAATTTCAGGGCGAATTTCTATCGGAGTTGTTTTTATCGGAGTTGTTTCTATTTTTAGCACTTGAGGCGGTTCTATCTCAAGAGAGGCTGTTTTTATTTGCCTCTTTCTTTTTGGCTTTTGGATAGATTCTTCTTCTTTTTGCTCTACCGCTTCTACTCCCATTCCCTTTTTTAATTTTTCAAAAAATGATGCCATGCCTATATTGTATTAGCTTTGGATATTTTTTGCAAGTTCTTGAAAGCCAAAGAAGTGAAAATAGCCAGGCTTGTTAAAATGATTAAAGGGATGAAGACTTTTAAATTCCCTTGCCCTTTCATAATAAAGAAATTATAAAATCCATGCAAGATGGTAGCCATTAACAGACCCAAAGCAACAAATTTTGCCCCGTCAATTTTTTTATAAAAAGAAAGAGAAAGAAAATAGCCGACAGTGCCCGAGGCTAAAGTATGTAAAAAAGTGGCTCCAACAAATCTGAAAATTGAAAGTTCTAATGTTTTTCCCCATAAAAATCCGGGACCAAGCTGAAATAAAATCAAGATATTTTCCAAGGCGGCAAATCCCAAAGCCGCAATTATCATATAAAGCATGGCGTCAATCGGTTCGTCGTATTCTTTGTGTGATAATACCTGATTTCGGACTACCAGATATTTTAAAAGTTCTTCCACTAAGGCCACGCCGACAAAGGTATTTAAAATTGCCAGTAAAAGCGGCGGCAGATTGAATGCGTCAAATGTCTTAAAAATTCCAATTTCCAGAAATACCGCCGGTACTGCCACAAGCATTCCCATAAAGAAAATTTTTAAAACCATTCGGTTGGATTCAGGGTGGACATCTTTTTTTAAATAAAAAAGCAGCCAGATAATGCTAGGGATGACTCCAAAAATTATATAAAGAGGGTAAGACATCGGTTAATTTTTTTAAGAAGCTTAGCTTCTTCACTTAGAAGCTAAGCTTCTAAGTTTCTATTCTGGCCAAGATTCGGCTATTAGCAATTTTTTACCCGGCCATTTAGGCAGCAAGTTTGTGTATATTTCCTCGGTTATAAACGGCATAAAAGGATGGAGAAGCTTGAGGTTGATTTTCAAAATTTCCAAAAGCGTAGATTGCGATATTTTGCCTTTTTTATAATCTTCAATAATTTTATCGCAAAAATCGTGCCAGAAATAATGATATATTTTCTCCGCGGCGGCGTAAAATTTGAAAGAATCCATTAATTTAGTAATATCTTTTACTAATTTATTTAAATCTTTCGATATTTTGAAATCCGATTTCCTATTATCGGATTTTCGGGAAATCGGATTTCTCGCATTCGTCAGCACAAAACGGGTGGCGTTCCAAATTTTATTGGAAAAATTGCGGTAGCCCCTAATGCGGTTTTCGTCTAGAGCCAAAGAGGTCCCCGGTGTATTACCCACAATCAATCCGATTCTTAGAGCATCGGTTCCATATTTATCGGTCAAGTCTAAAGGATTAATAACATTGCCTCGGGATTTGGACATTTTTTGTCCTTTAGCATCCAAAACTAATCCGTGCAGATAGACGTTTTTAAAAGGAATTTTTTTAGCGGTATAAAGTCCAAGCATAATCATTCTGACTACCCAGAAAAAGATAATTTCCCCGGCGGTTTCCATTACATCCGTCGGGTAAAATGTTTCAAAATATTTAGGGCGGCACGCCTTGAGCGCAGCGAAAGGCCATTGGCCGGAAGAAAACCAAGTGTCAAAAGTGTCAGGGTCTTTCTCCCATCCTTCGCCTGGTGACGCATTGCTAATTTTTGCTTCGCCATTTTTAAACCACGCAGGGATAGGTATTCCCCAAACAATTTGACGCGAGATATTCCAGTCAAGAATATTCTTTAGCCAATGCAGAGATATCTTTTTATAATGCTCCGGAATAAATTTAATTTTATTGGCTTTAATGGCTTTAATGGCAGGCTCTGCCAAAGTTTTCATTTTAATAAACCATTGGTCTTTGATTTGCGGCTCAATCAAGGTTCCGCATTTATAGCAGATTTTGACAATATGCTTATAGTTTTCTTCAATTTTGACCACCAAACCTTTAGCTTGGAGTTTTTCAATAATTTTTGGCCTAGCTTCTAAAATTTTCAAACCGGCGAACTCTCCGGCGATAGGTAAAAGTTTGCCTCTTTCATCTATGATTTGTTCTTTATCTAAATTGTGGCATTGGGCAATCTCAAAATCAATCGCGTCGTGCCAAGGAGTGATAGTCATGGCGCCTGTCCCAAAATCCATGTCTATAACTTTATCTTTTATAATCGTGGCCGTTATTTTCCCGTTTATCCATTCCAACTCTATTTTTTGGCCGTGTTTATAATCTTGGTATCTTTTATCGTCAGGATGCACCACTACATATTTATCGCCAAATTTTGTTTCAGGCCTAGCTGTGGCAATAGTGAACGGCCCATATTTTAAATAATAAAATTTATCGGTTTGTTCAATGTCGGTTGTTTCCAAATCGGAAAGAGAGGTCTGATGTTTGGAACACCAATTTATAATTCTCCGGCCCCGATAAACTAAACCATCGTCGTATAATTTTTGAAAAGTATCATATACCGTTTTGACGATATCAGGATCCAGAGTGAATTTTTCGCGAGACCAATCGCAGGAAGATCCCATTTTTTTTGCCTGGCCTTCAATATTTTTTTTGTTTTCTTGGGTAAAATCCCAAATTTCTTTATATAGTTCCTCCGGTTTCATTTGGAATCTTGACCTGCCTTCTTTTTCCAATTTTTTTTCGTAAACCACTTGAGTTTCAAATCCGGCATGGTCCAGTCCCGGCAGCCATAAAGTTTTAAATCCTCGCATTCTTTTATAGCGAGTCATTATATCTTCAATTGTTAAAACCAAGCCATGTCCGGCATGCAAAGAACCATTGGCATTGGTCGGCGGCATTATAATAGTAAAAGGCTTCCCCTTTCCGGTGGGTTTGAAAAAACCGCTCTTTTCCCAGAGAGCGTAGATTTTATCTTCCACCTGCTTCGGATCATAGGCTATCGGCATTTCTTTCATATTCTTTACATTTATCATAATTTCCGCTAAAATTAAAGAATTAAAGAGAATTTTGGCCCCGTCGTCTAGCCTGGTCTAGGACATTTCCTTTTCAAGGAAGTAACACGAGTTCAAATCTCGTCGGGGCTACTATCCTGTACCATTGCGTGGTATAATATAGAATATATACAATGGTACAAAATTCTTTACGCCAAAAAGCTTTTGCGTTGCGAAGGCAGGGAAAAAGCTACGGCGAGATTCTAAAAAAATTAAATCTAACCTCAAAGGGGACTTTGAGCTATTGGTTTAAAGGGTTAAAACTTTCCGCAGCTGCGCAAAAACTACTTGAAGGAAAAATTAGACTTGCCCGACAGCGCGGTTTATTCAAAAATAATCGGCGGCGTACGGAAGCTATCCAAATTGAAAATAAAAAAGTAAGACAAATTGCTACAGGCGAAATTAAGCCATTATCGCAATACGAGTTATTGTTGGTTGGCGCCGCTTTGTATTGGGCGGAAGGATATAACAGGCAAGATAAATTTCCAAGTCCTTTTATCAGTTTTGGCAATTCAAATCCAGATATGGTGGTTTTATTTATTAATTTTTTGATAGAAATTATGAAAATTCCAGAAGAAAAACTGCGACCGATTGTTCAAGTCCATCACAATATTGAACCAAAATCAGCCATTGATTTTTGGGCCAAAACTTGCAATATTTCTAAGGAGCGCTTTCGCGTTACCTATCAAACGAGCAGAGCCAGTAAAGGAAAGCGTCATTTCAATTCGCTTCCTTATGGGACGTTAAAATTGAACGTCCCCGGCCGCCAGAATTTTTTTAAGATTAAGGGTTGGATTGACGGATTAATAAAACAAAGCCTAATTGATTTTACTAAAATAAAAAAGGGCGGTATTGATATCAACCAGCTTCTTTCTCGCCTATAATTTTTAAATTTATTCACCCAAGTTTTTACGAAGTAAAAACGCAGGGTCCTAGATGAGAGGTAAGGCCTCTCATCGCTTATTCCAAGTGGATTTTGGTTTTGAATTGTTCTGCTCTTTGCAAAAGCTCGGGGTATTTTTTTAATTCCGGATCTTCGGTCAGGATCTCCTTAGCTTCGTTGCGGGCTTTGGAAACTAAAACAGAATCGCTTAAAGAAGCCATAGCCAGATCGGGGATGCCCCATTGCCGCTGGCCGGTAAAATCGCCGGGGCCTCTGATTTGCAAATCTTTTTCCGCCAGTTCAAAACCGTTTTCGCAAGTGATTAAAGCTTTTAATCTTCTGTTATAAATTACACCCGGCGTATCAACGAATAAAAAACAATAAGACTGGTGTTCGGCCCTGCCCACCCGGCCGCGGAACTGGTGAAGCTGGGCTAAACCGAATTTTTCTGAACCTTCAATCATCATCACCGAGGCGTTGGGAATATCCACTCCCACTTCAACCACTGACGTTGAAACAAGAACATCTATTATTTTTTCTTTGAATTCTTGCATTGCGTTTTCTTTTTCTTGAGACTTCATTTTTCCGTGGAGCATGCCGATTCTCAAATCGGGGAATATTTCTTTTGAAAGTTTTTCATATTCTTGCTTGACCGCTTTGACGTCCATCCATGACAAGCTTCTCGCATCGAGCAATTGTTCCGGGGTGGCTTTAGGCGGCTCAATACGAGGGCAGATGGCAAAAGCCTGTCTTCCTTCTTTAACCTGCTGCCTTATAAATTCATAAGTTGCTTTTTTATCTTTCGGTCGGATTATTTTGGTAATTATTTTTTTTCTACCTTTTGGCAATTCGTCTATAACCGACAAATCCAAATCGCCATAGACTGTTAAAGACAATGTTCTGGGTATGGGAGTAGCTGTCATTGAAAGCAAATGGGGGATGAAGTCTTTTTGGCGGAAAAGCTTAGCTCTTTGTTCTGTTCCGAATCTGTGCTGCTCGTCAATAATCACTAACGCCAATTTTTCGAATTTTACTTTATCTTGAAGCAAAGCATGGGTTCCGATTAAAATATCAAATTGAGACTCGCCCTGAGCCTGTCGAAGGGTTTTTTTGCGGCCGGCCAAAAGGCCGATTTTCAGATTAAAGTTTTTTAAAAGTTCAGAAAGCTTTTGAAAATGCTGATTGGCGAGAATCTCTGTTGGCGCCAAGAAAGCAACTTGCTGGCCGTTTTTCACTACATTCAGGGCAGCCATAGCGGCAACAACTGTTTTGCCCGAACCGACGTCTCCTTCCAAAAGCCGGTTCATCGGCCTCGGTTTTTCCATATCTTTTAAAATTTGCCAAACCGATTTTTTCTGGGCATCGGTTAATTTAAACGGAAGATTAGCGGTAAATTCTTTCATCAAGTCTAAGTTTATAGGTATGGCCTTAGCTTTTTCTTTGGCTAATTTTAATCTTTCCCGCAAAACAAAAATAGCCAGATTGAACAGTTCTTCAAAGGCGAATCTTTTTCTCGCCAATTCAGCCTCTTTAAAAGAATCGGGAAAGTGTATTTGTTGAATAGCTTTTCTAATCGGCAAAAAGCCATATTTTTTTATTATATTTTCGGGCAAAGATTCGGGGATATTTTTTTGTTGTGAGAGCAGAGGTTTTACGATAAATCTTAACCATTTTGAGGAGAGACCTTCGGTTTCCGGATAAATCGGCACCAACCGACCCGTGTGGGTTAAGTTTGTAGTTGGTAGTTTATAGTTCGTAGTTTGGTCAATCTTCTCGTATGCCGGTGAAGAGAAATATTTTGAGCTTTTTTTTCCTTTTACTTTCCCGGCCAAACAAACTAAGGTTCCTTTTTTCAAAGTGTTTACCAGATACGGCTGGTTAAACCAGAGAGCTTTTATTTTGCCGGTTTCATCTTCAATGGTTGCTTGGGTCAGCATCATTTTTCTTCTAAAAGCCCTGAACATTTTTATGTCGGCAATTTTTCCTTGGACGGAAAACGGTCCACCTTCTTCAGTTTGAGAAATAGGAATTAAATTTGAAAAATCTTCATAGCGGTGAGGAAAATGGAACAGAAGATCCCCGACGGTTTGTATCCCCAGATTTTTTAATCTTTTTTGATAGGCGGGTCCCACTCGAGAAATTTGTTCAATTGGCGTTTGGAGATCCATAGAAGTGCGCCCGGCAGGATTCGAACCTGCGTTCTCTGGGTCCGCAACCCAGCGCTTTATCCACTAAACTACGGGCGCAATATGTTTAAATTTATCACAAAATCGCTTAATTTTCAATTGACGAGATAGTTTTTATCGGGTAGAATAAGATTATTGGAGGAGTCGCCTAATTGGTTGGGCAGCAGGTTGCTAACCTGTAACCGTGTAAAAAGCGGTTTGTGGGTTCGAGTCCCACCTCCTCCGCATGAAGCTTGGTATTATCTTGCAGTCAAATAAACCGGAGCACGTCTGGAATACGTTCCGCTTGGGGATTACCGCGCTTAAAGCCGGTCATCAAGTAGAAATTTTTTTGATGAACGAAGGGTCAGAGCTTGATACTATCCCCGACAGCAATAATTTCGACATTTCAAAAAAGGTAGCGGAGTTCAAAAAATTGAAAGGCGAAATTTACGCCTGCGGTACTTGTTTGAAGGTGCGAGGCAAGGAAGAAAGCAAGGTTTGTCCCGTTTCCACGATGTCCGATTTACTTAAAATGGTCGAGAGTTCGGACAAAGTATTAGTCTTCGGTTAAAATTATAAATATGAATATACGTTTTTATTTTCAGGAAGTTAATAAAACTGGTCAAGAAGAATTAGAAAAACATTTGGTCGGGAAAAAATTGGATCGTTTGACCCGTTTGCTTCAGCATGGCAATATAGCCTTGGCAAAATTTGTGGTCAACGCCAAATACCACAAGCATCATGATATTTTTGCCGTTCGTTTAGGATTAGAAATAGCTAAAAATAATTTTGAATCAGAGGAGGTCAGCCATAATTTGATAGAGGCATTTGATTTGGCTTTTAACAAATTGGTTTACCAATTACGAAAAGTAGAAAAAGCAAGACACGGCAAATAAAATGGTGGGGTGGCTGAGTGGCCGAAAGCGATGGTTTCGAAAACCATTAAGGGAGCAATCTCTTCGTGAGTTCGAATCTCACCCCCACCGCCACGAATTTTTTATCGGTATGGCTCGAGTGTTAGACGCTTAGCGTCTAACATACCAGAATTCGGATTTTAACTAAAAGGCGCCGTCAATTTAATTAATAAGCGTAGTGTATTAAACATCTGATGTTTAACATGCCCCCAAGAACCGAGATACTCCAAAAATCGCCCCAAGGGTGTTTTTTTGTTGGGGCTTGATTTTTTCGTATTTTATTGTAGAAAGAATATACAAAATAAAAGAGGAGGTTGTACGTTAAAATGGCAGAAAAAAACAGAGGTCCTATCCTTGGTTATGTTGGGGGTATTCCAGTAGTAAATACCGCTTACAGCGGAAACCTTAAAGAGATGACAGTCCAGCAGTTGGAGGATAAGTTATGGAGATTAAATAATACGCCCGAGCCCGACTCAGACGAAGGATTTGAAGCCAAAATGCAAGAGCTGGATGCAATCTGTGATGAATTAAAGAAAAAAGGGTTGTCAGAACAAGTAATAGCAGATATTCGCTATCCTGACCGTCCCAAACCGGAGGAAAAAATAACGTGGCGGCAGCGGATAGTAAGAATGGTCAGGGGCTATTAAGAAAATTTAAGTAATGCTTTGAGCAAATTGGGTTGGCGAAAAAACGTCAACCCTATTTTTTTATCATCTAAAAAATTCTATAATGTTTCTATATGGAATTTTTTGAGGACATAACAGCCGAACAGCCTCGGATTGAAAAAGCGATTAAAAAATACGGTTATGCGCCGGAACATAATTTTTATTGGTATCAGTTCCAAGCAGAGGAAGGCTCTAAAAATGTTTTTGTTGATAGCGGCGACAATACAGAGCTTTTGACAATTGAGGAAAGAGAGAAAAAAAGAGTTTTTGTTTTTTCCAGCCCGATCGCCCTTCCGGCGCGGCGGGTGCCGATTCTTGTTGAATATCTCGAACAAATATTTCGATCGTCAAAGACTGAAAAAGTAATAATTGAAAAAGTGATATTTGAACTTGAAACTTCGTTGCGCAAAGAGTTTCTTAAGGCCTTGCCAGACAAAGTTAAAGCTTTAGCTATTAACTACACGCTGACCTGGCCGATTTACGATCTTAAAATGTTTGATCCGGTCCTTCCGGGAAAGCATTGGAAGACGCTGCGCAAAGCAAAAAATAAATTTTACCAAAAACATAAAGTGGACGCGGTTGATGCTAAAGCATATAATAATAAAGAGGCCCTACATTCAATTATAGACGGCTGGCGTAAAAAAAGAGGTGGGCGCGACAGAGCGCATTTTTCTCCGTTTCATAATCTTATTGACGGAAATTTTCTAGGGGCGACAGAGGCAAGGGTATTCATCGTTGACGGCAAGGCGGTTGGCATAAATGCCGGCTGGTTAATTCCTAACAGCAACCGATATTACGGAGCGTTGGGAATTCACGATTATTCCTCGCCTGATTTAGGAGATATGCTCTATTTAGAGGATCTCATTTGGCTTAAAGCGCATGGTTATAGGGAAGCTGATATGGGCGGCGGCGAAGGCGCGCTGACTGATTTTAAAAAGAAATTTCAGCCTATATCATTTTATAAAACACACATATTTTCAGTAGTAAAGTGTTAATTCTATGGAAAAAATTAATTTAAAAATAGCGATTATTATTGCGATCATCGTGCCATTGGGAGTGCTGGGTTATGTTTTTAAGGGTTTGTTTATTGCGGCAACTGTTGATAATAGCCCGATCAGCCGGCTGGCTATTATCCAAAAAGTTGAAAAAGCGTCGGCTAAGACTTTGCTGGATAATCTTGTTACGGAAAAACTTATTGAGAACGAGGCAAGGGCGAAGAAAATTATCGTCAGCAATGACGAAATTAATGCGGAAATAAAAAAGATTGGAGATCAAATTTCAGCCCAGGGCGGAACGCTTGAGGCGGCGCTTTCAGCTCAAGGTATGACTATAAATGAATTAAAAAAACAAATTATTCTCCAAAAACAAGTGGAGAAATTGCTCGCAGATAAATTAAACGTTACCGATGAAGAAGTGGCGAAATATGTTAAAGATAATAAAGTTCCTGTTGATCAGGCGAAAGACGATTTAAGAAATCAAAAATTAAATCAGGGAGCGGCTAATTTAATAACCACACTGAAGTCGGAAGCCAAAATCCGCTATTTCGTGAGCTATTAATCTCTTGCAACAACTATTCCGATGATTTCTTTGGCGCCTGCCTCTTGCAGGATCCTGGCGCATTCTTCCATAGTGGCGCCGGTGGTATAAACATCATCTACTAAAAGGATTTTTCTTGCCCTGAGCCGCGTCGAAGGGTTGACCAGAAAAGCGCCTTTGATATTTTCTTCTCTTTTTTCTTTAGCCAAATCTATTTGGGGCGAGGTTGTTTTTGTTTTTAACAATACATCGCTAATCAAAGGAATTTTAAAAAATTCGGCTAAATGTTTACCGATTTCTTCTGACTGGTTGTAGCCGCGCCATTTCAGGCGCTTTTTTGCCAAAGGAGCGGGGATTAAAATAAAATCATTGAAATTTGGTTGCTGGTCTAGCAGTTGGAAATGTTCTATAATTAAATCAGACAGAGTTTTTGCCAGCTCTTTGACAAATGGTTCATATTTAAATTTTTTGATAAGATTCTGGAGAAATTTATTTTGGTAAGAAAGGGGATAATATAAATCGGAAATATTCCCGGCGCCGTATTTTTGATGGAAGCCGGAAATATCCAGCATCGCTCGGCAATCCTGGCAGAGATATTCTCCTTCTTTTTGGCAGGAAAAGCAGAGTTTAGGGAAAAACATATCTAAAATGAAGTTTCTATTTAGCATTGCCTTTATTCTATGATATACTGAGAAGAAAGAGAAATTATTATATGTTTTTTACTAAATTTTTGCCCAAAAAATTTCTAGGAGTTGACATTGGAACAGCCGCTATTAAGGTTGTAGAGCTTTCGCGCTGGGGAGACAGGAGAAAATTGGAGAATTATGGCGAAATTTCGGCCGGCGTCCTTTATGAAAAAACTTTCCGGACTTTTGATAAAAGCACTCTTTTGCTTTCCAGCCAAAATATCGCTAAAGCTGTTTTGGCAATTAAGGAAAGCGCTAAAATAAAAACCAGAGAGTGTATTTTTTCTATCCCCGATTTTTCCACCTTTTTTACCAATTTTGACTTGCCGTTAATGACTAAAGATGAATTGCCCGAAGCCGTCAGATATGAAGCCCGCCAGCATATTCCTCTGCCCTTAGGAGAAGTGACATTGGATTGGCAAGTGGCTAATAATACCGATAAATTAAAAATTCTTTTAGTGGCGGTTCCCAACGAAGTCATCAACCAATATCAGGAAATAGCCAAAATGTGCGAATTAAAACTTGTTTCTTTGGAAGCCGAAGTATTTGGACTGCTCAGATCCTTAGTTCCTAAAGAAGAAACAAAAATTGTCGGTTTGTTGGATATTGGCGCTCAAAGTACGACCTACAGTATTATTGATAAAGGAGTGCTTAAAGTTTCTCATAGTTTTGATTTAGCCGGCAATGAATTGACCGAACAAATCGCTAAAAGCCTGTCAATTGATTATACCCAAGCCGAAAATTTAAAAAGAAAATACGGCCTTCAAACAGATCAAAATATCAAAAATATAATCGCCCCTTTGATAGATTCAATTTTAAGGGAGACGGAAAGAATTTCCAATAATTTTTTACAAAGCGAGAATAAGGAAGTGGCAAAGTTTATTATAGCCGGCGGAACGGCTTTAATCCCCGGCATTAAAGAATATTTTCAGGAGCATTCCCATAAAGAAACGGAAATTGCCAATCCATTTTTAAATATTTATTGTCCGCCAATTTTAGAAAAAACATTAAAAGAAATGGGTCCATCCTACGCCATCGCAACGGGATTAGCCCTCCGCGGGCTAGAAACTTAGAAGCTTAGCTTCTAAGTGAGAAGCTAAGCTTCTTTTAACGATTCGAATTTCGAATTTAATTAATTATGGTTGGAATTATTCCAAAAACAATTCAAAAATCTCCTTTATGGCAAGATATCCTGCTTTATTTTTCCATCGGTCTTTTTTTGGCCGCTATTTTCAGTTTTTTCGCCATAAGCAATTCTCAAAAGAAAGCGGAAAATTCTCTGCAAAAATTAGATGAGGCGCTGGCTCAAAAAAAGACGGCTGAGGAAATCAGCCGGGAAAAAGAAATTAAGATAATCAAAAAGCAGGTTAATGATTTTTCTCAAATTTTTGATGCTCATGTTTATTCTTCAAAAATTTTTGATGTTTTTCCAAAAATTATCCATCCCAAGGCTAGGTTTAAACAGGTCAATTTTGATGTGGTAAAATCGGAAGTTAATATTTCAGGCGAAACTGAAAGCCTTACTACTCTACAGCAGCAAATTTTCATTTTCCAAAAAGAGCAATCGCTGATAAAAGATTTCATTTTTAATTCTTTTGATATTGGAGAAAAAGGGAAAATTAATTTTAGTTTTAAGCTTTTTTTAGCCCCCCAGCTATTTAAATAAACAAGCATGTTTAGAAAACCAACAATTATCGTTATCACATTCTTATTTGCTTTTGTTTTTGCTTTTTCGCTTGTTTTTCCCAAAAAAGACGCTTTAAGCGATTTGGAAAAGAGAATCAAAGAAAAAAAGCAGGAATTAGCAGCCGCAGAAGATTATTCTAAAGAGATTAAAAACACTTCTAATAATTTGGCCAATTATCAAGATCAGCTTGATAAAATAAAATTAGCTCTGCCCGAAGGTTCCCAGCCGCTTGTTTTTTATAATTTTTTGCAAAAGGCGACCAGTCGCGCCGGTTTAGTTTTAAAATCTATCAACCATAATGAAGAACCGGGCGAGATTTATTTAAATTTAGCGGTTTCGGGGAGTATGGACGGATTCAGAAATTTTCTTTCTTTGTTGGAAAAATCCGCCAGGATGATTAATATTGAATCTTTCTCCTTCTCCAGCGCAGAAAAGGAAAAAGATCCCGTTGATTTTAATCTTAAAATTAAAGCCAATTTTATTGAATAATATGTCCATTTCGTTTTTAGAACAAAAAAAGAAAAATAAATTATTGCTTCCGATTCTTGGAGGAATTATTGTAGTCACCTTAATTATCATTTGGCTCGGGTTTTCTAGGAAACCAGAAAGCCCGCTTTCAATTTCACTGCTCCCTGTCCATAAAATTAATATTGATTGGCAGGTTCTTAAAAATCCGATTTTAGATAATTTGGAGTTATTTGAAGTAATTCAGCCCTTGCAGGGCAGTTACGGCAGAAAAAATCCCTTTTTGCCTTACTAAAACAATGACACTGATTCAACAATTAGTAAAAAAAGAAATTTTAGACCAGGAGAAGGCAACGGCTTTAGAATGGGAGGCTAAAACTTCGGGGAAAAAAGAGGAGGAATTAATTTTGGAAAAACACTTTTTAGACGAAAAATCACTTTTTAATCTGAAAAGCGAAAATTTAAAAATTCCATTGAAAGAAGTGGCGCCGGATTCAGTGTCTTTGGAAACAATGCAGTTGATTCCCGAAGAAACAGCCAGGTTTTACAAAATGGTTTCTTTGGCAAAAAATGGCAAGACCCTGCAAGTCGGCATGGTTTATCCCGAAGATTTTAAATCGCAAGAGGCCCTAAAGTTTCTTGCCCGCCAGCAGAATTTTATTTATCAGGTATTCTTGATCACACCGACGAATTTTAATGAACTTTTAAAACAGTATCGCAACTTAAAGGGAGAGGTGGGAACGGCTTTGGAGGAATTAAGCGAAGAAACCGGTAAAGAAAAAAGGCCGATTAAAACAGAGGAACTGGAGCGGCTAGCCGAAGAAGCCCCTATCAGTAAAATTGTGGCGGTTATTTTAAGACAGGCTCTTGAAGGCGATGCTTCCGATATCCATATTGAACCGACTAAAGAAAAATTAAGAGTTAGATTCCGTTTTTTAGGCGTTTTGCACTCTTCCATTATTTTGCCTTTGAAAATTCATCCGGCGGTAATTGCCAGAATTAAAATTCTTTCTAATTTAAAAATTGATGAAACCAGGGTTCCCCAAGACGGCCGATTTTCCAGCGAGATTAATGGAAAAGATATTGATTTTCGGGTTTCTACTTTTCCGACGGCTCTGGGAGAAAAGGTGGCTTTGCGAGTTCTTGACCCATCAATTGGTTTTAAAAAATTTGAGGATTTGGGATTGCGGGGAAAAAATCTTCAGGCGGTAAAAGATGCCGTTACTAAACCTTACGGCTTAATATTAGTAACCGGTCCCACCGGTTCAGGAAAAACTACCACTTTGTATTCTATCTTGCAGTTATTAAATAAAGAAGGAACTAATATCGTAACGCTTGAAGACCCGATAGAATATTTTTTAGAAGGAATCAACCAATCGCAAATAAAACCGGAAATCGGCTATGAATTTAGCACCGGACTAAGGCATATTTTGAGGCAAGACCCAAATGTTATTATGGTCGGCGAGATCCGTGATGAAGAAACGGCTAATTTAGTGACGCATGCGGCCTTAACCGGTCATATTGTTTTATCAACCTTGCACACGACTAACTCCGCAGGGGTTATCCCCAGATTGATTGATTTAGGCGTGAAGCCGTATTTTATCCCTTCCACTTTATCGGTTGCCGTTGCTCAGCGGTTGGTCAGAACATTGTGTCCGGAATGCAAAAAAAAGGTTAAGCCCGACAAAGAAACAGAAGAGTTAATTTCAAAAGAACTAAAAATTAAACCGCCTTTCGATATTTTTCAGCCGGTTGGCTGCAAAAAATGCAATCAATTGGGATTTGCCGGCAGGATTTCTTTATTTGAGGTTTTAAGTATGAATAAGTCTTTGGCGGCAATCACCATGCAAGAGCCTTCTGAAGCAAAAATTGCCGCAGAGGCCAAAAAATTGGGCATGGTGACGATGAAACAAGATGGTATTTTAAAGGTCTTAGAGGGTATAACAACTATAGAAGAAGTTTTAAGAGTAGCCGAAGAAAAATGAAACAAATTTTACTAGTAGAAGACGATCCATTTTTAGCCGATATTTACAGCACTAAATTAAAGGCCTCTGGTTTCAACGTTGAAGTCGCTCCCAACGGAGATAAGTGTCTTTCCTTGGTAATGGAAAAGAAATTTGATCTGGTTCTTCTGGATATTGTCTTGCCCCAAATGGATGGTTGGGAAATTTTGAAAAAACTCAAAGAAATGACCAAAACAAAACTTTTACCGGTTATTATCCTTTCCAATTTGAGCCAAAAAGCCGAGGTGGAGAAGGGCTTAAAATTGGGAGCGGTTAAATATCTGATTAAAGCCCATTATACGCCAAGCGAGGTAGTAGATGAGGTTAAAAAAGTGATAGGGTAATATAATAAAAAGAAAATGAAAGCTAAATTGGATGAAAAAACAACCAAATCCTTAAAAGAGTATTTTAATAATGAACAGGAAGTAGTTTTGGCATTTTTATTCGGCTCTTTCGCCAAGGGATTTGCCAATAAAGATTCAGATTTTGACGTGGCGGTTTATTTGAAAAGCGAGCAAAAAGAATCAGCTATTTGGCTGGCGATTTCTAAAATTATTAAAAAAGAAGTGGATTTGATTTGTTTGAATATGGCTCCAGCTACTTTAGTTTCCGCCGTTTTTAAAACGGGAATCCCCTTGGCGATTAAGGATAAAAAATTATACTGGGAGCTTTATTTGCAAAAGAGCCTGGAAGCCGAAGATTTTGTGAAATTCGCCGAAGATTTTTGGCGAGTCAAGCAAAAAGCCAAATCTTTATCCCCGGAACAAAAAACCAGAGCCTTAGAAAGAATGAGTTTTTTAACTAGCGAGCTGAAGGAAAGGGAAAGATTTTCCGGAATAACTTTTCGGGAATATCAAGAGGACAAACCCAAAAGAAGAGAAGTCGAAAGGTGGACAGAAAATATTCTTAATGCGACGATTGATATCGCCAAGATTATTTTGGCCTCGGAGAAAAAAGAAATGCCGAGGAGCTATGAAGACGCGCTCTTTGATTTAGCTTTCTTTATCGGATTTAGCAAAGAAGAGTCGGAAGAATTTTCCAGGCTTGCTCAATTAAGAAATATTTTAGCCCACGAGTATTTAGATATTCTTTACGGTAAAATCCAGAATTTTGTTAAAGAATCTCCAGGATTTTATCCAAGAATCATTGATTTTCTGGACAATTATTTAAAATAATCTATGCTCAAAAAAATTATTCCGCAAATTATCGCATCTCTTTTCTTAGCCGGTTTTGTGGTTTATGCCTGGACAGGGCCAGCCGGCACTCCGCCGAATAACAATGTAGACGCGCCGATCAATGTCGGAGATACTTCTCAATATAAATCCGGCGCTTTCGGCTTGGGCGGTCTTTTCCATGCTTTTTCCGACGCCATCTTTGACGGCAAGGTGGGAATCGGCACAACAAATCCGCAAGGCCAGCTGGATGTCGGCGGAGGGAAATTTGTGGTTAAAACCGAGGGAGATTTTGATTCTTTTGATATTTTTAAAAATCCAAACTCAGTAGTAGATCAAACTCCCCCAACAGGGATTCTCTGGAGTAATCCTTTATATGCTAAAACAAGCGATGATTCCAGCGCTGTGGCATCAACAATCGCCGATTCAAATGGTTTTGCCTCCACTCATTATTTAAAAGCCGCCAATTTTGGTTTTTCAATTCCTTCAAATGCTGTTATAGATGGTATTGAAGTTGAAATTGAGCGGGCAAATACCATTGTGCCGTCCTGTTCGTCGCCCAATTTAGATTATTGCAACACAAAAGATTTGATAGTGCAGCTTCTTAATGGCGGCAGTCTGGCTGGGGGCAATAAAGCTACTTCTGAATATTGGCCGCAAACAGACCAAATAAAGAGCTACGGCTCCTCTATTGATAAATGGGGCGTTTCTTGGTTACCAGCAGATATAAACTCATCTGATTTTGGCATAGTCCTACAGGCCCAAATAGCATCTTGGGTGCCAACGATCTGGTCTAATGCTAAAGTAGACAGTATCCGAATTAAAATTTATTACAGCGTTCCTATCGGTCTTCTGATAGATACGGCAAGAGTTGGTGGCGTTGCAGTAGAGCTTGAGCCAAAAGGATTTTCTTTTGGGGCCCGGGGAGTGGTAGGTGCTAATAATCAAGGTGGCTGGACTTCGGTGGTTTCAGTGCCATTTAAAAAGACCCTCGGGCTTAATAAAATTAGTTTGACGGGGACAATCAGAATTAATAATTTCAGTGGACATAATTATCTTGGAGATCCAATACTTAGGCTTAAAGCGGGGAGTCTTGTCGGCTCTTCTGTAAATACTTGGCAGTCAGGACAATCTTACAATTCTTCGTTTCCGTACCCTCTGCCGAATTCTCCAAGTATAAATATATCAAGTCTTGTATACGGACAAGATTATGCGGTAGAAGTTGAATTGAATCCCTTTAACAGCGATGATAGCATAACCCTTTACAATATTATTTTTACTATGGAGTAGGATAAATTTCTCTAATCTTATTTTTTAAATATGCTGAAATTTTTAAATAAAAAAGTATTGATTATTTCTCTTATTGTTTTGCCTCTCGCCCAAAAACAAATCCAAAAACCCGCCCAAGATGGGCGAGGCTCGCTCAATGAAATTGAGCGGCAACTGGAAGAATTAGACAAGCTTCGTCTGGGGCGATGATATTGACAATCGCCTTGGTAAGGAGTAAACTAAAAGTAGGATTATAAATTAAAGTAATACCTAATCAAAATGACTTACCAAACGACAATTACTAGAAAAGGGCAAATTACTATTCCTAAAGACATCAGGGATATTTTACGATTGGACGAAGGGAGGAAATTAGAAATTGAATTTGAGAGGATAAAAGGCGAAATTAAAATAAAGTCTGCGCCGGATATTTTAGATTTGGCCGGAATGTTTAAACCCAAAAAGAAGATAAATGTTTTAAGAGCGAGAGAAGCGATGGAAAAAAACTATGAAAGAGTATAATTATTTTGTTGACACTAATATTTTTCTTAGGGTGCTCCTGAAAGACGAAGAAAGAACTTTTGAAGATTGCCGCCAATTTTTGAAAAAGATTAAAAATGGAGACATTAAAGCCGTTACTTCTAATTTAGTTTTAGCCGAAATTAATTGGACGCTTTTGAAATTTTATAAATTTACGAAAGAAGATGCAGTTAAAAGTTTAGATTCTATTGCGCGCTTAAGCCATCTTAAATTTATTGACGATTTTGATTCTATTCTAGCGGTAAAATTCTATAAAGATTATCAGATCAAATTTATTGACGCTTTAATATCATCTATTCCCGGGATCAGCGATGGAAAAGTGAAAATTGTTTCTTATGACAGAGATTTTGATAAATTAGGAGATTGGCGCATAGAGCCAAAAGAAGTTATCAAGAATAAAACCTAATGTTCAAAAAGATTTTTCCGCAAATTAATACCAGAGGGAAGAATTTTAATTCTATAAGAGATAGCAATATTGTTAGATGTCGGACGTCTAACATTGCCGGGGAAACTCTCTTTGGGGAGTTTTTCTTTTTGTGGTAGAATAAAAGGGCGATGAGGTGAACCTCATTTTCACCTTCATTTTTATTAACATAAAAATTCGGTCAATGACGGAAAAACTTTTAAAATATCATCAAAGAGAGATAAAAAAAATAGCTAATCGGATTGTCAAAAAATACAAGCCGGAGAAAATCATACTTTTCGGCAGTTTTGCTTGGGGAAAACCGACTAAAGACAGTGATGTGGATTTATTTATTGTCAAGAAGGACAGGGGTAATTTTTTAGAGGAGCAGCAGAAAATAAGAAAAATCATTAACGGAGAAATAGCCGCCGATATTTTAGTCCATTCTCCCAGCGAGATAAAAAATAGATTGAGTTTAGGCGACTTCTTCTTTGAAGATATTATAAAAAAAGGTAAATATTTATATGAAAAATCAGCAAGATAACAAAAACGGAAAGAAAAAATTAGCCAGCGAGTGGTTTGCCAAGGCTGGTGATGACGAGCTCTCGGCGCGGGACATTCTCAAAGACAGAGAGGGAGCAGCAAGCACGGTTTGTTTTTTAAGTCAACAGATGGGCGAAAAATATTTAAAAGGGTATTTAGTCTATCAAGAAAAAAGTTTTCCTAAAATTCATCAATTAGACAGATTGGTGAAATTATGCGAGAAACTTGACGCGGATTTTGCTAAAATAATGGGGGAGGCGGAATATCTCACTGGATTTTATGTGGCTACTCGCTATCCCGGCGAATATCCCCAATTTTCTTTTGAAGAAGCGAAGGAGGCTATTGAAAGAGCAATTAAAATTAAAGATTTTGTCTTAGAGAAAGTTTTTAAAGTTTAACTTTTAATACATTATGCTCAAAAAAATTTTATCTTTTCTCCCGCAAATAATCGCTTCTTTTTTCTTAGCCGGTTTTGTTGCCTACGCTTGGACCGGGCCAACCGGTACTCCGCCGAATAACAATGTTGACGCGCCGATAAATGTCGGCACGACAACTCAGACTAAGCAGGGCGATTTTATTGTTAATGGTGTTATTAAAACACTAAAGGACTTAATAGTTGGCAGTGTTACTATAAAAAGCGATGGCAGTGTAAGCCCGGGCTTAAATGCCGAGAAAGCTGAAAACAGCCAGAAGTTGGGGGGATACAGCGCAAGCGATGTTTCAAATAGCGGAAAGGTAACAGGAACTATAACTATAGGCGGTTCTCTTTGGGGCGGTGTGTGCGGAGGATGGGGGTGTAATGGTTGTGTTTGTTATGAGAATACTACCTGCAGTGTGCAGGGGAAAGGATTATGCGATGGCACCACTCAGAGCTGGGGTGTACCCAATGCGCCGGTAAATTTTACTACTTACCAGCCGGTTTGCAATCCCGGAGAAACTTTAACTCTTATCGGCACTCAGGGCATTAATCAAAGTTGTTATTCCCCGCTTTCTTGTCCGACTAAAACCTATCAATGCGTAAAGCCCAGCATAAATTTTCCCGGTTGCGGGAATGGGATTTTGGAGGCTGGTGAAAATTGCGATGACGGGAATCAATTAAATAATATTGGCAATTGCACTGCTGATTGCCAAAAATATAATTATTTTTCAAGCGTGCTTATTCCGGGTAGTGGAACTAGCGGTTGGGTATCCGGGTACCCAACATTGGTTGTGACTAACGCCACTCAATATTGTAAAGAAAAAGGGTTTAGCGGAGTGGTTAAATATAATAATCTTAATTATCCTCAGTCTAACTGCTGGCCGTGGAATCCTAACGCTTGCCCGTTTTTAAATTTTTGGGACGGCTCTTCATGGAAGACGATCCAACAGCAGGCGCTTGTTTTAAGCGAACTTTGGTGCCAATAACTCTATGAATGATTTTAAAAAAATAATTACTCTTAATAATTTAGTTTTACTGATTTTGCTGTTTTTTGGCGGCTATTTTTTCTGGAATTGGCAAAAAAAGGTTACGCCGATACTTATTCCAGTCACTAATTTGAATCAGCAGATATCTTTCGAAAGATTCACGACTTTTTTAGCTGAAAAAGGAATTTTCCCGGAAAAAGTTAAAATTTCCGATCCTCAAACCGGGAATAGCGGCGATGTAGATATTTTTTTAAAAAAAACCAAAGATTCAATAGAGCTTTCTTGGCCCAAAGAATATCAGCCATATTTTTTAATTTTAAAAAATCTCGGGACAACCGACAAAACCGATGATAATAATATTTTATTGGGATTTACTTCGGATAAACCTCAAAATCGCTACTTTCCCAAAACAGGCCCTGTAGTAATTGAAAGAACTAAAATTGAGTCGCCCTTGATAATAAACCCTTCATTCACAAGCGCTTGGAAATTTTCTAAAGAAGTCAGTCCGTTTTCTGTTCCTACTGTCTTATTAGAATTTAAGAATGGGGAGAAGTACTTAGTTGAAATTATTTTTGAGAAAGGAATGGAAGATAAAATTTATATTGGTATTTTGTCGTTCAAATTTTAAAAGTTGTAAAAAAATACACAAATAGTAAAATAAAATATATGGCAAATTCAGTTGAATCGTTAGTAGACAAACTTTTAGAAACCACAATTGAAGAACAGGCCTCGGATTTGCATCTTTCGGTTAATCGTCCGCCAATTTTGCGCTTGTCCGGCCGTTTAGTTTCTCTGTTAAAATATAAAATATTAACCAGGGAAGATCTTGAAAATATAGCCAAGACACTACTGACCGAAGAGCAGTTCCAACGGTTCCAAAATGAGAAAGAAATTGATCTTTCATATAATTTTAAGGATAAGGGCCGTTTTCGCGTCAACGTCTTTTTTCAAAGAGGCGAGATTTCCTGCGCCCTAAGATTAATTCCGATCAAGATAAAAACTATTGAAGAATTAAACTTGCCGCCTATTTTACGCGAATGGACTAAAATTAATCAGGGTTTTATTTTGATAACTGGGCCTTCTTCCCAGGGTAAATCAACAACGCTGGCGGCGTTGATAGATGAGATTAATCATACCAGCGCCCATCATATTATCACTATTGAAGATCCGATTGAGTATCTTTTTAAAGACGACAGGTCTTTTATTGAACAAAGAGAAGTATCTCAGGATACTTTAAATTTTCCTCGGGCCTTAAGATCTACTTTCCGCCAAGACCCGGACGTTATCATGGTCGGCGAGATGAGGGACCCTGAAACTATTTCCACGGCGATTACGGCGGCGGAAACAGGCCATTTGGTTTTTACAACTTTGCATACTAATTCAGCGGCCCAAACTGTTCATCGGATTGTTGATATTTTTCCGCCGGAACAGCAAAGCCAAATTAGAGCCCAATTATCAGGGTCTTTATTGGGAATTTTTTCCCAGCGGCTTATTCCCCGCATTAAAGGAGGGTTGATTCCGGCGGGTGAGGTTTTATTAAATACCGTGGCGGTGGCTAATTTAATCAGGGAAAATAAGGTTCACGAGATTCCTCTAGTTATTGAGACATCGGGAGAAGTCGGAATGATTTCTTTAAACAGGTCTCTCGCCGATTTAGTCAAGAGAAGAGAAATTACTTTGGAAAATGCCTTGAATTATTCTTTGAATCCATCAGAACTCAAAATGCTAATTAGATGAAATCAAAAACTTGATATTCAACTACCAAGCGAGAACTCAAAAGGGAGAAGTTAAAGTTGGAACTATTGAGGCCTCGGGAAAAGAGGTGGCTATTTCGCTTTTGCAAAAATACGGACTATACGTCACTCTCTTGGAAGAAACGAATAAAACTTCGCTTTTCGTTAAAAAAATCAAACTTTTTGAGAGAATTCCGGCGAAAGATGTTGTTATGTTTTCCCGGCAGTTATCAATTATGTTTAATGCTAAAGTTCCTTTAGTGGAGTCATTAAGGACATTAGCTATCCAAACGAAAAATCTTGACTTTAAGGAAAAAATTATGAAAATTTCCGAGGAGATAGAAGGTGGCACGTCTTTTTCTTCGGCTATATCAAAGTATCCTAAATTATTTTCTCCTTTTTATGTCGCCATGGCCAGGGCCGGCGAGGTTTCCGGAAAATTATCAGATTCATTGGATTATTTGGCTGAACATCTGGAAAAAGAATATTATTTAATGGGCAAGGTCAAGGGAGCTATGACCTACCCGGCGGTTATTTTTTTAGTGGTTATCGCTGTTTTTGTTTTGATGATTCTTTTTGTTATCCCTAATCTTTCTAAAGTTTTATTGGAATCCGGCCAGGAATTACCATTAGTCACCAGAATCGCTTTGGCCTTGCCCGGTTTGCTTAAAACATGGGGTTTGGCAATCTTATTGGCCATCATCGGTTCAGCCGTATTTTCGGTCAGATACTACCGGACTAAGAAAGGAAAATATTTTTTTGATAGATTAATTTTAAAAGTCCCATTATTTTCTTCTTTTTTAAAGATTATTTATCTTTCCCGATTTGCCGAAAATTTTTCCACTTTGATTTCCGGAGGGATACCTGTCACCCAATCGCTGGAAATTTGCGAGCAGATTTTGGGGAATTCAATTTACAAGGAAATTATTGCCAGGGCGCGGGAAGAAGTGAAAAAGGGAGAACAAATTTCTTCCGTCCTGTCGCAATTTCCTGAATTTTTCCCGCCGCTTTTCACCCAGATGACGATTGTCGGGGAAAGAACCGGCAGCCTAGATAAAACTTTGCTTAACTTGGTGGCATTTTATACAAAGGAAACAGAAAAGACAATCGACAGTTTTTTATCCATTATAGAACCGCTTTTAATTGTTTTTCTGGGGCTGGCAGTCGGGGGGTTGATGGGCGCGGTTTTGTTGCCTTTGTATAAAATGGGCGGGGTTTAGGGTTATCCACAGGTTGACACTCTAAAAAGTGGTATAATAAAAAGGTCGATGCTATAAAATAAAATATCTTAAAAAATATGAAAACGAAGAAAGGTTTCACCTTGATCGAACTTTTGGTGGTTGTCGCCATTATCGGTATGCTGGCCAGTATAGTCATGGTTTCTATGGGCGGAGCCAGAAGCAAAGCCAGAGACGTCAAAAGACAATCAGATATGAGGCAGATAGTAACCGCCCAAGCATTAGTTATGGGTGATGACGAAAAGTATAAGACGAACGTTGCTGCAACCGGACTTATGCCCAATATTGCCAGTACGATAAATGTTTATTTACTCGGTGTTAAAGACCCAACCAATAGCGGCACTAAAATTTATACTTGGGTAGGCAATACTGGTGCTGGCGAAGATCAGAAATTCTGCGTTTATGCTTTATTAGAGAATCCGTCTTCTCCGGTCACTTATTTTACGGCTTCTGACCGGGGAACTTTTACCTCCACTGTTCCTCCGACCTTGCCCGCTTGCGGCTATTAGGGGTTGAATCATAAAAGTGATACAATAAAAAAAGAATATTCAAAGGTCGAGTGTCAATCATAAATTTAAATTTAATATGTTGCAATTTTTTCAGAAAAAAACAAAAGGTTTCACTTTGATTGAGTTATTGGTGGTTATCGCCATTATCGGTATGCTGGCCGGAATCGTCATGGTATCTATGGGCGGAGCCAGAAGCAAAGCTAGAGACGCCAAAAGACAATCAGATATGAGACAGATAGTAACTGCCCAGTCAATGGTCATGGGTGATGACCAGAACTATGCTACATCAACTGGCTCTACCGCCACCGCGCTCCCAGCGATTAAAAATGCCATTAACACAGTTTATCTTCAGGCTGTTGACGATCCACAGGCGCCAACTAAACATTATGGTCAGCTGAGTAATTCTCCTACCGGTCAGTATTTCTGCGCTTATGCCGCTCTTGAAAATCCAGCGGGTTCTTACTTCACTGCTTCTGATCGCGGGACAACTGCTACCACGAGCATACCGACGAGCTTGACTTCTTGCGGTTTCTAAGAATAATTACTAAAACCCGGTCCGACGATGCGTCGGGGCGGGTTTTATGTTAAAATAAGGCAATGCTTTAAGTGACTCCCGAAGTCGCTTAATAATCTAAATTTATGCCTTATAGAAAATTTTTTGAAAAAGATAAACCTGTCCATATCACCTCCCGGGCTCTGACAAACATTTTTAAACAAAAAGATGATTGCTATCGTTTTGTTTTCCAGTATTACGCCGTAAATTTAGGCAGAAAAGATACTAATCTTAAAATAAAAGACATGATAAAAGCTGGTCAAGCTTTATTGCAGGGCGAAAAAATTCCCGAGAAATTTGTGATTAAAAAGCATCCGCCATTAGTTCATTTATTAGATTTTTCTTTAATTATGAATCATTATCATTTTTATTTATTGCCGACCATAGATACGGCAATACCTATTCTTATGCATAGATTAAATGATAGTTTCGCTAGGTCATTTAATCTGCTTTACAATAGAAAAGACGCTCTTTTTGGGAGTAGATATAAAGGCATAGCAGTAGAGAGCGATCCCCAATCTTTTGCGGTCAGCCGTTACGTGAGCGTAATTAATCCTTTGGATATTTTTCAGCCGGGATGGAGAGAAAATGGATTAAAAAATCCAAAAGAAGCGTTTAATTTTTTAGAGAATTATGAATTTTCAAGTTTTCCGGATAAATTAGGTAAAAGAAATTCTTTGATTCTGGCTTCTAAAGAAATTTTGGAGCAGTATGCTCCTTTTTGGGGGAATGGGGAAGAATACCAAAAATTTGTTGAAGAGTTTTTAAAAGAAAAAACGGTTTCTTCTCAATCTGTTTTTTTAGAATAAAATCGGCCAATTTAAGTAACTCCCGAAGTCGCTTAATTTACAGCCGGGAATGTTTATTTATGATATAATTTGACAATGGTGATTTTTATTTTTGTTTTTGGGTTGATGGTAGGAAGTTTTTTGAATTGCGTTATCTATCGCCTGGAACAGGGAAAGAGTTTTTTAAGAGGCAGATCTTTTTGTCCCAATTGCAAACATCAATTATCCTGGCAAGACTTAATCCCTATTTTCAGCTTTTTAATCTTGGGCGGTAAATGTCGCTATTGTTCTCAAAAAATTTCTTGGCAATATCCTCTAGTCGAATTATTCACTGGAATAATTTTTCTTTCCATATTATTAACCAATAGTAATATTTATGCCATGGCATATTTATTACTGGTAAGTTGTTTTTTTATTATTATTTTTGTTTATGACTTAAAGCATTATATTATTCCCGATAAAGTTGTTTTCCCGGCTATCGGGGTGGCTTTAGCTTACGACTTGTTGAGGTTCGACCTCCTTGGGAGGTCGAACCTCCTAGCGTCCGCTTTCGGGGCCGCCGGGTTTTTTCTGGCGATTGTTTTAATTTCTCGGGGCAAGGGGATGGGAATAGGCGACATAAAGCTGGCTTTTTTGATGGGTTTATTTCTGGGCTGGCCGAACATTATCGTAGCCTTATTCTTGGCAATATTTTTAGGTGCTATAATGGGGATAGGACTGATAATTTCCGGCAAGAAAACTTTAAAATCGGAAGTTCCTTTCGGCCCATTTTTAACAATCGGCGCATTTTCCGCTTTATTTTGGGGTGAAAAAATAATAAATTTTTATTTTAATTTATTTTTATGAAAAAAGAGGGGCTTGAAGTGACGAATGGGTTCACCTTGGTGGAATTAATTGTTGTTACCGGGATTATTTTGTTGCTTTCTGCCATTGCCCTCCCTAATTTTAATGCCGGCGAAAAAAATATGGCTTTGGAAAGGTCAACTGTTAAATTAGTCCAGGATTTAAGCAAAGCCCGAGAAATGGCGATGTCGGCTGGAGCCTACGGAATAAAACTTGAAACAAATTCCTCCAGTTATATTTTATTTGCCGATTTAAATAACGATCAAGTCCTTGATTCCGGAGAAGCAGTCGAGACTTTTTTTATGGAAAAGGGAGTTAAGATCAGCGTTCTTTCCCCGGTTTCTCCTCTAATAATTACTTTTACGCCTCCGGATCCAACGGTAAACATCAATTCTACAACCACCATTACTTTAACCAATGATAATCAAAGCAAAAATATCAGAATCAATAAAGCGGGGTTAATTAATAATGAATAAGGGATTTACTCTTTTAGAGGCAATCATATCAATATTTATAGTCACCATGGGAGTGGGCGCGGTTTTTGCTTTAGTTAATCAAACTATAGGCGGCACCCAGATTATTTCCCCCAAACTAACAGCGACTTATCTGGCCCAAGAGGGCATTGAATCAATAAGAGAAATCAGAGACAGTAATTTTCTTAAAATTCACAAGGGCGTCGGCGGCGTCAATTGGGATGCGAATATAGTTTCCAGCGGCTGGCAGCCGGTTGTTTTCATAGATGGAACTCCAAATAACTTTCAAAGAAGAACAATTATTACGCCTGATGGCATTAATATCTTAAATGTTTCGGTTGAGGTTTCTTGGCAAGAGAGAGGAGGGCCCCATAAAGTAATTGTTCAAGAAAATTTATATAAATGGCTACAATGAAAAAAAATGGCTTTACATTAGTGGAAATGATAGTGACGATGGGGATTTTTTCTTTGCTCATCGGTTCGCTCGCGGCAGTGTTTACCCAAATCTTGCAAAGTCAGAGGAAAATATCATCAACTCAAGAACTTTTAGGCCAGACTTCTTATGTTTTAGAATATATGTCCCGGGCGATCAGAATGGCAAAAAAAGACACCGGCGGTATTTGTATTCCTAGTAATCTAAATTACTCACAAACCGCCACTGGAATAAAATTTTTAAATTATAATAGTGTCTGCCAGGAATTTTATTTAGAAAGCGGCCAATTGAAAGAGAACAAAGGAGGAGTTGTTTCTCCTTTGACTTCAAGCCACCTTAATGTTTTGTCGTTTGATATCGTAGATTTTGGTTGGACTCAAACAGACGATAATCAGCCCAAGGTCACTTTATTCTTAAATATTGAAGGCAATAACCAGTCAAAAATTAAAGTCCAAACCGCAGTTACCCAAAGAAACTTGGATATAATGCGATGAGATAGATCTCATCTTTATCTGCATTTTTTATAAAATAAAAAATTTGATGAAAAATGAAAATTAAAAATTCAGACAAAGGCGTTATTTTATATTTATCATTAGCCATAATGGGTATTTTGTTTTCTTCGGCTTTGGGAATAAATTTAATTCTTTCAAGCCAGGCAAAAATGATCAAAGACATCGGGGATTCGGTTTTAGCTTTTTATGCCGCCGAAACCGGGATTGAAAAAAATTTATACGATGGCAGCCAGGGACCGGGCAGTTTGGGAAATAATGCCGCTTATTCTGTAACGATTTTAGCCCCGGGGGTTAAATCCGTCGGCACGTATAAAACAACCAGTCGCGCCATCTACATCAGCCGTTAAATTTCAATACACCCATGAACAGCAACATGAAAGTGGACATACTGAAAGTGGACATACGATGTCCACTTATTAAGCATTATGTTAATATAAAACTATGAAGGGTGAAATTTTTCACATCCTAAATAGGGGGATAGAAAAAAGGGAAATTTTTAGCTCGGAAAAAGATTACCTTAGATTTATTCATAATCTTTTTGACTTTAACAGTACTCAACATGCTATTCCTTATCCTCGTCGATGTAATGCTCGAGATAGTGGACATGCGATGTCCACCAATAGTGCTAATAATGAAAAATTAATAGATCTTCTTTGTTGGTGTTTGATGCCTAATCACAGCCATAATTTAGCCCAAGAGGTAATTGATCGAGGGGCGAGTGTTTTTTCTAAAAAGATTTTTGGGGGATACACTAAATATGTCAATGAAAATTATCAAAGAAGTGGAGTTTTATTTCAGGGAAGGTCAAAAATAATTCCAATAAAAAAAGATTCGCATTTCTTGCGTCTGCCATTTTATATAATGGCAAATCCGGTTAAATTAATTGAGCCCGACTGGAAAGAAAAAGGAATAAGAAATTTAAATAAGGTTATTATTTTTTTAGAAAATTATCGTTGGTCAAGCTTGCCTTATTTAATTGGTAAAGAAAATTCGTTTCCATTTGTTAATAAAAGTTTATTTTATGAATTATTTCAAACCAATGAGGATAAATTTAAAAAAGACTTTATTGAGTGGTTGAAAAATTATAAGTAGCGCAGTGCGTGAACATGCGACGTTCACTTTATTTCAAAATGACCAAACAAGGAATTAAACAACGAATTGAAAAACTGAAAACGCTGATAAATCATCATCGTTATCTTTATCATGTTGAAGACCGGCAGGAAATTTCTGAATCGGCTTTAGATTCTTTAAAGCACGAGCTTTTCCGATTGGAACAGCAGTTTCCTGAATTTATTACTGCCGATTCTCCGACCCAGAGAATCGGCGGGCTGGCGTCAAAAGGATTTAAAAAAGTTGAACATTCCGCTCCAATGCTTTCCATTGAAGATGTTTTTTCTGAAAAAGAACTGCAAGACTGGGAAGATTATATAAAAAGACTCGCTCCGTCAGCTGACGGATCGGAATATTTTGTTGAACTTAAAATAGACGGCTTTGCCATAAACTTAATTTACGAAAATGGAATTTTTATCAGCGGCTCAACAAGAGGCGATGGAAAAATAGGGGAGGATGTCACTCAAAATTTAAAAACCATTGAAAGCATTCCTTTAAAATTAGAAATTGAAAATTTAAAATTGAAAATTCCCGAACAATTTATTGTTCGGGGGGAGGTCTATATGGCAAAAAAAGATTTTGAAAAGTTTAAATCTTCTTTTGCCAATCCCCGGAATTTGGCTGCCGGTTCTATCCGCCAATTAGATCCGAAATTAGCCGCTTCTAGGCCTTTGAAATTTTTGGCCTATGACATTGTTACGGATTTTGGTCAAAAAAAACATTCAGAAGAGCACGCCATTTTACCCTCACTCGGATTTAAAACCGATCCCGGCAGAATTTGCCGCAACTTAAAAGAGGTTATCTCTTTTTGGCAGGAGGTGAATAAAAAAAGGGAGACCCTGCCTTTCCAAATAGACGGTATTGTTGTCAGTATCAATGACAATTCTCTTTTTAAAAAATTGGGAGTGGCGGGCAAATCACCTCGGGCAATTCGCGCTTTTAAATTTTCGCCCAAACAGGCAACTACTAAAATTTTAGACATTGTTTTTCAAGTCGGCCGGACCGGAGCCATTACTCCTGTTACTAATTTAGAGCCGGTGCAAATCAGCGGGGTGACGGTTTCAAGAGCAACTCTCCATAATGAAGATGAAATCAAGCGGCTGGGAGTAAAAATTGGC
Organism: Patescibacteria group bacterium; assembly: GCA_038078735.1. Classification (GTDB taxonomy): domain Bacteria; phylum Patescibacteriota; class Minisyncoccia; order Minisyncoccales; family CAZWNE01; genus JBBTTI01. The sequence continues at coordinate 25,620 of JBBTTI010000029.1, read as the reverse complement.
GATACAGTTATTGTCGGCCGGGCCGGAGACGTTATTCCCGATGTGATAAAAATTTTAGCCGAATTAAGAACCGGCAAAGAAAAAGAAGTCCATTTTCCCAAAAATTGTCCAGTTTGCGGGACAAAATTAATGAGGAAGGAAAACGAGGTTATCTGGCGCTGTCTGAATAAAAACTGCGGGGCGAGAAAAAGAGAGTTTTTGCAGTATTTTGTTTCCAAAAAGGCATTTGACATAGAGGGTTTGGGGCCAAAAATTATTGACCAATTCCAAGACGCGGGATTAATTTCTCTAGCATCAGACCTTTTTAAACTGAAAAAAGAGGATTTATTGTCTTTGGACAGATTTGCCGAGAAAAAGGCTCAAAATATAATTGAGGCAGTGGAAAAAAGCAAAACTATAACTTTGCCTCATTTTATTTTTTCCCTGGGTATTATCCACGTTGGCGAAGAAACAGCGGTTGATTTAGCTGACTACTTCGGTGATATCCATAAATTATCAAGAGTAAATATGGGAGAATTGGAAAAAATTCCCAATGTCGGCCCGAAAGTCGCTGAAAGCATTTATAACTGGTTTCAGTTAACCCAGAATAAAAAACTGGTTGATGATTTAATAAAATCCGGAGTAAGTATAAAAAACCTTAAACCTAAAACCTTAAACCTTAAACTAGAAGGCAAAACTTTTGTTTTAACCGGCAGTTTAGAGACGATGGGCAGGGAAGTTGCCAAGGAAAAAATTCAGAATCTTGGCGGCAAAGTTGTAAATTCGGTTTCTCAAAAAACCAGTTTTGTGGTGGCAGGCAAAGACTCCGGCTCCAAGCTGGCCAAGGCCCAAAAATTAGGCGTCAAAATTCTCTCCGAACCCGATTTCCTAAAAATCTTGAAATGAAATAAGGCAAATTTATCGAAGTCGGACTTCCATAAAATCTATTAGATTGATATAATTGATTATATGGAATACGGAGTTTGGCACACTTTTAATAGAGGAGTCGAAAAAAGGAATATTTTTTTAAATAAAGTAGATTATTTCCGTGGGATTCACGATATCTACGAATTTAACGATAAAAACGCTGTTACCAATCTTAATCACCGTTTTAAGAATATTTATGGAAGTCCGACTTCGATAAATAGCGCCATAGCAAGTAGCGAAATTATTATTAAAAATAAAACAAGGGAATCGCTGGTAGATTTATTTGCTTGGTGTTTAATGGATAATCATTACCATTTATTTTCTTCGCCTAGAGAAAAAGATAATTTAGCGAAGTTTCATCAAAAATTTGGAACAGGATACACTAATTATTTTAATTTGAAAAATAAGAGAAGCGGAGTTTTATTCCAGGGGAAATATAAGAAAGTTCAAGTAATAAATGATACTCAGGTCGGGCAATTGGTTTGTTATATTCATTCCAATCCTTTAGAATTATGGAAACCCGGCTGGAAGAAAACAGGACTTAATGATTCAGAAATTCAAGACGCCTTAAAATTTTTATCAGACAAAGAGAACCGCTGGTCAAGTCATCAAGATTACTGGGGGATTAAAAATTTTCCTTCCCTAATTAATACTGATTTTTTGTCCAATTTTTTCGGCGGTCCAGAAGGTTATCAGAAATTTTTTATTGACTGGATAAAGCAATATAAGAAAAATCTTAAACTATTCCAAGACATATTTATTGAAGTCCGACTTCGATAAATATAGAAGAAGTTATCCACAGGGACATTGACGGGGTTATGGCGGTGATTTTTAATTTGTTGTAAAATAAAGTATGGTAAAAAAAATTGGGATTTTAGTTTTTGTTTTGATTTTAGCCGGAAGCGGCTTTTTTTATTGGCAGAATAACCAAAAAGATATCCAGGCATTAAATAAAATTTTGCCAGCCGGAGTGAAAGTGGCAAAAAATTTATTCGGCTTTGGCAACGAATATAAAGTAATAAATAAAATAGACGGCTATGAGTTTAAAGTCCCCTCTGCCTGGAAGGGAATTGAAAAGATTGAATACGAAGATGTGATAGACACGGATTTAAGTATAAAAAAACAAACAAAAGAAGACTTCTCTAAAAAGATAGTATCCGAAACCAATTTATATGTGGGGGGATTTGGATCACTAGATTATATGCTTACGAGGATTTTAAGATTAAATAATATTATTGATTTAAATAAATTTGTAGAAGAATTTCAAAAAATATATTCTCCTTATGCCAAAACGGAGAGGTCGGAATCATCACCAAAAATAAAAGATTTTATTATCGGTGATTCAAGGGGTTTTAAATTATACACGGTGTTTAAGTCAAAAACTGGTAACGAATTGATTACCGATGAATATTATTTTTTTGGGAAGGATTATAAAATATATATATTTAGCCACTTTAATGATGATTTTGTTCGAAAATTTATCGCCGATGGAAAATGGTAAAAAAAGAGTCATATTTTTAGCGGTTGCCCTGGCGGTAACCGCTAATTTGTTGTTGGGGAATAGTGTTTCGGCTGAAAAGATAAAAATCAACCAAACAGACATAGAAAGAATAAAGCTTGTTTTGGATTTAACAAAATTAGTTTCAAGCGTTGCTGTAAGCGATGATAAATTAAAAACGGTTTTGAATATGGCTATTAGCGGCGGCCAGACAGGAGCTGATGTTACTTATGGATTGGTTGTTTTAACTTCTTTGAATGAAATGGATTTTATAGATTCAGTGGTTTCTCAAAAATACAAAAAAGAAGCGGACGCCTATTTTAACAGCGTTTTAAATGAAAGATTAAATTTAAGAAATTATTATAAAGGAATTGGTTACGATCTGCCGAGGGTGCTGGCCGGCAGAATTACCAGTCCGATGGCGGCTTTAACTTTAAATAGTTTTGATATTACGGAAAAGACTATTGCGATACTTACCGCAATCGAAGTGCTTAAAAAAGAGATGCTCTACGATGGCTTGTTTGTCTATTTTGATGATAGAAAGGGAAATGAAAATCATGAAACAGCATGGGAAGATGCTAAAGAAATAATGGGCGGGGTAGTAAAACCAACAAATAAAAGATTATTTCGAAAAACAGAGATACGAGAAGAAATTAATCTAGAACTCGAGGCTCAATTCGCTACGCTTTACAACAAATGGGGGCCGTATGTGGAGATGAATAAAGGAGTAAAAAAACAATTTAAAGAGCAGGTGAAGCAGGAGCTTCAACAGGCAGTGGCTTTGGCGGCGAAAGATCAAGAGCTAGCGGAAAAAGACAAAAAAGATGAAATTTCTTTTTTAGAAAAAATGAAATTAACTTTAGTCAGTTTAATGAAAGAAGCGGAAAAGGCAATGGTAAAAATTCAGGAATTGGCAGGCCTTGGCGGAGCGCAAGTAAGCCAATCAACAATTAACGGGGATGAAAATGGAGAAAAGGAGGAAATAGGAGCAGATAAAGCAGTTGAGCCGGAAGCGAAGTTAACAGCAAGCGAAATTCAAGAGCTGTTAGATGATATTGCGGAAAAAATTGATGTTTTATCTCAACAAACTGATGAATTGACGGGTGAAAAGGGTAAAAAGGGTGAAAAGGGAGAAACGGGAGAAATCAAAGAAGTTTCTACGGAGATCGGAACTCCGCTAAATACTGTGGATGTCAAACATCTACAACAAGCTAAAGACGAAGTCGTAACAGCTGCCGAGAAATTGATTGAGGTCAAATCTCAATCAGAGCCGGTAGTTGTTTTTAATTATGGCACAGCGCCACCACCACCGGCGTCAGAGCCGCCGTATATCCCACCCAAAATTTTAATTTCTGAAGTCCAAATTGAAACCGCCAGCTCCACTGACTATGATTTCATAGAATTATATAACCCAGCGACCAATAGCGTAAATCTTTCCGGCTTTCAGTTAAAGAAAAGGAGTTCTACGGGTAGCGAATCTTCAGTTCGTTTATTTCCGACAGGCAGCGTAATTTTAGCTCAAAGTTATTTTTTGTGGCTGAATTCGGATTTTGCTTCTAATTCTCTTCAAATTTCAGCCAACATTATTAGCACCCAGACATTAGCAAAAAACAATAGCGTAATTTTGTTTGATAAAAAAGATAATTTAATTGACGCTGTGGCGTGGGGTACGAGTACCAATCCTTTTTTGGAAGGCACGGCTTTTTCTCAAAATCCAATAGAAAATCAAAGTTTAGGGAGAAAGTGGTCAACTAGTACCGAAAATTATATTGATACGGATAATAACCAAACAGATTTCGAAATTCAGACACCGACGCCGGGAGCCAAAAATCAAACGCCGTCTTCGCCGTCGCCGTTGCCCATAAATCAAATACCCGTTGCCAGTTTTTCTTTTACTCCACAAAGCCCCTTAATTGGCCAAGAGATTATTTTTGACGCCGCATCCTCAAGCGATTCTGATGGGACGATTACAAGTTATATTTGGGATTTTGGAGATAATTCTACCTCAACCGCCGTTTATGCCACAACCACTCATAATTATTCTTTTTCCAGCAATTTTCTGGTTAGTTTAACTGTGGTTGATAATAACAGCGCGACTAGTAGCGCCACAACAACCATTAATATAACTGCTCCGGAAATCCCTTCTTTAACCGTAGTTATTAATGAAATCGCCTGGATGGGGACTAGTGCCACTAATTCCAGCGACGAGTGGATTGAGCTTTACAATAATGCCACTTCAACTATTGACATTACGGGCTGGCGATTAATTTCTAGCGATGGAAGTCCGAATATCACTTTTTCAACTTCTAGTATTTTAGCTAATAGTTATTATTTATTAGAGAGAACAGCTTCTAACACTACTGATTTAGTTGAAGATCGGATTTACACGGGCGCTTTAAGCAATAACGGCGAGAAATTAGAATTAAGAGACGCCAGTAATACTTTAATTGATTTGGTTGATTTTTCTACTGGCTGGCCGGCAGGAACGAGTTCGCCTAATTATATTTCAATGGAGAGAATCAGCGCAACGTCCAGCGCCACTTCTACTAACTGGGCGAATAATAATTTATTAACTAGAAACGGATTGGATGCCAGCGGCAATAAAATTAACGGCACGCCAAAAGCCCAAAATTCAGTTTCAGCTACTTCAACGAATATTTCCAGCTTGCCTTTTGCCGAATTTCCCGAAATTACTTTGACCTATCTTGGCAGTCCTTATATTGTTAATAGTTTGACAATTCCTGAAGCAAAAACTTTGAGAATTGAACCCCGGGTTGAAATAAAATTTAAAAGGCAAGATTATTGGGTCGGTCTCGACAATTTAATAGTCAGAGGAACTTTGATAGCCAGAGGTGAAGTTGGCAAAGAAATTATTTTTACTTCTTTTTTAATTTCAGAGGGGTGGAACAGGATATATTTCGCTCCCTCAAGTCAGGGTTCTATTTTAGATTATGTTCAAATGAGATATGGCGGAATAAAACAAAGTGATTCTTATTTAATTATTGTTGACTCAACCCGAATTGTTCTTAAAAATTCTATTTTAGACAATGTCAATGGCGCAGGAATAAAATTGATTAACTCGTCAAGCACAATAGAAAATTTGACAATTCAAAATATTGCTTCAAATGAGGCAATTAATATTACTGGCGGGAGTCCAACGATTAAAAATTCATTTTTCAAAAACACCTATGCCGGAATGTTCTTAAGGGGAGGAACTACCGCCCTTATTGAGAGCAATACTTTTGAAGGAATAAATTATCTTCAAAGCCCAATTTCTGTCTTAGATAGTTACCCCATCTTTAAAAATAATATTGCTATTAACAATGCTTTGAATGGGATTTATCTTCTTGGCACAATCAGTCAAAACTGGACAATGACCAAAGATTTACCTTATTTAATTAATAATTTAAAAGTGGCCGAAAATGTTATTTTAACCGTTGAGCCGGGGGTAATAATTAAATTCTCAATCTATGGGAGACTAGAGATTTACGGTACCTTAAATGCTTCAAGCTCGTTAGAAAAAATTGTCTTTACTTCTTTTTACGATGATGAATATGGCGGGGATACCAACAATGATGGAACCAGCACCTCTCCCTATTCTAGCGGATATTGGGATAGAATTTATTTTAGTCCCCTCGGTCATAATTCTTCTTTGAAAAATGTTATCATTGCTAATGGGGGAGTAACGCCTGGGTGGGTAGATGTTCTAGGAGAGATTGTTGTTTCGGGAACAAAAGTTGAATTCGAAAATTTGCTTATGAAAAATTCTTCAACTTACGGACTTTTTATTGAAAATTCTCCAGAAACAATTATCGCCAATTCTCATTTTAAAAATGTACCAACGGCAATTAAGATTATCGGAGGGTGTCCCCAGTTAAGCGGTTTAACTTTTGAATTATATTCCTCTACGATTCTTCCCGCGGTTTGCTCTCCGCCGTAATTTCTGCTAAATTATGGATGATGGAGAAAAATTATCTAATCCAGCTTACTCAAGGCATTTACCGGATGACTTTGCTTTTCCCAAAAAAAGAACCTTTGAGATACAAAATGCGGGAGTTAGCCGATGATATTTTAGCGGAGAACGGTTCTCCGGAAACTTTGGATAAGTTGGCGGTGCTGGATAGCTTTTTTGAGGTGGTTAAAGTCCAAAACTGGGTGGCTGTTCAGGATGTCTTGAACCTTCAGGCAGAATATAGTAAGCTGGATGGAGAAATAAAACCCCAATCTTCCTTATCTTTGTTTAAAGAGGAAGAAAAACTGCCGGATAGGCAGGGTAAGATAATGGCTTTTTTAAGAGAAAACGGCCGGGCTCAGGTTTGGCAAGTAAAGCAGATTTTACCGGAAGTTACTAAAAGAACTTTAAGGCGGGATTTTGATCAGCTATTAAATCAGGGAGTGATTGAAAGGATGGGGGAGAGAAACGAGACATTCTATCAACTAAAAATAAGGGAAAGCTAGATAGGACACGCGTGTCCTATCTAGCTTTGAAGATGAAGCAACGCTTCATCGCCTAAATACAAATGGCAGATTTAAAAGAAACATTCAGCCAAATATACGATCAGTTGATAGGTAAAATCTATCGCTTTGTCTTTTTAAAGGTTAATTCGGAAGCCACAGCCCAAGATATTACTTCGGAGGCGTTTACCCGGTGCTGGGAATGCTTTAAAAATGGCGATACGATTGATAATCCTTCAGCTTTTTTATATCAGATTGCCCGTAATTTAGTGACTGATTATTACAGAGAAAAGGGTAAAAATCAGATAGTGTCTGTTGAAAATACGACGATTGCTGATCCAAGCGATGATTTTTCAGAAGCGATGTTGAAGTCAGACATCAACACGGTTAAGCTGGTCTTGGCCGGGTTGAAAGACGATTATCAAAACGTAATTATTTGGCACTATTTGGATGATTTTTCTATCCAAGAAGTAGCTAAGATGATGGATAGGACAGAGGATAATACTCGCGTCCTATTGCATAGGGCGTTGGAATCGTTGAGGAAGAAGTGTAACAAACAAGCCTAAAATCCGTCATAATTAGTGTAGGCGAAGAGATAAATCTCTTCTTCATAATTAGCTAACGCTTAATTATCAATGATGACTGAAAAAGAACTCATTGCCGAAATTAAGGGATTGAGGCAAATTAAACCTAACGCAAATTGGGTTTTTTCCGTTAAGGAACAAATATTGGGAGAACAGAGCGCAAGGCAATCAATGTTTAATATCTTAGCTAAATTATTATTCCAGCCAAAGGTAGCTTTAGCCGGGGTTTCCACTTTAGCCATACTTTTTGGAATATTAGTTTTAAGTCAAGATTCATTGCCCGGCGATTATCTTTATACTTTGAAAAGAACGGCCGAAAGAGGCCAGGCGCTTTTTGCTTCCCAAAATAATCTGGCCCAGATCAATTTAGAAACAGCCAATAAAAGATTGGGAGAATTAACTAAAATTGCCCAATCAAATCAGGTTAAAAAGATAGCTCCGGCCCTGCAAGAATATCAGGCCAGTTTAGCGGAAGCGGCGAAGAATTTGATCAAAGCGGCGGCAACGACTTCCGATTCAATGACGATTAAAAATATTGTTTTAGAAACTCAGAAATTGGAAGAAAATAGGGCTCAATTAGAGAGAATATACGGTATCGCCGGATTAGACGCTAAGCAGGGAGAAAATCCGGTTCAACTGGTGGCGGAGTGGCTGATCAAAGATTTGGGGAAAAGGACATTAACCGATGAGCAGGAATTGCTTTTTGAAGAAGCAAAAAAGGACTACGCTGCTGGAAATTATAATTCGGCATTGGAAAAAATATTTAAATTAAGCGATAGTCGATAATTATTTAAATTTTGATGGCTGTTTTTCTATGGTCGATACGGCCAAAAGTGGAAATTTCGAATAATATAATTTAAAATAAAAAAATACAAATGTCTACTATAAGTAAAAAGATTTTTGCGATTGTAACGACCTTGACTGTTTCTGTTATGTTGGCAGGTCCGGTTGGGGCCACCACCATAGATGATTTGATGGCCCAAATCGTAGCACTGCAGGCGCAATTAGTTCAGTTGCAAGCTGCTTCACAGCAAACAACTGGGAGCGCTCCGGCTGCGTGTTCGGGAATTACTTTCACCAGAAACTTAAAACAAGGAATGTCAGGCAGTGATGTCAAATGTTTGCAGGCAACATTGAACATGTCAGCTGATACGCAAATTGCGTCAACTGGCGCCGGTTCTCCCGGGAACGAAACAACTTTATTTGGCGCAAAAACCAAAATAGCTGTTATTAAAGCCCAGGAAAAATATGCCGCGGATATTTTGACACCATCCGGCTTGACAAAAGGAACTGGTTTTGTTGGCGCTAGCTCAAGGGCGAAATTAAATTCGCTGTTAGCTGCCACTCCAACCACTCCGACAACTCCAACTACACCAACTACACCGACCACGCCGGTTGTTACACCAGGACCAGTTGGTGAAAATAAAGTTCAATTAGCAGCTGATACTCCAGCCGCTTCAACTGTAGCTAAAGGAGCCCAGGATGTAATCTTTTCCAAGATTAACTTCTGCACAGCTTCTGCAGCTAATACTGTTTCCAAAATTATTCTAACTCGTGGCGGAATTGCCGCTGACACCGATATATCTTATGTCAAGCTTTATGAGGGAACAACTCGGGTTGGTTCAACTCAAGCTATAAATTCTACCACGCATAAAGCCAGCTTTGCTTCTTTAAACTGGACCATTGCAGCTAATTCTTGCAAGGTTTTGACAGTTAAAGCCAGCATTGCTACTGCCGCTACCGCAGGAGATACCGTGAAGTTTGATATTACTTCTGCTTCTGACATTACTTCCACAGTTGCTTTAGACGGAGTTTTCCCAATCTCAAGCACCGGAAGGACTATTGCCGGTATTTCCACGGGATTATTAGAGATTGCTACCACTACTCCTTCCGGAGGTTCAGTAATAGCTGGAGCTATCGAACAGGATATAGCCGGGTTCAATCTCACCGCTTCAGCGACAGAAGCTTTAACTATTCAGTCCGTTAAAATAACTCAAGTAGGATCAATTACCGGTTCTGATATTTCCAACATCAAACTGTTCTATGGTTCTGTCCAGATTGGTTCAACTGTTGCCGCTTTAACAGATGGCAAAGCAACCTTTGACCTATCTTCAAGTCCCTTAGAGATTTTAGCCGGCGGCACCAAAGCATTAAAGGTGGCTGCTGATATTGGAAGTTCATCCGGAATTAAAAATAGGACAGTGGCTTTTGAGATCACTGACAACACCTATGTTACAGCCTACGGATCCAATAGCGGAGGTTCTGTTGTAACATATGGAGCAACTTATGGCACTGATGTCTGGCCTCAAAATTCATCACCTGTTACTATTTCTTTGGGAACCTTGACTATTGCCAAAGATGAGGCCAATAGCCCTTCAGCTCAGGATTACGCCAAAGGCACTCCGCAAAATTCTATAATTGCCTTTAAGTTTTCCACCGGAGCCAATGAAGGGGTAAGAATAACCCAAATTAAATTTCAAGAAGCCAGCTCCACTGCGGATTCAGACTTTTCTAATGTTACGCTTTACGACGCTGCTACGGGAGCCCAACTTCTTGATACAGCCGGCAACCCCGTTCCTTCTACGGGAATGGTTTCCGGTTATGTGACTTTCGGCTCTTACACTACCGGTCTTGATGGCACCGGACTCTTTGACATTGCTAAATCAGCTAACAAGATCATCATAGTAAAGGCAGATGTTCCTACTGGAGCCGCTACTGCCGATAATTTCCTTGGTCTTAAACTTGCCAATCCGACCACTGATGTTAAAGCTGATGGTCTAAGCTCTCAAAATGATCTTGGCACAGCCGAAGTTAACGGCGGGACCAGCACTGCTATTCCAAGCACTAATCTATTGCATGACATAATTGCCAAGGGAACCTTGACTGTCCAAGTGGCAGCCAATAGTCCGACGGCAGCTACTTATGCCTTAGGTGTGACTGAATATGAATTTGCCAAATTTGATTTAATAACCACTGGGGAAAATATTACTATCTCTCAATTGAATATTCTCTTTTCTACCAGTTCTGATGTAACGGCTACTACTGTTGCGGCTGATGCGGCTGATATTAACAACATCAAACTTTACGATGGAACCACTCTTCTAAAGACCGATTCGGTTATTTCATCCGGCAAGGCTGAATTCGGAATCAATCTTACCATCGCAAAAAACACCACTAAAACCATAAGGGTAGTAGGCGATGTTCCGGTAGGTTCTGACGCCGCTTACTTAACAGCTCATATTGACAGCGGAGCTTATATCACAGCGTCTGGAGCAGCTTCTGCCCAGACTATTACAGCTACTGCTGCCAGTTGGTCTGCTCACGGTAATCTAATGACCAAAGGGGTTCCAGGTTTGGTAGTTAGGGCAGCTTCTACGCCTGTTTCTCAAACCTATATCAAGAACGCTACAGATGCTCTGTTTGCCCAAATTGCCTTTACCGCCTCTACGACTGAAGATGTAAAGATTACCAAAATTAAGATTTCAGCTGGAGCTACCACGAGCGCTACAATTACTACTCCAAGAGACGCCTTTACCGGATTAGATATTGACGCGACTCAGGATTTGCTTGGCAACATTAAACTTTTTGACGGTTCAACTCAAATTGGTTTAACTATCTCTTCCTTGACTAATGGCGCCAATAACACAGACTACGTTGATTTTACCGGTCTTTCTTTAACCATTCCAAAAGGAACAACCAAAATTATTGATGTTAAGGCCAAGGTCTTGAATAGCACCGGAACTTCCGTTTATTTCTATTTGGGGATAGCTTCCTCTACCAGCCAAATTACCGCTGCCGGAATAGCTTCCGGTCAATCAGCTACTATTATAGTAGGAGCTAATAACGGGACAATTGGCAAGGGAATGATATTGGGCGGTTCTGGAACCTTAACCATAACCAATGAGGTCAACCGACCAATTTCCGCTCAGATTTTAGAGGGTAAAACAGGAGTAACCTTGGGCAAATGGAAATTTGTCGCTAGCAATGAAAACATTCTTGTGTCTAAATTGATATTTGATGTTTTCAATAGTAATGCGGCTACCGGAACGAGCGTCGGTTATGCGGCCTTGTCAACATCCAGCCCTGATTCTTTAGCAACTGCTAGCGCATCAGTGTTCAACTATTCCATAGATAACGGAGCCACTCAAACCTGTAGTTTCAGCACGACTACTCAACAATGGGGAACCGCAACAGATGTTGCCAACCAGATTGCGACCAGTTGTCCTAATTTAAAGGCCTCCGTGTCATCTAGCATATTGACTCTTTGGGCATCTACCACTAAATCTTCTCTGCAAATTATGGATTCAACAGCATCTGCCAGCAACTCTGCTGACAATCTTAAGATTGGCATCAGACGCGGCGGCACAGAAGCGATTGGAACAACCGCAGGATTAGCTGATAACGTAGTTGCCGGTAAAGTCGGTCTTTACTACGGCGACACCTTATTGAAAGAAACTGGTATTGGATCTGACGCAGCTAATAAAGCGATTTTCAACTTTGGTTCAGGCGAGGAAATTAATATTCCTTACCCGGGCAGCAAGATTTTAACCTTGAAAGTTGATACATCAGCTTATACTGACGCTGTTGAAGGAAGCACTTTGACCTTTGCCTTGGGCACCAGCACAGCAGCTACCCAATACACCACAAATTACGTAGTGGCTAAGGGAAGCAGTTCGGGCGGCGCTTTGGGTATTAATGACATTATGACTTCAAGCAATGCCACGACTGGTCAAATGATTTCCAATGCTATGTACCTCTACGCCACCAAGCCCACTGTCACTGTCAGCAGCACAGCAATTACTCCAACGCTTGGCAGCAATACCGAAGTCTTCAGATTTGATGTCAGCGCTCCTCTTTCCGGATTTAACGTAAGCGTCAATGCCATCAGATTCACTATTAGCACCTATGCCAACGCCAGTTCATCTGTTTTTGACAGAACCTATAAGCTTTATAAAGAAGGTGATAGCACTGTGCTTGGTTTAGGAATTTCTTATGCCAATGCTACTGCTACGGACTCCACGGGTTGGGTAACTATTTATCCTGATCCAGCTCTTGAAGTAGGCGATAACAGCACTGTTAAATACATCTTAAAGGCTGATACTTCAGCTATGGATACGAATAACCTTAGTAATCAGTACTTAACCATTAGTATTGAAGATGGTGATTTCTACTGGGATGACAGCTTAGCTGCCAATGCCAGAGATAAAGTTCTGATTATGCCGGTTACCGGACCTCAACTGAAATACTAATTTTTCTTGAAAGACCATTCTTTCTTCTATTTTTCTTTGTGGATAGGAGACGAGAAGCAAAAGGCGCCGCATTTGCGGCGTCTTTTGTTTTTGGATTTCGCTTCTCGGTATGATATAATTTAAAAATATGTCGGTTAGAATTTTTAAATTGTTTTTAATCTCGCTGGCGGTTTTTTTAATTCCTTCGGCAATCCAGGCGGCCGTTTTAGAGTTTAACGTTGATCCGTCTTACGATTATTTGGGCCGTTCAAACGTCACGGCTTTTCTCCATCAAATAGGAGAAAACGCTCTTTTTTATGTTGAGGACGGTTATTATCAAACATTAGACATAGATGGAAAAAAAGAATTTGCCGCCGCGTTAAAGAATTTATCCCAGGAATTTGATGAAAATATTTATCCTAAATTGAGAAGCGTATTCGGTTCGGAATGGAAGCCGGGGATTGATAATGACGGAAGAATTACGGTTTTAGTCACCAGAATTAAGGGCGACGCCGGAGGTTATTTTAATTCCGGCGACGAATATCCAACTTTGCAATCGCCCGATTCTAATCAGAAAGAGATGGTTTATTTAAACGCAAGCTATGTTACTTCTCCTTTAGTAAAAGGATTTTTAGCCCACGAATTTACGCACTTAATTAATTTTTACCAAAAAGATAAAATTCAGGGCATTTCAGAGGAAATCTGGCTGAACGAAATGAGGTCGGAGTTAGCTCCCAGGATTTTGGGTTACGATGACGATTACGAAAATTCTAATTTGAAAAGGAGGTTGAAAAGTTTTTTGCAAAAACCGCAAGATTCTTTGACTGAATGGAAAAATGAGGCATCCGATTACGGGGTTTTAAATCTTTTTATGCAGTATATGGTTGATTATTATGGAGTGAAGATTCTTTCTGATTCATTAAAGTCTTCGGCAATAGGGATCGCCTCAATAAATGATTTCAGTCAAATTTTTACCGATTGGACAATCGCTGTTTTGGTTAATGATTGTAATTTGGGCCCCAAATTATGCTATTTGAATCCCAATTTGAAAAATCTCCGGATTTTTCCCCAGCTTAATTTTTTGCCGTCAGTCGGCGACAGCAGCTTATCGGTCGTCAATTACGTTAAGAATTGGGCTGGAAATTGGTATAAATTTATCGGCGGCCAAGGAACTTTTAAATTAGAATTTATCGGCGATGAAAGAACCAATTTCAAAGTTCCTTATTTGCTTGAAGATAATTCGGGCAACCTTACCTTGGATTATTTAAAATTAGACAGCAGCCAAAGAGCTACTCAATTCTTTCCTGATTTCGGCAAAAAGTATCGGTCTTTAGTTATTATTCCTTCTCTTCAAACAAAAATCGCCGGTTTTAACGGTATAGAAAACTATTCCAAATTTATTTTTACCGCTTCTATTATCAGCGACAACCAGCCAATTAATCCGGAAGAAGAATTAATAAAAAATCTTTTAGCCCAGATAGCCGTATTGCAAAATAAAATCGTCCAGCTTTTAGCTCAGCAACAGGGGAGCTGTTTATTGAAGAACAATCTTTATTTCGGAATGAAAAACAATACTGAAGTCCGCTGTCTCCAGCAGTTTTTAAAAGTTCAAGTTACCGGCAATTATTTCTCTTTAACGATAGCCGCTGTTAAAAAATATCAGGCCTCAAAGGGCATAATTCAAACAGGTTATTTCGGTCCCTTGACCAGGGCAGCTGTCAATCAAAAGATTAAATAGTTATCCATAGATTTAATTTGACAGGGATTCTTAATAATATGCTACAATAATTAATTACCTCCCGAAGGTAATTAAAAGTGATTGAATAATTATGCCTTATAGAAAAATTAATTTTGAAAAAAATCAGCCAGTTCATATTATCTCCCGGGCATTAACAGAAATTTTTAAACAAAAAGAAGATTGTTATAGATTTATTTTTCAATTTTACATTGCTAATTTAGGAAAAAAGGGTTTTAATGTAAAAACTAAAGACGCAATAAAAGCAGGGCAAGCGTTGTTATACGGAGAGAAAATCCCTACTAATTTTATAATCCAGGAACATCCCCCATTAGTTTCCTTATTAGACTTTTCATTAGTAATAAACCACGATCATTTTTATTTAGTGCCAAATATTGATAATGCTATACCTGTTTTTATCCAAAAATTAAACAATGGCTATGCGCAATATTTTAATTTAACTCACAAACGAAGAGACGCTCTTTTCGGTAGTAGATATAAGGGAATAGCAGTTAAAACTGAATTTCAATCGCATGCTGTGAGTCGTTATGTAAGTGTGATCAATCCCTTGGACATTTTTCAACCAGGATGGAGAGAAAATGGATTAAAAAATCCAAAAGAAGCATTCAATTTTTTAGAGAATTATGAATTCTCAAGTTTTCCGGATAAATTGGGCAAAAGAAATTCTTTAATTCTGGCTTCTAAAGAAATTTTGGAACAGTACGCTCCTTTTTGGGGGAATGATAACGAATATAAAACTTTCGTTAAAGAATTTTTAAAAGAAAAATTAACATCGTCACAATCTATCTTTCTTGAATAATCACGATTAATCACCTTCGGGAGGTGAATAGTATGACAAGGGGTATAATCCAAACTGGTTATTTCGGTCCCTTGACCAGGGCAGCTCTCAACCAAGAAATTCGTTAGTTGTGGATAACTTTTTTCTTGACACGCTTTGACGAAAGAAATAAAATAATAATAATATGTCTTTCAAAAAAGTTTTTTTGTGTTTTGGTTTAATTTTTATTTTTTTATTGCTGGCTCAAAAAACTCAAGCTGCGGCTCTTAGAGATATTCTTATTAATGAAGTAATGTGGGGCGGCTCAACCGCTTCTAATACCGATGAGTGGATTGAATTAAGAAACGCTTCCACTTCTCCGATTGATTTGAATGGTTGGACAATTCAAGATGTGAACAATACTATCCCCGGGGCAACCAGCAGCTTGACAATTTCCACAAGCACGGGTGCTTCCACTACCACTATTCCGGCCAGCGGTTATTTTTTAATTAGCAATGCAACCAGCGGTTTTTCAAGTATTTTAAATTCGGTTACTGTTCAGATGGCCACAGATACTATTAATTTACTTGATAGTTATCTGCTGAACGGAGCCATTGTTTTAAAAGATAATTTGGGAATTATTATTGACGAAACCCCGGCTTCTTCAACCACTGCCTGGCCAGCAGGAGCAATAGGGGTAGCTACCAGTTCAATGGCCAGGGACTGGACAGTGGGAACAGGCACCAGCACGACTGATTGGCACAGCGCCGTTTTCGCCACTAATTGGGATGCGGGAGCTCCGGAAAAAGGCACGCCAGGCGTTTATAATGGTTATTCTATTTCAGGCACTTTTTCTCAGTTAAACGCTAATGCTTCGGGAACAGTTTATTTAATTGTTAGCAGCACTACCCCAGCCACTATTGCCCAATATTCACAGAACGCAACAGGGAGTTATCAAATTCATCTTCTTGGCACAAGCGATGCCGGGTATAATTATTCCCTTTTTGCTTTTAGGGATTCTAATGGTACCACTACTCAATATAATGTTGGCACAGAACCCTATCAGACCTTAAATAATAGCGGTCCCGGCTATAATTTAGCCAGCAGCGGTTTTTCAAATATCAATTTTACTCTAACGGTTAATCCGGTTATTACCAGCGTTACCCCGGCTTCAACCAATATTGGAGCGACCATCACCATCGCCGGCTCTTATTTTGGTATTGGTAATGGCACGACCACAGCCCAAGGTAATGTTTTTCTTCCCAATAGCAATATTAATGCCGGTAATAATATTCAATCCTGGTCTTCCACTTCTATTTCCGTCCGCATTGCTACTTCCACCACTCCGCCCGGCGTTATGACAGGTGTCTTAAGTGTGCAAATCGGAACTTGGGCGCCCCTTGCCACTACTTCTCTAACTATTAAGCCGACAATTACTTCAGCCGTTGCCACCAGTAAATCAGTCATTATCAATTTTGACAGTTTTTTGGATGGGTCAGCCATGGTTTCTACTAATTACACCCTCCAGTCGCCGATTGGCACAGCCATTTCTTTGACTACTGCCTGGACTGAATTTAGAGGCAACAAAGCATATATTAAGGGGGTATCTTTAACCAGCGGTAATACTTTTACGATTGCCGCAGGTTCTAATATTAAAAGCGTTGTCGGCACTGCAATTGATACCGCCTCAAATAGCTGGTCAGGCACAGTGGTTAGCGGACCAACCATTACTTTAGTTAGTCCAAACAACGGAATAGCTGGCGTGACAACGACAATTACCGGCACCGGTTTTGGCACGGCTACCGGTACGGTTTATTTTTCTTCCGGACCGCCGATTGCTGGACCGCCGCCGGCGCCAGTCCTGGCAACAATTAATTCCTGGGCCGCAACCTCAATCCGAGTAACTATTCCTTCCGGAGCTAAAACCGGACCCATTTTTGTCATCACTAATGACGGGACTGAAAGCGAGTTTTCTCAAAACGCTTTCTTTAACACTTTAGCTAACGCTAACTTTAAGGTTCTGGAAGCCAATACTAATACTGTCATCAGCACTGGCACAGCCAGAATAGTTGTCGGTTCAATGGGCGGGCCGCAACTTTATTATGTTGGAGACAATAACACCACAACTTACAGCAATGGCACGACAAGCATTCCTAATATTTCTTCATCTGGTTTTGTTTGGGCTTTTGACAGTTCAGGCATTCATGTTTCCTCCCGAGGCGCGGAATTGAATACCGCCACCACTACCGTTTTTACTTTAGCCACTTCCGTTGCCAGGATTATTGGAACAATCAGCGGCGCTTCGGCTAATCGAACGATTGTTGTTTGGTTTAATCCTTTGGAAGGAACAACCGAATGGAAGCAGCCGATTTTTGTTGTAACTAATGCCAACGGCACGACAAGTTACGCTGTTGGACTATCAGCTACCGGCACATATATGATTGGCGTGCAAGATCCGGGCTTTGGCAACACTGCTTCTTCCAGTCCGATAATCGGGCCTTCTTCGGTGATAGTTAACGCCTCAACCACTGCCACTACCACGGTTAATTTTGCTTTTCAAACAGCCACGGCTAGAATTCATGGAAAGATTGAAAAGGGCGGGGGTACGAGTTTTAATGTCGGACCGGGAATGGATGCCTTCCATATTTGGGCCTATCAGCCGGTAGCTAACGGTTTTAGCGCTTCGGCTATGCCAAACGCCAATGGCGAATTTGATATTTATGTCAATCCGGGAACTTATATTGTCGGTGTGGGCGGGCCTGACCTGCCTTCTCCGGTAGAAAAACAAATTGAAGTTGTATCGGGAAATGCCAACTTTGCTTTGACTAACGCCACTACTGACATCACTTTGATTATTAAGGCGCCGGAAGAATATATTTCCGGCACGGTTACCGACAACAACGGCAGCGCCATTTCCGGGACTTCGGTTTTTGCTTGGAAATCCGGAAGTCCGGGCGGAGGGCAAGCCATTACCAATAGTTCAGGCGTTTATAAGTTATATGTTGCGCCCGGCACTTATACGGTTGAAGGATTTGCGCCGCAATTTGGCAAGTTGACCGCTAGAACCGGAGTCTCTGTGGCTGACGATTGCCATGCCACTACCCCCGTCTCCTGTCCTTCGGTGGATTTCAGCGTTTCTTCGGATTTAGCGACTATTTCCGGAACAGTAACTAAAAACAGCGCTGCCACGGCTGACATTGATGTTTGGGTAACAGTCGGCGAAAATGGCAATGGAATTAACGGGACGAGAACCGGCAGCGATGGCACCTATTCTCTAAAAGTTCCTTATGCCGCCGGTTATTGGCTTCACGCCGCTCAGCCGGGTAAAGGAGAAATTTATCGTATTAGCTTGTCAACTTTTAGCAGCAGCCAGTCTACTAGCACAAATAATATTACTATTAATACCGCCACTGTTAATGTCCGGATTTCTCCGGTAAGCGCTTTTTCTCAGGCCTTTGTTGAAATTCTTAACACCACTAGCACTAAAGAAAGAGGATTTACCGATAAAGACACCGGCGCCACCAGCAGTTATCGCCAGTATTCAATTGAGGTGCCCAAACCAACTAATAATGAAATTTGGACTTATACAATTCAGGGCGGAATTCCCGGGTTTGGTCCTTTAACTGCCACCACCACTGCCATTGCTTCTACAACGGCATCAACGACCATTAATATTGTATTAGGTAGCGTTTATCAGATTTCAGGAACAATTTCTAACGCTGAAAGCGCTTTTGTTTGGGCAGCCGGTTCGGCCGGCCATGGCGGAGGTCAGGTAAATGCTTCGGGCACTTTCTCTTTTACCTTAAAACAAGGCACCTATGACTTCGGCGTTGATAAAAAAGGCTATACCGGCAATATCTTATCTAACCAATCAATTACCGCTGACGCTTCAATCACCGGTTTAACTCTTTCTTCGGCCGGATTGGCTATTAGCGGCACGGTTTCTATCAGCAGCGTGGCTGAATCAGGCGCCTGGGTTTGGGGGACTAACGGCGCTGGCGGCTGGACCGGCGGTGAAAGCGATGGTAATGGCAGTTATACTCTTAATGTGACAGCCGGGACTTGGCAGGTAAAAGCTGTTTCTGAAGGTTATGAGTCGTCTCCCCAAAGCGTTACCATCAGCAGCGGCACAACTACTCTTAATCTCTCCCTTTCGGCAATGTCTGGTTATACCGTGGCCACGCCGACAGTGGAATCAATCGTTCCTAAGACAGGAGGCGTAGTTAAGGGAAGCGGATTTAGTATTGACGCTCCAGCCGGCGCTCTGTCTTCGCAGGACTCCGAGACCGGAAGAATGAGCGTTCAAAAAACCACCAGCGTTCCTCAAACCAACGGAGTCAAGCCCTTAGGCGGCGCTGCTTACAGTATTACAGTGGCTAATTCTTCAGGAACAGCCATCACAGTGTTAAACGACTCTATCACTATTACCCTGACTTACACTGCCGCCGAACTGGCAACCGCCGGTATTTCTCAGGCTTCATCATCATTATTGAGTTTGGGTTATTGGGATTCCACGGCCAATACCTGGACAACTATTTCCACTAATGCCGCCACTACTTCTGATGGCGGGGTAACTTATACAGGCACAACCAACCACTTGTCTGATTATGCGCCCTTGGTGTCTTCTGGCGCTACTCCGCCAAATACTCCCACCGGATTGACGGCTACAGCCGGCAACGGCCAGATTGCTTTGAGTTGGAGCGCTTCTTCTGGAGCGACCAAATACTACATCTATAGAAAGAGCGGTAGCGATTATCCTTATATTAGCCAGACAACAGCCATTACTTACACCAACACCGGTTTGACTAACGGCACGATTTATTATTATAAGATTTCCGCTCTTAACGCTGATAACGACGAATCAACTTCCACCGACGCAGTTTCAAATTCGGCTGCCGAGTCAGCCGGACCGTCAGCTGGTAGCAGTTATACTTATGTTCCGCCAACAACTCCGGCAATGCCAATTACTGTTACCGGCCAGGTAACAGCCACGGCTGGCTCCGGCGGTAAAACAACAATTACCACTGCTGAAAATATTAAGGCCGCTGTTGAATTGCCAATAAATGCCGTTTCAGCTAATACGACCGTCGCTATCACTCCTGTGGCCAAAACAGCCACAGCGGTTTCCGCGGCTGTCGCTTCAGCTCCGACTGGGAAAACTATTGTCGGCAGCAATGTCTATAATTATACTGCCCAAACAGCCGCAGGAGCTACGGTAAGCACTTTCAGTACAGCTGTTACCCTAACCTTTATTTATGCCGACAGCCAAATTACCGGTCTTAACGAATCAACTTTGAAAGTTTATTACTGGAATACTACTACTTCTCAATGGACAGCTTTAACAACCACTGTTAACACGGCCAGCAATACTTTAACCGCAAATACTACCCACTTTACTTATTTCGCCATTATGGGCGAGACGGGGATTATAGCGCCCACTACGCCAGCGATTGCTACTACTACGCCAGCTGTAGTAAAGCCAATTAGTCAAATGACGGCGACCGAGTTGCAGGCAGAAATTGTTAGAATCATTGCCTTAATCGCCCAGCTTCAAGCTGAACTGGCTAAAATGGTTTCAGGAGAAAAATTTACCGGCATACCAGCTAACTTTACCTTCAAAACTCTCTTAAAGTCTGAGATGACTTCTAATGAAGTAAAATATCTGCAAATTGTTTTAAATTCTAATTCTGTCACTAAAGTAGCTGATTCCGGTCCCGGTTCTATTGGCAAAGAAACGACAAAATTCGGCTTTATGACTAAAGGAGCAGTAGTCAGATTCCAGGAAAAATATAGGTCTGAAATCTTAACTCCTTCAAAACTAACCGAAGGAACAGGAATTGTCGGCTCGGCTACTCGGGCTAAACTTAATAAATTATTAGGAAAATAGTGATTAGAAAAGTCGAATTAAATAACATCCGTAAATATTCGCAATATGAAAGATAAAAAATATTTATATCCAGGCCTGACTGCTATTTTTATTTCTTTAATTCTTGTCCTCGGCTGGGTTTATTTTGTTTATGGTACTACCATAGGAACAAATGTCAGTACAGCTGATTTGACTGTTTCCGGAAACGCCAGCACCACCGGGACTTTATATGCTAATGGCAGTATTACCCTGGGCGATGCCAGTTCTGATACCCTGACGGTTAATGCCACCACCACCTTTGCCAGCACGACCACCTTCAATGGAATTGTTACCATAGGCGATGCCGGCGACACAGTAATTATTAATTCCTCTGATTGGGGCATCGGTGTCACTGGCAATATGACTGCTATTGGCAATATTACTGCTGATGGGACGATCAATTTTACCGGCACCAACCTTACTCTAGGCGACGCTGCTTCTGACAATCTGACTGTTAATGCCAGCACTACCTTTGCTACAACAACTGCCTTTAGTGGCATTTTAAACGCTAACAATAATATTACCCTGGGCGATGCCAGTTCTGATACCCTGACGGTTAATGCCACCACCACCTTTGCCAGCACGACCACCTTCAATGGAATTGTTACCATAGGCGATGCCGGCGACACAGTAATTATTAATTCCTCTGATTGGGGCATCGGTGTCACTGGCAATATGACTGCTATTGGCAATATTACTGCTGATGGGACGATCAATTTTACCGGCACCAACCTTACTCTAGGCGACGCTGCTTCTGACAATCTGACTGTTAATGCCAGCACTACCTTTGCTACAACAACTGCCTTCACTGGTAATGTGATATTTGGTGGGGGAAATGCTATTTCAAAACACATTTCCCAAACTCTTGTTGGTGTTGATATACCCTCTGTTGGAACTTCCACTGCCGCTTGTCTTAGTTACTCCACTACCACAATTACGGGAGTTGCGACAGGAGACACGGTAATAGCTACTCCGAAACCAGTTGCCAGTGGTATTGAGACTTTGGCTCTTACATGGAGCGGTTATGCTTCTACAACTGATGTGGTAGCAATTCGAGTTTGTAATGCGGACTATGTTAGCGCTAAGGATCCGGCTGCCCAAGATTGGCGAATTGATATCTGGAAACATTAAACTGATTAGTTAAAATTTATGAAAACCAGATTCTCTAAAATTAGTTTTTGGGTTTTGATTTTGAGTTTCATTGTCTTTAGTCAAGCCCAGGCCGCCAATATTACATTTACCTCCGATGTTCAATTAGATTTTACAAGCGTACCTTCAACTGTTTATATTAAGTCTGGTTCAGTTTCTGATTCTTTGATTACTTCTGGGTCTACTTTGCTTGCTGATGTTCCCTCTGGTGACACTTTTACCTTAAAGACAACAGGTTATACTGCTTTAGCATTGACTCCATCTGGCGGCACTGTCAGTTTGGCCTTTGATACAAGCTATTTTACTACCGGTTATGTCAGCCAGTGGACGGCGAGCTCAAGTGTTGCCGCCGCTACTGTGAGTTTTAGCATTGGGGTTTCAGCAATTAATACCTATTATACGATAAAAGTGGATGGGGTTAATTTAAGGGATTATTATTCTAGCTCCGAAGGTTTAGTAACTTTTGATTACACTGGTGGATTCTCGAGCAGAACATTTACCATAATAATTCCTCCTTCCGCCGTTAGTCCAAGTTACTCTTACACTCCCAGAGACACTACTCCACCAATAATTAACCAAATCACCACTTTGGCCGGAAACACTTCTACGACAATCTCTTGGAAAACTGATAAATCATCCATTTCATGGCTCTTGTATGGAACAACCACTGCTTATGGATCAGAAATTAAAACGGCGACCTCAGCCACTTCCCATTCTCTAAATCTGACTAATCTTTCAGCTTCAACTACTTATCACTATCAGATAAAAGCCCAAAATAGCTCAGGCGATGTTAGTTCTTTGATTGATAAGACCTTTGCCACTTTGACTTTAGTTAAGGCGCCAGTAGAAAAAGTTCCAGTAGTAGAAAAAGTTCCAATTGTTAAACCAGTTATTAAAATGACGGCGACCGAGTTGCAGGCCGAAATTGTTAGAATCATTGCCTTAATCGCCCAGCTTCAAGCTGAACTGGCTAAAATGGTTTCAGGAGAAAAATTTACCGGCATACCAGCTAACTTTACCTTCAAAACTCTCTTAAAGTCTGAGATGACTTCTAATGAAGTAAAATATCTGCAAATTGTTTTAAATTCTAATTCTGTCACTAAAGTAGCTGATTCCGGTCCCGGTTCTATTGGCAAAGAAACGACAAAATTCGGCTTTATGACTAAAGGAGCAGTAGTCAGATTCCAGGAAAAATATAGATCTGAAATTTTGGTTCCATCGGGATTGACTGAAGGAACGGGCATTGTCGGATCCAGCACTCGAGCTAAGCTTAATAAGCTTTTAGGAAAATAAATAATAACCCATCCTGACACCTCTTGACACCCGCTCTCGGGTGTCTTATGATGGAAGTATGACAGAAATTAATCCTAAAGAAGTTTATACCACCGAGGAAGCTCGGGATTTTTTAAAGGTCTCCGAAAGTACGGTTAAGCGATTTTTGAAAGGAGGAATCATCAAGGCCTATAAGGTCGGCGGCACTTACCGGATTTGGGGTAGTGAGATTTTAAGATTGGTATCTCCGGAAGTAGAATCAAAAGTTTATAAAATATATGATAAAGTCCGGCAAAAAGCCAGAAAAACCATTGAGAGGTGGTAGAATTGTCGTGGCGGTAAGCGGCGGATTTGATCCGATTCATATTGGTCATGTCCGATTGTTTGAAAAAGCCAAGGGACTTGGCGACAAGTTGGTTGTTATTTTGAATAATGATAATTGGTTAAAGCAAAAAAAGGGCTTTGTATTTATTCCGCAGAGTGAACGCAAGGAAATTATTGAATCATTGAAATGGGTTGACAAGGTTGTTTTTACGGGGCATTGTCCTAATCCAAAAGATATGAGCGTCTGCGCCGAACTTAAAAAATTAAAGCCGAACATTTTTGCCAACGGCGGTGATAGGGTTAGGAGCAATATTCCCGAAGTGCCAGTTTGCCAGGCGATAAACTGCAAAATGGTTTTTAATATCGGCGAGGGCGGTAAAATTCAATCAAGTTCTTGGTTATTAGAAAAATTTATAAAAAATAAAAATGCTCAAGCATAAAAACAAAATAGGCATATTGGGATATGGAGAGGTCGGGCAGGCAGTCGCTAAATTTTATAAGAATCCTTTGATTAAGGACATGAAAAGAGATGACGGATTAGAGGGCGTGGAAATTTTGCATGTTTGCCTTCCTTGGAGCGATAAATTTATTGGAATAGTTAAAAAAGAGATTAAAAGAATAAAGCCCAAATTGGCCATAATTCATTCCACCGTGCCGCCGGGGACTACCAGGAAACTCAGTTTCCTAGCCGAGAAACTGAGTTTCTCAGTAGTCCATAGTCCGGTTAGGGGAGTCCATCCCAATCTTTTCGAAGGAGTTAAGACTTTTGTAAAATACATCGGCGCCGATAACAAGAAAGCCGGGGAGATGGCAAAAAAACATTTGGAAGGATTAGGGATTAAAACAAAAGTATTTTATCCTTCAACAACCACTGAAATCGGAAAAATATTAGACACAAGTTATTACGGCGTAGTAATCGCTTGGCACGGAGAGATGAAAAAAATATGCGATAAATTCGGAATTAATTTTGAAGAAGCGGTTACTGATTTTAACCGGACATATAACGAAGGGTATGCAAAATTGGGCAAGAAAAATGTTATCAGGCCGGTCCTTTACCCGCCGAAAGATGAGATAACCGGCCATTGTATTATCCCGAATGCCAAAATTTTAAATAAATATTTCAAGAGTTCAGCTATAAATTTAATTTTAAATTATGGAAGAAACAAAAATTAAAAAAGCGCTTATCACGGGAATAGCCGGCCAAGACGGATCATATTTGTCGGAATTTTTATTGAGCAAGGGTTATGAAGTTCACGGGATGATCAGGTGGGATAGCGTTTTTACCACTCAAAGGATAGAGCATATTTACCAAGATCCTCATCTTAGCGGCGTCAGGCTGTTCAGACATTACGGCGATATGACCGATTCGGGCAATATTGAAAAATTAATTAATCAGATCAAGCCGGATGAAGTGTACCACTTAGCCGCTATGTCCCACGTCAAGGTTTCTTTTGATATGCCGGAATATACCGTTAACACCGATGCCCTGGGAACTTTGCGGATTTTAGAAGCGATTAAAAATTCCGGTTTGCCGATAAAATTTTATATGGCGGCTTCATCGGAAATGTTCGGATCGTCTCTTCCCCCGCAAAACGAAAATACGGTTTTTCATCCAAGAAGTCCTTACGCCTGCGCTAAGGTTTTTTCCTATGACATAACAAGGTTTTATCGGGAGGCTTATGGAATTTTTGCCTGTAACGGAATATTATTCAATCACGAAAGCCCGCGAAGAGGCCCGACTTTTGTCACAAAGAAAATTACTATGGCCATTGCCCGTCTTAAGGCC
>JBBTTI010000028.1:0-7016 GCA_038078735.1 Patescibacteria group bacterium | reverse complement strand
GGAATAGACGGGACTTCACACAAGCGGTGGACCATGTGGCTTAATTCGACAACAAGCGAGGAACCTTACCAGGGTTTGACAAGCTAGTGAAACTTCGTGGAAACACGAGGCCTCTCACAAGGACACTAGCCCAGGTGTTGCACGGCTGTTGTCAGCATGTATCTTGAGACGCTCCCTTAAATGGGGTAACATGCGTAACCCTTATCCTGTGTTTTATTTGTCACAGGAAACTGCCCGCGATAAGTGGGAGGAAGGTGAGGATGACACCAAGTCAGCGTGACCCTTTGATACTCTGGGCCGCACACGTGGTACAATGGGACTGACAATGGGATGCGAAACCGTAAGGTGGAGCTAATCCCAACAAACGGTCCCCCAGTTCAGATTGAGGTCTGCAACTCGACCTCATGAAGCCGGAATCGCTAGTAACCGTGAATCAGCTACGTCACGGTGAATACGTTCCTGAGCCTTGTACTCACCGCCCGTCAAGTCAAGCGAGCTGGGAATAGCTGAAGTAGCCCGTAAGGGCCACTAAGCTAGGCTCAGTAAGAGGGACTAAGTCGTAACAAGGCACGGGTAGCGGAAGCTGCTCGTGGATCATTTAATTTTATTACAAAGTGTCGATTTTTGTTGAAGACTGAGAATTCTGTTTTCAACGCTAGGGTGTTAGCCAATGTACCCTAAAGATTGGCTGTATCGGAGCAACTCTAAAAAACTAATTTGGTGAAACTCAAATTATCCTGAGCAGTAGCGAAGGATTACTTTGAAAATAAAGAAGCCGTACAAGGCTTTTTTGTTTTGACTTCATCAAAATTTTTGCTATAAATATTAATATACAAGCGCGTGTAGTTCACTGGTAGAACGCTTCACTGATAATGAAGAAGTAGAAGGTTCGATTCCTTCCACGCGCAAATATGAAGCTACTATTGATGTTATTATTTGATTGGTTTGGTTCGGGTATTACTACCTTTGGTTTTTTGAAAGAATATAAAATAAAGGAGGGCGATATAGTTATAGATTGCGGGACATATCTTGGTTTTTTTGCTATCTATGCGGCAAAAAAAGTCGGCGAAAAGGGAAGGATTTTTGCCTTTGAACCTGATCCTAAAAATTATAAAATTTTGGAGCGTAATGTCATTCTTTCCGGCCAAAAAAATATCACGATTATAAACAAGGCCTTATTCAATAAAACTGGAAATTTAAGCTGGAATAGCAGCTCCACGCGTTCTTCGTATAAAAATAATGGCCCTGAAGAAAATAAAGTTTTTTGCGCCACGCTAGACAGCGAATTGGAAAGATTAAATATTAATAAAGTTGATTTTATAAAAATGGATATCGAAGGGGCGGAAATAGAGGCTTTAGAAGGAGCTAAAGATACGATGATTAAAACATCTTCCATGGCTATTGCTTGCTATCATAAAAGAAACGGTATAACTACAAATAAAATTCTTGAGCCGATTCTTAAAAAAATTGGCTTTGCTTTAAGAGTTGGATTTTTTTTACACCCCACTTTGTATTGTAAAAAATAGCTGTATACTAAAATAATGGATAATAAAGTTGTTTCCATCGTCGATTTTTCGGGAATTTTAATAGATCGGGATGAATTTAAAGAAGCTCTAGTTAGCTCTCTTAAAAATGCCGTGGAAAAGATTTATCTGCAGGCCATGACTTTTGAAGGAGACAAGGTTGGTAACGAGATTTTCGATATTCTGATTGAAAAAGCCAAAAAAGGAGTAGAAGTCAGCGTGCTAATAGATAGTTATATAAATTTGTATATAAACGACACTTTTATATTTTTTCCTTTCACTAATTTCAAAAATTTTCTGCGGGCCAGAAGAGAACATAAATTTACTTTTAAAAAAATAAAAGAGTTAGAAGCTGCCGGCGGCCGCGTTAAATTAATCCATCCGTTAGATCATTGGGGCGCAAAATTATTCTTTCGCAATCATAAAAAACTAATAACTATTGATGGAAAAGAATCTTATATTACGGGATTCGGCTTAAGCGAGCATAATTTTAACTGGCATGATTTCGCATTTAAGATAAACAACAAGGAAATAACGGAATCTCTTGAAAAGGAATTTTTAAATGATTTAAGCGGCCATTGCTTAGTGGAATCATTGGAAACAAAAATAGGCGCAGAACAAGTCTCGCTTTTAAGACAGGATAAGGAAAATAATCTTGACGAGATAGATGAACGATTGATTCGCCTGATAAATGAAGCCAAAGAGTCAGTTTTTATTGAAAGCCCCTATCTTTCCATAGAAAAAATTTTTAACGCTATAAAAAATGCTTCTATTAGGGGCGTGAAAATAAAAATTATCCTTCCCGGTAAAAATAATCTTTTGTTCTATAAATGGTTGAGCTCTTATTACAAAAATATTTTTGAAAGAAAAAATATCGAACTTTATTGGTATATAAAATTTAACGGCATGACTCACCTGAAATGTTCGGTGGTTGACAGAAGATTCAGTATTTTTGGTTCTTCAAATTTTAGCGAATTGAATTCGCTTTCAAAAGAATTGTCTCTTTTTGTTGATAGTTCGAATGTTGCGGAATTATTAGTTAAGAAGATTTTTGAACCTGACATTGCTAATTCGCGCAAAGAGTCTTTTAAAAATAATTTTGAAATAAAAAAAATTTGGTCTAATTTGCTGTGGGGCGCTTTCAGTTCATTCTTTTTTGTATTAAAGTTCCTTTTAGTGGTGAAGAGTCGAAGAGATAAATCTCTTCTTCATCTTCGCTAACGCTTGATAAATAATCGGGCCCGTAGCTTAGTGGTATAGCGCTTCATTTGCAATGAAGAGGTCGCCGGTTCGACTCCGGCCGGGTCCACATTTGAATGCTTGCAAATAAGTTTTGTTTGGTGTATTGTTTTTTTATTAAGAAGTAAAGGCCGGCGTAAAAAATAATTTTAAATATAAAACTATGTGTAAAACTTGTGGCTGCGGCCAAGAAGAAGAAGTAAAAGAAGAAGAGGAAACAACAAAAGAAGAAGAGTAAAACTAAAAGTGGGGTCAGACCCCACTTTTTTTATCTCTTTGAGTTATCCACAGGGCAGGGCTTTTTGTTTATGTTAAGGCTGGTATAATATATAAATACTTTAAAAGTATCTAAACAAAGGTCGAAATCAGTTATTAGTTATTAGAAATTTTAATTTAAACTATATGATTCAAGAATGGTCTTTGTTAATTTTCCAGGCCTTGCAGAGCTTATGGCAAGGATTTTTGGATTTTGTTCCTTTGCTCATCGGAGCAATCATTGTTTTCGTTATCGGTTGGATTATTTCTGTGGGCGTGGGAAAAATAGTGACGGAAATTTTAAAGAAAATCAGATTTAATCAGATTTTTGAAAAAGGCAATTGGGATGAGGCTTTAGCCAAAGCCGACATTAAAGTTGATGCTTCCGGATTTATCGGCGCCATTGTCAAATGGGTTTTAGTTATCGTCTTTTTAATGGCAGCCGTGGAAATTTTGGGGTTCAGCGAGTTTGCCGGATTCCTAAGCGGAGTTTTAGTTTATCTTCCTAACGTGGTCGTGGCGGCTTTAATTTTTGTCGTCACCGTCATCGTGGCTGATATTTTGGAAAAAATAATCAGGGTCTCGGTGGAAAGAATGAAAGTGGGCTACGGCAGAACCGTCAGCGCTATTGTTAAATGGTCAGTTTGGATTTTTGCTGTTTTGGCTATTTTAGCTCAATTAGGAATTGCCAGAAGCTTTGTTGAAACCTTGTTCACCGGTGTTGTGGCGATGATGGTCATTGCCGCCGGCATTGCTTTCGGCTTGGGCGGAAAAGATGTAGCCGCAGATTTGCTTAAAGGAATGAAAGATAAATTCAGAGAGTAAATTTGTTAGACATTGAATGTCTAACATTATTTGAAAAAGCGCCGTCGGCCGCTAGGCCGCCGGCCTTTTTTGTTGACATTATGGTTTGATGGAATATATAATAAAATTGTACAACAATATGTTAACCCCAGAAGATATTAAAAAAATAGTTGAAGCCAATCAGGAAGTGTTTCCAATCAAAGAAGATTTTGAGAACTTTAAACAAGAATTAAAGAAAGATTTTTCTGATTTACAAATAGCCGTAGATGCTTATGCTAAAAAGGCAGATACTTAATGAAAAGTGGATTCAGTAAATAGCCGAAAAGCTCGGCGTAAAATTGGAATACTAAAAAAATCGTCCATAGGGCGATTTTTTTATTAGGAAATACGATATTAAACATCGGACGATACTTAGAAACGGGGTTTCGAAACCCCGTTTCTAAGTTCTTCTAAGTTCCAAACGATGATAGACATTGAACGTCTATCATCTCACATAAATAACCTACGAGGTTGTTTAATTGTTTACTTTGTGAGGATGTTAGACGTCGGACGTCTAACATCACTAACATCACGGCCGCTAGGTCGCCGGCCTTTTTTGTTAACGTGCTCTTTATTTTGCCATTAGCTATTGACAAAACTATTATAGTATGCTATTATATGGGTATTAGAATAATTAGTTCTTTTAAAATATTTTGCTTTCGCGTTAAGGTCGTAAGGTGCTGAATTTATTGAAGCATTACTTTGCAGCTTTGCCGCGAAAGCAAAAATAAAGAAGGAGGAATACAATGGAAAAATACAGCGAAGAACAGGTTAGGAATTTTTTTGAAAATGTGGGCGGCGGCGATGGCAATGAGGGGAAAATACCGGGAATTATTTCCAAGCTTGAAGCGGTTGCCAACAAATGGAGGCAGCTTCAAAAAATTGACCCTGGAAAAAAATTTACGGCAAAAAGGTACTTGATAGAGAAAGAGGCAAAAGAGGTGCTGGGTTTAGTGGGAGAATATGGAGAGTTTCTTCGGGGGGATATTGATATTATGCTGCATTTACCGTCTTTGTGCACGCCAAATGAATCATTTTTTATGCTGCCATCAGGCTGTATATTCATGATTAACAGTTATGGCGATCTCTATATTTACTTAGACCTAAAAGAAGCCTATTCTCCAATTTGTCAAGCGATTGAAAGTGGCGAAGAGTATTATGAAATGCTTGATAAAGAATGTAAGGAACTTTCCGGTTAGGGAATTTCTAAACCAGTTATAACTATAAGGCGCGCAATGGCCCAAAGTTGCAGGTTATGCAAATAATTTTGCAGAACCTAAAGAAAATTGAGCGTGCTCATTTTCTAGAGACCAGACATCTGGTCTTTTTTGTTTGTTGACATTATGTTTAGCACTGTTAGACGCTTAGCGTCTAACAACTCGTCTAGCAAATACTTTGCGGGGAAGTGAATGTTAGACACTGAGCGTCTAACATTTAACTAACAACAAAATTCGATGTCCGCAATGGGCTTGACAGGGGTTTTGAATCTGATAAGATTTTAATGTTGCTAAATTATGGTAAACATCAATAAAATTTTTTCAAAAAACAAAGGACGCGGTTGAGTTCCCCAAGTTTTAATTTGAAAGTTTATGAAGGCCGCTCCCAAAGCGGTTTTTGATTGCTTTCCCAAGTTTTATTAAATAAGATTTTGGAAAGCAATGATAGGACTTTACCAATATAATAAAGGACAATAAATAAAAGCAAACATTAATTAACTGAGTTCGCCAAATGGCGAATGAAAGTTAAAGATGAGGATTTATCCTCATCGACAGCAAAGCAATTGATTGTTATCATTAATTGCTAGCTAAGGTTACTTATATTAAGGGCAGATGGCGGATGCCTTGGGACCGGTAGGCGATAAAGGACGTGGCGTGACTGCGATAAGCTTCGGGGAGGTGTCTAGCAACCTTTGATCCGGAGATTTCCGATGGGGCAACCTAATTCCGTAAAACGGAATTAGCCCTGAGCGCAAGCGAAGGGCAGCGAAACCTGGGGAAGCGAAACATCATAGTACCCAGAGGAAAAGAAAACAATTGTTTATTCCCCTAGTAGCGGCGAGCGAAAAGGGAAATAGCCCAGAGTTCTTTTGTCGCAAGACATTAGAGCAGTTATAAGAGAGGGACGTTCCAAATTTTTTTGGAGGAAGTTACAAAATTGATTGTTAGGCGAAATTTCCTGGAAAGGAATACCACAGCGGGTAATAGTCCCGTAGCCGAAAATTTTCAATCTTCTAGTTTCTTATCTTGAGTACCTCGGAAAACGACAGCTCTGAGGGAATTAGGCTGAACTATATAGCCAAGGCTAAATACTAACCGGTCACCGATAGTGAACTAGTACCGTGAGGGAAAGGTTAAAAGCAGCCCGTTGAGGGCGGTGAAATAGAACCTGAAACCATTTTGCCCACAAAGAGTCGAAGCCCTTCCGCCGTAAGGCGTCAGGGTGACGGCGTGCTTTTTGCAGAACGAACCAACGAGTTAACTTTTTAATTTCGTCTAATCCCGTCTCGGGAGGAGGCATAGCGAAAGCGAGCGTTAAATGCGCAAAATAAAAATTAGAAAGTAAGACCCGAAGCCAAGCGAGCTTGCCACGACCAGGGTGAGTCAAGAAGAAATTCTTGAGGAGGCCCGAACCCGTAGACCGTGCAATATCTTGGGATGAGTTGTGGTAAGAAGCGAAAAACTAAACGAGCTTGGTAATAGCTGGTTCTCCCCGAAATAGTTTTAGGACTAGCAGCGCGTTTTCGCTTTCAGAGGTAGAGCACTAGAAAGAATATCTTGGCGAAAGTCAGATATTCTTACTAAACTCCGAATACTGAAAGATTATACGCGCTAGTAAGAACTCGGGCGCTAAGGTCCGGGCTCAAAAGGGAAAAAGCCCATGATCTTCGTCTAAGGTCCCCAAATTTGGACTAAGTGTTCTTAAGGAAGTGAAGTTCCTTTGATAGTTAGGAGGTTAGCTCAGAAGCAGCTATCCTTTAAAAAGTGCGTAACAGCTTACTAACTGAGGGATTTTGCGCCAAAGATTCCCGGGACTAAGTCCAGTACCGAAGACAAGAATTGGTATTTTGTTTACAAAATATCAGTGGTAGGGGAGCGTCCCTAACGCAGTGAAGCTTACGACGTAAGTCGGGGTGGAGCGTTAGGGAGTGAGAATGTT
>JBBTTI010000027.1:0-1024 GCA_038078735.1 Patescibacteria group bacterium | reverse complement strand
CTGCCACTTTGATTTTTTCAGTAACTTTTTTACTAACTGATATCGTAAACGAAAAATTTGGAAGAAAAGAGACCCAAAAAATGATTTTAATAGCATTTATCACTCAGATTGCCGCTACTTTTTTTATTTGGTTATCCATATCTTTAAAACCAGCCCCATTTTGGCAGGATCAGGATATTTTTGTTAATTGAAAAGAAATCTCCAGCCTTCCAGGCTGGGGTTCTCCTTCGTAAGCTATTTATCTCTAAACAACTTTGTTTCTTTATGAGCTTGTTATAACTAACTAAACCACTTGTAGTTACAACTTTCTCTAACTAAATAAACTTAACGGAAACTAAAAAATGGAAAATCAAATACCACTTAGCGAGAGCTATACAGAAAATAAACATGACTATAATCATTACGCACATTCTGTCGGCGTAATGATGCTTCATCTTGAATGGAAGCCAAAGTATGCTTACAAGATGTTCAAGAAAGAAGAGCAGAAAAATCTTATGTCTGCTTGCATTAGAAGAGCCGCATCTCTTCATCAAATAAAAATAATTGTGCTTTCAGTAATGCCCGAACATATTCATTGCGAGGTTCAAGTATCTTTGAATATTTCTGCAGCTATGGCTTTACAATATCTGAAAGGATTATCTTCAAGGCTTTTCTTTAAGAATAATCCGAAGGCAAGATTGAGATATCCGAAAGGGCATTTATGGAGCAGAGGAAAATTTGCTGCTTCTGTAGGATTTGTGCAAGAAGAAAAAGTTAGGAATTATATCCTAAACCAAGAAAGTCATCATGGAAACTCCACCCTTTAGGGTGGAGAGGATGTCATTTCTTTTACTTTTATTTGAACTATTTAACATTATTTGACTGCTAAAAACAGCCAGAATCCCATTTATTTTATTTTTAGGAACTTTTTTAAACCGCTTTTTTCTTGATATTGTATGCCGGGGTTCCCGAGCGGTCAAAGGGGCAGGACTTAAGAAAGCCCTCTTTAAGAAAGAGTCCTTGGGTAGAAACCGAGGAAACTTAA
>JBBTTI010000026.1:17740-21075 GCA_038078735.1 Patescibacteria group bacterium | reverse complement strand
ATTATAATTGGTCATAATTATGGAATTTTTCAAAATAGACGGGTCTTTCTCTAAAAGCGTTTTTTCGTTAAAAGCGGTGAATTCTTTAATTTGTTGCTCGGTATATTTTTTCATATAATTCAAATATTTTTTTTCTCTGATCGCTCTCTAAAAAAAATTTAATGCTCTCTTTGGCCCGTTCCCCCATTAATCGCGCAACTGATTTATTTTTCAAAAGACTTATTATTTTACCGGCAAATTTATCCGGCTGGTTATGTTCGGCTAAAAAACCGTTTATGCCGTCTTTAATAAATTCCGGGATAGCGCCAACCTTGCTTGCCACCACCGTCTTCCCCAGGGCCATTGCCTCTACCAGTATTAACGGCCCGAAATCGCTTGGCCATTGTTCCGGGACAACAACTATTTCGCTTTTTGAAACCAGCTCTAAAACTTCTTCATTTTTTTTCTGGCCGAGAAAATTAATGTGATCTTGAATCCCTAAATTTTCGACCATTTTTTCAATTCTTGCCCTGTTTTGTTCATTGCCCATCCCGACAATCATAAATTTTACCTCGGGAACTTCCGATATTATCTTCGGCATAGCTTGGATCAGAATGTGCAGGCCCTTATATTCAAAAAATGTCCCGACGAATAAAATGCTGTTGGAAATAATTTCGTTTCTTATACTGGTAGAAGATGGACTATAAGTATAAATAACTCTTATTTTATCTGCGGGAATCCCGTGTTTTATGAGACGGGCTCGGGATGTTTCGGTAAAGGTGATTATCCCTTTTAAATTTTTTGAAAAAATCCTTATTATAAATTTTTCAAAAAACTTAGACGGCGAGACGCATCCCAAACAACGCAGTCCTTCTTTTTTATCACATATCTCTCCGTTATCCAATCGAAGATTATTTTTCGGACAAATTATAAAATAATCCAAAACAGTGAATATCGCCGGAATTTTCAGGATATAAGCGCTGACCATCACCGGAATAGACAGATAGTTTGAATGAAAAAAATGGATAATATCTGGTTTT
Source organism: Patescibacteria group bacterium (assembly GCA_038078735.1). Lineage (GTDB taxonomy): Bacteria > Patescibacteriota > Minisyncoccia > Minisyncoccales > CAZWNE01 > JBBTTI01. The sequence continues at coordinate 20,056 of JBBTTI010000026.1, read as the reverse complement.
TCTTTTTTTAAATAGCGAAAAGAATAAATTATTCCCCGCAGACGGGAAAAAATATTTTTAGACGGTTTTATTTGAAGAATCTTATGAGAGCTGCTGTTTTTATCAAATTCTGTCGTTATAAATATTACCTCTTGTTTTTCTCTCTCAAGCAGCTCGGTTGCCTGTTTACAAACCAACTCTGCTCCGCTCCAAGTCTTATGACATCCCACCAATTGATCTGAAACTAAACAAATTTTCATATTATAAGGTTTCCTTTTTTTTAGTTTCAAAGGCCGAACAATCCCTGCAGACTAAAGGAGCCCTGCCCTGACCCAGCATTTTTCTAAGTGTTTTGTATTTTTCTCCGTTCCATATATCTTTAAAGTTCTGTTCAAAAATGTTGCCCAATGCTCCGGCTTTTTGGAAATCGCGGCAACCCGCTTCATTGCCGGTACAGCAAGGGATAACATGCCCCGTAACAAAGATAAACGGCATAAGCCAGGCTGTACAACAATTTACAGGCGGCTTGGCTCCGGGCACGTCGCGGTTCCATACTAATTTGACGCCCAGTTCTTTTGCTTTTTTATCGGCCGCCAAAATAATTTCTCCCGGTATCTCGGTAAACAAATCGTTAATTTCTTTAAATTTGTGAAGCAATCTGGTTAATTGAACGGTGGCAACGCTTCCCTGGCTGATTGAATGAGCTAATTCAATATATTGAGGTATTTCATGAATGTTCAGCTTATTAATTATACAATGAAAAGCGACTTCGGGAAAATACTTTCCCGTCTCTTTCTTTAGCCGAATAAGATTTCTGATATTATCGGTAACCCTTTCAAAATTAGAACCGACTCTTATTTTTTCATAAGTTTCTTTGGTGGCGGCGTCCAAAGAAATAAAAATCTTGTCTACGCCCATTTCTATTAGTTCCTTAGCGGTTTTGTCGTCTATCAAATAAAAATTATCATAAAGCTCAATGTATATGTTTTTTGATTTAACATATCTAAGCATTTTTATAAAATCTTTATTGAGAAAACTTTCGCCGATACCGGTAAGTCCAACCCATTTTAATCTAGGAAACTGGTCGATAATGCCTTTAAACTCTTCAAAACTCATATCTCTATTTGCCTCCTTCCAATAAGTGCGTTCGCAAATCAGACACTTAAGATTGCATCTTGTCGTAACCTCAATTTCAAGATATGAAGGATATGGTTGAAGCCAGTATAAAAATTTGATGATAAAAGGATTTTTTGTGCCGTAAAAAATGTATAAGTGGAGATAGTTATAGGTATATTTAAAACCTTTGTTCTTCAGAAGAAACATTACGCGATTGAACTTTGAAGTTAATGACTTTAATCCCATAATAAGATATTTATTTTTATAATTTTATTCTTTTAATATACTTTAACGTTCGACTTGGATTTTTAAAAATGTGGAATATTCTGACTGCCGCTTTTCGAGGATCTCTAAAATTATTAACTAAAAAATCAGACAAGCCGAAAGATGATTTTTCCGAAACAATATCCATGGTTTCTGTAAATAACTTTTCTATTTCGCGGGGAGATACAGTCTCGCAAACAGGGATAACTACTTTGTCAAAGGTAAGATCAGACCATTTAAAAGAAAAGGGAATAAGCTTTTTTTCTTTGCACCAATTCCAGAGTTCAGTGCCGGGAAAGGGGGTAGTGATGCTAACCCCTATGCTCTTGGTGTCAACCTCCCTTAAAAATTGCTGAGTGGCCCTGATATCTTCAATTGTTTCAGTCGGATTGCCGATCATCACCGATCCTGCCGGTATAATGCCCGCTTCATTGCAAAGCTCTATGGCTCTTTTATTCTGCTCAACCGTAGTTTTTTTGTTCAAAATATCCAAAATCCTTTGAGAACCGCTTTCAAAACCGAAAATGACTTCCCGACAGCCGGCATCCCTTGCTATTTGAAGTGTTTCTAAATCAATATTATCTACTCTGGCATTAGCTGCCCATATAATATTTATCTTTTTTTCTCTTAATAAGCCGCATATTTTTTGAACTCTTGACTTACTGACAAAAAAATTATCTTCTATGAAAAATAACGCTCCTGCGCCGTAGGTTTTAATAAGCTGTTCTATCTCCAAAACAACTCTTTCCGGACTGTTAAATCGCCAAGGAGCGTCCCGCCAAGTATTATGGCAAAATGTGCAAGAATAAGGGCAACCTCGGCTGGTAAAAATTGAAGCTGTTTTGGTATGAGGCGGAATAAAGCGGAAAAAATAAGCGTCAGGCAATCTGTCGCGGGCGCCTAGATAAAAATCCATCTGCATAAGATGCCTTGCCGGCAATGGAATATCATCAATGT
>JBBTTI010000026.1:0-17640 GCA_038078735.1 Patescibacteria group bacterium | reverse complement strand
AATAACTGGCGATAAATCCTAAATTTAACGGCTCGGTTATCGCGTATTTGCCATTTTTTCCCGGGTTGATTAAAGCTACTCTTGTCATATTAAGATAAATGGAAGAAAGACGATCCCGCCTCTTTAATTTCTTCTTTTATATTTATATTTAAATATTTATCGCAGATAAAAACAGGTTCTACTATTCTGCCGTCATTAATAGCGCATTTAATTAAATCCGGAAGCTCTTTTTCTCCCCGCTTTTGGTTAATGGGGGTTTTGGCAATGTAATCAAAAATTTCGTGGCTGAATATGCAATTGCCCGTTCCCATAATGTTTCTCATTATCAAGCCCGTGTCTTTTATTTTTTCAATATCCGGCTTCTCAATCAGATCAATAATTCTGCCTTCTTTCTCTTGGATAGCGTATGTCTTTTTTATTAAACTTTCATCGTCCACCCGCAAAACTCCGCAGGCCGCAAAAAGGCCCTTATCGCGATATTTTTTAATCATCTCCGAGTGTTTGGAGCCCGTCATCAATTCATCGCCTAAAAGGAGCATAAAATCCTCTTTGTCTATCGCTTCTTTGGCGCATTCAATGGCGTGAACCAATCCTTTCTGCTCTTCCTGAATTACATATTTTATGGATGTTCCCTTATATTCGCCGCCGAAAGCATTGATGATATCTTCTTTTCTATAACCGACCACAACAACTATTTCCGAAACATTATTTTGAACGGCGCAATCCAAACTATAGCCTATCAAGGGCTTATTCATTATTTCAACCATGCACTTATTTTGTTCTTGAGATAATTCTCCCAGGCGTTTTCCCCTTCCGCCAGCCAAAATCAATGCTTTCATGTGTTTTGCTTAAACAAATTAATATTATTTTTTATCCAATTGACCAGATTTGCAATCCCTTCTTCGGGCAAAATTTTTGCCTGCCAACCCAGCTCTCTCTCGGCTTTTTTGGTGTCGCAGATAAAATAACGCAAATCGCCGAATCTGTCCGGGCCGAAATTGACTTTGATATCTTTTCCGGTAATTTTTTTCAGCAAATCAATGCATTCAATTAAAGAGATGGCTGTTTTAGAACTTCCGCCGATGTTATAAATGCCGGATTTTCTTTTTTGGTAGAAAGCGTCGAAAGCTTCGGCTATATCTTTAGCGTAAATGATATCCCTGACCTGCTTGCCGTTTCCAAAAATATTAACCGGCATTCCTAAAATTGCTCTGATGGCAAAATTAGCCACCCAGCCATGATCTTCCCCGCCGAACTGGTTTGGACCGTAGATTCCGGTTAAACGAAAACTAGCCGCTGTTAATTTATAAGTATCAATAAAAGTCTGAAGATAAATCTCGGCCGATCTCTTTGAGGCATGCAATGGAGTCAAAACTCCGGTCATTGTCGGATAATCTTCATTGATTTCCGCCGGCTCTCTTAAATATCTGGTTTCTCCTTCTTTCAATTCTTCGTTGATTTTAGTGCCGTAAAGATGGATGGTGGCGCAGGAAGCTATCGGAATTTTGTATTCCCTGGCTGTCTTTAAAACGTTAAAAGTGCCCTGGACATTAGTGGAAAAATCTAAATCCGGATCCTCCCAGGCAATAGTCATTGCCGGCTGGGCGGCTGTATGAACGATAAAATCGCAACCCTTGGCCGCTTCCAATAATTGCCCGTAATCACGGACGTCGCCTTTGATAAATTCCACGCCTAAATTTTTAACCAAATTTAAGTTATAGTTTCTGGCTTCTTCCGTGGCATAACCGGTCCGGGCTAATTCGTATTTTGTTAAATTATCAAAAGCCACGACTTTATCTCCCTTTTTAGCGAAATGTTCGCAGACATGGGATCCTAAAAAACCGCAACCGCCTGTTATTAAAATTTTCATATATTATATAAATAATTTAACATTTCAATGGTATCAGCGAACTTTCTCTCGTTCGCGTTTTCTTTATGATTATCCGCTTTTTTATATTTATCAGCGGCAATCAAAGCCAACATCTCGGCAAATTTATCTTCATTATCAATATACTCTATGCCGTCAAAATCTTTATAATAATCCCCTCCCATCTCTTTATCAAAATCCAGAGATATTATTGCTTTTTCAGGCGATGTCAAAGAAGCATAAAAAAGAACAGTGCTGATTGCTATTGGCATTCCAATTACGACATCGCTCATTCCAATATATTTATCAACCGAATCTAAGGGGTTCACAATTTCTATATTGTCAAAGATAGATTCAAATATTTTTTTCCTCTCAACAAAATTTTTAAAATCCGGATGGGGTTTTATAAAAATTTTCCAACCCTTAAGGATACTCTCAACTAACCGAATTATTTTTATTCTGGTTTTAAATCTTTCTTCTTCGGAGATTAAAGAACAATCTTTGCTCCCAAAACCGATGTCGTCTGAAGGAAGCAATAATGTTGCCGTTTTTTGATTGCCCTTATGATTGTTCGATTTTAATAAATGTTTCTGAAAAAAAAATTTTGTTTCTCTTTCTAACGGATGGCTTAAAATGTAAAGCTTTTTAAGGGGAACCTTTGTTTCAGCATAAACATCCGAGTCCGTTTTTGAAAAAGCAATCTGATAATCCGCATCTCTCATTCCCGCGTTTCCTTTGTACAGCGCAAAACTTGATTTCCCCCGGAAGGGCCTTTCTCCGACCAAAAGGGGCAAAAGCCAGTAATATAAAATATGGCCAATATACCTTCGGCATCTGATAAAGAAAAACCGAATGCGCAACGGAAGAAATTTAGGAAATCTATAATAAGCGTTTTCCAAATCCGCTCTTTTCCCTATTAAATTGAGGTCTCTGCCGATCCCCGACGGGATGGAGAAAGTAACCGCCTTTATTCTTTTTGCAAATCTCATCAGATACATATCAAAGGGGAGAAAATCGCTTTCCGATATTACAATATTCGGCTTATAGCGATTGATTACGCTTTTCGCCAAATTATACAAATGGCGGTTATTTTGAAATATATTTTTGAAGGGAACAGCCTGCGGATAAAAAAGTATGATCTCTTCCAATTTTGGAAATAATTTTTTGTCTCTGAGAATTTCTTCTGTTTCTTTATTAATATCTTCCGACAGAAAAATGACGGGGTAAACCTGAGCGATCTCATAAAGATTGCCTATTAAGGAAGATCGGAAAGTTCTGCTACTCCCATAAAATACTACCTTTTTTATTTCTTTTTTCATATTTTAAAGATTTGCTTTAATCTTAAGCGAAAAAGGTGAGGATATCGGGGATTAAAAATTCGATAGAAAATTATCTTAGAAATCCTTAGTAGATTATCGAGGGGCATAGAGTTAATCCCGATAAACCAATTGATATATTTAAAAATTAAATCAATTGATGGATCGCTTAAAGGTAAAAAAATTAAGGGGCTATTTAAATAATTCTCTTTTGCAATAACCCTTTCGAAGACGGCATTTCCCCATGTAATTGTTTTGGCTCCGCCAGCCATGGCAAAGCTGACTCCCCCAGACTGACCACCAACGGCTAATTTCGCCTGGCTCACGGCTGCTAAATGGATGTCCATTCTTTGGTAAGGGTTGACATTAATTAAGTCAAGACAATTCTTTGGAACTCCTTCTTCAAAAAAGGCACCGCCGGGTTCGCCTAAAATAGCTATTTTGTATCCAGGTAGCTTTTTCTGAATTCGATTTATTAAGAGCTGATAACTCTCTTTTTTCCAATTTTTGTCTGGCCTTCTAAAATTTCTTTTTCTGGGAAAAATTACAATCAGTTTTTCTTCCGGGCTCACTATTTTCTTTAATGTCTCTCTTCCTTTTTGAGTTGGCTGAATCTTTACTAGAATTTGTTTTGAATAAGGTGGCGCGTAAGGGGTGTATTTTTTATCCACCCCATAATGTCTTTTATCTTCTTTGTCGTATCGATAGGTCCAAGGATGTATAAATTCAGTGTCTTTTGGAAGCTTTTTTTGGAAATCTGCAATAACCCTTTTTAATCGTGGCCAAACATCCGGAAGGTTAGCGGGTACGGTTGCTTCGGGCTTCCCTTTGTTCCAATAATCGGTAATATAATTCCTTGAAGATATGGGAAATTTTAAAAACTCATCTGGCAATGGCCAAAATGCATCAACCTCTGGGTAAAATGGGTAGCGACCGGGAAAACTGCAGGCTATTTTATAGCAGTCTTTGTAGCGCGTTCTACACAATCTTTTTACCCAGCCGTGCCAAAACAACAATTCCCAGCCAAATTCTCCAACAAACGGCCCGAAAAAAACTGTTTTTTTATAATTTTCTTCCATAATTTTATATACCCTGATAAATGTCTTTTTCTACACCAAGTAAAGCCCTGCTTGCCATTAATTCGCCTTTCTTTTCTGGAATCTCGTAAATAAGGCCGAATTCTAAACCGTATTTTTCCCGAATCGATTTAATGATATTTTTCATAAATTCCAGCCGAATTTGGGCTTGCCTGGCGGAAGTAGGATGAGAAATGCCATCTTTGGCAATCCTTTCTTTGATTTCCCTGTTAATCTGACGGTAAAATTTCAATTGCGCTTCCCTGACATAAGGGTCGTTAGCCAAAATGTTTATCGGCTTTTTTATTTTATAGCGTGTTCCGGGGATATCAACAACTTCTGTTATAAAATCAAAATATTCTTCGTTAAAAACAGAGCCCTTTAAAGGAATGCAGGCCAAAGCAATGGAGGCCGTAACCAAACCGTCTTTAATATATTCCAAAGTTTTATTAACCGTAATTTCAATATCGTCCAGAGAACTGTTCGGCGAAATCAAGATAATGCTGATAAAGGGATGGATGCCGTATTTTTTAAGTAAATTTAATTTTTCTGCTACAATTTCTGTATTATATTTTTTGTTAAATTCATTGAGAACTTTTTGAGAAAAAGATTCTATGCCGATATTTATCACTCTGAAATTGGCTTTTGCCATCCAAGAAATAACTTCTTCGTTAAGCCGGTCAATGCGGGCCAAACATATAAAACTCAAATCAAGACTTTTCTTAATTATATTTTGACAAAGTTTAGTCACGGCATTGGAGTTCATACAAAATTCATCATCGGTAAAATAAACGGTTCTTAACCTGGGGTGGGCTTTTTTAATTCTTTTAATTAAACTGACTAAATTTTCGCCATCTGAAATTACATCAATCACCGGCACAACGTCTTTTCCAGCTGCCCAAGTAAGCTGGTTCGTAGAACAACAAAACTTACATTGTATTGGACAACGATTTCTGGTGAAAATCCTTATTGTATGAATCTGTTTTAACCTTTCTTCATTTAATTCTCCTTTATATTTCTCCAAATAAAAATCCCAATATTCCTCATAGGGTATCTTTTCCCATTCTATTGATGTTGTAACCTGCCAAAACAATTCTTTGCTAAGGGGGAGAGCGTCATATCTAACCACAATCCCAGGAATTTTTTCCAGTGGCTCTTCATTGGCCAATTTCAAAAAAGGAATTTCTCCCTCGCCAAGAATAACGATTTTACAAGGAGTTTTGTCCAAAATGGTTTGATAATTAAATTGTGCTTCAATACCTCCGGCAATCAGCAATGCCCCGGGGCAAATTTTCCTTGCTAAATAGATATTTTCAATATCATTCAACAATGTATCGTCCAAAATAGAAAATCCAATAATATCCCATTTTTTATTCTTTAATTTTTCTTCTAAAAAATTTTTCTTTCCCGCAGCCAGCCAAAAATTAGTATCAATGTATTCCGTACAGTGCCCGTTATCATTCAAAAAGCCGGCCAATCTGATTATTCCCAAGGGCGGACTCAGCCATTTCACTTGAGCCATTTCCTGGAAGTCGGTCGGCGAAATTAATAAAATATTTTTTTGCTTAATTTCTTTTTCCATGCTATTTAATCAATTCTTACATCTCTAATCCCCTTATTTCTTTCCAAGGAATGGGAAACAGCCCTGACTTCCTGGTCCTTGCTGTCGTTAATAAGATGACGGGCGCCGACCGGCAAATCAGAAATAATCTGGTCAAACTCCATTCCAAAAGATTTTAATTTATTAAGAATGCTAAATGTCTTGTAATGAGGTCTAGAAGTGACTAAAATCAGATAATATCCTTTTTCTTTAAACTCTTTCAATTTTTCCGCTGAACCCTCTATAATTTCAATTTCTTCGCCGGTTTCCGAGGGAACCGGCACATGCTTTATCAAGGTGCCGTCTAAATCGCAAAAAATAGCGCCCTTTAAATTTTTTGTTTCTTTGGGGAAAAAAATAGGAACTGGAACATAGCTAACCTCAGCAATCTGAAGAAATTCGCCAATTATTCCATTTGAATCACAAACTAATAATTTTTGGGGGAATTTTTCCAAAAGAAACTTAAAAAAGATGTTCTCGCTGTAAAAAGTCATTAGTTCCCGGGCCAGAATCTCGGGAAAAGTCCTTCTTTTTGAATCTTTTTCAACTAATCGCTGAAAGCAGACATTGTCGGGCGTATTTAAAAGAATAATAATATCAAGATTGCTTAAAACTTCACTGCCTCCTAAAATGCAATTTTCATAAAAAATCACTCCTCCCTCTTTTAAACTCGCTAATTCAATAATATTATCTTTTTTACCGGTTTCCCGATCGTAGCCGTTCTTGATTAAAATACTTTCTCTTTTTTTAAAAGCAGTTAAATCTTCTCTGATTTTCTCAAAATCCCACCAATTAAACTGATTGATTGCTCTTAGATATTCGTCAAGACCAGTCAGCCATTTTTCTTCAATAAACTTTTTTCTTGTTTGGGAGTCCAGTCGGAAACGCCAGTCGCCAGAATAAAAAATTGAATTTATTCCCCGATTGCTTAACTCTTCTTTTATTTTCTGGGCAATAGTTGATTTACCGGAACCAGCCCGGCCGGAAATCCCAACCAAAATCGGCTGTTCTTTGAGTTGGTTTATTCTATTAATAATACTTTCAGTTATTTGCATCATTGCTATTGTCTTTTTCCCTTACTTGTTTTAACATTTCTATGGTTCCAAATTCATACATTTTAGAAATGTAAATCGGCGTGGTTTTAACATTTTTAACGTATTCTTTAACAATGTCAAAATCATAAGCAACATCTAAATTTTTCTCCTGGGCTTTGCTATAAGCAATTGATTTTAATAATAAGGTATTATGAAAAATTCCTATGCCGGGGAAACCGCCGTATCTTTTTTCCTGAAGATTAGCATTAGGAATTAAATCAATAATAATCCCCTCTTCAATAACCGGAATGCTTTTGGGATAAGGGTCAACAATATAAGGCGGCTGGGGCGCCTGACTGACGCACAAAGCATCATTGTCAACCGGAATATAATCTTCAATAATATAATCGCAGAATATCACAATTGTCGGCAGATTTGATAAAGCGTGGTCTAGCCCGAAAACTAATGACCGGCCAGGGCTTTTCAGTTCGGAAACATTTTCGCGGCTAAAAATCGGGTTCAAGATTTCGTATTTTCCCCTTAAGTAATACTCCAGAAGGTCGGCGCAATAAGCGGTAGTAATAATCATTCTTTCTGCCAGATACTGGAACTTCTCCATTAAATAATTAATGGACTTCGTGCCTTCTTTATCCAAACTAACTAGGGGTTTTGGTATTTGGCTTGTTTCCGGGCCCAATCTTGAACCCAAACCCGATGCCAATATAATGACATTAAATTTTTCTCCCTTTACACTGAATGATGGCGATTGATTAAACATATATTCCGTCAAAGCTTATGGGGCATGGCGACTTTCAAAGCCCGGCCGATGCTGCCGGTTTCCTTCAAAATTTTTGTGTATTCTTTGAATTTATCCGGATCTTTAATAAAGCCTTCAGCCAAGTCTTTAATGAAGTTATCGTAATTCAAAAAATTAGTGACAGCCTTGTCAACAAACTGGCTGTTTAACCTATCTCTTTCAATTATTAATTGTTCGGGAGTCAAAGAAACTTTCAGCATCGGTTTTAAGTTTTCCCCTCCGTGTCTGAAATCATCCATGCTGTGATCGGGATTCAAAAACAAATCATTTTCCATGGCAAAGTTATATATGGGAGTGCCGGGATACGGAGTCAAAATGAAAAACTGGGTGTAATCCGAATCAATCTCTTTTGCCAGTTCTTCTGACATTTTTATATCCTCAATAGTCTCTCCGGGAATGCCGATAATAAAAGTAGCCGAAGAACCCATGCCGTATTTTTTTACCGTGGCAAAAGCTTTTTTTACCTGTTCCGGCGTAATTTTTTTATCAATAAGCTTTAGCACTCTTTCCGATCCCGATTCAACGCCGATATCAACCTGAATACAGTTTGCTTTCTTAAATTCGGCGATCAAATCTTCATCGCAAGTGTTGGCTCTCAACTGGACCCTGAACAAAAGACCGGGATATTTTTTGTGCATTTCTTGAGCCACCTCTATCGCTCTTTTTTTATCAATAGCAAAAGTGTCGTCGGAAAAAGAAACGCACTCAAATCCGTATTTATCAACCAGCTCGCTTACTTCTTCCATTGTTTTTTTGACGCTGTTTGCCCTGAAAGTAATGCCGAACATGACCTTGCTGGCGCAGTAAGTGCAAGAATACGGGCAGCCGCGGCTGGACATCAAGTTAGCGGTTTTTAACCAATGGCCTCTTGGCCAGTTCCATCTCTGGGTATAATAATCCATATTAAATAAATGGCGGGCGGGCAAAGGCAAAGAATCTAAATCCTTGATCAAGGGTCTCCTTTCATTAATAACAACGTCTCCGTCTTTTTTAAAAGCCAAGCCTTTTATTTTTGAAAAATCAGCATTGCCCGTTTCCAATTCTTTTAAAAGTTCGGCAAAGGTTTCTTCGCCCTCTCCCATTGCCACAAAATCAACAAAACTATTTTGCAAAGTTTCTTTTGGAGCCGAAGTTGGATGTATCCCGCCAAAAATAACCGGTAGATCGGCTTTATAACTTTTTACTTCTTTAGCCAGATTTTCCGCCTTGCCAAAAGTAGCAGTCATACAGGAAATCCCGACAACATCGGGCTTGAATTCTTTCAAAAACTCTTTGAATGGAACTGAATCAGGAAGCTCGTCATAAACCTTGACATCATATTTCTCCCGCTCCAAATAAGCCGCCAAGTAAGCGACCCCAAGGGGTATGAATCTGGCAAAATCCCTTTTCGCCGGTATAAGCAAAACTTTTGTCATAGCTCGTATAAATTAATTTTATTTTCTTCTTTCAGTTTTTTAATGCATTTTTCGGCCAGCCAGAAGTCAAACTGATCGTGCAAGTCCACAAAATTTATCTCGCATTCGTTAATCACAATATCGATTTTCTCGCCGATTCTCTTTAAATTTTTTACTACCTCAACTCTGGTCGCTAAAACAATTCCCGTATCTTCTCTGTAAAGCGGCTCCCTTTGCTGACTTGCTTGGCCGTAAGGAATATCTGCGGCCAATCTTTCGAAATCTCCATTTCTATTTCTCCAAAAATTCTTGTGGGTTTTAACGGCTGAAAAAACCGAATCTAAATTATCGTTTTCCAATAATTTTCTGATTGCCTTTTCAATTATTCCTTTTGGCCGGAAAATATCGGTTGTTTGTAAATAAACCACGATGTCGGTTTTGTAATTTTCGTTTTGCTCCAGCCATTCCACCGCATGCTTTAAACAAGGTTCGGCTAAAACCGTGTCACCAGCCAACTCGGACGGCCTTTTAAAAGGCGTCTCCGCCCCGTATTTTCTGGAAACTTCAGCAATTTCGTCGTCATCAGTTGAAACAATAATTCTGTTAATCAAACCGCATCTTTTTGCCGCCTCTATAGTGTAGGCAATCAAAGGTTTGCCGGCCAAGGGCAGGACATTTTTTCTGGGAATTCTTTTTGATCCGCCCCGGGCTAAAATGATTGCGACGACATTTTTCATATTTGCTTTATTAATATTTCAGCTATTTCTTTGGCTTTTGCTTTGCCAACATCAATATAATGAAGAAGATTATTAATCTCTATTGTGCCGATTTTCTTGCCCAATCTGTCTTTGCCATTTTTAACGGCCTCGCAATAAGAAACCGTGACAAGACCGGAAAGCCCCATTAAAATAGGATTTTTAAACTTGCTGGGAGCATATCCCGCATCTAATCTTTTTAAGCGTCCCTCTTCTTTAATAAAACAGGCGCGGTATTCGGGTAGAACCGGCAAAACGCTGTCGTATCCGCCATTTATTAATTTACCGATTGCTTCATCAATCAGGCCGTTAGGTCTGAAAGGATAAGTCGGACTGATGTAGGCCACGATATCCAGCGCAATCTCCATTTTTTCAAACTGGGAAATTGCATATTTCAGAACATCTCCTATCTCCACGCGCTCTTCGGTTAATTCGGGAGGATAAATAAATATATGCTGGACTCCCAAATTTCTGGCAATGTCGGCAATTTCCGGATTATCGGTAGTTACTGCCACAAAATTCAAACATTTTGAACTTAAAGCCTGCAAAATAGTATATTCAATCAATGGCTTGCCGCCGAGATATTCTATTTTGCCTTTAGCCGGAATAATTCCGGCAACTTTTTTCTCTTTGAAACCATTTTCTAATATGCCGACAATTCTGCCGGCTCTTTCCTGGGCTCTTTGAGCATCCATAGTGTGTTGATGAATCCCATGCCAATGAGAAACCGCGGCTTTAGGAGTGTAAGTTAAAACATAGCCTTTGTTAATGACTTTCCTTGCCCAAGGAATTTTTTCATAATGGCGAATGGTTTCGTCAAACTGAACTTCCTCCCAAACCGATCTTCTGATCACGCTGTTGGCATTATGAAAGTAGAAAAAACTTCCCTTTTTTTGAATCCGTTTTTCAGGTCCGAAAAACAGCAATAAATCAAGCTTATCAATATTATCGGTATCGGCCGTAGATTTTTGATTGCCGTAAACTCCGGCCACCTCTTCAGGCCCCATATCTTCTAAAAGCTCTTCTAACCACTGGTTGTTTTCCGGTATGCAATGGGCCGATAGCATCACAATGTATTTACCGGAAGAGTTTTGAATACCCAAATTCAAAGCTTTGCCCGGTTTGAAAGTATCCTGGCCGTGATTATATTTCACAATTTTTACCGGAAACTGCCCGGCGATTTCCAAAGTTTTATCTGTGCTTCCGGAATCGACGATAATTACTTCAAAATCTTTGAAGTTCTGATTAAAAACCGCTGTCAGACACTGGCCTAAAAGCTTTTCCTCGTTTTTTGTTCTGATAATAATAGATGCTATTTTTTCCATACTATACAACTTTTTTATCTAAAACATTGGTTATTTTCTTGACCTTTTCGGTTAATTGTTTAAAGCTTTCAAAATCAATAATCTGGTCTTTATCGCTTTGGGATTTATCCGGTTCAGGGTGAGTCTCAATCATCAGGCCGTCAGCTCCGGAACCCGCCACCGCAGTTGTCAAATAAGGAATAAAGGCCCTGGTACCCGAACTATGGCTTACGTCTAAGATTATCGGGATTTTAGTAATTCTTTTTATCGCCGGCACTATCTGAATATCCAGCAGCCACCTTGCGTTCACATCATGAGTGTAAGGAACCGTAATCCCTCTTTCGCAAACCATCAAATATTTACAGCCATTAGCTAAAAGCCATTCGGCAGCTCCCAGTAAATCTCTCAAACTGGAACCCGGATGCCTTTTCAGAATAACCGGTTTGCCCGTTTTGCCGATAGCTTCCAATAAATTATAATTCTGCATATTTCTTGCTCCTATCTGAAAAACATCCACATACTTTATTCCCAAATCAATCTGGCTTACAGCCATTATTTCTGAAACGCTGATCAAGTCGTATTTATCGGCAATCTCTTTCAAAATTTTTAATCCTCCTTCGCCCATTCCGCCGGAAGCATAGGGAAAAGTGCAGGGTTTGAAAGCTCCGGCTCTGATGAATTTTAATCCATTAGCTTTAATCGCTTTAGCCGAAGCCTCCATTTGTTCTAAAGATTCAATCCGACAGGGTCCGCCGATGACAACAAAGCTGTTGTTTTTCAAAACAAAATTTTTGTTTTCCACTTTAAATTCGCCGGTGGAAGCGACTACTAATTTTAAATTATTTTGAATATCTCCTTGGCTTATATCTTTCATATTTTTTCCCAAAGATAACTTTCTTTTACCCAACAATCCTTGCAGGGCTTAAAATTAAAGTTTCCTTGTTTTAACATTTTTCTTACGACTTTTAATTTTTGACCGTTCCAAATTTCTTTCAAAGAATTCTCGTTTATATCGCCGATAATATAATCGCCGAACCAATCGGAACAGCAGAGCATCACTTTTCCGTCGCAGGCAATCATCATCCTCTGCCAAGGCTGGGGGCAACAGACTCTGCCGACTGAAATTTGGTCGCCGACTTGCAGGCTGTCTCCTTGCCCCCGGTTAGTAACGTCGGAAAATCTGATATCGTCGGCAATCCCCTGCCACATTTTTTTATAATCCTCAACCTGATGTTTATTCACTTCCGTCCTAACCATCTGGACTCTTATAAAAGGCTTGTCTTGTTTCAATTCTTTCCTGATCCTGTCAAAGGTCTTAATATTATTCACCACTCTATTAAACTCTCCTCCAACCCTGATTTGAGAATAAAGCTCCGGAGTAGTGGCGTCAATTGAAAAGATAATTCTGTCAATGCCGGCTTTAACTAAATTTCTGATTTTCTGCTCGTCATACAAAAATCCGTTGGTATTAATTTGGACCTCTTTAATGCCGGCTTTTTTGGCATAAGATACGATTTCAGCTAAATCAGGATGCAAAGCCGGCTCTCCCCGCCAATTAAGTTTTATTGAATAAACCTTGTTTTTGGCCAATTCATCCAAAATTTTCTTGGCTGTTTCAAAAGACATGATAGGCATATCATTTTTCATTTCTCCGGTGCCGTGGGGGCAGAAAACGCATCTATAATTGCAGTTGCTGTTTATTTCCAAATCAATATGGACGGGAAATTTTAAAGGATATTTGAATCTGGCCGCCAGTTCCCATTTCAGCCGATAGATCAGAAAAGACGCATCTTTCCTTTTAAGAATTTCCCGCCAAAAATTCCATCTTCTTCGCCATTTATTGATTTCTTTATATATTGCCATATTCTTTATGCCAAGCTAAAAATTTTTCAATCCCTTGTTCCAAAGAAACTTTTGGTTCCCAACCCAACAATTTTTTCCCCTTGGATATGTCGGCGTATGTTAACGGAACATCTCCCAACTGATCCGGCAATTCTTCAATTTTTAAAGTTATTCCAAGTTTCTTTCCCAGCAGTCCGATAAGGTCTTTCAATTTTGTCGGATTTGAATTACCGAGGTTAAAAATTTCAAAATCAAATTTTTTCTCAACAGCCATCATTGTTCCGTCAACGATATCGTCAATGTAAGTATAATCTCTGGCAGATTCGCCGGAGCCGTATCTCTGAATCGGTTTTCCCTGCTTTGCCAATCTTGTAAATTTATAAAGGGCCAATTCAGGCCTTTGTTTCGGCCCATAAACAGCAAAATAACGCAAGACAGTAATTGGAATCTTATAAAGCTTATTGTAAGTTCGGCAAAATTCTTCAGCCGCCAGCTTGCTCGCGCCGTAAGGCGAAATGGGAATAAGATTTTTTTCCTCTTCAGAAAAAGGAGTTTTTGAGTCTTGGCCGTAAACAGTGGAAGAAGAGGCAAAAATGAAACGGCTAATCTGATATTTTTTTGCCATTTCTAAAAGATTAACCGTTCCCTTGATATCAACGTCAATATAGCTGAAAGGATCTTTTATAGATTGCCTGACTCCCGGGATGGCGGCCAAATGGACTATTTTTGAAATTTGCCCGCCGGCAAAGATTTTTTCCAACAGATCTCTGTCTAAAATATCGCCCCTGACCAAAATAAAATTCGGATTTTCTTTTAATTTTTTAATATTATCTTCTTTCAGCGCCGGACTGTAAAAATCGCTGAAATTGTCAAGGCAAATAACCGAATATCCCTCATTGATTAATCTCTTGGCCAAATGCGAGCCGATAAACCCGGCGCCGCCGGTCAATAAAATTACCTTAGCATTGTTCATTTTTGTTGCCGTTAATTAATTTTTCATTAATCTCTTCCATCGTCTTAAAAAGCTTCGGTTCCATTCCTAATTTTTCGGCAAATTGGATAAAAGCCCTGGTGTCCTTCGGGAAACATGCGCCGGCATATCCCCTATAACCATCGGTAAAAACATCAAGATGGCTCTTGCCTATCCGCGAATCTGCGCCGGCGCATTCTTTGACCATTTCATAATTAATTTCTAATTTTTGGCAAAGATCGTACATTTGATTGGCAAAAATCACCTTATTGGTTAGAAAAAGATTGCCAAAATATTTAATCAACTCGGCTTCAGTCACTTTAATGATTTTTTCAAAAGGAGCTTTGGGCAATATCGCCAAAATGTCTTTGGCAATATCTTTGCTTTTTTCAGTAAATCCCACTATTTGCCTTTCCGGATTCAAATAATCCTGAATAGCGGTTTTCGCCCTTAAAAATTCCGGATTCATCAGAAATTTATGCTGAGGATATTTTTTTTGATAACTTTCAGTAGAGCCGGGCAAAACAGTAGACCTTATAACTATAATTTTTTGGCCGTTGATTTTCGGCAAAATTTCCAATATTGCCGAATCATCAAATTCTTTAATAAAGGGGGTCGGAAGACAGATAAAAATTATCTCCGCTTCATTAATGTTCTGAAGAGACCCGACTCCCTTGTATTTATCGTAAAAAAAGGACTGAAAATTTTCCCTATCAAACCAATACTTAACCGCCCCCCCAAGGTAGCCTACCCCTATTATGCCGATTTTTGATTTTTTATTTATTGGAGCCATATAAACTTAATGATTTAAAAATATATCTTAAACCGAAAAAAGCCAGAAAATAAGTCACGCTTCCCATAATTAAAAAAAGGAAAATATTAAAATTATAAATTAACGGCTGTTTGATCGCCATATACATTAAAAAACTGGAAATTGCCGCTAAGAAAAAAGTGTAAAGAAAATTCAGCTGAAACGGCGAAATCGGAGTGAATTTCATCGTATATTTTAAAAATATTAAAACGGTTAAAATATTAGCGGCGACCGTAGCGGCAGCTGCTCCGTACAAGCTGTATCGGGGAATTAAAATTAAATTTAAAACAATATTAACTATTGACGTTAAGGCAGTAATCCAAAAAATCTTTTTCTGCTGATTGGAAGCGACCATTGCGTCATAAAGCGGACGATGAATAAAAATAACAGCGGCGGCGACAATTAAAATTTGAAGCGTTAAAACTGAAGGGATGAAATTATCCGGATAGAAAGAATAAATAATCTTGGGGGCAAAAATTATTCCTCCAATAAATGATGGAACGGCCAAAAAAATCATTATATCCATTTGATAATTCCAAGCCTTTTGGAATTTTTCTTTTGATTCTTTGAAAAAACCGCTTAAAACGGGATAAAAACTTCGGGAAATCAAAGCGCCCGGAATCATCAACACGGTTGTTATTTTAAAAGCTGCGTTATACCAGCCGGTTTCGGCGAACATGTTCCAGGAACCCATCATTACCGAGTCAGCATAATTATTGATAACTCCGAATAAAGCGCCCAATCCAAGAGGCCAAGACATTGTTAAAAATTTTTGCCAGACTGATTTTTGCCAAGCGATTTTTAGGGGTAAAAATTTAAAATGGAAAAAAACTAAAGCAAAAAATAAGGTCAAAGATGCGGCAATTAAATAACCATTGCTTAAATTTTCAACTGAAGGAAAATTAAAAAGGACGAAAAAACCGATGCCGGTTATCAGTATCGCCTGGATAATTTCTATTAACGCCCTATATTCCATTTTTTGAAAAGCTTGGAAAAAAGCATACAAAATACTGATAAAACCATCTATCATACTGAAAACGGCCAGAATGAAAATTATTCTTCTGACTTCAGGGGTGTCGGCAACAAAGAAGGAGGTCAGCCAAATAAGAATCAAAGCGGTTAAGCTTAATAATATTTTCAAAGAAATAACGGAATAAAATTCTTCTTTTTTATCTTTTTCTCTGGAAAATTCCCTGGTAACAATTGAGGGCAAGCCGAAATCATAGAAGATAACAAACAAAGAAATAAAAGCCAAGGCAAAACTAAATTTTCCATATTCAGTCGCCCCTAAAATTCTGGCAACATAAATAAATAAAGCCAACCTTAATAACCGGTCTAAACCCGTGGCAATTACCATCCAAGCCGTATTTTTGAATAGCGTCTGTTTTACGGTCTTATTATCAAGGAAAAACTCCTTAATGCCGCTGAAACTTTTAATATTCATAAAATTTTATAATATCCTCAAGGCCGGCTTCAAAATCTATTTTTGCTTCAAAACCAAACTCTTCTTTAGCTTTTGAAATATCCAATAGTCTCCGGGGCTGGCCGTCAGGTTTTGAAGTATCCCAACGGATCTCGCCGTTAAAGCCCATTAATCGGCATATTAATTGAGTTAAATCTTTAATTGAAATTTCCCGGCCCGAACCCAAATTTATCGGTTCCGGTTTATCATATTTTTCAGCGGCTAAAATAATCCCTTCCGCCCCGTCTTCTACGCGCATAAATTCTCGAGTCGGACTGCCCGTGCCCCAAGCCTCAATATAATCCTTGCTTTCTTTTTTTGCCTCGTGAATTTTTTTAACCAAGGCGGCAATGACATGAGATGATTTCGGATCATAGTTATCGCCTGGCCCGTACATATTAACCGGCAAAAGATTAATGACATTAAATCCGTATTGCTGCCTATAGGCCTGCCCTTGAACTAAAAGCATTTTTTTCGCCAAACCATAAGGAGCATTAGTCTCTTCGGGGTAACCTTGCCATAAATTTTCTTCTTTGAAAGGAGTCGGCGTAAATTTAGGATAAGAACAAATCGTGCCGATAGCCACAAATTTTTCTACCCCTGCCTGCCTGGAAGCCTCCATCAGCTGGATACCCATAATAATATTGTCATAAAACAACTCGCCCGGCTTTTCCTTATTCAAACCGATCCCTCCGACTTTAGCCGCCAGATGGATAACGATATCCTGCCCCTTTACCGCCTTCTGGCAATCTTCCCATTTTCTCAAATCTAACTCTTTGAAAGACGGTAAAAACAGGTTCTCTTTTGGGACCTTTCTTTTCTCCAATAAATTTTTAACCAGATGTTTGCCCAAAAAACCGTCGGCTCCGGTAATTAAAATTTTCTTTGTTTTTAAATCTACCATAATACTTTAATCAACTTTCCACCATCTATTAGGAAATTTTTCGTTTAATAGTTTATCTCCTTCGCCCGGTGGCGTTAAGCCTATCGCCCGAAAATCAGAGTCAATCATAACTTTTACAAGATCTTTGCATTTAATTTTTGGCTCCCAACCGAATCTTTCGTTGGCTTTTCTGGCATCGCCGATCAGAACTTCCACTTCGGCCGGACGGAAATATCGCTGGTCAATTTCCACATATGATTTCCAATCGCCAAATCCGGCATATTCAAACGCTTCCTTTAAAAATTCTTCCACCGAATAAGCCTCGCCGGTGGCAACGACAAAATCATCAGGAAGGGGCTGTTGAAGCATTTGCCACATCGCTTCAATATATTCCGGAGCAAATCCCCAGTCGCGTTTGGCTCTCAAATTTCCCAGATAAATCTTTTTCTCTGTACAGGCTTTAATACGGGCAATGGCGTTAATGATGGCATGATCTTTTGCTTGTTAAA
>JBBTTI010000025.1:0-6695 GCA_038078735.1 Patescibacteria group bacterium | reverse complement strand
AAAAAATCATAAATATGCGCAATAAAAATATTTTTTTAGTTATCGGAATTGCGGGTTTCATCGGTTTAATTTTAGCCGGAATTTTATTATCTCAAAGCAAGAAAGATAATGGTTCGGGCGATGTTACCGATAATAAGCAATTTCGTTATAAAAATGCTGTCGGCCAAAAAGCCCCGGATTTCACTTTGCCCGATATGGATGGAAATCAAGTTGCTCTAAGTTCGCTTTTAGGTAAAAACGTTATTTTATTTTTTAACGAGGGCTTGATGTGTTATCCTGCTTGCCTTGATCAAGTAGTGGAGCTGGATAAATTAAATGCGGAAAATACCGTCGCTTATTCAATAGTGGTTGATTCATCTAAGCAGTGGGTGGACGCCCAAAAAGACTTGCCATATTTAAAGGGGGCCAAAGTTTTATTTGATACCGGATCCAAAGTTTCAAGGCAGTATGATACCCTAACCCTTGAGTCCACAATGCACAGGGGAATGTTTCCCGGCCATACTTATTATCTAATTGATAAAGAGGGGATTGTCCGTTATACGCTAGACGACCCTTATATGGGAAATAGGAACAAAGAACTAACCGCCGAGCTGTCAAAATTGCAATGATAAAAAATATCATTTCGGCGATTAAAATTGTATTTAAAGAATCGCTTTATATTTTTTTGGCTGTCAGTTTGAGTTTCAATCTGCTGGCGGTTTATTATTTTATTTTTTCCCAATCAACTACTTTTAAGGTTTATTTTGATTCCAATACCGCTTTTTACAACTGGGCTTCAATCATATCCAGCGTTATCATAAGTTTGCTTTTTGGTTTAATTTTTACTTTTTTTATTTGGCAATGGAAAAATAGAATCAGCCAAAATCCGGCTAATTTAGGCAATGGTTTAATCTCGGGATTTTTGGGGGCTATGTCCACCGGCTGTCCTGTTTGCGGAGCTTTTTTGATTTCGCTTTTGGGAGTCGGCGGGGGATTGGCGGCTTTTCCCTTTCAGGGGCTGGAAATTAAAGTTATTGCTTTGGGACTTTTAGGATACACGGCGTTTAGTTCGGCAAAATCCATCAGCGGACAATCATGTAATAAAAAATTACCAATCTGGCCGGCCTTTGTCGGCTTCGTTCTTTTATTTTTAGTCGTTTATCTGCCGGCTATCAGTCATAAATTTGATTTCGGTTTCACTTTCCAAAAGAAAACCCAAGCAGCTTTGGTTAATCCAACGACAGACGCTTCAGATATTTTGGAAAACATTAACCCTGTTGAAGGTTTTACGACAAGTGTCAGTTATGGGAATTTGGGCCCCCAACTTTTAGCCGTCGGCGCCATTGATTTTGATAAAATTAAAGCTCTTTATGAAGAAGGGGGACGGCCTTTAACCCCGGAACAAATTAAAATTTTAACTAAGGGATCCAATGAAAAAATAAAAATCACCCCGGAAAATTCTTATTTCCTTTTGAATTTTTTTTGGGCTTTGGGATTAGCTAATAAAAATATAATTTTGGATGAAGGCGCGATGACAAAATACGGAGCAGACCAGATTGGAAATTTTGCATCAACCGGCGGCTGGACCTTGGGGAAAAAAGACGCCATTGATCTTTATTCTAAATTTGAATTAATTAAATTAAACTCCTCGCAGCAAGCTATTTTAAATGACTTTGCTGATAATTCTTATCGGCCATGCTGTTCTAACCCGGTATCTTTTCCCGATTGCAATCATGGTATGGCAGCTTTGGCTTTAGGAGAGCTTATGGCCAGTCAAGGAGCGACAGTTGATGAAATTTTTGAAGCTTATAAATATTTTAATTCTTTCTGGTTTCCGCAAACATACTTGGATATAGCCACTTATTTTAAGGCGGCTGAAAACAAGGACTGGAATAATGTTGACGGTAGGACGATTGCTGGTAAGGATTTTTCTACCCCCCAGGGTTGGCAGAGAGTCAGGCAGTGGTTAACAACTAATGGTCTTTTGCAGGAAGCGCCGTCTAGTGGCGGCGGTTGCGGCGTATAATAAAAATTTGATGTTTAAAATTATTTCAATTATTTTGGGAGTTCTGATTGTCGGTTGGTTTTTGTTTTCTCGATTTTCTTCTCCTGATTCCGATATTATAACCAGAAACGGTCTTCATTGGCACAGTAATTTAACTATCAAAATTTTGGGCGAAGCGCAGGAAATTCCGGCTGGCCTTGGTCTTGAAAATCTTCCTCATAATCCAACACACACACATGATCGAGATAATGTTATTCATATGGAATTCGCCGGTTTAGTCAAAAAAGACGACATTAAACTTGGTAAGTTCTTTCAAATTTGGGGAAAAACATTTAATAAAGATTGTATTTTTGATAAGTGTTCTGGACAGGAAGGGCAATTAAAAATGCTGGTTAATGGCAAAGAAAATGGCGAGTTCGAAAATTATGCGATGCAGAATGAAGACAAGATTGAAATAACCTTTGAAAAAGAAGAGGGTGCCGCAGAAACTATTAAAGAAATTACGATTATTGGAACTGAATTTTCTTTTTCTCCTTCTTCAATTACAGTTAAGGCCGGAGAAAAAGTGAAAATAACTTTCCAAAACAAGGGAAGCGCTTCCCATAATTTAGTTATTGAAGGGTTGGGAGTTAGCGCCAAGACAATCGGCAGCGGCAAAGAAGATATTATTGAATTTACCGCTCCTGCCTCGGGAACCTACGCTATTTTTTGTTCAATCCCCGGCCATAAAGCAGCTGGCATGGAAGGCAGTTTAATTATTGAATAAGATGGAACCGACTTTAATTTTCGGCCAAGATTTACTTTTTTGGATTGCCGTTTTGTTAACGATAGTATTTTTTATCGATCTCTCTACCTGCTGGTGGTACAACTCTTTAAACTGGGGACCCTTGCGAAAATTCCGAAACAAATTAGTAAAATATCACAAATATACCAGAATCTCACTGGTTTTTTTGATAATAATTCATATAGTTTTTCATATTTTATTTCAGGTTTACGGAATAATACTGTAAGTCAAAGTTATCCACAGGCCGTCTATTGACGGCCTGTTCTGTTAGGACTTATAATTAAATAAGAATGATTACTAATCAAAATAGATTTATTCTTGATTATTTAAGAAGCGTCAAGACCCATCCTTCGGCGGAAATTATATATTCAGCCGTAAAAAAGAAACTGCCCCGGATTTCCCGCGGAACAGTTTACCGAAATCTTAAAAGTTTAAAAGAAAGAGGCCAGGTTATGGAAATTCCCAGCGACGTAAGCAGATATGACAGCGATCTGTCTCCGCACGGTCATTTTTTCTGCCAGGAGTGCGGTAAAATTTTTGATATTTTTGAAAAATGCGGCATTTTAGAGCATACAAAAGTAAAGGTCGGAAAAATTAATCACTATCAAATTTATTTTTATGGCACTTGTAAAAATTGTAGATCAGGAAAAGAATTTCTGCCACGACTGCCAGAAAGAAATGAAGTTGGAGGGAGAAGAAATTAAAAATGGAGTCCTTTTAGCTTACGAAAATGGGGGAGAGAAGCTCAATGTTTTTAAATGTCAGGATTGTTTTGAAAAATCCAAAGAATTAAAAAATTATCAGTCCTGCGAGGTTTACTCAAGAATTGTCGGGTATTTAAGGCCGGTCCAGCAATGGAATATCGGTAAAAAGCAAGAGTTCAAAGAGAGGAAAGAGTATGGTATGCCTAAGGAGTGTTGCTAGGATTATGGCGAAACAATATTCTGAAGTTAAAAATTTGCCTTTTAAGGAATTAAAGGGAATCTCCCAAAAGACAATTGAAATTCATTGGGGGAAATTATATCAGGGTTATGTGAAAAAATGGCAGGAGATTCAGGAAAAACTGAAAGTGGTTGATAAATCATCAGTCAACGCCGTTTTTTCCGATTTCCGGGAGCTAAAATTGGAAGAGACCTTTGCCACCAACGCTATTATTTTACACGAGGCCTATTTTGATGTTTTGGGCTTGCCCGCCGAAGCTTCAGCGAAGGCGGGAGGGGAAATATTAGAAAGAATAAAGCGGGATTTCGGCTCGTTTGAGGCCTGGCAGGAAGAATTCAAGGCGCTAGGTTTGGCGAGTCGGGGCTGGGTTATTTTGTCTTTTGATTTTAATGAAGGCAGATTGAGAAATTATCTGGCGGACGCTCATAATCTTTACGGCGTCTGGGGAGCAAGTCCGATTTTAGTTCTGGATATGTATGAGCACGCCTATTTTATTGATTTCGGTTCGGATAAAAAAGCCTATATTGAATCATTTTTTCAAAATTTAAACTGGCAGGCAGTTGACGGAAAATTCCAGAAAATGGTCAAGAAATAATTTATTTTAGTTTTCGCCCCCCTGTTTTTTAGGGGGGCTTTGTTGTATAATAAAATATATGAAAAATGGAAAAAGAATTTCAAAAATAACGGCCGAATTCCAAAAGGGTTTTGATTTTGTTTCCGGTCTTGATAAGAGAGCGGTAGGAATTTTCGGTTCTACTAGGGTCCCGGAAAAAGATCATTATTATCAAGAGGCAAGAAAGTTAGCAAAAATGCTGGCTGAAGCCGGCTATGCCGTTATCACCGGCGGAGGGCCCGGTATAATGGAAGCCGCTAATAGGGGAGCCTTAGAAGGAGGCGGGGAATCGGTGGGTTTGAATATCAAACTAAGAGAATGGCAGAAAGTTAATAAATTTGTTTCAAAATCTATCGGCTTTGACCATCTTTTCACCAGAAAAGTAATGTTTTCTTTTGCCGCCCCGATTTATATTTTTTTCCCGGGAGGATACGGCACTTTAGACGAATTTTTTGAGATGATTATGCTGGTTCAAACAAAAGAGGTTCATCATCCGGTTTTGGTTATTAATGTGGACAAAAATTATTGGAAACCATTATTTGACTGGTTAGAAAAAGAAGTCTATCAGGAAAAAAGGGCAATTAGCAAAAACGACCTGAAAATTTTTCATCTGGTTGATTCAGCCCAAGAGGCGTTTGAAATTATTAAAAAATTATGAAAAAATCAACAATTATGCACGGCGTATCCATTATTTTTGGAATTTGGGGCGGACTGGCGCTTTTGGGCGCATGGATTGCCGGCACAAGCGGGACTGTTTTGGGATTTTCCCAACAACATCTTTACAATGATGCGATAGTGCTGACGCTTATCGGAATTTCTGCAGGCATTTGCACCCAGGTTTACCTGAAGCAGGACAAATAAAATTTTCAGATGAAATATATTATTGTTGGTATTACCGGAAGTTTCGGTTTGCTCGGTTTTTATTTTTTGATTTTAACATTGGTGTCTGGCTGGGATTTTGCCAAAGTCCAATTTTTTCAAAATTGGTATTGGATTTTGGGATTATCTTTCGGTTTTGGAACCCAAATCATGTTATTCAATTATTTAAAGAGCCGGCATAATCAAACATCTGGCAAAATAGTGGCTGTTTCAGGTACAACTTCCGGCATAGCCATGATTGCTTGTTGTAGCCATTATTTAGTAAGTATTCTTCCAATCATCGGAATTTCAGGGATAGCGGCAATAATCGGCCAATATCAAACAGAATTTTTTATTATCGGCGCGGCCTCAAACATCGCCGGAATCGCTTATCTTGTTAATAAATTATGGAAAATAATATAAAAAAGGAAGTTTTTAAAATAAAGGGGATGCATTGCGCCAGTTGCGCAATGACGATTCAAAAAGCGATATTAAAATTGCCCGGGGTAAAAGAGGCGCAGGTTAATTTCGGCTCGGAAACCGCTTTAATTGAATACGACGAAAATCAGGTATCTATTGATATTTTAGAAAAGACCGTAAAATCAGTAGGTTATTTACTCCAAATACCTTCTAAAGAAATTCCCATGGGTATGGTTGGCCATGATCATTTTGCGATGGAAAAACAGGGAAAAGAAAAAGAAATCTCTATTTTAAGAAAAAAAATTGCTGTCGGGGGCATTTTATCGGCCTTAGTATTTTTGGGTAGTTTTCCGGAATGGTTTTCTTTTGCCCCTAAAATTTTAACTAATTATTTTGTTTTATTTTTACTGACTACTCCGGTTCAATTTTGGGTGGGCTGGCAATTTTACAGCGGCTTAAAAATTTTATTTAAATACCGGACGGCTGATATGAATACTTTGATTTCCATCGGCACTTTAGCCGCTTATTTTTACAGCGTAGCTGTTGTTTTCGGCTTTTTAGATAAGAGCAGCCTTTATTTTGATACCTCGGCGATTATCATCACTTTAATTTTACTCGGCCGTTATTTGGAATTATTGGCCAAGGGCCGGGCTTCGGAAGCTATAAAAAAATTAATGAAATTAGGAGCTAAAACAGCAAGGGTTATTAAAGAGGGGAGGGAAGTAGAGATATTAGTTGAAGAAGTAAAAGTTGGCGATATTATTTTAGTCAGGCCCGGAGAAAAAATTCCGGTTGATGGCGAAGTTATAGAAGGAAAGTCTTCAATTGACGAATCTTTAGTAACAGGGGAGTCAATGCCAGTTAACAAAGAAGCCGGAGCTAAAGTAATCGGCTCTACTATCAATCTTTCCGGTACCATTACTTTTCGGGCGACCAGAGTAGGTTCGGAAACCTTATTAGCCCAGATTGTTAAATTAGTTGAACAGGCTCAAGCCTCAAAAGCTCCTATCCAGCGATTGGCAGATGTGGTTTCCGGTTATTTTGCAACTCCTTAACTTTTTCCGCTTTATCTTGCGGCAAAACTCCGGCCATTA
>JBBTTI010000024.1:0-30307 GCA_038078735.1 Patescibacteria group bacterium | reverse complement strand
CCTAATCTTTCGGCGATAATCGGAGTGCGATCGGTTGAGACGTCAACTACGATAATTTCTGATTGCTCCTTAATTTTTTCCGGAATAGAATTAAGAACTTTGGCTATCGCCTCTTCTTCGTTCAAAGTTGGGATGATAATTGATAACATATTCTTAAAATAATTTTTTAACTTCTAGCCAAATTTCCGGATTATTTTGTTTTTCTTTCAGCCAATACCACCATTCAGCGCCCCAAAAATAAAACTCTTTTAATCCGGTAGTTTTAGCAAATTTAATATTATTTCTTAACTGCCCTAAATCCATTGTTTTTTCCGGTCCAGCTACCCAGGGTTCAGCCTGAAGTTCAACAACGATTACGTCTTTATCAAATAACTTTTTGATAATTTGGGCTTTGCGCCAATAGAAAATAGCCGGTAAACGATATCTTATATAAGTTTTAAATTCCTTGAACCAAACTTTTCTATACATGGTTATGCCAACCACGTCTCCCAGCCTGGCCGTTTTAATCCAAAAAGATCCCTCTCCGCTATCAGATATTACCACCGGTCTGGCTAAATTATCAAGCGACTTAACTAAAACTACCTCTTTTTTCAAAAACTCCTCATCTTGCCAAGGGCATTCGCCAAAAGGGAAAAAGGGCTCATTTTCCACCTGCCAAGCCCAAATTGCCTCTGAATTCTCATATCTATTCACTATTTTTGCAACATATTCTAATAAGGAATTTTGATTTTTGAATTTTGAATTTTGAATTCGAACCCAGTCAGGTTCGTGGCATTCCGGCCAGCGCGGAGTTTTCATACCGACAACTAAAAGAAGTTTCGCTCCTTTTTCTTCGGCGGTTTTTATCTGCCAATCTAAATCGTTAAAATTATATTTATTTTCTGCCGGCTCAATCAAATCCCAATAAGCGACCAGTCTGATGTTTTTTACTCCTAAATCATTCAAAATAGCCAAGTAAGCTTCCTGCCAATTTAATTTTAAATTTACCGCCTGTTTTTGAGAAAAGTTTACCCCCCACTGGATTTCTTTGGCTTCAGGCGGTTGGCCGATAAAAAAGAAAATAAAAACACCGGCAAATAAGATAATAAATATGAATAAAATTCTCTTCAACATTTTTTAAAAAGTTAGCAAGGCCAATCCTCCGCCAATAAATAAAATTGCAATAATTTTTTTGATTATCGTATCTCGGGAAATTTCTTCTTTTAGAATTTTAGGGGATTTTAAAGACAATACCAACGACAAAAAAAGCAAAAAGACATATTGTGTGCCGCTAAGAGCGGCGATAATCGGAATATACGCTATATTGGCCATGGTGATTGCCAGGCTCTGTATAATGCCGGCGCCGGCGCCGGCTAAGCTGTTCAGACCAAAAATACTTAAAGTTTTTAAGCGAAAGGCCTCTCTTTTGTGAAAAATTTCCTGGCGGACGTCTTTTGAAAAAAGAAAAAACAAAACTGATAAAAAGGCGCCGATGCGCATCCAAATCAAACCGTTCAGAAATGTTTGTTCCAAAAAAACTAATTTGCTTAGGGTAAGATAAAGAGAAAACAAAAAAGCGGCAATAGCGGAGATTTTCAAGCTTTGCCAAGTTATCCGCTGGTTTTTCGCCCAAGATATCAAAAAACTGCCGACAACCAATAAGGAAAGGGCGAGATAGACCGAAAAGGGCAAAATAACTCGAAATCCTGAAAAAATATAAGTTAATAAGAAAGCGAAGATCGGAGATAATCCTCCGATAGAAGAAACAATTCTTGATGCCTCAAATTTTTTTAAACCGACGTATAAAACGACGATACCAAGGACCTGGGATAAACCGGCTAAAACAGCCAGAATTATTCCGGAAAAATTTGGTATATAAAAACCGAATGGTATTAAAAATAAAATTAAAATGCCGGAGAATCCGGAATAAAAAGCATAGATTTTCGGCGACGGCATTGACCCTTTCAGCAAAAATTTGTCGGTGATTGCTGTGACCGAAAGAAGAAAATAAGATGAAATAGCAACTAAAATCCACATATTATTTTCCGTATGTTTAATGTTCCAATTTTTTCTCCTTCAACAAAGCCTTGCATGGCAGCTTCAGCCAAATACCCCTGTTTTAACCAATCAAAAAGCCATTGATCAGTATAATTCGGATTTTCCTGGGCTATGGCAAAACCGGACTTGAGAAGATACCTCATATTAAATTTCTCTTGGGAACCGATCGGCGGGCTGATGATCATAGGTATTCCCAAGGCTGTGTAAAAAGAAAGTTCCGACGGTTTTGTCCATAAAATATCGGTTTCTCTTAATTTCCGGTTAAATTCTCTGAAATAATCCTCTATCTTCTCTTGATACAAAATTTCAGCATCCCCTCCGGTTTTATTTTCAAAATAATCCTTAACTTTTTCTTTAATGCCGGCGGCTAAAATTATTTTTATTTCGTTGTTTTTAATTTTAGCTTTTAAACTTTTAACAATCTTAACTCCGATTTCTTTTTGAGCGCCTGCTCCGCCGACGGAAAACATTATAGTTAAGGGACGATTAACAGCTTTAGGCAGCTCGCCAAGTTTTTCTTTAATTAACACTTCATATTTCCCAAAATATTTTTTTTCCGGGTCCAAAATTACCAACCGGGTTTTCAAATCCTCTTTTAAGCACTCTCGGGAAGTGTTTTCTTCGGGTAAAGGAAAGCCGGTCAAAAAAATATTCTCCGCTCTTACCCCGTAAATCTTTAATCTTTCGGATACTCTGTTGCTGGAAGCAAAATACTTAATTCTGCTTTGTTTCGGGTTTAAGGGCGCCCAAGCGCGGGAAATATCAGCGTCGCAGATAACACAGAAAATTTCGCCCGGATAATTGAAAAACTCGGCCATAAATGCCGGGATAAAAAAAGTTGAAATAATAGGAAAATTAATTTTAAATTTTAAATTTTTAATTTTTAATTCCTCTATAAGATGTTTTCCCCAGCCCTTTTTGAACAGAGAATACATTTGCTTTAACCCAAAATTAGGCTGGGATAAATCTTTTTTGGGATAAAAACTGAAAATCTCCTGAAAATGATCGTAAATTGAAAAAATCCGGCTGCCGATCAAAGGAAGACGATAAAAATTAGAAATAAATTCGTAAAACTTCCTGCTCCCCTCCCAGATTCTCTTGTCGGAAACAGGAATGCCCTCATAATCATCGGCCTGAATAACTTTTCCTTCCGGCGCCAAATCGCGCAAAGGAAAAGCCGTTCTCTGATGGCCGTACCCCATATTGACCGATATAATCCACGCCTTTTTATCCATGTCTTATTATTCTACCATTTTTAAATTTATAATACTCAAGGAGAATTTTATTCTCCTTTCGACCTTCATTTTTGCTTTGCAAAAACTCGGTAAATAAAAAACAGGGGTCGTACCCCTGTAATTACCCTGCAATAGAACTAAATTCTTTTGAGATGTTAGGTACTCGGTGTCTAACAGTGTCTAACATTTCACAGCGTCCCGACACCCGATGCCGGGACGATCTCAATGTTAGACGCTTAGCGTCTAACACTAACTATTGACAAATCTATATCTTGTATGGTATAATATAAATATAAATTAATAGGAGGGCCAAGTGGAAAAATATGCCGCTAATGTCAGCATATTAAACTTCCAATTACTAGGCTAATCCATTCCTGTCGTCGCGCATCAACCCCTATTTAACAAAGTAGGGGTTCTTTTTTTTATTAATAAATAAATGTTAAACATCTGATGTTTAACAAACGGCCACTAATACTTTAAAAACTTTAGTTTTTGACTTTGCCGCCAGCGATGGATAAAAAATACCAAGACCGAATAAAAAATTATAATAAAAATCCAGTGGAGATGCTCAATCTTTAATATATTCAAAGGAATTTTGGAGAAGATATCAACAATTTTAGTCAGATAATTCAAGGCTAGCCAAACCGGAAAAGAAAAAATCCAGCCCAAAGGCGGAAATAGCATTGCCAAAAACCCGAAAATAAAAATTAAAATCGTAATCGGCGCTAAAAAAGGAACGATTAAAATATTAGCCGGAAGCGAAACTAAAGAAACATATCCAAAATTATAAATTAAAATCGGCAGGGTAAAAACCTGGGCGGATAAAGTAGTTGCTATTGTCGATTTCAGGGGGAAAAACTTAAAATCGGGAACCCTCTTCAGCCATTCGGAAAAGATCGGCTGGAGGTAAATTATTCCCATTATCGCCAAAAAGGAAAGCTGAAAGCCGATATCCAATCTCAAGAGTAAAGGATTCAAAGTCAGCATAAAAGCCGCAGCGAAAATCACGGCGCCTTGAGCCTGCGACATTCTGCCTAATTTTTGGGCCAAAAGAAAAATACCGGCCATAACTCCGGCCCTGACAGCCGAAGCCGGAGCGCCGATCATCAAAATATAAAGCACAAGCAGGACGATTGATAAATAAAATGCCTGCTGCCGCCAAAGGCCCAGAGAAAGAAGCAATGTTAAAAACAAAGAAGCGATAATCGTAATATTCATTCCTGAAACCGCGACAATATGTCTTGTGCCGGTTAAATTTAATTTTTCCTGCCACTCTTTGGAAATGCCTCCCTCGTCTCCGAAAACTAAGGCTTCTAAAACTCCGATTTCCGGCGGCGGAATAAATTGCCTGACCGTTTCTTTGAATTTATTTTTAAAAGAAATTAAAACTTGAATTATCGGACTGCCGAATCCTTGGCCGATTAATTCTATCTTGGGAAAACTCATTATTGAATAGATCCCGTCTTTTTTAAGATAATCCTTATAGTTAAACCCGTTGATATTCTCGGAGGGAATTTCCAGCTTACCTGTAATTTTTAATTTATCCCCGTATTTATATTCCGGATATCTTCCGGTTGTCACTAATACTCCATTAACGACTATTTTTTGACTTTTTTCTCTGATATCCGGCTCCGAATTTACAATGCCGATAATAAACGCCTCGCCGATAGGCGAGGCGGGTTGACTGATAAAAAAAGAATATATAAATATTCCGCTAATAAAAGCCAGGCAAAAATAGAGTAAAATTCTTGAAGAAGCCATTAAGATATTTTGCCAATGTTAAGGCCTCCCGGCAAACTCGGGCATTCTAAGTATTTTGGTCCTTTCAAAAATTTGCTTGGTTTGAGCTATAAATTTTTTTGCTTCAAGAATTTCTAAATAGACAGGTAAATCATTTGGACCGAAATGAACAATAAAATTCCCCATCTCTTTGACATAATCAATAGGTTTTTTAGAAATCTCAATCCTTAAAACGTCCGCTTCCGGCTCATAACTTATTTTTGTTTTTTCATTTTTCATATTGTTTTTTTCTCCCGGGATAAAAAGTAATTATAATTTTATCGCTATTTTGGGTTTTATAAACCACTCTTAATACGTGGGTAGAGCTAATGTTTTTTTGAGCAATTAGGAGCGGTGATCTTGAATAATCAATTAAATCTGGTTCATTTACCGTTTTGATAACCTGATTTTCGGTAATTATAAATTCGTGATTTCTTAATATTTTAAACTTTTCCTCGGCGTGTTTGGTAAAATAAATCACGGAAAATAAAATTAAATTTCTATTTTAATCTTAATAAAATCTGATGATATTGTCAAGTTTTGTAGAGGACATTATAAGGTTATGCCGCTGAAAAGACTCATAACTCCCTTAAGCGCAATCAAGGCGGCGAAAATAATCAAAATCATTATGGGAAAGTTGAAAAAAAGAGTCAGGATAAGCAATACTCCTGCCACCAAATCTATCAAACTTCCTATATCAGAAATAAAAACAATACCTTTCATTATCAAATAACCGGCAAAAATAACCACGGCAACTGAAGGGACGGGAATATTATAAAATCCCCTTATTAAGAGAGAACCGGCGATTATGTCCGCTATGCCTAAAAATAACATATGTTTTATTATCTTACTTGGCAAATATCAAAAAATGGCGAAATGGCTTTTTGAATTTCTAGCAAAAAATCTCTGGGATACGGCTTCACTTTTTCAAATTCTGAATCAATATTTTTTCCCGGCAAAAAACTCTGCAGATAATATCTTTTAGCTCCCTTAATCCATTTTGCCATTTCTATCACATCCTCTCTCTTATGGATTCCCGGCACTATTGTACTCCTAAACTCATAATCAATACAAGAATTTTTAATTATGTCTATGCTTTTTTTAATTTTATCAAAATTCACTTTCACCCCCGCCGCCTTCTCATAATTTGAAAATTGGGCTTTAATATCCATAGCGATATAATCAACTAATTTTTTATCAATAAGTTTCTTTAATATTTCAGGGTTTGAACCATTAGTATCCAGTTTTACGAAAAATCCCATTTTTTTTATTTTTTTGGCAAAGCTTGGCAGCTTTTTATCGCAGGACGGTTCTCCCCCGCAAATCGCCACGCCTTCTAGAAGATTTTTTCTTCCTTTTAAAAAATTAAAGAAATTCTTTTCCGAAATTTCCGGTTGGATTTTTATTTTCTCCGGCAAAACAAGCTCGGCCGAATAGCACCAAGGACAGCGAAAATTACAGCCAGAAATAAAAACCGTGCAAGCGACACGGCCGGGAAAATCAATCAAAGTAATTTTTTGAAGCCCGCCAATCATACTTTTAGCGCATATTCCTTTCTCTCTTTAAATTCTTGCTGTTTGCCGACATTCCATTGTTGAACCGGCCGCAAATACCCGACAATGCGAGAGTAGACTTCGCAAGGCTGCTGAATAGCGCACTGCGGGCAGTTAAAATGCTCGCCGGCGATATAGCCATGCGTTGGACAAACAGAAAAAGTTGGAGTCAATGTGACATAAGGCAGCCGGAATTTTTCAAAAACAGTTTTAATAAGATTTTTCACATTTTGAATATCTGAAATATTCTCCCCGACAAATAAATGAAGCACTGTTCCGCAGGTGTACCTTGCCTGCAATTCATCCTGTAATTTTAACGCCTCAAAAACATCATCGGTATAATTAACCGGCAGGTGGGTAGAATTAGTGTAATAAGGCACTTTTTTAGTTCCGGCAGTGATAATATCAGGATATTTTTCTTTATCTCTTTGAGCGATACGATAAGCGGTAGATTCAGCCGGAGTTGCTTCCAGATTATACAGGTTTCCGGTTTCCTCCTGATATTTTACCAGTTTCTCGCGCATAAAATTCATAATTTCAACGGCAAACTTTCTGCCCCTCAAAGAGCCGATATCAATTCCCAAAAAATTAAGCAAGGCTTCGTTCGTTCCGACAATGCCAATGGTGGCGAAATGATTGCCAAAATACTGATTGCGCATTTTTTTAACTCCGGCCAAATAAAACTTGGAATAAGGATATAAACCCTTTTCCATAAATTCTTCCAGAGCTTTTCTTTTAATTTCCAACGAATCTTTGCATAACTCCATCGTCTTGCCTAACCTCTCAAAAAATTCTTTTTTAGTTTTAGATAAATAACCTATTCTGGCCAAGCCGATTGTTACCACACCGACAGATCCGGTCAAGGGATTTGATCCGAACAATCCTCCGCCTCTCTTTAAAAGTTCTTTTTTGTCGAGACGAAGCCGGCAACACATTGACCTGACATCTTCCGGGTTCATATCCGATTGAATAAAATTGGAAAAATAATTAACCCCATATTTGGCCGTCGCTTCCCACATTAAGTTTAAATTCGGATCATCCCAGGTGAAATCTTTGGTGATATTAATCGTCGGGATGGGAAAAGTGAAAGGCCTTCCTTTGGCGTCACCCTCTAACATCACCTCATAAAAAGCTCTATTTAAAACATTCATTTCTTCTTGAAATTCGCCGTAAGTTTCTTTTTGGGGAATCCCGCCGATAATAACCGGCTGCTTGGCCAAACTGGGCGAAGGGTTAATATCTAAAGTAATATTTGTGAAAGGACATTGAAAACCAACCCTGGTCGGAACCGCCATGTTAAATAAAAATTCCTGCATTACCTGCTTGACTTGAATAAAATTCAAACCGTCGTATCTGATAAACGGAGCCAACAAAGTATCAAAAGAAGAAACTGCCTGAGCTCCCGCCGACTCGCCCTGTAAAGTATAGAAAAAATTTACCAACTGGCCGGTGGCTGATCTTAAATGTTTTGCCGGCTTTGATTCTGCTTTGCCCTGAACTCCGCCAAAACCCTTAACTAATAAATCATATAAATCCCAGCCCATGCAGTAAGGCGCTAAAATATCTAAATTATGAATATGAAAATCGCCGTCTTGAGCCGCTTCTCTGATTTCTTTAGGATAAACTTTGCTTAGCCAATATTTTTTAGTTACAGCCGAGGTTACATAATGATTCAATCCCTGCAAAGAGTAAGCCATATTGGCATTTTCTTTAACTTGCCAATCAAGCTCTTGAATATATTTATCAACCATTTCCACCGACTCGTCTATCAGGCCGACGGCTTCGCGAATTTTTCTTCGCTGATCCCGGTAAAGGATATACGCTTTGGCCGGCTCAACAAAATTTTCCAAAATTAAAACCTCTTCCACAATGTCTTGGATTTGTTCAACTTGAGGAATTTCGTCTTTTTTAAATCGCCGATTTAAAATTTTAGCGACTTTGTCGGAAAGTTTTTTTGATTTTATGCCATTGCCTTGGCCGGTAGCCGTAATGGCTTTATGAATAGCGTTGGTAATTCTTTCCTGATCAAAATCAACAATTGATCCGTCGCGTTTTTGAACTTTTGTAATAATATTTTGGACCATAGAGATAAAAAATCCCCTTGAAATAAAAAGAAGAGATTACTTCATTGTATCTCAACAAAAAACCCCGTCAAATCAGGGCTTTCCCTCTCAAAATTTTGAGTTATCAACAGGGGTTTAAAATCCGGTAGCGATAATGGGATTGTTAGACACTGAGTACCTAACAACTAACTGTCAATAAATGAAACGGGAATTTTAATCTTTCCTTCTAGATGTTTTATTTTAATATCAACATCCATTGCATAAACCTCATTTTTCCCAAAAATTCCCAAGACAATGTCTTTTTTGGCCTTTTTTAAATCAATGCCAAGTATTTTTGCAATTTCAATATTAAAAAGGGAGCGATCTGCTCCCGAATCAACTAATGCTAATACAGTATATGACTCATTCGGACCAAAAATTTCAACCTCTACCATGGGCCTTCTAATAAATCTTTTTCTAAAATCTTGGCCGACTACAGTCAAATAATCGTATTTCATAAATTCAAAGGAGCATAACTCGGCGGAACTACCCTTAAAATTACCACCCTTTTTCTTTCATCTTCTTCTACCCTAGATAGTGTATCGTCAAGTTTTTTACCACTAGAAACAACCCGCTTATAATCTGGCGTCAAAATTACCCACTTGTTCTCATAGCCCTTTAATAAATTTGATAAATCGTTATATATTTTTGCCATATTTTTACTATACCATACTCATAACTTTAGGCAAATCATTTTATTTTTAAAACCCGGTGGCGATAATGGTGACTTTTATTTCTCCTTGTTTTAATTTCGGGTCGTCCACCGCGCCAAAAATTATTTTTGCTTGAGAACTGATTTCCTGTTTGATTATTCCGCCAATTTCTTCAATTTCAGCCAAGCTGACATCTTTGCCGGAAACATTAAATAAAACACCTTTAGCTCCTTTGGGAGAAATACTTAAAAGATTTGATTGTAAAGCCGCTCTGGTCGCCACTTCCGCCCGTTTTTCGCCTTTAGCCACGGCCGCTCCCAAAATAGCCGAACCGGAATTTTTCATAATTGTTTTAATGTCGGCAAAATCAACATTAATCAATCCCGGGGCTAAAATTAAATCAGTAATTCCCTGAACAGCTTGGCGCAAAATATCATCGCATATCCAAAAAGCGTTTATAATTGTGGTTTTAGAATCTAGGGTTGCCAGCAATTTATCATTTTCAATCGTAATCAAACAATCAACTTTTTCTTTTAATAATTTCCCCGCGCTTTCGGCAATTTTTTTTCGAGATTCGCCTTCAAAAGAAAATGGCCTTGTCACCACGGCAACGGTCAGGGCTCCTAAATTTTTCGAAATTTCCGCGACAATCGGAGCCGCGCCGGATCCTGTTCCTCCGCCTAACCCGCAAGCGATAAAAACCATTTCCGCGCCCTTTAAGGCTTCTTCAATTTCCGGCCGATTTTCCTCGGCTGATTTCCGACCGATTTCCGGATTCATTCCCGATCCCAGCCCTTGAGTCAATTTTCGGCCGATCCTTAATTTAACATCCGCCTTTGATTTTCTTAAATCCTGCTCATCGGTATTAATAACAATCAATTCAACGCCTTCCAACCCGATTTTTTTCATCCGGGTAACGGCATTCAATCCCGATCCGCCAACGCCAACAACTTTTATTTTCGTGTTCATGGTATGAAAACTCTAAACATTTGTTTAATCTTATTTGTAATTCCCCCTGCAGGTCCGGCTGATGAATTTTCTTGATTTTCCAAATTAAGATCATTTAAGATTAATCCCCAAGAAACGCTCCAGATAGGATCATCTATGCTTAATATGTCACGGGGCTTGCCGATCCTCACCGGCAATTTCAGTTCTTTTTTCGCTAATTCAGCAATTTTTGGCAACTTAGCTCCGCCGCCGGTCAAAACAACGCCGCCGGGTAAAGATTTTTCTTTAGAAATACTTTTTAAATGCCGATTAATTTCACTGAATATTTCTGAAACCCGCGGGACGACGATGGCCAATAATTGTTTCTGGGAAAAGACCACCGGCTCTTCGCCCTCTATTTTAAATTTTTCCCGTTTTTTTTCAATTTGGCATGAGCCGTATTCGAGCTTAATCCTTTCCGCTATATCCATTTCTGTTTTAAAACCGATAGCGATATCTTCTGTAATATTACCCGAACCCATGGGCAAAATTGCCAAATGAATTAAATCGCCTTCTTTAAAAACCGCTAATCCGGAAGTGCCGGCTCCGATATCAACAACAGCTGCGCCTAATTCTTTCTGCCTTTCCGTTAAACAGGCCTCGGCGGCGGCGATAGGCGAAGGAATTCTGTTCAGAATTTCAAAGTCAGAACTTAAAATAGCTTGAGTATGATTTTTGAGATAAGGACCGAATCCTCCCAAAACCAAAACGTCTGCCTCTAATCTGACTCCCTGCAAACCTCTGGCCTCTTTAATTCCTTTTACGCCGTCAATAATAAACTCCTGGGGCACGACGTCAAAAATTTCCTTGTTTAACGGCAAAGAAATTGCCTGAGCTTCTTGCAATACCCGGCTGACATCTTCTTCTGAAATTTTCTGATCAGCTCGGGAAACGGAAATTAAACCATGAGAAGGCTGGCAAAAAAGATGGCTCCCGTCAACGTTGACATAAAGGGAGTCAATATTTTTGTTCAATTCCGCTTTCATTTGGCGGGATATATCCTGCAAAATATAAGAAACCTCTTCCGGCTTGACCACAATGCCCCGCCTTACCCCTCGGCTTTCTCTTTGAGTTTGAAAAGCCACTTCCAAGTCATTGCCGTTTTTCTGATTAACGACCAAGGCCTTGATGGTATGAGTTCCGATGTCTAATGCGGCAATATAACGGTTGTTTGACATAGTTAGTTAAGATATTTATCTTCGTTCATTTTTTTGTGAGTAAAACCTAAAATATGTAAAATGCCGTGAACAAGAACTCGGGCGAGCACTTCTCCGACGCTTCGGTCGGAGCCCCGACCCTTTGGCGTCGGGGTGGTTTTTTCAGGACAAATAACCACTTCGCCAAAATTATTATCGTATCTGAAAGACAGGACATCGGTCGCTTTATTTTTACCCCTATATTGTTTATTTAGCTTTTTTATTTCCTTTTGTCCAACAAGGGCGATGGATAAATTGATATTTGGATATTTGGATATTTTTCGTTCACTACGCAAAACCATTATAGCAACTTTTTTCAAAAACTTCTCATCAATCTTCTCTTTTGTCAAATTATTAACTTCTATCATACGAGTTTTTTTTCTTGTATAAAGATGAAGTCGCTACTTCATCGCCTATTAATTTTTACTCAATAATTTTGTTTTTGAATTTTTTTGCTTCTCCTAAAAAAAATTTCTCTGTCTCGCTCGGACTAATTTCTAAAACCATCCGGGGATAATCTTTTGCTTCTTTGACTTTTATAAATTGCGCACCAAGCTGGAGAGGATCTATGTGCCAGTCAAATTTAATTTTTGCTTTTTTTACTAAGTCATCAATGGCATATTTTTTTTGCCTTGCGATAATATACAAATCAATATAATCTCTGGCTTGAGTGCGCTGATAAATAGAAAAAAGTTTATTAACGGCGATATCTAATAAAGAATCAACTTCAATTCCGTATTCCTTTTTTCCTTTTTCAATACGGGGAAATGGGAAATAAGTAAACTCTGTTTTTATTACTTCCTGGTTAAAATGCAGAAAAAAAAGATTTCGGTTATAACTTTGTTGAAAATCTATTTTTGAGATACCAAGCTTTTCTTTGATTTTTTTTAACGCTATATTAATTTGGACGATATCAAATTCAGTTTCGGAAAAAAAATCAAGGTCTTCAGAATAACGATGATTTAAATAAAAATTTTGGGCGATAAATTCGCTCCTCCCCATTTCTTCTAAAAGAGAAATCTGCTTATCGGTAAGAATTTTATTTTCCATATAAAAGAAGCTGTAAAAAACGCTTCCGCGCCGGGTCAAGCCGAAGTTTATCCCAGAATTTTTTAAGGTTACTGCTGTTTATTTTTTCTCCGTTCAAGCCAAAATTCACCATCTGCTCTAGTTTCCAAACAGCATATTTTTCTTTATCCTTTTTAAGCTCTTTTTCGTTTACATTCCAGTTGTACATAAAAATATTATACCATAAATATCCCAAAATATCTAGTCATTTACGATAATAATTCTTTAACGAGCCTTGAGACTAAACTGGAATCGGATTTACCTTTGACTTTGGGCATTAATTCAGCCATAACTTTGCCCATGTCTTTGATTTCTTTGGCTCCGGTCTTGGCGATAGCTTCGCCGACTAATTTTTTGATTTCTTCTTCGGCCAGCTGTTCCGGCAGATATTTCTGCAAAATTGTTATTTCTTTTTTTTCTTTTTCTGCCAATTCCGGCCGGTTGCCCCTGATATAAAGCTCAACTGCCTCCCTTCTCTTTTTAATTTCAGAAGAAATTACATCTATCAGCTCTTCATCGGTTAACAGAACATCCTCGGCTTTGCCAGACTTGAATCTTTTGTCTTTTTCTTTGCTTAAAACTGCGGCCAAAACCAATCGCAAA
This sequence comes from Patescibacteria group bacterium, assembly GCA_038078735.1. Lineage (GTDB taxonomy): Bacteria > Patescibacteriota > Minisyncoccia > Minisyncoccales > CAZWNE01 > JBBTTI01. The sequence goes on along the minus strand of JBBTTI010000024.1, from coordinate 17,094 downwards.
ACCGAAACTTCAAGTTCCTTTTTTCCTTTGAGGGCTAAATTCAAATCCTCTTGAATTTTAATTTTTAACACGATAAATTAACGTCTTATTTTGCGTTCAATCTCGCCGAGTTTTTTTAATTTTTCGTATTCGTCTCTTTTTTCCAATCTTCTCAAGGCCGACTTCTTTTTCATATCTTCTGATTTCACTCTTTGGACAAACCTTCTTTTTTTCGCCAGAATCAAAATACCGCTTTGCTGCATGCCTTTGCTGAATCGGCGAAGCAAGCTTTGGTTATTTTCCCTATTTTGTTTTTTTACTTCTAATGGCATATATTTAATAATCAGTTAGTTTTCCTCCGCCCATTATATGCAAGTGCAAATGATTGACTATTTGTCCGGAATCTTTGCCTATATTGAAAGTTAATCTATATCCCGATTCGGCCGTTCCCTGTTCTTTGGCGATTGATTTGGCTAACAAAATTAACCCCCCTATTAAATCTTTATCTTCCAGCGCTAAATAATTTACGGAAACAATGTGTTTTTTGGGAATAGCTAAAAAATGCAATGGCGCCTTGGGAAAAACATCTTTGATCACCAGGAATTTATCGTCTTCGTAAATTATTGTTGATGATAGCTCTTTATTTATAATTTTGCAAAAAATACAGCTCATAATGCGAATGATACGAATTTTTACTCGAATAATACGAATATTTGTAGCATTCGGATATTTATTCGTAGAATTCGGATTATATTATTTTCGAAGCCTTTTTTTAATTTCTGCCACCACTCTTTCTAATTTGACTGTATCCTGTTTACCATTTTTCATATCTCTGATAATGATTATTCCGGCCAAAACTTCCTGCTGTCCCAGAATTAAAGTATACAACACTTCCTCCTTGTCGGCAATTTTTAATTGAGCCTTTAAAGAATCTCTGCCGAGGGATTCTAAAACTTGAATTCCCTCTTCGCGAAATTCCTCTATTAATTTCAAGCATTTTCTTTTAGCTGAAGTTCCCAATTGAGCTATAAAAATCTGCGGAAGGTTTATACGAGAGAACTTCAATGGCTCTTTTTTTATTATTTCAATAATTCTTTCTATCCCGGCTGCTCCGCCAACGGCCGGCGTTTCCTTGCCCCCTAAAAGCTTTGTTAAATTATCATATCTTCCGCCGCCGGCTAAACTGCCGATGGCCTTTCCGTCAACAGATTCCTCTATAATCTCAAAAACGGTTTTAGTGTAATAATCCAAGCCCCGAACCAAATAAGGACTCAAATGATAGGGCAATCCCATTTCGTCTAAAAATTCCAAAACCTCTTTAAAATGTCTATGGCACGGTTCGCAAAGATGATCAATAATTTGCGGAGCTCCGGCGACAATCCTCTGGCATTTTTCTTCTTTGCAGTCTAAAATTCTCAAAGGATTTTCTTTTAATCGGCGCCGGCAATCAGCGCATAAAGAATTACCTCTTGTCTTGAAATAGCTGACTAAAATCTTTTTATAATAAGGCCGACAAGCCGAATCGCCAATGCTATTCACTTGAACCGCTAAATTCTTTATTTTTAATTCCTTTAAAACATTATAAAAAATCTGGATGATTTGAGCGTCAAGCGCCGAGCTTATTTCTCCTAAGACTTCAAAACCAAACTGCCAAAACTGGCGGAATCTCCCGGCCTGGGGATGTTCATATCTGAAAAATGGCGCCGAATACCAAAGTTTCACCGGTTGGGGCAAGTTCATCATGCCGTGCTCAATATAAGCCCTGGCAACCGGGGCCGTGCCTTCCGGCCTCAAAACTAAAGCATCTCCGCCCTTAGTTCTCAACATAAACATTTGTTTTTCAACAATGTCGGTGCTTGTGCCCACTGACCTTAAGAAAAGTTCAGCTTGTTCCAAAATCGGCGTATCAATTTTTTGAAAATGATAAAAATCAGCGATATCTTTAACAGTATCCTGAATTTTTTCAAAATATTTCTGATCTTCCGGCAAAATATCGTGCATGCCGGTCGGCGTTTGAAACTTAAGCTTTTTAGACATAGTTAATAATTATATGCTCCGAACGCGGCTATGCTATTTAACGGCCAGGCCCGTAAAATAACCCGGCCGATAATATTATCTCTTGGCAATGATCCCCAGCGCCGGGAATCAGACGAGGCAAGGCGATTATCTCCCAAAACAAAATAATCTTTTGCCCCTAAAACCGCTTTTGTATCTCCTAAAGTTAAATCGTTCGGAGGCAGATATTTTTCATCTAATGTTATATTTTTATCAGCTCTGAAAATTATAATTTTCCCGGCTTGAATTTCCACGGTTTCTCCGGGCAAACCGATAATTCTTTTAATATAACGCTGGGAAGGATCGTTGGGATATTTAAAAACTATGACTTCTCCTCTTGCCGGAGCCCTGAATTTGTAAGATAATTCATCAACAATCAGATAGTCGCCATTTTCAAAAGTAGGATCCATTGACTGGCCCTTGACGAAAAACGGCTGAAAAACAAAATACCTGATAGGCACGACTATCAACAAAGCGATAATAATAATTTTCGCCGTCTCCCAAACAAAAGTTAATACCTTCCTCATCAAGTTTTTAATTTATTAAAAACGCAGATAAAGATGAAGTCGCTACTTCATCGCTTGCCCCTTAAGTATATCACTATTTTTTTATTTTACAACAAAAAACCGCCACGATATTACTCGCAGCGGTTTTTCAACCCTACCCCTCTCCTCACTAATTTTTCGGGAACCGCCATTCCCACTGGTCTGGCGGAACCCGCATACTCACCTCCTCATTATTGGGGAGGACGACGAAGACGGTGAGCGATCCATCGTCCTCCATTCTCGCCTGCTCATCCGGAATCTCTTCCGGACGAACAAGCTCGCCTTTTGAGACAAGCTCGGCAACAGCCTGCCGGGCTTTCTCCTGCCACGCCTGCCAAACATCAGGCGTGATATTAATCTGGTCGAGATCAACCATTCTTGACCTCGCTTTCCTGCTTCGCCACCCGAAGCAGGAAGCACTCTCTACCGTTGCCGCCGTCGTCAGAATGGTACGACTCTTCTCCGGCGGTATTCCGGAGAACGAGCCGGCTATTCCACCAGCCACCGGTACATACCAAAAAGTAGCTGGCACCCTCGTCCGCATAAAACGGCGAGGGATTATTTATAACCTCCCCCTCCTTTTCCTTCCACTCCCCGTCATCCTTATACTGGGAGGTTATTTTTATCTCCCCCACCACCCCTTTCTGGATCGATTGCCCAATCTCGGGACATTCATGGCGATCCACATCAAAGGGGAGCAGGGTATATTTCCCCTCCTGCCACAGGGGCTTTTCAAGCCCCTTGGCAACTTCTTTTTTTATGCCTTCCTCGGTTAGGAAGGCATCCTCGTCTCTCCCTTCTCCGGGAGTGCCGAGGTACCCCTGAAGTTGGCGACCATCGGTGTATTTTGCCGAAAATTCGGCAAAGGTTCCGGGGATGAACCCGTTATAGCGGTACATCACCGCTTCCCGGGTTCGGCAATTCAGGAGCAGGACGGCCCGGCGGATGAATCCCTCTTTCCGCCGGACATAAACAACCTCGTAGGCCTCGTTCTCGCCGTCTTTCATACGACGATAAGAAGCCAGAAGGTTGTCTCCGCTCCATTTATACCACTCCGGAAGCGGGTCGGACTTTTCCGTCACCGTTTTGCATGCCCGCCGGAAATACGGGCATGTGTCCTTTTGATTCCGCTGGACAAACTCCAGCCAGCGGACTCCCTGTATCCTGCAGGCTTTACAGAGAAACAGGGGAATTTTTTCCGCTTGGGCAAGAATGTGCGCCCGCACATTACCGTTGTGCCGACACACTGTCGGCTCGCCGAATTGGTCGACTAACATTTTCTCGACGATCTCGTCGAGCTTGTCGGCGACAACAGCGGTCGCCAGAATCCCCTCGCCAACCGAACCGATTGCGAAACCGGTCCAGTTAGCCCGGTATTCCTGGGGGTGATTTCTAAATTCACCCCAAATTTTACCCGGGGTAAGTCTGATCTCGCCCCCGTGGTAAAAGGATTCCACCTCTACCTTCCGGGTGTAAGCAACGACCCGGATTGCACTGGCGGTTAAGCCAGTGTTGGAAGAATAGGAGTGTGTTTTTTTGAGGCATACCGCTGCCTCGTCAAACCACCACTCCCGCACCCCATTGCCAGCCCAACTCCAGGAAAATTCTCCTACCATCAGCGAGGAGTACTCGCTGGTGGAAACGGCTGTGAAGCCGCCTTCCTCGTCCCCAAGGAAAGTCAGCTTCACATTCCTGTCCCCGTTGTTCTCATCGGGTCCAGAAACTTTCTGCTCCGGGAAGTATTTTACAAAATCTTCCCGGGACAGAACAACCGCCTCCCCTTCCTGTGGCACCCGCCACGTCTCTTCCCACTCGCCATGGTATCCACCATGGCGGCTATACCAAATTCCGTTCATTGCAATCCTCCTTTTTTCTCTTTTCTGATTCTCCCCGGCGCCCATACCACGGGCTTTTCCGAGAAAAACACGATAACCAATGATTTTTGCCTTAGGATTTTTAGTCCCTCGGCAGAAATCGTCACCTTCTCTTTCCCAATCTCCACTCCCGCAATCGGGAACTTGGTCTTTTTCCCCCAGAGCCTTCTTCTCTGCTCCGGGTTGAATTTTTTCCCGCCTTGGCTTACGCCGCGGTGGACAATGAACACCTCCATATCCACCGTTGGCAGGGAAAATTCATATCTAAAATTTCCCTTCCTTAACATTGTTCCTCCTTTTGCTCTGTCCTTTGTGGACTGAAGCAGTAAAATATTTTTATATGGGTTGAAAACCCATTTTCAGCGCGCAATTATTTTACGCGTTGAAAATGGGAGGGAAACAGTTACCAACTGTTTCCCTGACCCAACCCTTGTTGCGCTTTTTCTCTATTGATAGAGAATATAGGCGAAACGCCACGCCTCCATGCTTTCCATCAAAGCAAGAAACTTTTTTGCGCCCTATTCTTACTTCCGTCCAGTCACTTTCGTAACTTCACGTTTTCAGAAATTTTTCCTATTTAGCATACTAAGGCTATTTAGACCTTTAAGGCCTTTATTAAACACCTTGGTCTATTCATAGGGATTGTGGTTGGAACGCGCAGCCAGTGGATTTACCTTTCTCCTTCTTTGGAACGCCCTCAGGGCAAGAAGCTAAAGGAATTTACCACCCGTTCAGTTTTCCCTGAATAGTTTGCCACACCTTGCCTTAGATCGCCCAGGGATTCCAAGCCCTAAGCGATTTTTATCTAAGGTCTACGCTTATACTTCGGCTAAGCGCACCACCGGATCTTTCTGACGGTAGATCAGTCCGGCCATTCTTCTTTTTTGACGGAGGCGCCGTCTTTCTTAGCCCATTGGTATCACCCCCTTTTAAACCAAATTATGCTTACAGCTTCAGCCCGCCCCGACGGCGGGCTTCTCGCTCGGCCACCTTCGGCTCGAGCTCGTCGATCTGCTTCTGGATCTCTCCATTAGCAGAGCGATATTGCTCGGGCAGCAGCCGCCTGCTGTTCGTGAACCTGATGGCCAATGCGGTCATCAGATCAAACGCCTGCTGATCACGGCTCGGAATGTAATCCGCCACCGCTTCGTCCAGATGGCTGGTCTGGACGACGACGTCCCCTTCTTCGGCGAATTGCTTCGCCCGAAGAAGGAGCGCCTCCAACTCGGCGCCGGTCCAGCCGTCAGTTGCCTTCAGGCCGGACGAAAAGTCAATCCCCTCGGCACTGATGCCATACTTGCGGCACAGCGCCTCAAAAATTGACTTTCTGCTCGCGCTATCTGGCGCGAGCAAAGGTACCCGTTTGTCCATCCGGCCTTCTCGAAGGATTGCCGGCGGCAAGCGCTGGGGGTAATTCGTGGCAAGCATAAAAAACAGCTTACCACGCGCGGTATCGTCGCCCATTATGTTCTGCAACTGACCGCGCACGCGGTTGGACACCCCGCTGTCCCCCGCGTATTCGTTCCCACTGCCGATGGCCTCGGCCGCTTCGTCTATGAAGACGATGGTCGGAGCCATGGCCCGAGCGATGTCCAACGCCAGCCTCATATTCCTCTCGGAATCGCCTACATACTTAGATAGGACGCTCCCGAGCATTACGAAGTTGACGCCGCTCTCCTTGGCTAGAGCCTCGGCGATAATGGTTTTCCCTGTGCCGGGCGGACCCATCAGGATCCACCCTTTGTCGCAGGTTCGTGACCCTGCGCGGAGTTTGTCAATCTGAACCCTTAAAGCGTCCTTGACGTTTTCGAGGCCTCCGATTGCCTCAAACCCATGCTTGGGCCGGACTACCACAAGCACGCCGCCCGATTGTTTTTCAATTAACTGGACCTTGCGGGTCCAGATAAAAGAATCGCCAATCGGGGCTCCTGACTCCAAGGAATCCATGCAAAAGTCCTCAAAGTCCTTGCACCGGAGACCGGCCATTAAGTTGGCCGCCACTCCGGGCTCAATTTCTGACGCCAGCTTTACGCCGTAGGCCTTAAGGCCATAGGCGATATAGCTGGCATGCTCTTCCCGAGTTGGTCTCGGGAGATGAAGCCGCACGACATTGCTGTCATCGTGCTTCACCACCTGCGAAACCCGCTCGGGATTCCTCTCGACGAGGATGACAGGATTACCCGTCCCCCGAAGGGGCGAGTCCATCCCGGCCCAGCGCTGCATTGTCACCGCTGGGACTGACCCGTAATCGTTCTCTGGCAGTACGCTTTCGGCGTACTCCACAACTACAGCCGCCTTTTTCTCTTCCGGTTTACCCTGCGAAAGCAGGATTTCCAGAAGTTTGAAGGCGGCTTCCGGGTCGGTTGGCAACTCGCCGTTCCCGCCGTTTCCGGCGAGAACACCGAGTAGACTTGCCGCCCCACTAGCTTGGGGCTTATTCAGCCCCACAACAGCCTTGAACTTTTCTCTCATCGAGAGTTGGTCCTTGGCCGGTTTGGTCTTCAGAATTTCATCGCCGAATTGGAATCCAGCCGACTTGTCCCAGAAGACCACGATCTCGCGGCTCGCCAACTGGCGAGCCCAAAATTGCCGGAGAGTTACAAACTCTCCGTTCAGCGGAAATAAATCCGCTATGTTGCCGCTTAGCAAAAACACGTAACCGAGCTCAGCGGCATAAGCCCGGGCGAAAACTTCAAACCACCCGTGCGCGGTTATTTCCGCGTTTTGGTTTTTCATCGAAAACCTCCTTTTAAATTTTTTCCATCTCTGGAAACCCGGTCGCTGTAAGCGACCCGTCCAGCGAGAGTGTTAACTCTGCCGTTTGATGGGCTTCCGCCACTTCCTCCGGCCGAATCCGGCCTGATAGGAAATGGAGTTTCTGATTCGCGGACCCTCGGTAGGGTTCCGCACACCGCTCGGACTCTATGAACGTCCCATCTATCAGGAGATCAACCTCCTGTAAAATGGCATTCCAGTCCTTGCGGTTGGCCTCTCTCAACTGCTCCAAAGTATAACCCGTGAAGCAGACCACGGTTAAGCCAAGACCGTGGATTTTTTTTGCCAACTCCGCAAGTTGGCTGGCCTGCTCAAACGGCTCGCCACCGGAAAATGTGACGCCGCTAATTCCCTTGATCACCGCAATGCGGTTTTCAAGTTCTTCAACGGTCACCAATTCCTTGGTGGCGAACGGCTGGGTTTCAGGATTGAAACATCCGGCACATCGCCGGTTACACCCTTGAACCCAAACCACCGCTCTCTCCCCCGGTCCGTTGGCGCGGGACCGAAGGAGAAACGAATGAAGATTAATCGGGGGCATACTTCACCCTCTTTCAACCTTCACGGTCGCCTCTTGCGCGACCGGCTCGACCTCGGTCAAATCCTTCATCTGAAGACCATTGACCTCGGTCACTATTCCGAGCTTTTCGAGTTCTCGGGAAATCTCGGCCGCCTGTTTGAGGCAGGCCCTTCCCTTGAACCCGTCAAACTCGGAATTGACGGAACCGTCGCTCCCGACGGTTATAATCTCTTTCGGCAATTTTTTCTCCTTTCTTTACATTTGCACGACCAGCTGGAGCTGGCGTGCCTCGGTAACTCTGATCTCAGTTTTTTGCCCTTTCGCCTGGGCGATGAGCGCCCGGGCGGCGAAGTAGCAACTTCCACCCAACACCTGCTCGAGCTGCTTTTTTAATTCAGCAGCTCGCTTTTTTTGATCGTCGTAATAAAAGTCCCCGACGATCGCCAGCTTGCCACTGGCATCAATACCGATCCCCACCCCACCGAATTTGTGTTCGTTAACTGCGCCCTCGGTGGCAATGGCGCAGATGATTTTGACTCCGTCGTACTGGCGAACTTTTTCGCCAGACCAATTATAGACGAAATCCGTCACCTGCGCTCCTTGCAAAGCAAGGAGCTGGGCCGCAACCTTGATCCCCTCACCCAGCACCGCTGGGTGGACCGTGTCGAAACCCTTCACGGTCTGCCTGGAGATGTGGCTCATTCCACACCTCCTGGTGCAATTGTCCAGGCGGGGCGAATCTCGCCGCCGCATTTTTTACACTTGCCGCCAAAACTGGCGGCCGTGTACGAGGCGTAATGCCCTTTCGGACACCGTGCCTCCAGCACCGGCTGGAAAACCGGCGAACTTTTGAGTTCATCCAGGTTCGTCACCCGGACTACTCCGTGGCCGATCGACCGGCCACCACCGAGGGAGGCGAAACCAACGTTCAGGGCCTGCAAAAAGGCCCGAACAACCGGCCTTGCTGAGGCCCATTTGTCTTCTTCCGGCTCGTTAAACGCAAAGCCGGAAAGTTGGACTTCAAAAAATCCAGCCCAGCACTTTTCCTCCCAGATCTCCCCGGTTCCCGTGCCAGTCGTGCGATTCACGGGCGTGTGCCCGTGAACTGAGGTCGTTCCTACGACCTCTTGGATATGGAAATGAACCGGGGTAAAATCTGCCTTAAGCAGATCTCCCACCGGGATTTCATACTCCCGGCAGAAACCCCACCATGCCTCGTATATACGAAGCATGATGTCCGTCGCGACATTCTCGTCGCGACCGGACAACCAGACACCTTCGCCTTTTTCCAGGCGAATGCCACTGCCCTTAGTTTCCAACTTCACTAACACCTTTTTCCTCCTTTCTTAAATCTTACCACGGGCACTGGCTCGTTTCCGCGCCCGGGATCGTTGGTTCGGAACCCCACACTAAAGCGTGGGTGTTCCAAAATTCACGCGACTTTTCAGTCGCGTTGCGATCCCAAGGCTCCGGTTCCGGCCGGTGCCCAACGAAGGCCGTGATCAAGATATAGACGTCGTTTTCCTCGGCCTTCTTGAGGATAACGACGAAGCTGGAGTATTTTTCCGGCTGTCTGTTTTTGACAAACCGGGTATGACCCCAGCGCCCGGGCCGCTTTGCGTATACGATTTCGTCGCCTGGCCCAGTGACAACGCAAACCGTTTCGCCGATTGGTCGACCGAAGTCGACTTCCTCGACGAAAAATTGTCTGCCCCCACTTTTTACCTTGGCGAGGGCGGCGGGCAAGAGTGCCGCGACCTCGCCGTGGACATGCGAGAGAAGCCGGTCAATGACCGGTTCCCCCGACGCCAACTTTAAATCCATGATATTCCTCCTTTTATTTTGTCCGTTCAATCTCCAAAAACTTCAGAGACTCAACGGACAAAAAAAGGAGGGCGCAAAATAAATACCTACGACTCGGACGCTCCGGTGTAATAATCCCCGAACGTATAATCGCCGTAAATAATTATTCTGGCTATTAAATTGTCAATGAACTCCTTGTCATTTCTGGCAAGGAAAAAGATGGGGGCAAACAATTTGGGCCTTTTATAAAAAATTTATGCCCTGCTTTTATATTTTGTAGTTAGTATATGTCTTGCCAGAAAGGGGATTTTACTCCCTGATTCCAGTAAAAAATTAACTACTCTCTCCCCATCTTTTTCCCTGCCAAATTTTTTGATGAACTATTTTTATTTCCGTCAAAGAGATTCCTGGCCACGAGGTGGGTTAGACCTCCCGACCAGCCAATCTCCCTTCTATCCTTCGATAAAAACTCAGGATAAAGAGAACGGTTGATAGGACGGCTTTTCGCAGACTATTTCGTCCCTCACTTCTTCGGGACAAATTCGTCATTGCTACTTAGCCCTGTATCAAACCAATCTGTTTGTTAACGATTAGCTGATACGTATACCCATCTTCATTAGCATTTCTGCTAAGGAACAAACTTTAGCGGCTACGATTCCTGGATTACTCCAGAAACCAGTAACATTACGCTTTAGTTGAAAGAACTATTTCTTAAATTTCTATTTATCTGTCATTTTCTTTCTACCAATAGTATAGCATACTACTTATTTCTTGTCAAGCCCCCATGACTAGAAACAACCATACTGGGCAATTTCCCCTCTATTTTAGTCATAAATTATATACTATTTATTGTCATAAACACTTGACAGGTATGCTTGATATGATAAGATTAAAATATGTATAAGGATCTATTTATTCAATGCGGGCTTAATTCAAACGAAGCTGTAGTCTATGAATATCTGATAAAAAACGGGGAATCCCCGGCTTCAGATATAATTAAAAAAACCCCTCTTAAAAGAGGAGTTGTATATAATACTCTTTCTGATTTAGCGAAGAAGGGATTAATCAATGAAACCAAAAAGAAAAAAATTGCCTATTTTAGTCCCGAGCATCCGGAAAAATTAATTGACTATTTAAACAGCCAAGGCGGCAATATCCAAAAAGCCCAAAAAAATCTGGGGGCCAATATCCCTGATATTACCTCTCAATTCAGACTGGTTTCGGGCAAGCCGGGCGTTAAGTTTTTTGAAGGGATTGCTGGCATTAAAAAAGTGCTTGAAGATTCCTTAACCTCAAAAACCCCAATTGACACTTATGCCGATGTGGAGGCTATTGTAAAATATATTGATAAAATAAACCGGGAATACGTTAGACAGAGAGATAAATTAGGCATCAAAAAAAGAGCCATTATTCTTGACTCTGCTTTCTCTAGAAATTATCTTAAAGACTACCACCGAGAAACTACCGATATGAGGTTTATCAGCCGAAACCTTTACCCCTTTAATTCAATCATGCAGATATATGACAATAAAATATCCTATATAACTTTATCGGATAAAAGCATGATCGGAGTGATAATAGAAGATAAAAATATCTACCAGATGCATAAATCAATCTTTCAATACACCTGGGACAATGCTAAAAGCTTTAGACAACTGGCTCATTTCTCAAGGGCGCAGTAAACGCTGTCTTTGTCAAAAAAGTATCTAGTCATAACGTATCCCTTTTCATTGATCAACTCCTCTAGTTTTTTTAATAATTCAGGGGAGTTTCTTTTGAATTCAAAGGCAAGGTCATTACCCTCATAACTGCGGCGATAAGATTTGTTTTTGGGGCTTCTTTCTATATTAAAAACAGTTTCTCCCGTGCCTTCATAATTTGGAATCACTTTTTTTACAACAAAACCGGACTTTTCAATATAATGGGAACTTATGGCCGTATCCGGAAGGCAATCAGCTTCAATCGTTTCATTAGCCACGGTTTCAGCTTTCAGGCTTGTTTCTATTAAAGCCGCTCCGATGGCAGAACCGGCTAATTCCGGCCTAACGTTAACTGAGGCGAAATATTTTTTGCCTTTTCCTCGGTCAAATCGATCAAAGGCAATAATCTCCTCGCCTTTTCGATAAAAATATAAAACCGTATCGCTGCCCTTTGTTCCAAACTTCTTTCTAAACTCTTCCAGCAATTTTTTCTGCAAAGCCGGTTTGTCCTCGTAATTTCTGGCATAAATTCCCAGCATCTGGGAAATATCCTTATTTTTATCAATTAATTCTCTGGCGTGCTTTCGCGCAATCCCCTTAACCAAAGAGAGCGGCACCATTTGCCTGGGTTCGGCGCGTTCAAATGTGACATCTTTCAAGTCTTCCAGTTTTACTCCCCCTCGAGACTCTTGCAAAGATTTATATACGCTAGCGGTAAGAACCAAATCGCCTTTATATTTTTCCAGCACTGGCAAGATCTCCTCTTTCTCCAGTCTTTTTTCTTTGTTGCCGGCGTCTTTAATCTTCTCGGAAAACTTAACCAATAGATTGTTGGCTCTTTTAATTAAATTCTGGGTAATTAACTCCATTTCTTCGGGCAATATGTCTTTATTTTCTTTAAACAAACCGTTTAATTGTTCTCTATTTTTTTCAGCCAAATCAACTATCTCTCCGTATTTATTGAAAATTAAATCAGCGCTTTCACCGTCTAAATTTTCTCCGATATCCAAAATTTTCTTGCCCATTTCCTCTCCCGATTCAAGAGATAAAAATGATTTTATCCGATTATTAATTGCTTCCTTATCAGCCCCTTTAGCCAAAAATTCTTTAACTTTTTCAACTTCTTTTATACTTTTTGAAGAAAGAAAATTAACAAACTGCACCTGCTCCCTTATACTGAAGTCTTTTAATTTAATACCAAAATATTCTTCCATTCTATCTCTTAATGGAAGTTCAATAAGAGACTTGTATGTTAATATCATTTTTCTATAATCTTCCTCTCCCATATTTTCCTTCCTAAAACCCTCTTTTGCCAGAACCTCTTTTATGCTTAATCTTTGGGGTTTTCCCTCTTGTTTTAATGTAAAAAAAGAATCAGCAGAATATTCCGTATCATAAATCACTGCGTATTTATCGTTTATTCTGCTATAAATCGACGCTTCTTTCATAAATTGCACGTAATCGGGGTGAGTAATTTCTGCTTCGGCTGATAAAATTTTGCACTTCTCTTTAAGGAGAGGATCGTCAAATTTATCATGGAAATCTCCGTCCTTTTTTCTTCTTTCATTAACAGTTTTTGATAATTCGTCAATTTTAACTTTTATAAAAAAATTATTATTTCTTTTTTTTAATTCACGAAGTATGTTCTCGGCCTGTATCCCGGTTTCCTCAAAGCCAACTTCATCTTGTTTGTATTTTAACTCATCTAAGATTCTGATAATTTTTATTGATTTGCTGATATCTCCGCTATTCTCTCGTGCCGCTTCTCTCAAATCACCGACCACACCCCCATATAGTCCCATACAACCAATAGCTTCTGAAATTGTCTGTTTATAAACCTTACCAGGGTTATCCAGCATAGCAAAAACAAGATCAAGCATAACGTCTCTATCAATCATCTGGATATGTTGAAACCATATCCTTATCTGTTCTTGAAGAATTGGCGAGAGTTTTTGTCCATCCTCTAATCTTTTTGTTAAAGATTTCGCAGCTAATTCGCTAACCGTGTTTTTTTCTCTTTTCTCTTTATTATTCGTGGTAAATATTGAACTAAAAAAAAATGGGTCGTAAATATTTTTATCCTCGCCATACTTTTCAAATAAATCTATTAATTTATCCACCTGATCTTGGCTCCATGCCCGATTCAAATTAAATCCATCCTCTTTTAAAAAATATATTTTATCCACCATCAAGTGAAAATCTTCTGCGGTTTTCTCGCCCCTATCAAATTCCCCCATGGACTCTTCTATCTTCTGGTTGAAAATTTCTCTTTTTTGTTTATCGGCCTCTACTTGTCCATCGTTTACTCCTTTTTCTAAAACCGGGGTTTTAGTTTTTGGACTTGCACCAAAAACGCCCTCTCCTTGAGATTCTTTTTCAATATCCCGTTTTTCTCCAAATTTTTCTGCCATATTTTAAATTGGAATTTTTTTAAGGCAATGTTTAAAGGCCTCCAGCCGCTCTTTTAATTTAGAATCTAAGTGGCGCGGATTTAATTCTAAGGCCCTAATTTGGCTGTTCAAAGAAGCGATAAAATAACTGAATAATTTCTTTTCGTAATCAGAGCTTTCTTCTGAAGGATCAAAATTTTTAATACCCTCCTCAACATGGCTCTCCGGCAAAGCTAAATAAAAAATTGGCAACCCTTTCATTGCTCCAAATTTTAACTTCATTTTATCCCCGGCTTTTTCAAAAGCAAGCCCGTATTTCAAGCTAACGCCATTCCTTTCTATATTTCTATTTAAAACCGTTTCTTTTTTCTTTTCGTATACTTTTCCAGCGGTGTCTTCCACTTCATCCAAGGCGCAAACTACATTACCGGTTGATCTTTCTATGATTATATTGTCTGCGCCGTTCTTAATATCGTCGTAGGCCGAAGAACGCAAAACAACAAAGTCCTTTTTTAAATTTTTGTAAAAAATCGCGCTTTTCAGCATTTCTAAATCTTCGCCCGGATTGCCAACTCCGCTCTCCGCCGAACTGCCGTACCATTCCTTCCGGTATTTTTCTATCATTTCCTCGTCTTTTTTTATAACTTCGGGAGAATACGCGCCCTCAAAAGCCCCCATATCAACTCGGCAATCATTTCCCACCGGCATTCCCTCTGCTTTTAATTGCAAAGACATTGACTCCAAAAAATCATTTAATTGCTCCCTTTTTTCTTCAACGGCAAATTCCCTTTTATTTTCAAAATTTCTCTCCAGATTCGACATAATTTATATTTATGCTATTTTTCTTTTTCTTGCCATTCTTTTTCTAGTTCTGCCCGAGCTTGATCTGTCAGTTTATTTTTCAATAATTCTTTTTCGCAAACCCCCGCCCAGATTCTCTAAATCATTCTTCGCCGATGAGGTAAAACTTAAAATCCATTCTGACATAAAAATTTAGGGGCGATACTTCTTTTTAATTTCTTCTAGGGGAATAAATTTTTGGGGATGTTCTTTCAGTCTTTTTTTGACCCACCCTTGAAGCTCTAAACCCAAATCGGGATCCAATAAAACATCTTGAACTGTTTCAATAATTGTTCGACGAATCAAGGTATTTAATTTTCTCTCTTTTACCAGTAGTTCCATATATTTTATATATTAATAAAAATTAACCGGTGAGTCAATATTAATCTGCGATTATAAGTATATTAGACATTCAATGTCTAACATCCTATTCTTCCCATTCTTTTGACTTAAACTTTTCCGGGTTAATTTTATGAAGAAAATTCCTCATCTTCCTCCGATTTTCATCCATTTCTTCGATTATTTCGGTGTATTGGCTACGTTTCCTTTCAGTAAACGGTTTTACTTTCATTAACCTTCTTGATTTTTCCTCCAGTTTCTCATACTCTTTTAATAACTTTTCATACTCAATTTTCTCTTCTGGCGTCAGTTCTTTTTCTATTTCTTCTTTTTCTTTTTTTAATCTCATTATCTCCTCTGCCTCAACATCTTTATCCTCTTCCTCTTCCTTTTCCTCTTCCTTTTTCTCCTCTTCCTTTTTTGGATCCTTGTCCTGAGCCACGTCAAAGGATTCCTCCGAAGGGCCTTTTTCGATATCATTTCTCATGTTTTTAAAAGTTAAATTATTTATATTCCTAACCTCGACCTTTGGATTATTTCGGCCTCAACTTCCTGCCTCGGCCGGCCGTATTTTAATTTTGATAATTTTTTAATCGGCGCCACAATGTCTTTATTGCCCTTTTGAGGCAAAATTGTTTGGATTTTAAAAGCCGGGTAAACCTTATTGTTAATCATTAACTTCAAAATAAGAGTGAAATTGTCCAAATTAACCAAGTCAAATCTAGAAAATTCCGGCTCAAACTGCTTTTCCAAAAATTCGGCGTCGCTTGCCCCAACCCTATAGGCCCCGATAGTGCCGACATTTCCTAAGACTGCATTTCTGATTTCTTCAGTCAATTGGGAAATATATTGATGCGTCAAAGTTAAATTAAGCCGGTATTTTCTCGCTTCGGAAAGGATGGTGGCGATGCTGTCAGTGGTAAAATTCTGAAACTCATCAACATAAAGGTAAAAATCTTTTCTCTCGTCTTCGGGAATCTTCGTCCGCTTCATTGCCGCCATTTGAATTTTTGAAACAAGGATCAGACCCAAAAGAGAGCTGTTAACCTCTCCAGTCTGACCCTTGGAAAGATTAGCTAAGAATATTTTACCACTATTTATTATTTCTGTCAGATCAAAGCCGGAATGGGACTGGCCGATGATATTCCTCATCATTTCGTTTTCAATAAACCGGCCGACTTTTGAAACCACATAGCCCAGCATATCCGATTTCGTTGAACCGGTTGTCTGTTTCCACTCTTTCATCCAGAAACTTCTGACGATGGGGTCGGTAACCTTGCTTAATTTTTGTTCCATAAACTCATCATCAGTGAAAATTCTGGGAATCTCTACTAAAGTGCCGGGATTATCTTTGTCAGCCATCATCGCCAGCATAGCGTTTCTCATATAATGCTCAAACATCGGCCCGATAATTTCCGGCGGAAAAAGTTTGTAAAATATGGCGATCATTTCCTGAACAGCAAAGTCCTTCTGTTCCGGCGTATCGTATTCCAGCATATTCAAGCCCATCGGCCGCTCCATATCAAATGGCTCAAATAAAACAACATCATCCACCCTGTCTTTGGGAATCTGTTCCAAAATGTCTTCAATCAATTCTCCGTGCGGATCAATTACTCCCACCCCTTCGCCGTTTTGAATGTCCTGCCGGATCATTTCTCTAAATAAGCTGGTTTTACCGGTACCTGTTTGTCCAACAACATAAAAATGCCTTCTTCTGTCCTCGCGGGAAGCGAAAGAAACTTGTTTTTCTTCGCCCCGAAAAATAACTTTGCCAAGCACATTTAATCCTTTTTCCGGAAGCTCCGAAGGCGGAGCGGCAAAACCGCTTTTGACCCATTTTATATTTGGCGATTCCGTATGAGGCAGAGGGAAATGGAAAACGCTAGCCAACTCCTCCAAGTTTAAAATATTTTTTTTGCCATCATCAAAATTTCTAAAACTGAAGTTATAAATTAATTTTTTAAGGCCGCCTTTCTTCGCCCTCTCTGTTTTAAAACTGTTGCCCGAAGACGTGAATTGGCCAAAAACTCCTTCCAGATGGCCGATAATTTCCTCGGCTCTTTCTATTTTTCCGGCCGAAGCGATCAATCGGATATTGGCTTCAAAAACCGGCTTCTGGATTTTTTCCTCAATAGTTTTTATCGCCAATTCGTCAACTTGGAATTTATTCACATTGGCAATATCTTTTTTAGGATCTTTTCTGCCGCCAAAAACATCAGCCAATATTTCCGTTAAAGCATTTCTGCTTGCTTCGGCAATGGCTGCTTTTATTGG
>JBBTTI010000023.1:26253-32265 GCA_038078735.1 Patescibacteria group bacterium | reverse complement strand
ATTGCCAAAGCGTTTCAATTTGCCAAGCCGTTCTTGCAAAAATTAATTGATTTTCAAAAAGATATTATTAAAGAAATAGGCGAGGAAAAAATATCTTTGCCAATTTCTCCCATTGACTTAGATTTAAAAACAAAATTAAGAAATTTCATAGGAGAAAAATTAGAGAAAGCTATATTCCAAAAGGAGAAATCAAATAGAATAGATGATCTGGAAGCATTAAAAGCTGATTTATTTGAATTTGTAAAACAAGAAAATCCGGAAAAAGCATCTTTTGTCAGAAAGTTTTTTGATGAAGAAATCAATATTTTAATCCATGAAAAAGCGATCAAGGAAGAGAAAAGGGCTGATGGAAGAAAAATGGATGAGATAAGAGAGCTCTCTTGTTCAGCCGGATTATTGCCGAGAACTCATGGTTCCGGACTTTTCCGCCGGGGCCAAACACATGCTCTTTCTATTTTGACGTTAGGCAGTCCCAGCGACCAACAACTTTTAGAGGGCATGGAGATTGTCGGGAAAAAACGTTTTATGCTTCATTATAACTTCCCGCCTTATTCAACCGGTGAAACAAAGCCGATGCGAGGCCCGGGCAGACGGGAAATCGGCCACGGTATGCTGGCCGAAAAAGCGCTTTTGCCTTTAATTCCTAATCACGAAGAATTCCCTTATACTATCAGAGTTGTTACGGAAATCTTATCTTCTAATGGTTCCACCTCAATGGCCTCTGTTTCTTCCGCTTCTTTAGCTTTAATGGATGCCGGAGTGCCGATAAAAACAGCCGCCACCGGAATTTCTTTAGGTTTAATGAGCGACGATAAGGGAAACTATAAAATTCTGACAGACATTCAAGGTCCGGAAGATCATCATGGCGATATGGATTTTAAAATAGCCGGAACTAAAAATGGCATAACTGCCATTCAAATGGATGTCAAAATTTCCGGTATAACGGAAAGCATTTTTAAAGAAACCCTGGAACGGGGGAAAAAAGCCAGAACTCAAATTTTAGACGTAATCAGCGGGACATTAAAAGCCCCCAGACCGGAACTTTCTCCTTTTGCCCCTCGTATTTTGACAATACAAATCAATCCGGAAAAAATAAGGGAAGTCATCGGCCCCGGCGGGAAAATTATCAATGAGATAATTGACCAATGCGGCGTTCAAATAGATATTGAAGATTCGGGAAAAGTTTTTATCATGGCGGAAAAAGAAGAAGCGGCAAAAAAAGCCGTTGAATGGATACAAAATATCACCCGCGAAGTGAAAGTTGGCGAAATTTTCCAAGGTAAAATTAAACGAATTTTAGATTTTGGCGCTTTTGCCGAAATATTGCCCGGCCAAGACGGATTAATCCATATTTCTCAATTGGCCGATCATCGGGTGGAAAAAGTTGAAGATATTGTTAATATCGGCGACATTGTGCCGGTAAAAGTCATCTCAATTGATGACCAAGGACGCATCAATTTATCTCTTAAAGATGCCAAATAATCTTCCTATCCAACAAGAAGCGGAATTTTTAAAAAGAGAGGAAATCAAGACAATGGCCAGGGATATCGCCGGTCTTCGGGAGATGGAAGCTAAAACAGAAAAAGAAAGAATTGTTGATTTAAAGCCAGCCGAAATTAAGCCCCAACCCCATTCTCCTTCTTCTCCTTCTTCTCCATCACCTATTCTCCCACCTATTCCACCCACAGAGAACAAGCCATCTTTTTCTTTCCCTTATAAAAAAATAATCGTCAGGGGAATAATAATTTTAATATCTCTTGCCTTATTAGGTTTTGGATTTTGGTTTTGGCAAGGAAAAAAACCGATAGAAAAAAAGATAACTCCTCCAATCCAAGAAGCTCTTCCGCCACAAGAGCCAGAAGAAATAATCCAACCACCAATAATTCAAGCACCGATAATCCAAGACAGATTAGTTACTCGGGGATTTCGCAAGGTTACAGGCACCCGAACAATTGACACAATTATTATCTACTCCGTTATCAAAGAAACGCCAGTCAGCGGAACGGCTTTTCATTATATTATTGCCAAAAATAACGGAACTATTTATCGCTTGGTGGCTGACAATAATATTGCCTATCATGCCGGAACAGGTATAATGCCCGACGGCACAAGGAAAAACACTATTAACAGTTTTTCAATCGGCATCGGCCTAGTTTACGGAAAAGACGACTCTCCAAGCGAACTCCAATATCAGTCTTTATCTAATTTAATAAAATATTTAAGACAGCAATATAATATTCCCATAGAAAATGTTTTGCGCAAACAAGATATTTCGCCGGACAAAGGAATAAATCCTTTAAATTTCGACTGGGAAAAATTCAATCAATTAATACAATCTAAAATTACTGAAAAGCCAGTTGGAAAAATCATCTCTACGCCTGAGGTTATACCCCTACCTGATAAAGAAATAAAAGAAACGGAAGAAGTCCCCGGGGAACAGAATATTCTGACAGAGAATGCGTATGTGATAGAAGATGATGGCACGCTCACTGCTAATGCAAGACAAGCTGATGTTTTAACAAAGAAATTTTATGAAAAATTCCCAAACGATCGATATGACTTTATTGCCTTTTTGTTTAGAGATGCTGTGATAGGAAAAGCGTCTTATGCTTTCGGAGTTCAGCCCCCTGCGAGACAGGGTATTTTCCAACCTCCTAATCCCACTTTTTCGGAGGTTCCTGCTTCACAAATGGCCGCTCCCTTCGGAAGCAAGGGAAAATTAAAAGGAGGCCTCGTGTCTACTTTCGCCTTTAACGATGAGTTTATGAATTATGGTCCCACTGGAGAGATAATTAATATCCTAGACGCCCCTTATTTTCCATTGTTATTCCACGAACTTGGGCATTATTGGGGAGTATATGTGCCAGAAGAACTTAAAGAGGTACTTCCCGAGCAAAACGGCGAATATCTTCAAAGCCACTGGGATGCCCATGTCGGATCTTGGGTAGCTGTAGGGCTTAGCACAAGAAGGAAGATCATTGAAAGAAACGGAGAATATTACTTTGAAGTTAATTGCACCTTGCCTCCAAAAGATCACGATTTCGATCTATATTCTATGGGATTGAAAGATGTCTCAGAAATAAAAGACAAGGTAATCGCGGCCGGTATCGCTGGTTATCTTGATGACTCTGGTAACTATATACGAATTAGTTTATGCGGTTCACAAAAATTACCGGCGGAACGAGTTAAAAAAGTCTTTACCATAAAAGATGTGGTGAATGTACTTGGGCCGCGGATACCTTCAGTAGCTGAGGCTCAAAAAGATTTCACGATTGCTTTTGTATTCATTACGCCCCAGAACGCTTCGCCAACGCTTCAAGAGATCGGCGCTCTCAACTGGATTGCTCAAAAATTCCCAGTTGCATGGTATAAAAATACCGAAGGGAGATCAATATTAAATGGGATTCGGCCAGAAGAATCGAATCCCCCTCAAATTTCAGGAGTAAAAGTCTCTACCACGAAGTCTTCTATAACAATAAATTTCACAACTAACGAACCTGCCGCTTCTTTTGTAATATATTCTGAACCAAATGTAAGTTATATATCTCCCAATGTTGTTACGGCGCCGCCGAATTTTTCTACGAAACACGCCATTACTATTATGAATGGCGAATTAACGCCTTTGCAACCCGGCAGTAAATACCCTATTAATATTATTGTGATTGATAAAAATTATAACTCTGCAGCTTTTGACGCTGGCATTGTAAACACTAAAGAATAAGTGACTTTAAATAACCATTCAAACATTGCTCAAATTTTTTTAATTATAATCATTCTAGCTGTTATTCTCGGCGGAGGAGTTTTATGGTATAAAAATACGTCCGAAGTTAATGAGCCAAAGGAGGCGAGTTTAACGGACGAAAAACTTAAAGAAGAAATCGGCCAGATGATAATGATCGGATTTCGGGGAACGGAAGCGCCGGAAAATTCTGATATCTATAAAATAATTAAAGACGTAAAAATAGGCGGCGTAGCTTTCTCCAATTATGACGTCCCCTCTAACAGCTATCCCAGAAACATCATTAACTCAAGCCAGATAAAAAAACTCATCTCTGATCTTCAAAAATATTCTGCGGACAATTTATTCGTGGCGATAGACGCCGAAGGCGGAGAAATAAACCGTTTAAAAAAAGAAAATGGTTTTTTACCAATCCTTTCGCCGGAAAAAATGGGAGAGGACAAAACTCTAGAAACAACAAAAAAAGAATCTAAAAAACTATCTGATGAGTTGAAGGAGCTTGGATTTAATATGAACCTTGCGCCGGTGGTTGATTTAAATATTAATCCCGACAATCCCATTATCGGCGCCTTAGGCCGTTCATTTTCGTCAGACCCGAAAGAGGTTGCTGATCAGTCAAAAGTATTTATAGAAAACCATTTAAAAAACAATATTATCGCTGTGGCAAAGCATTTCCCCGGGCAAGGAAGCGCGAAAAAAGATAGCCACCTGGGGACAGCTGACGTGACGGATACATATGAAAAAGATGAACTCTTCCCCTATCAAAAACTTAATGATGAAGGGCTGCTTAATGCTGTTATGGTTGGCCACATAACAGACAAGAAAGTTGATGACAATTACCCGGCAACTTTATCTAAGATTTTTTTGCAAGATATTCTAAGAAATCAACTGGGATTTAAGGGAATTATTATTTCTGATGATATGCAGATGGCGGCAATCAGCAATAATTACAAATTTGCTGAGGCGGTCATAATGGCAGTTAACGCAGGGAACGACATAATTTATTTTTTTAACAATAGCCCAAACGGATACGATAAAGATATAGCCTATAGGGTCAGAGACATAATTTTTAATGCTGTCAAAGAAAATAAAATCGGAGAAAAAAGAATCACAGAATCTTATAATCGCATTTTGAATTTAAAAAAACAGTTTAAAATAGTCCGATCTGCCACCGAAATCAGGTCTGAAAATTTTGAACTGCTAAGTGTGCCCGACGCTCTTACTCTCGGAGAGGCCCTGGACATCGCAAAATACGTGGAAGGGATAACAAAGGTTAGGCCAGCATTTTTGCTTGGTATTTTACAGGAAGAATTAACGCTGGAAAAATTTGATTTATGCTATATAACAAATTTAAAAACGGGGGAGGGTGTCAGGACAATTGATGGAAAAATTTTACAAAAAGTTATGAAGCCTCAAAGAGATATCCCGGGATTTTTAACTATTACTAAAGAACTGGGGAAGGATCCTTTAAAAACGCTGGTCACCTGCCCGATGAGTTTCGGCTGGGGAGGAGCAATGGGACCGGCGGATTTTATTCCTTCTACTTGGCTGTTGTATAAAAATCAAATAGAAAAAATCACCGGGAAATCGGCTGACCCTTGGAATATTAACGACGCTTTCTTGGCTGCGGGATTGTATTTATCAGATTCCGGGGCAGCGTCAAAAACTCGCAACGGAGAGTGGAAAGCGGCAATGATATATTTTTCCGGCTCGGCAAATTCGCCATACACTTGGTATGCGGACGGCGCTCTCAAATTCGCAGATAAATTTGAAGCAGATATAATTAATTTGGAAAAATAAATTTTATAAGATATAATAAAACCATGGACAAAAACTTACTTAAAGAATTAAAAGAGAAATTAGAAAAAGAGAAAGCAAGCATAGAGCAGGAACTGCAAAAATTTGCTGAAAAGGACGACAATCCAAAGGGCGACTGGGACACTAAATTCCCTCACTTGGATAATAATTCTTCCGGCGGTTCGGCCCTAGAGACAGAAGCCGACGAAGTGGAAGAATATGAAAGGCGGCTGCCTGTTGAGCATAGCCTAGAATTAAAGCTTACAGATATAAATTCAGCTTTAGATAAGATTGGCAAAAATAAATACGGACTCTGCGAAAAATGCGGAAAAAAAATTGAAGAACCGCGATTAAAAACCATTCCCGAAGCCCGTCTCTGCCAATCCTGCAAATAATCAACTTACGATGTTGATTATTTCCTAAAAATTAAAAAGAGTGTCAAAAACCAGAATTGACACCCTTTTTCCCACCCTTTT
>JBBTTI010000023.1:0-26243 GCA_038078735.1 Patescibacteria group bacterium | reverse complement strand
TTTTCAACCAGAGAACTTATAAGCCTTCACTAAAGCTTTTGCCAGGGCCTCTTCTGTAAAAGTGCTTAGTGGATGTTAGACGCCAGACGTCTAACACTTTCGTTATTCGCTGGATTTATCTAGCAAAGGGGTTGCGAGCGCCGGAAACGCCGAAGTGAACGTGGCAACCGGTTGATTTGCCTGCGCCCGGAGTTCCCGGTCGTCCGCCCATTAAGGCAATAATCTGACCCTGGGACACTTGGTCGCCCGGGTTGACTAAACTTGCTTGAAGGTGGCCGTAATAAGTGACTACGCCGTTGGGATGTAGAATAGTTAAATTATTCCCTCCGCCGTTAAAAGCCCACCTGGAAGTTGAATTAGTTAATCTGACCTTCAAAACAGTGCCGCCGGCTGCTGCGTAAATCGGTTCTCCGCAAGTGCCGTGGGAAAAATCAATAGCGTTATACCAATGAAGACCTTGAGTAATCCGACAAGGAGAGGCGATAGGACAAATGAAATAACTTGAGGCTAAGGGCGCCAAAGTATAATTAGAAGACTCTGCCATCTTAGGCATAACGCCGTTAGGAATAATTAAAATATCACCGACAAAAATATCCGCCTCGTTAGAAAGTTCGTTAAAAGAGATAATTTCCTCGGTTTTAGCCTTATATTTCTGGCTGATTGCCGAAATTGTATCGCCTGATTTGATATGGTAGATAACTCCTGAAACCGGAGAGATAACCAATTTTTGACCCACTTTTAAAAGAGAACCCTGTTTTAAATTATTTGCCCATAAAATCGTATTTAAGGAAATGTTAAATTGCTCGGCAACTGAAGAAAGGGTATCGCCTGATTCTACAATATACTCTAGCGTCACTTTTTGGATATCTTCTGCTTCTGAACCGTCAACTAAAGCTCCTAAAACTTGAGGAGTAACCATAACTGGGGGAGTAGATGCTCGAATGCTGGAATTCTCCACTAAAAGAAAACTCGGCGATTCCGGCTTAGAACTATCTGCCTGGTCTAAAAATGGCGACTTAGGAAGCGGTTCTGAGACTTGAGCCAAAAAAAACGACCCCTCTTGTGTCGGGGCCAAAGATAAGAAAACCGCTGATGAGGTTAAAGACAAAGTTACGAATAAAATACCTGAAATTATCCCCAAACAAACTGCCGGATCCTTAAAAAATCCTCTGTTTTTCCCCAGAATATCCCCTATTTTTGCCATTAAGTAGCAAGAATGCTGCTCAAGGAATCCTATAATTTGACTTAACATAGATAAACTACTATCTTTCAATTATAGGCCATCAAGGCGATAAGTCAAGAACCGTAGACAAAGCGATAAATGTCTCTAGACGGCTGGACAAATAAAGAAAATCGGCCAAAACGCTCTGTAAAACGCAAGGGGGCGCCGCGAATAACAGCCAAGGGATTACGTTCTTTTCCTTCTCCCATAACCAAACCTGCGGCGGCAGCTAATCCTTGGGCTAAATTCACTCGCGTCCACTTGAAAGATTTGCCGAATAAATCCTTTTGGCCAACATAGCTTTTGAAAGGGACAAATCCAAAAAATGCCAAAACAGAACCCATTGTTCCCTTCTCTAACGGCTTGGTGCGCGTGTCAGTTATCAATACGCCGAGCCGCTTTAATTTATATTTCTTTTTTAATGTCTTTTGGAGATTGCGCGCTGTCCGCCAAGGCTCTTTTGGAAGCAAAATCAATTTTTTATAAGCATTTGATTCGTCTATGCCGGCGTTCGGCCGCCATTCGCCATATTTGAAACCCAGTAAAAACCAGGGGGTGGCAATCACCTTTTCACTCTCCTGCCTTACCAAAGATTCTTTTTCTTTAAGAGAATGAACGGCAACAATCCTTCCTTGCGATAAAGCAATAATTTTGGAAGTTATAACCACAACGTCTTTTTCTCTTAATCGCGGGAGAAAACGGAAAAGAAAACGCTCCAAGGAATCTCCCGGTTGAAATAAAGAGGTGTGAACTGGCCGAATAATCAATAAATTATTTTATCATTTTTTTGTTTTTTAATAAACCTTGACAAAAATTTTAAAAATGGTAAATATGGAATAGATCAAATTTAAAAATACGGAGGTATAATCATGAATAAACTAGATAGGCCTTTGCTCGGAAAAATTCTACAGAAAATCGCACCGAAAATCGGCGCGACCGTTATAATGGAGCCGAAATGGAATATTGTCGGCCAGATTATCTTTAGAAACGGCAGGAAACGGTACTTTAAATATTCTAGTCTTGACATAAATACGTTGGGAGCGTCGGAAATTGCCAAAGACAAGGATTACGCCAATTTTTTTATGAAAAGAATGGGGTATCCAACGATTCCGGGCAAAACATTTTTTTCTGATTTTTGGTGTAAAATTGTCGGATCGCGGCAAAATATTGACGCCGGTTATCGTTACGCTAAAAGAATTGGATTCCCCGTATTTATTAAACCAAACAGCGGAAGTCAAGGCAACGGCGTTTCCCGAGCCCATAATAAACGCGAGTTTTATCAAGCGATGCAATTTGTATTCACCCAAGATAAAATTGCCCTTGTCCAAAAACCAGTCGCGGGAAAAGATTACCGGGTAGTGGTGCTTGACGATAAAATAATTTCCGCCTACGAGCGAATACCTCTAAATGTCATTGGCGACGGCGTTTCCTCAATCAGACAGCTTCTTCAAAGCAAGCAGACACAATTTGTTGCGTCGGGCCGGGATACAAAAATAAAAAATGACGACTTCCGCATCACTCAAAAACTCAAACAGCAAGGATTAAACTTAAGCTCCGCGGTCAAGCCAAACCAACGCATCTTTTTACTGGACAATGCCAATTTGTCTTCCGGCGGCGATTCTTTAGATGTCACGCAACATATCCATCCAGCATTCAAAAAAATCGCCGTTGATTTAACGAAAGATATGGGGCTGCGTCTTTGCGGCGTAGATTTCATAATCAACGGCGATATTACTGCAAGGCCCGATGAATACTGGATACTTGAGGTTAATTCGGCTCCTGGGTTAGACCATTACGCCAAAACAGGAAAAGAACAAGAAAAAATTGTTGAGGATATGTATCTTGAAATCCTTAAAGCAATGGAATAGAATAACGGCCAAGAAAATCCTCTTGGCCTATTTTTATGAATAAAATAAATCTAATCCCTTCTAAACGGCTTGGTCAGAACTTTCTGGTTAATAAAAACGCTCTAAGGACGATAATTGAAGCCGCCGACATCAAACCGGACGAGGTTGTTTTAGAAATTGGGCCGGGAACAGGGATATTAACCTTAGAGTTGGCTAAAAAGGCCAAAAGAGTCATTGCCGTAGAAAAAGATGCCAAAATGTGCGAGATATTAGAGAAAACCCTTAAAGAATATCCAAATGTCCAAATTATTAACGATGACATACGATTTTTGGAGATCGGACCTCCGAATATCAGGAGATCCGATCTCTCGAAATACAAGATTGTTGCTAACATTCCCTATTATCTAACTTCGCCTATAATTCGAAAATTTTTGGAGGCCGCTAATCCGCCGAAAGAAATGATTCTAATGGTTCAAAAAGAAGTGGCCCAGAGAATCTGCGCCAAACCGCCCAAAATGTCTATTTTAGCCGTTTCAGTCCAATTTTACGCCGAAGCAAAAATCGTTGACTATGTTTCCAGAAAATCCTTCTGGCCCAGTCCTAAAGTAGACTCTGCTATAATAAAAATCATCCCAATAAAAAAGACGAGGCCCGGCCTCGACCAATTTTTTAAGGTGGTAAAGGCTGGGTTTTCCCACCCCAGAAAACAGCTAATCAACAACCTATCCACAGGGTTATCCCTACCCCGTCCCCAAGCTCAAATCTGGCTCCAAGAGAACAAAATCCAGCCCTCTCAACGAGCTGAAACTCTAACCGTAGCCGACTGGATTAAATTAGTTAAATCAATGCTTTAGATACACACTTTTGGCGGTTTTTTGGTAGGATAAAAATATAAATAATTTAATCGTATTCTTATTCTTATAAATTTTATGTATATTTTGGGAATTAATGGATGGCATACTAGAAGCCACGATCCCTCAGCTTGTTTGGTAAAAAATGGGAAAATTTTAGCTATGGCCGAAGAAGAAAGATTTATCAGGCAAAAATACGCTTTTGAAAAAATTCCCATAAACGCCACTAGCTATTGCCTGCATGAAGCAAAGATTAGTCCAAGCGATATAGATATCGTTGCTTTCGGCTGGGATTATAAACAAAAATATAATCTTAGGGGTATAAAGTGGGATTACACAAAAAATGAATTATTAGATATTCTTTACCCAAAAGCAATATTTAAATACGATAAAAAACCAAAATTAATTATCGTACCGCACCATCTAGCTCATGCGGCCAGCGTATATTTCACTTCAGGATATAAAAAGGCGGCAATTTTAATAATAGATGGCCAGGGCGAAAAATACTCAACATCGATCGCTTACGGTAATGGTAGAAAGATTAAAACCTTAAAGTCGTTTCCCATTAAAGATTCTCTAGGTTATTTTTATGAAAGTATAAATAAATATATTGGGTTTCATTATCTCGATAGTGGAAAAACTATGGGCCTCGCCCCTTATGGCAAACCTATTTTTACTTTCAAAAATATAAAATTAAAAAAAGACGGCTATTCTATCAATTTACCGGGACGATTAAGGTATAGTAAAAAACATTTGGATGAGCAAGAATCATTAGTGAGCTTGTGGCACAAATTCATCAAACAAAAATACATCAAAAAGCCCAATCCAACCGTTAATAAATTTAATAAACTGCGCAATAAAATTAAAGTTGAATTTAAGATATCGGAATCCTATAAAAACCTTGCTGCTTCGGCCCAGAAAGCCCTAGAGGAGACAGTTGGCCACTTGGCAAAAGTATCTATAAAAATGACCAATTGCAATAATTTGTGTATTTCGGGAGGCGTTGGGTTAAATTGCGTTGTTAACGGAAAATTATTACATAACAAATCAATTAAAAATTTATATATATTTCCCGCTGCTAACGACGCGGGGGTAAGTGTTGGCGCGGCATTATACGCTTCAGCAATACTTGATAAAAATTTGAATTTCAGCAGGTTAAATCATGCTTACTTTGGTCCAGAATATACAGATCAAGAGGTAAAGAGCGCTTTTAAAGAGAGAAAAATCAATTATAAATTTTATCCTAATATTTGTAAAAAAACTGCCGAATTGTTGTCCCGAGGAAAAATCGTCGGTTGGGTTCATGGCAGAATGGAAATGGGGCCAAGAGCTTTAGGTAATAGGAGCATCTTGGCAAATCCAAAAACCAAATCGATGTGGAAAAAAATAAACCTAATCAAAAATAGAGAGTTATGGCGCCCTTTATCACCAAGTATTTTAAATGAATATAAAGATAACTACTTTGAAAGCGCCCAATATTCACCCTTCATGTTAAAAACTTTTGGGGTTAAAAAAAAGAACGGCGGATTGATTTCGGCAGTAGTCCACGTCGATGATTCTACCAGGCCACAGACCGTTTCTAAAAAAATTAATCCTAAATTTTGGCATTTAATTAATGAATTCTATAAAATCACAGGAATTCCGTCACTTTTCAATACTTCATTCAATCTTATTAATGAACCAATCGTTTGTAGCCCTCAAGATGCCCTATCAACCTTTTATAATTCTGGCCTAGATTGTTTGGTAATTAATAATTTTCTTGTTACGAAATAGCCAAGAATATAACCGGAGATTGACTTTTGATTGTTTTTGTGGCAAAATTAAAATAGCTCTTAAAAATCGGAGGTGAGATAATATGGAAAGAGAGTTTTCGGTAGTAATGATAAAGCCAGATGCAGTCCAAAGTGGTTTAGTCCAAAAGATAGAAGAAATAATCAACCAAAATGGCTTGAGGGTAATCAGAAAAAAAATCATAAAGGCAGATCGAAAATTTATACTTGATTTGTGGCCGAAGGTTGTAGGGTACGAAGGTCGGTTAGAAAGGAGTTTAGTTTATCTCAGCGAAAGTCCTTTATTAATTTGGCTTGTTTGCGGACCCGATGCGTTGGGAAAAACTATAAAAATCAAAAAGAACATAAGGAGAGAATATTCCAGGGACGACTTTTACACGCTTCTCCACTGCCCAGATACTCTCAGAGATTTTCTGCGGGAGTATGCAATTTTTTTCTCCGACGAGTCGTTAACAAAAGAGGGCGATATTAATTGCAATAAAATGTCACAAATTAAAGGAGAGGAAGTTATGAAAACAAATAAACAAGTTGAAGTATTCCTTTTTAAAGAACTCGAAGACAAGAAAATTATTTTTCTTGTTTTAAAGAGAATTTCCGAGAAGGGTGGATTTTGGCAGCCAATAACAGGAAATGTCCAAGAAGGGGAAAATTTCGAAGAGGCTGCTCATCGGGAAACTCAAGAGGAAACTATGATTTCTAATATTTTAAGATTGGTTGATACTGGCTATGCATTTGATTTTTTTGATGATGACCGGCAGCAAACCGAACAAGTATTCGGCGCCCAGGTGGATAAAGACGCTGAAATCACTCTCTCGCGCGAACACACTGACTTTCAATGGGTTACCGAAGAGGAAGCTTTAGACAAATATTTAAAATGGCCCGGCAATAAAGAGGGCCTTAGAAAGCTTTCCAGTATTCTAAGGGGAGGGAACTGATGGAAATAGAAGAACTGGCGATGAGGGCGTACGTTGAAAATAAATTATATAAAACGAAAGAGCTTGTAGAATTTGTCGAAAAAGCATCTATTCTCCAGACAGAGAACGAACCGGGCTTGGTTTGGGATGTGATGATTCTCCTCCCCGATGACTCATTCCAAGAGTTCAGTGGTCAATATGGAGAATGCTTTGTTGTCGATGATCACGATCATCACCCCAATGTTTTCACGAGAGTTAAAAGTTTTGAGTGGTTAAGGAAAGACTTTACAAGGAGACTGCCAATTGCTCTTTGGATTTATCAGCATTCCTTAGTTTTAGCAGACAAAGGGGGTGGGTTTGATAAAATTATTCAAGAACAGATGAAAGTGTTCGATGAGGCTGTCCCCGAAACTCTCAGAAAAAAATATCTGGAATTTCGAACCGAGAGACATAATTTACGTCATGCTCTAAAAAGGAAGGAGACGGTTTCAGAACTTCTTATCAAGGCGACTGTGGTAAAATTAGGACTTGAGATGATTTTTTTGGCACAGAGGAAGCCGTATCCTTACAAAAAATGGTTGCCATCGATAGCGGGACAAGAAACTCGTTGCGGCAAAATTGTACTTCAAATATCTAACGAATTTCTTAGTTCAGGCACGGCAGAGACAACATTGGAGTTAAGCAATCGTTTGGTGGAAAAAATAGTTGAATTGCTCGATGAGACGAGAATGTTTTCCAAGGATTTCCTGGAAAGATGGTGGTTGTATCTCGTTTAAAAGGGGCTTTGTTCTGAAATAAAGCCCCTTATTATTAAAAATTTATTATCTTTTGCTATTTATTTTTAGAAATTTTATCCGGTTATTTATAAATTTAGGTAAGATTTCCCGATAAAAATTAAAGTAGTTTTGATAAAAATAAAGATTACCAAAAACCTGTTTTCTTACCGTATAATCTTTAGGTTCGAGGTTCGATAGCTTCTTTTTTATAAAATTTACCTCTCCATACAAAAAAATTATTAGAAAAATTCCTATCTTTTTGAATCTTTTAATGCTTTCTTTAAAATCGGCAGGAAGTTTCTTCGATTTGGCATAATTAAAGGCAAATTTCGAAATTATAGACCTCTCCATTATTATATTTTTGTTTTGCTTCAGTTTCTTGATTGCAAGCCGATGTCTTTCCCAGTGTTTTTTCCGGTACCATTCAGAAACCCCCTTTTTAACGTTTTCAGTAAGGTGGTTCGGCTCAGGAATAATATAATAATTGTATTTTTTACCTATATAGTTTATTAATCTTGTTTTGCCTAAATTCCAGAAACCTTCGACGATGATAATTCTAGGTAATTTCTTACAACTCTTTTTTAGATATAATCTTCCCATTTTTGATTATATAATAATTTTTATTTCTAATTTTTCCAGCCCTTTTTTCTTTAAGCCACAAAGGAAGCGGTATTTTCACCCTTTTTTCCTTTTTGGCGACAATTCTCTTACAGCAAAAATTGTTTAAGACGTTTTGATAAACCCCAATTATCTTATTTGCGATTTTGTCTAAACTATAGTATTTTTCTATTCCCATTCTGTTTTTCTCCCCCAAAAATTTCATCTTATCGGGACAATTTAATAAAGTATTAATTATGTCAGGGTACTTATTTAGATCATCTTCTATAATTAAACTATCGATCTTTTCATAACCAGAAGCTCCCATTTTAGTGGTGATAACCGGTAATCCCGCAGCACAATAATTTAAAATCTTTACTTTCATACCCGAACCTTCGGCAACTGGGCACAAGGCAATGGTTGCTTCTTTCATATTTTTATTTAAACGAGCATTATCAATACTATCGGTGAAAATAAAGTTATTTTTACTTAATGTTTTTTTTATTCCCTCGGGAACCATTCCTATAAAGGTAAATTTTATTTTTTTGTTTGTTTTTATAATTTTTGGATATATTTTCTTAGCGATAAATTTTACTGCATTTCGATTGGGCCAGTAAAACATATTCCCCAGAAAAACAATATTTTTTTCTTTTAAGTTCGGCCCATAATATGGAAATCTCTTTAAATCTATAGGGTTAGGGACAAGAATTAGTTTGTTTATATCTACGCCGATTTTATGGATTAGCTCATCATAGTCTAGCGGAGTCATACAAATTATTTTTTCGGCCAAATCACAAGCAAATATGCTTAAGGCTTTTCGGAAATTTATCTCTTTATAATTCCACTTTAATAATTCTAACAAAGAAGCCTCAATGTCATGCATTTCGAGACAAAAAGGAATGTTCAAACCCCTAGCTATTTCTTTATATTTTAGAATATGTGTTGGATCCTCTGCCTGAAGAATATTAACGGAATTTACTTTTATTATCTCGCTAAGCTTTTTAATATTATAAAAAATATATTCCGGAATAATGTGGAACTCTATAGAGGTTTCTTCCAATAAATTTTTGATTTCTTCATCATTTTTAAAATTTCGGTTGCAAAGAAAAATTTTGACCCGCACGCCTTTTTGCGTCAGTCTTTTTGATAAATAATATAGGCGATAGGTAACACCGGTATAGGGTGGGATTTTCAAAACAGTATCAATAATAATTCCTAGAGTTATATTTTGAAATTTTATATTATTATCCATTTTCATTTTTGAATTTTAATCGAAATTAATTCAATTAGTTCCTTTAGCCCGTTATATAAATTATACTTGGGCTTCCAGGAGTAAACTTTCGAAAATTTAGTCGCATCGGATACCAACGACTTTCTATCAATTTTTCTTATTAAATTTTTATCTTTGTGAACAGAGAGCTTTTTTTTAATAATTTTGCTAACGATTTTTACCAAAGAGTGACCAGAATATTTTTTCCCAGTGCCAACATTATAAGTGGAATTATCAAATCCCCTCTGTGATTTTATTGTTTTCATCAATGCGTCTACGGCATCATTTATATAAATGTAATCTCTAAAAGTATCGAGACGGCCAAGTTTTATTCTATTCGATTTATTTGCTTGCGAAAGAAGTTGGGGAATAATATGAGAATTAGGATTGTTTGGCCCGTACACGTTAAAAATCCTTAGGATAATAAATCTAAGATTTGTGTTCTCACAATAAAATTTAATCATTTCTTCGGCTGATTTTTTTGAGATACCATAAATATCAATTGGCTCGAGAAAATCATCTTCTTTGTGCGGATACATCCCTGGCTTATAAACGGCGGCAGAAGAAGTAAATAGAAAATTTTTAATTTTCTTTTTCGAAGCGATTTCTAATAATATGAAAGTGCCCAATGCGTTAATTGAAATTGTTTTTATCGGATTTTTATCGCAATTGGGTATAAAATGTAATGCCGCAAGGTGAACAATTGTTTCGGGCCTAAATTTTACTAATTTTCTTTCTAACCTTCCCCTCTCAATTATATCGCATTTTATAAAAGTGAATTTTGACTTTGGAAACTGTTTTAAAGTTTCTAATTTTCCCACTGATAGATCGTCGATAATAATTGGGTAAAAACCCTCTCGGATCAACCTTTTAATCAAATGCTGCCCTAAAAAACCAAGTCCACCCGTAATAATAATTTGCTTTTTCATTTCCTAAATTTAAAACTGATATTTTATCTTAACATCGAATAAAAATTTCTGCCAATATAATAAATACATGCTTCAAAAGAACAAAATCCAGCCCTCCCAACGAGCCGAAACCCTAACTATAGAAGACTGGGTTAAATTGACGCAATCGTATCAATATGATACGATAAATACAGATAAATGATACGAAGGCGAAGAGATAAATCTCTTCTTCATCTTCGTCCCGCAAAGCGGGACTCGATAAATGATACGATTGTCTCAAAAACAACAAAAAATTATTGCGATTATTTTTGAAAAAGGGGCTATGCAATCCTCGGGCATTTATTCTGAAATGATTAAGCTGGGAGAAGACACTTCTCTTGTCACAATAAAAAGAACCCTGTCTGAAATGGTAAATGAAGATATTTTAGTTTCCACGGGATTAGGCAGATCCACTAATTACAATATAAGCATTATTGGTCGAATATTTGCCGAAATTGACGCAAAAAAATATTGTTCTGTCGAGCCCGATAAGAGATTTGGTTTAGACCGGTATAATTTTGATTTACTCGCCGCGCTACCTATAGATATTTTTACAGTTGACGAATCAAGGGCCCTAAACGAGGCGACTATCGAATACGAAGCAAGGACTAAAAATCTGCCTCCGGCAATTCAAAAAAAAGAATTAGAGAGACTTATTATCGAGCTGTCTTGGAAATCATCAAAAATTGAAGGTAACACCTATACGCTTCTTGACACTGAAAAATTAATTTTAGAAAACAAAACAGCTGTCGGCCACGATAGAAAAGAAAGCCAAATGATTTTAAATCATAAAGATGCCTTTAACTTTGTCCACGAGAACTCAGCGCAATTTAAAACAATCACGAAAAAAAACATAGAGGAACTGCACGCTATTTTAGTCAAAGATTTGAGCGTTGGTTTAGGTCTAAGAAAAAAACCAGTCGGCATCCTTGGTTCTGTTTACCGGCCGCTTGATAATATTTATCAAATTACCGAAGCAATTGAAGCTCTTGGCAGGACAATATCTGAAACATCAACTCCTTATGCGAAAGCCTTAATCGCTCTTCTCGGCATCAGCTATATTCAGCCATTTGAAGATGGTAATAAAAGAACCTCCAGACTTGCGGCAAACGCTGTCTTATTGGCGCATGGTTTAGCGCCTCTTTCTTACCGCAGTGTTGAGGAAAGCGATTATCGCGAAGCAATGTTGGCATTTTATGAATTAAATTCAATTATGCCTTTCAAAAAAATATTCATTGACCAATATAAATTTGCCGCTCTAAATTACGCAGTAAAGTAAAAAATTCGGCGCTAAATGTTATTATGCCGAACAAATGTTTCCATAATAACGGTAAGAGGTATTTTTTTATGATTTTTTAATAAAGGGGTTTCGGCCATTAAAAGTAATTTTAGGAATTTTGTTTATAACAGCGAAGGGAACGTCGTATTTTTTATTGTAAGGTAAATCTACCGTACAAAATAAAGCTTTTTTATAATTAAATCCTAATTTATTGGCAATTTTTTTAACAGCGCCTTCGGAATCCCCCTCTATCTCAACAAACGGTTCTAAAAATGGCCATTCATCGATTGTAATTTCAATATTATCTAATAACCATAGTTCACGCTTATTTTCCTGATAAGCTTTCCTCTTTCATATTTTATGATTTTAGCATAAAAATGTGTTAAAATAAACGATAACTTTATGCGGGGAATAATCCGGGAAATAAAAATTATTTGGAGCTATCTCGGCCAATACAAGAAGCGGGTTTATTTCGCTTCGGCCTTGGCAATGGTTTCCATTTTGGTTTCAGCCGTAATCCCTTATTTTTACGGGAAACTGGTTGACTTGGTATTCCAGCCCAACGCCACCGGCTTAATATTAAACATTCTGATAATCTGGCTGATAATGAGCGCTGTTTCGGCTGTTTTAAAGAGAATCTCCGGCTTATCCGGCAGTCTTTTGGGCGTAGATATCTATAATAATTTTATTTTAAAAGCGGCTTCCCACCTGATAAATCTGCCTTTAAGCTTTCATAAAGAAAAAAGACGGGCGAAATTTTTTCTAAAATTGACCGCGCCGCCGATTCCTTGGTCATAATTACTGACGATATTTTAATTTGGTTTTTCCCTTCGTTTATTTCTGCCGGTCTTGGAATTTTATTCTTGTTTTTTATTGAACGCCAGCTGGCTATAGCTGTAAGCTTTTTATTTTTCGGCTATATATTAATCACCATCTATAAAACTAACCCTATCGTTAAAACCCAGGAAAAATTAAGCGAAAGTTTTGAAAAAGTTTTCGGCAATCTTTATGATTCTTTTTCCAACGTCCAAACAATTAAATCCTGCGCCGGGGAAAAATTTCAAGAAGAAAAAAACGCTAAAGATTTCCGAGGCGATCTCAGCCCTGTTTATAAAAAATTTACAGCTCTCTGGCATTCGCTTCATCTTTGGCAGAACCTCTTCTTCTCAACCGGCTTTGTGGCCGTCTTCGCTTTTGCTCTTTTGCTTTTAGAAAATGGCGCGATAACGGCTGGCAAGTTAGTAATGTTTTTAGGATATTTAAATTTAGTCTATGCTCCTCTAACTGGCCTGGCTTGGTATTGGCAGCAATTCCGAACCGGCATGGCGAAGATAAAAAGAGCGGAAAAGTTCTTGGAAATTCCCGAAGAGGACTTTAATGAAAAAGGCATAATTCTGGAAGAAATTAAGGGAAAAGTAGAATTTCAAAATGTAAGCTTTGGCTATGCCGATAATCCAACCGGCCAGTTGGTTCTGGATAAAATCGCTTTTTCGGCTTTACCCGGCCAAAAAATCGCTTTAGTCGGCGGCAGCGGCGAAGGCAAAACAACCTTGGCTGATTTAATTTCCAATTATTTTAAGCCTGTTTCCGGCAAAATTTTGCTTGACAATGTTGATATCCAGAATTTAAACCTTTATTTTTTGCGAAAAATTATCGCCTATGTGCCTCAGGAAATTACCCTATTTAACGATACGGTGAAAAATAATATCCGCTACGGAAAACCTGAAGCCAACGACGAAGAAATTATCAAAGCCGCTAAAACCGCCAATGCTCACGGCTTTATTGAATCCTTTCCTAAAAAATACGAAACGCTGGTGGGAGAAAGAGGCGTTAAATTGTCTACCGGCCAAAAGCAGAGAATCGCCATTGCCCGGGCTTTAATCCGCGAGCCCAAACTTTTAATTTTAGACGAAGCCACTTCTTCTTTAGACTCCGAGTCGGAAAAATTAGTCCAGGAGGCCCTGGAAAAACTGATTAAAAACCGGACGACATTTATCATCGCTCATCGCCTGTCTACCATCAGAAAAGCGGACAAAATTTTAGTCTTGGAAAAAGGCAAGATTGTCGAAGAAGGCAATCATGAAGATCTGATGAAAAAGAAAGGCGTCTACCATAAATTCTACTCCCTCCAATTCCCCATCGATTTGTAATCTGCGCGAAGCTAAGCTTAGCACAAACTAGTACAGCCTATTTACAAAAGCGCTTAAGGTGCGGTAAAATTAAGACAGATTAGAAGTCTTAAAAATTGTACATAGGATAGAAAGGAGGAAGGCATGACTAAGCGCCGTATTTTACGCTCATATAGCCGCAAGTTTTCTCGTCGGGAAAATAGGTTCCTTGTTTTTCCAAACATTGAGTTGGAGAAATAGAACTGTCGTAAGTGTAAGTATTTTTAAATTTCTCCAAATATGTTAGTATAATTTGAAACAAGTAAATCAATTAGTTTTATGATAATTTTTACCAATCATTCCTTGCTGAAATTAAAACAGAGGGGGATTTCAAAAATTGCAGTCCTCGGGACTCTAAAATTTCCAGATTATAAATTCTCTAGTTATACGGAGAGAACAATTGCTTACAAAAAATTTGACAAATTGTATTTAAAAGTGATATACAAAATAGAGGATAAAGATATTATTGTCATTACCCAACATTGGGAAGAAAAACCAAAATTTATTAAATAATTTAATTCTATGGAAATTACCTACGATTCAAAAGCCGACGCTTTAAATCTTACTTTCAGGGAAGGTAGGGTTGCAAAAACTGTGGAAATCGCTCCGGAGATAAATTTAGATTTGGATAAAAACGGGAAGCCCCTCTATTTAGAAATTATTGGAGCGAGTGAAAAAATAGGCGAAAGAAGGGTTAACGAAATCTTGATGAGAAATCTTGCGCCCGCTGGCGTTTAATTTAAATTACGGCAAATTAAAAATACTCAGAAATTTACCGAAGTTTTTTATTTTCTAAATAAAATTTTGAAAATTCCTTTGTTTTCTAAAGAAAAGGCGATGAAACTCTGTTTCATCTTCACCCTTCGCTTATCAAGCGCCAGCGAAGATTAAGAAGAGATTTATCTCTTCGCTTCGCTCGGGTACTTGACAATATGCTTTGCTGGAGTTAGAATTAGGGTAGATTAGAATCTACAATAAAATATTGGAAAATTTCTGAAAAGGAGGAACTAAAATGGTTTTAAAAGAAAGGGTCGAACAAAAACCTGTGGCGGTAGTAGCGACTAAGACCGAAGTACCCGAAGTTTTTGAAAAAGGGATGAAGAAAAAGACAAAAGGCTACCTGCTCATCGCTCTCGGTTTAGTTGTCCTTCTCGCGGTTGGCGGATTTGCTTTCTGGCTGGGACAGAGAGGTACCGACCAAATGACGAGCACGCAGAAGGCCTTCGTTGAACAAACGACTGGCTTATCTTCGACCGAGATAGCAAAAATTGCCGAAGAGGGCAAAAAGAACGCCCAGCGATTACTGGAAGGACAAAGTGCGGCAGTTGTTGCGCCAGCCGTGCCAGTTGTACCTGCAGTTGGCTTCAAAACCGGCAACTGGACGGAAACTTTCCAAACGATCTATGGACCATTGAAAGTTTCCTATAACATCGCCCCAACGCTTAAAGATGCGATTAGAAGTAAACCGGTATTAGAAGACGGGAAGTTAAAAATATATCTTCAGAATACCTTATCAATACCGGTAGATTCTATTGCGTTTCTCAGATGGAAAGATAGAGAGGGGAAAATAATGGGAGTTAATAAGCCAACACGAGACTTCTCTCCAAACGAGATAAGAGACATTGGGGGAGCTATTGAAGGAGCATTAAGTGTTGAAATTAAAGTGGAAATAAATTGAATTTCGGCACTTACTAATAGCCCGATCTGAAAAGGTCGGGCTGTTTTATTTTTTAATTATTATCACCTTCGCCGAATCGGCATCGTTTTCGTTTATATGATTCCCTGTTTTTGTGCTTAAGTTCGAGTCGTTATCTCTAAATACCTCACACCTCCCTTCATATTTTTCGTTGTGAAAAAGTAGCGCCATATAATTACCGTCTATTTTTATTGAAGATACATTATCGTGAAGGTTAGGCTCTTTTTCTTTTTTATAATCAACGGGGTAAGTGTATTGCATTTGTTGGCCAAAATCAGGATATTTGTAATATTTCCCATCAATAAGGGGGTCGTTTATTCTTGGCAGGATTATTTCTCCGCCTTGATTTCCTTCGTTATAACTTATATTTTCGTACAGCGTTGCTCCTGTGCCCTCGGGCGTTTCACCGGGGGCGGGCTGCAGAAACACGGTGATAGAGGAAACTCCCTCATTTCTGCCGCCGGGAAAAACATTAGTCCCGCCGACAGGGAGGGTTGTATTATTAAAAAACACATCACATGTCCCAGTATAATTTTGGCCTTCGTGCAACACGGCGCCGTATTTTGCGCTCGGGTAACTGCAATAAAGTTTATCCTTAATGCCAATTTTCTCAACAGTCCCTGCTTTGCAAGTTGCGGTGTCAGTGACAAATTTTGTTACATCTTCTACGCTACAAGAGTAAAAAATTGCTCCCTGGAGTTTTACGCATTCTTCGGAAGATTCAACTACCTTGGAATCATAAGGATTTTTGAATTTAATGTAAGCCACTTCGTCTTCAAACCCGTCGGCTAGTTTTGACTGAGAGCCACTGTAGACCGAGCATTCTTTGCCTGCGCTGTCTTTGCACAGATACACTCCCGGATTTTGCCAGGCGAGTTCAATTGATTCGGCTCCTAAAAAGTCGGGGGGGACTTTACATTCACCTGAATTACCTATAATTTCTTCTTTTTTTCCTGCCCAACTTTTATTTTCATAAAGATAAACCTTCAATTCATCTGAACCTTTATAAAGATAAACCGCGCCGACATTGCCGTTTAATTTCTCCAAACTGGCGCTGCTCACTCCGAATTTAAGATAATTGACATCGGGCTTTAATTTCTCCTGACTTTCCGGACTGCCCTTGCCCAGCTTACAATTAGCTTCAGTGTCATAAATAATCACCCCTTCGTTAGTGCCTAGAATAGGATTAATAATCACTAATTGAGGGTTGATAGTGGTTAAAAGTAGATAAGAAGCCAGAATAATAATTGCGCCAATAACAGCCGACCAGATCCGATCTTGAGCATCCTTCATTGTGGATGGATTGCCGGTAGATGTCACATATTGAAACCCGGCATAGGTCATTACCCCAAAAACCACCAGACTGGAAAATGCGACGATTAGATTGAAAATATATTTTACATAGTCGGGTAAAAGAGTGCGGGTTGAACTGGGCCCGGGGATGTTGCCAACCGCCGGATAAGTTACTTCCAGCTCACGGGCAAAACTGATCCCAGCTAAAAATAAAACCGCCAAAAGCAAACTGATAAAAAATATTCTTCTGAACCTTGCCGTTTTTGCCATTAATTTATAATAACATAAACTTTTTTTAGAAACCAACTTCTGATTGGCAGCAAAAATAATTATCAGCTTTCCCTTGGCCGGAGTAACATTCAGTTTTAAGCTGAAACATCTTTGCCGTAGCGCAACTGTAAAGTTCTCGCCATAAAACTTTTTTTCTTTGGGTTAAATTGTATCGGGTCTCGCTTGAATTATAACAAACGCCAAGCTGGTTGTTGGCAGAGCTAAGGTTTTTTTTAATTTCAGAAATTTTCAATTTATCTTCAGCTTTTTTTTCTTCAATTAAATCAACTACCTCTTGACGGATTTGAACAATTCCCCTGAGAATTGACGAGTCGTAATTGTCTTTCAGAGAAGTAAATATACTATCTATCGCGGAAGAAAGATTAATAATTTGAGATGTTATATTAGATATTTCTGATTTAGGGTCAGCGGTATCCTTGGTGCCGGGAGTCCCAGAGCAAGATTTATCAGGAATTTCGCAATAATAATTATAGCAAGTTGCCGGCTCCTCTTCGCTACCGCAATCATAGCTTTCTTCCCACTTATTACAACCGGCTGAAACAGCGCAATTATAACTTTTGATTTCATTTATCAAACTTTTAATTTGAGGTTTTTCTGAAGTGGGTTTTTCGTCAAGATTTTTAATCTCCTTAATTCCGGTAGCCCCATTGATAATACCGACTGCTGCTCCAAATATGTTTTGGGTTTTTTGCTGAAAATTATCTATTAGATCAATTAATTTTTTCCCGAGTTCTTGAACATCGTCAATCGCCTTGCCAATGGGAATTTCCGGGCCGCAAGAACTGCTCTTATTTTTTAAAGTGGGCTGTTTTTCTTTAAGCTGACCCGTTTCCTGGAGAATTTTATTTAATTCTTCTTCGCCGGGTATTTTGCCCAAAGAGGCTCCGGGAATTGAAAAAATTTGTTCAGCGCAGTAAAAAGTGGCCGAGGGATAAGGATTAGAAGAGTCGATATTTACATAATCGCCGTATGGCCGGAGGGCTTCTGTTTTTTTGATAATTTTTTCTTTTTCCAAAAATTCGCGGTACTGCCAAAAATCGCTGTAAGTCATTATCTCATTTATTTTTCCTTTGGCGCTTACTTGAGTGGAACAACTTTTAGTTTGCTCTTCGGCATTCAAAATATCTTGATAAACTTTTTTAAGGCCGATAATTTTTTCTTTCTCTTCCGGCGCGGTCCCTTGCATTTCTATTTCTAGTTTTTTCTGCTGATAAACTAATCCTTTTTGTTTATCCTTCTCATCTTTTAAAATTATTTCTATTTCGCCTAAATTATCCGGCGAATATAATTTTAAGCAGGCCTCGTCAACTTCGCCAATTTTAACAGCCGAAGAAGAATAAATTGATTGGCAAACCTCTTTTTCTTTTTTAAAAATTTCTATTTTCTTTTGCTCAATTTCTCTATTTTTCGCTAAAATCGCTCCCTTATTATTTGAACAAGGTTCGCCACTGCAATATCCGCCGGCCGGCTTAGGGCTTGGCGGGGTAACCGGACAATCCTGAAAATAACCGCAGCTGAGTGTGAAAGGCTTGGTGTTTTGACAGCCACATTGACTGACTAATTTTTGTATTTCTTCAGCTAAGTTTGCCGTAGAACTAACCAACTTTTCCAATTCTTCACTAAGCCTTTTTGTTTCTTTAGCCGAAGCTTCCGCCTCCTCCAAAACCTTCTCAATTCTGGCCATTCTTATTTTAGAAAACATATCTCCTGCTAAACCGCCGACGGGAATCTCGGTATAATGCAAGATCCCATCTTCTGACGATGGCGAAGAAGCGAGAGGAATATTAACGCCTTTAAGTTCCGGCAGATCAAAAAAAGTTAATTGAGGATTTATTGTAGTTAAAATCAAATAGGAGCCAAGCAAAACTGAAAGCCCCAAAGCCGCTCCGCTGATTCTTTCTTTAGCGTCTTGAATCGCCGCCATGTTGCCAGCCGAGGTTAAATAACGAAAACCGGCATAAACCAAAACCCCAAAAGCAATAAGCCCGGACAAGATAATTGAGATGTTAAAAATATATTTTATATATTGGGGAAGTGAAATTGTCGTTACCGTCGGCTTGATCCCGCCGATTTCAGGGTAATTCACTTCCAACCCTCTTTCTGCCAAAGTAAAATTTGCGGCTGATAATAAAAAAACAAAAATCAATATAAACCAAAAAAACTTTTTTCTGATCATTGATATATAATACCAAATCCAAGAGTTTTCCCCAACTTTGGTTGTTGCAGATTTTACTTGTGGTATAATAATATAATTATGTTATTTGAAGCAGTTTTTGGAGCCATTCTTTCAGCTGTTAATTTTATAGTGGGCGGCTTGGTCGCCATAGCTGGCGTGATTACAAGTTTGTTTTTAAGTTTGGCTGTCAATATCTTAAACGCAGTTATCTCCACTGGTTTTATTTCTCTCTCTTATACTAACCCTGCCACTAATCCCTTCATCTCTATCGGCTGGGAATTAACCCGCGGCTTAACTAATATTATTTTTGTCTTGGCTCTTTTAGCAATTGGCCTGGGCACGGCCTTTAAGATGAACGACTACCAGGCAAAAAAAGCCCTGCCTATGTTAATTATCATTGCCATTTTAATTAATTTTACGCCGGTGCTTTTGGGATTAATCGTTGACGCTTCAAATATCGTGATGAATTATTTTTTAAGCTCCGGGTTTCAAGGTGGCAATGTTTTGGAAAATCAATTATCACAAATTGGCAATTTATGGGCGCCAACGGCAGAAGGAGCTCTTGATCCGGTCGTTCAGGGCAATAAATTTATAGGTCTTTTAGTTGTCGTTTCTTTCAATGTAATCGCCGCTTTAATCTTTTTTATTTTTGCCGCCATATTTTTGATGCGTTATGTGGTCATTTGGCTTTTAGTCATTCTATCTCCTATCGCTTTCGCCTGTTATATTCTGCCTAAAACCCGGAGTGTTTTCAACCAATGGTGGAAGCAATTTACACAATGGACGTTTGTCGGGGTAACCGCTGGCTTTTTCCTTTATTTAGCTAACCAATTGATTAACTTAATTTTAGGCGAAGGCGCAAATAAAATTGCTTTTGCTAGTCGAACCGGCGAAGGGTTGGGTCTTATAAATTCTATTTTACCTTGGGCGATAATAATTATCTTTCTGATATTAGGACTGCAAGCCGCCATGTCTTCCAGCGCCCAAGGCGCAAATTTCGCCATCAACGCAGTTAAAAAAGCGCCGCAAAATTTTGCCAAAACTAGAATAGGAGGAAAACTCTTAGGCGGCGCGGCTGCCGGAATGCAAAAAGGATTAGGAGGTTTTGCCCCTCAACTAGAACGATTAAAGAAAATTCCAATGGTAGGCAAGGGATTAAATTGGGCCACTAAACCTCTCGGCTGGACGACCAGGGGACTTAATAGGGTCGTCGGGCCGAAACTTATTGAATACGCTGGTAAAACAGGAAAAATTGCTTTACCGCAAGGTTTTGAAAATTGGACTGGACCCCAACAACAAGCTTGGTCTGATGCCCGAAATTTAGATAAAAACGACAGACTCAGAGTGGGTTCTAAAATGGGAGGAAATCTTGAATATACTAGCGATGATTTCCGAAAGAGAGTAAAAGATAGCGCGAGCTCTGCTATTATGAAAGAAGACTTCTCTTACCAAGAGGAAGCTAAAGCCATTGCAAAAGTCTTCCCGGAGATTATTGGAGAAAAAGTGCGAGAGAGTATGAAGCTTTTCGGCAAAAAAGGAATTGACAGATCAGCAGCATTAAAGACTGTGCGGGAAGACATAGACGCCGCGCTCAAATTTATACGATCAAATTTAAACCTAACCGACGATAATTCGGTGATTAGTTTGGGTCTAAAATTAAAATATATAACACCAGATGACGTATCAAAGGATCGAATGAAAGCCTTAAATAATGTAAATGAAAAATTAAAGAACGAAGCGGCTGCAGCAACTTATGTGAGAGACTTTAAGGCGGGGGATATTGGGAAAATAGCTAATACTAAAACTCTCGGCACGAGAACGGGATTCATTTTGGGAAACCCGAATAATTTTCAAAAAATAGTAGATGAACATGGCGTAGGAGCATTAAAAGATGCTGTTGAGGGAGATGGAGGATTAAACGACGCGACAAATACTGCAATTAAACTGGACAAATTCTTTGACACAAATAAATATGCTAGCAGTTTTTTCAAAAACCCCGCTCTTAGTCATGTTGACTTTGCTGGTCGAAGCCAAATGCGTGACCCCGATGACCAGCCGACTAATAGGCTTGACCTTTTCGAAAAGAAAAGGAAGATAGAAGATTTATTAAAAAAAGACCCATTAGCCGAGGGATATAGCAATTTACAAAAAGAAATAAAAGAATTAGACCAAACGAGGCAAGAAATAATTCAAAAGATAGCGAGAAATGAAGTTAAGGAAATAGCGCAAGCTAGAAGCCAAATTAATAAAATCGAACAAGAGCTTATGCGAAATGCTGATCTTTTGATAAAAAATGAAGAGATGATTGAAAAAAATCCGACTTCAAGGGAAACGTTGAAAGAAGTTGAAAGAATAAGAACGCAGCCGACAAATAAAAAATCGAAAAGAAAATAACAGCACTTTAAAATAAATAGTGGGAGATGCTTTGCATCCCCCACTATGAGAACGATTATTCTTCGTCCCCTTGATTTTTCCCTCCTTTCGGTTTTCCCTTTTTTCCCTTTTTCCCCTTTAGTTTGCCGACAGGCTTGCCATTGTTTAGCGCCTGTAGGCGAGCTATTTCCTGAGGATCAATTTCTCCCTTAACTTTTGGGGTCCGGGGTTAGCCCGGCATCTCCTTTCTTATCCGCCTCTCCCACCACTACG
Source organism: Patescibacteria group bacterium (assembly GCA_038078735.1). Lineage (GTDB taxonomy): Bacteria > Patescibacteriota > Minisyncoccia > Minisyncoccales > CAZWNE01 > JBBTTI01. The sequence continues at coordinate 4,480 of JBBTTI010000023.1, read as the reverse complement.
ATCTTCTTCCCCTCCGCCCCGGCGGTGGATTCGCCTGCCAGCTTCGCCTTCGCAAGCTCCGCTGCTGCCGCTGCTGCTGCCGCTTCCGCCCCTTTCACCAGTGCTGCCGCCTTCTCTTCCTTGATCACACACCACGGACAGCGAGGCTGCTCGGGAGTGGGCTGATACTTAAAGTGATCGTCGGGACATTCCACCAGTGTTCCTCGCTCCTGACCCCGCCTCGTCTCCGGCCGCCTCGTAGCCGCTGACGTGGCCGAGGTTGCTTCATGGCGAACCGTTGTTCCTACCCTTTCGGTCCCCACACTCACATTTTCCCCCGTCAACCTCTTTCCCATCCGGGTATTGGCTTCCCGCTGAGCCGCCAACTTCGCCTTAACCTGGTCGGTGAGATCGAGAACTTCTATCTGCTTGCGAAGTGCCCGACCTTTCAGTGTCGCACGCTTCGTTTCAGCGACCAAGTCCTCGATATCTTCCGATAGAGGACTAAATGCCCCCGACAGTTGTCGGGCCTGCTGATCCGCTGTCTGAATTTCCTCCAATATGTCCGTGTTATCGTCTTGCGGAGTAAGCGGAGTAGAAGTAGGAGTAGGACCAATGGGTTCCTTTTGCCAAAAACGCCATTTCATGTGTTACCTTCCTTTAAATTTTTAATACTTATATTATATACCCTATAATAAATTTGTCAACCCCAATGCTTAAAAAATACACTTCGGAACAATTTTGGAAATTATGAAAATCCCTCAAAAACAATACTTTGTTTTAATTGACGAATCCGGGACATTGCCAGACATAAAAGATAAATTCATTGTTATCGCCGGAGTAAGATTAGAAAAAATGAAAGAGGCATTGGATTTAATCAGCAGAACATTAAAAACACTGCGCCAGAGAAAAATCAAAATTAAGGAAGTAAAATTTTATTATGCTGGAGAAAAAACTAAAAGACAAATTCTTTCAGGAATAATTTCAACGGGCCTGGAAATTTTTGCCATAGTAGTGGATAAAAAAAGAAGGAAAATCCCCGATACGCCAGAAAATTTTGCCCTACTCGTTAGCGAAATAATCAACGAAATAAATCTCTGGCAACCAGAGACAAATTTAAAAATAATTATTGACAGGCATTTTCATGAGAAAAACAAAGAGAACGATTTTAACAAATTTCTTCAAAAGGGCGTAAAAAGAAACGCAAATTATACTATTCAGCACATAAACAGCAATCAAAATTTGATAATAAATTTAGCTGACTTCTCAGCTGGAGCAATTTTAACAAAGTACAACAAAAATAATTCCCAATTTTATGATATTATCAAAGAAAGTATTTTATTGGAAAAAATTATCAATTGGCCGGAATTAAAAAGAAAAAGTTTATATAAAAAAATCCCCTGAACCGGTGCAAGCACCCATCCAAGGAATCTAATTTAAGATTAACAAATCCAATCTATTTGTCAATAGCGCAAGCGAAGCGAAGCGCGAAGATGAAGCAAAGCTTCATCGCCAACAACAAATATGCTTAAAAAATACACTTCGGAACAATTTTGGAAATTATACGAAAAGCTTCCTCAAGAATTAAAGGACGCGCTTTTTGCCGACGAAACCGGCAATAATATTTATGAGGTTTGCCAAAGAAACGAAATTGGCGAAAATTTAGAGGATATTGTTGATTTGGTCGGCCAAGTTCTAGCCGGCGTTTTAGCGCCGGATGATTTTCAAGGAATTCTGGAAAAAGAATTAAAATTGGAAAAAGAAACCGCTAAAAAAACGGCGCAGGAAATTAACAGATTTATCTTCTATCCGGTCAGAACCGAATTGGAAAAATTATACCAAACAAAAGTAACGGCGCCGGTTGTTGAAGTCAGACTTCAACAAAAACCGCAACCAACCGCAACCGGACCCAAAAAAGATGACACATACAGAGAACCGGTAGAGTAAATCCAAAGCACAAAGCATAAAATCCAAAATAATAATTAAATGAGCGAAATTAAAAATTCGAAACAATACGACTTGGAAGACAGGACTCTTAAATTTTTAAAAGATATTATTAAATTATGCAAGAAATTACCAAGAGATACGGTCAATATTGAAATAATTAAACAACTCATAAGATCGTCCGGTTCAGTAGGGGCAAACTATAGAGAAGCCAATGAGTCAATAAGCAAGAAAGATTTAAGTCTAAGAATCAAAATTTCCCGCAAGGAAGCAAAAGAAAGCCACTACTGGCTGCAAGGTCTATTAGAAGCAAATATTAATTTTAAATCAGAAATTGAACCGTTAATAGACGAAGCATTGCAACTAGCCAGAATTTTTACGGCGATAATGAATAAAGTAAGTTTATAATTTTTAGTTTAAGATTTGCAATTTATTTTGGATTTTGAAATTTAAATTTTGGATTTTAATTGTATGAGATTTACAATACCACAATTTATTGAACACGAAGCGAAAATTGTCGGACCTATGACTTTTAAGCAATTTATTTTTGTCGGCATGGCCGGAGCGGCTATTTTTCTTTTGTATTTTTCTATAGCCAAAGCCAACTTCCTGCTCTTTTTATTTTTATCCATAATAATACTGTCATTGGCCATTGCCTTGGCTTTTGTCAAAATAGGCGGCCGGACGCTGCCGGTTATTTTAGTCAATATTTTCAGATTTTTAATCGGCCCGAAAAAATACATATGGCGCAAGTAGCAACCCAACAATTTTTAGAAATAGACCAAATAAAAGAAGGGGTTTTGGTTATGAAAAACAACTCTTTGCGGGGCGTTATTATGACCTCCTCTTTAAACTTTGCCCTGAAATCAGAAGATGAGCAAAATGCCATTATTTACCAATTTCAGAATTTTTTGAATTCTTTGGATTTTTCCGTTGAAGTTGTTATCCAATCCCGCCGGCTGAATATAACCGGCTATTTGGAAAAACTGAAAGAGCTGGAGAAAAACCAGCAGATAGAACTGTTAAAAGTCCAAACTGAAGAATATCGAAAATTTATTGAAGAGCTGATTAGCGGCGGATCAATTATGGCAAAGAATTTTTTTGTCGTTGTGCCGTTTACGGCGATCGGACTCCAGCGCATGGATGAAGAACAGTTTCAGAGGGCAAAATCGCAGCTCTGGCAACGCTTGGAATTCATATCTATGGGATTAAGAAATTGCGGGCTTCAATGTTCTCCTTTGGGAACCGGCGAGCTGATTGATTTTTTCTGGTCAGCTTATCATCCGGCGGAAGCCGAAGTGGGATATCATCCGGAAGTCCCGCCGGAGTTAATAAAATGAAAATACCATTTTTAAAAATTAGACAAAAAGAAGAGCCAAAAAAGATTTTTGAAACGCCGCCGGTGAATATTAAAGACCTTATTGCTCCCTCTTCAATAATTTTAGCCGCAGATCATATAAAACTCGGCGAACGGCTGGTCAGGTCATTCTTTATCTTTTCTTATCCAAGATATTTAAGCACAGCTTGGTTTTCACCTATTATTAATCTGGATATCCCGATGGATATCGGTTTTCATATCCACCCCATTGATACCAGCCAGATATTAAAGCAATTAAGAACAAAAGTGACCCAAGTCCAAGCGGAAATTATGGAAAAAGAGGCGAAAGGACTGATTCGCGACCCGGCCTTAGAAACCGCTTACCAAGATATAGAGTCATTAAGAGATTCCCTGATGACTGCCCAGGAAAAAATGTTTAAATTCGGCCTATATCTGACCGCCTACGCTGTTACGGAGAAAGAGTTAAAGGATGTTGAAACAACTTTAAGGTCAATTTTAGAATCCAGATTAATTTATATCAAACCGGCTCTTTATCAACAGAGAGAGGGGTTCAACTCTTGCCTGCCCTATGGGCTAGATCAGCTTCAAGTACACACATCAATGAATACTGAACCATTGTCATCTACCTTTCCCTTTGTCTCTTTTGATATAAGTTCTAATGACGGCATTTTATACGGCATAAATAAACACAATAACTCTTTAATTTTATTTGACAGGTTTAGTTTGGAAAACGCTAACTCGGTTATCTTCGCTAAATCCGGTTCGGGAAAATCTTATGCCATTAAATTAGAAGTTCTGCGATCTCTGATGATGGGTGTTGATTCAATTATTCTTGACCCGGAGAATGAATATCGATCTTTAGCCGAAGGCGTTGGCGGCTCTTTTTTCAATATTTCTCTGGCATCAGAAAACCATATCAACCCTTTTGATTTGCCATCTCCCCGGGAAGACGAAAAGCCGGAAGATGTTTTAAGATCAAATATTATTAATCTGGTCGGGCTTTTGAGAATTATGCTGGGCGGCTTAACCCCCGAAGAAGACGCAATTATCGACCGGGCTATAAGCGAAACCTACGCCGCCAAAGATATCACTCCCCAAACAAACCCGGAAAACTGGCAAAAAAATATTCCCTTGATGGAGGATCTGGAACAGGTTCTCGAAGGCATGGAAGGAGGAGAAAGTTTGGTAAAACGGCTGCGGAAATTTACCAAGGGAACT
>JBBTTI010000022.1:0-1370 GCA_038078735.1 Patescibacteria group bacterium | reverse complement strand
CATACGGGTGCTTCTTGTTCCGCGAGGGACGAAGGCACTCCGTTTTTCATAATCGGAGGACAGGACGAATTTCTACGGTTCCGCGGCACGGCGAAATTGACGACCTCCTTGCTAAAAAGATTTGTAAAGACCTCGGCATCCCATCGGTCAAAAAATAGTGAAATATTGGGGAGTAGTGTAATTGGCAACACGCCTGCCTTTGGAGCAGGAAACTCTAGGTTCGAGCCCTAGCTCCCCAGAATCTTTGCGGTCTCTACCGAGACAGGTCAGTCCGTGAGTATGGAGAAAGCACTATTCAATCATGAAGAAAATAGTTGATGGAAAAAATGAGGTAAGAAAGCATGATTGGGCTTTTTTCGCTCAAAGCTATTTCATGGTCGCAAAACTAGCTTGTCAGGAGCTACTCGATACTCGAGGGAACAAACATAGTAAAGAGGGAACTAGTCCGTATAATCCGGCCGATTTATTCGTGGCAATTTTGTTTAATATCAAACATGGGATTGAAGTTTATATAAAGACCATACATCAGTTTGTGCCAGGAGTAGGAGAATATGATGAGGTTCATGATATTCATCAATTGTTTACCCGGGTTAAACAGAAAATCTCAACACAAAAATTGTCTCCACAACCACAGATGTTTTATGACTCCATAACACAGAAGGAGATTGATGAGTTACCAGAGGATTTAGATAAAATTGAGCTCCTCGTTTCTTATTTTTATCACCTCGATTTGTTGAAGACAAAAATCGGACAAAACTATGAAATAAAAGATGTCAAAAACGATGTACTGCGGTATCCTGATAATAAAGCGAAATTACGGATTGATTGGAGTACGATACTTATCGGTCGAATTAATATTTCTGACATAGAACAGATTTTCATTGAATCAGACAAGACAAGTGAATTACTCAATAAAGTTGGTTATCTTTTTGAAAGGATGAGTCGTGACATCCCGCATTCCTGGTGAAATTAATCAAGTGTTTACTCAGAAATTAACTCCGGAGTTTTAAAATATTAAATGGGAAAACTTCTTAAATTTATAATCGGAGTAATAGTGGTGACTGTTTCATTTTTCGGAATTTTTATGACTTGGGGCGACGTTGACTGGAGAGCATTTCTTTTCATCTTACTTGGTTATTCTTTTGGTTTCGGCTATGGCGTTTCCAAATTTTTAGAGGATAAATGAAATGCATTACTAAAATCTCTATTTCGAACACATACCGAGACCCCTCAATAGGAGAAGGGGAATAACCTCCGGGCATCTTAATAGTTGTGAATAGGGCTCTTTTGACAGAAAATCGGTGGTGATTATAATATAGTTACTATGATCACTACCCCTGCTGTGGCAAGGGTAGTTTTTGTTTTTAAAA
>JBBTTI010000021.1:0-1702 GCA_038078735.1 Patescibacteria group bacterium | reverse complement strand
CAGTATCTCCGCTGAGAAGTTGTAATTTCCGAGTACTCACGAAAAAAAGATGAGGCCGAAGCCTCACCATTCTTGTGTTCAAGCAAGAATGGGAATCATAAAATCTTTTGTGGAGAAAAGCCTTTCGTTTTTTCGAATGGGTCCTATTTGGGTTGAAAATCTCTTTTTTAGCTTAAGTTCTGTTGTTTTTGGGAATACATATATCGAAACTCTTGCTTCTTCAAAGGCGGATACATTGCATAAAGAGATATGCCTTTGTGATCAGGAATTGCTGAAAAGAAATTTTGAATTGTCTGCTCGTCAGACAATTAAGAAGCTCAATCTCAAACATGTTAAAGTAGCCATCGATATCACCGAGGATTTGTTCTGGGGTGAAGGCTCAGAGTATACCCGAGCAAGTGCACACGAACATCAGTTGCAGAGCTGGCAGTGGGTAACACTTGCAGTTGTCGATCCTTGTTATGTACCTTTGATGAGTCTGCCATATAGGCAGACTGATAATCTTGATGAGATTGTCTTTGATTTGCTCAGGTATTTAGAGACACTACCGCTGAAAATAGATTTGGTTCTCTTTGATAGAGGTTTTTATCATTGGCATATCATTGATTATTTGAACGGTTCCCGACGAGGATGGGGCTGGCCGTATCTTCTCCTTGTTCCGGAAAATAAAGCAATGCCAAAGTATGCTGAGCAAACGGAAGACTTTGCATATTTTGTGCACGAAGGGGACTACGGTAAAGAAAAAAGCACATGGAAACCAAAAACAACTATCCTCGTAAAAAGAGTTAATGAAAAAACGTGTTGGTTTTTTGCGACAAATCAAAAACCAAGCATTGCGCTTATAGCGCAATACAGAAAGAGATGGAATATTGAAACGGGATTTAGAGTACATGATGAAGCAAGAATTAAAACAAAAAGCACAAAGCCTATCATTCGTTATTTTTATCACCTTTTGAGTTTCATTTATCTGCTTAGCTGGATTTGCAAGAAAAGACATAGTGAAATACCATTCAAACTGTTCCTTTGGCAGGAACAATTTAGAGACATAATCTACGACGTGAAGGCGCCAACATAAAGAATTATTCTCACCAAAATTTTAGAACCTCTTAGTGTGAACTCTTCTCCTATTGAGAAAATAGGAACGCAATACAAACAAGAAAGAGAATATTCTGCATCTCGAGCCTCAGCGGCGTCTGAGCTGCGAGGACGCAAGAGCGTCCGACTTAGATACAGCGGAGATACTGATTTCCGAAGATAGCTTTATAAGAAGCAATTTTTCTTTCTACCTTATGAAAATTCCTGAGCGACAGGTAGTGGTCCGTGCAGAGGTGCAAACGAATCCTGCATACGGAAAAAGTCCCGAGCAGCGGACAATGAAAGAGTTGCTTGAGTACGGCGTCATAGTGCTCAACAAACCACAGGGCCCGACGTCGCACCAGATAGTAGACTACGTCAAAAAAATCCTAAATATCAATAAAGCAGGGCATAGTGGTACATTAGATCCAAATGTAACCGGCGTCCTGGTAGTCGCACTAGGGAAGGCAACACGCGTCGTCGAGGTACTCCTAAAAGCAGGAAAAGAATATGTGTGTGTTCTCTATCTTCACAGTGACGTTTCCGAAGAAACAATACGAAAAACGTTTGCCGAGTTCTTGGGAAAAATTGAACAATTACCTCCGAAGAAAAGCGCAGTGAAACGCCA
>JBBTTI010000020.1:0-31518 GCA_038078735.1 Patescibacteria group bacterium | reverse complement strand
TTGATCGGATAAATAAAATCATTGCCGTTAAAAAACGCTCCCACGGCGATTTCCACTCCCGAAGCGAATTTCTGAAGCTGGAATTGTTTTGCTTTTTTAGCCAAAACTTTTTTATTGGAACGGATTATTTCGTAAAGATCTCTGCCGTCTTCCTCTCTGCCTAAAAATAAAATTCCTTTGGTGTTAGACGACAAAGAACCGGAGGGTTTATAAACATACCTGCCTGGATTTTGTTCAATAAAAGTTAAAGCGGCATCATAGTCGTCAAAATCCCAGTGAGGAAGAATCAAAAGGCCGTTTTTTTTCATTTCATACTGGCCGAACTCCCGATCCTCTTCCAGCTTATCGGTATAAACGCTCCCTCCGACCACCAGCTTGCCTTTTTTTCTGAGATCATCGGCCACAGAACCAAAACCGACATCATCAAAAACAATGACGTCGGCCCAATCAATATGCAATTTCCAATCGGAAACTTTTTCTAAAAATCCGTCGTAAACATCTTGATCCTCTTCGCTTTTAACATAAACCTTGACCTCGTGCCCTTCATTTTTTATCTGCCAAGCCAAATCACCGCTTAAACTCTCCCAACTGACAAATAAAAATTTAAGCGCCGGTTTATCGGCGTTAAGTTCATTTTTATTTTTTCCGTTTTCATTTTGTGTCTCCATTTTAGCGATGAGGAGAGTTCTCTCCTCATCTTTACCCTTCGCTTCGCTCGGGCTAATGGGCGATCAATTTGTTTTTAATCTTTCTGGCCCGAAAAAACCTTTTAGTAAAAATAACTGCTGCTTTAGACTTAAAAATACTGCAGGAAAAAATATTGATAAAAGCGACTCTTTCTTTTTCCAAAAAATGGCCGGCGATGGAACTCGTCGTTAAAAATTGTAAAAAAGAGTAGCCCTTTCCCCAAAGGCCTCCTCCCATAAACTTCTCAATTTTAGCCGGACCGTACAATTCTAAGTTTACTATCTTACTTATTCTTTTGAGATATTCTCTGATTTTTTGCGGAGAAGTCAAAATTTTTATATCACAATCAAAAACTTCCAGAATTAATTCCAGACCGTAAATTTTCTTTTTGTTTTTAGAACCAGCGCTCAACTTATATTTTAATTAACGATTATTTTATATTCGCACCCCAAGCGACAATGTCAAGTGTTAATAACTATAAATATTGAATCTCTTCTTCTAGTTTAACCCCAAATTTATTTTTTACTTTTTGTTTTATCAATTTTATTAATTTTAACACATCTTCTGCCTGACCGCCACCTAAATTAATAATAAAATTAGCATGTTCTCGCGAAATTGCAACATCGCCGATTATCCTGCCGCCTAAACCGCATTCTAAAATTAAATTTCTGGCAAAAAATCCTTCGGGATTTTTAAAAATTGAACCGGCTGAAGGCCCTTTAGGATGGCGCTGATTGCGATAATCTAAATGTTCTTTAATTTTCTCTTTTATTTTTTCCCGAACGCCTTTTAGAAATTCAAATTCAGCTGAAATAATAATCAAATTTTTATTTTGTTTAAAAATACTATTTCTATATTCAAATCTACAATCTTTATTTTTTAAAAATCTAGTTTCTGCTGTTTTAATATCCAAAGCTTCTACTAACTTGACCGCATCAGCTATTGAACCTCCAAATGCTCCAGCATTTCCCCTAATCGCTCCACCAACTGTTCCCGGGATACCAGCTGCCCACTCTATTCCCGTTAAATTATTCTTGGCAGTTTCTTCAACCAATGAAGACAATGGCCTGCCTGCCTCGCAAATAATTTTTGATTTTGAATTGTAATTTTGAATTTTGAGATTTGAATTTTGAATTTTTATAACTAAGCCGTTATATCCCTTATCTGAAACCAACAGATTACTCCCTCCGCCTAAAATAAAAAACGGCAAATTTTTATTTTTCGCCCATTCAATTGCTTTAATAACTTCATTTTTATTTTTCGCAACAAAAAAATATCTAGCCTTGCCGCCAATGCGGAAAGTAGTATAATTTTTCAGCGAAACATTTTCTCTAATTCCCATTGCTTTATTTTATCACAGTTTTTGTGATATAGTTAAATTGCCGGGCGCACCCACTAAAGACTTTACTTGGGGTTTAGCTCCCGGCATTTTTATTTACCTAAATGTTTGCCTAAAAAAACAACAGGCCTCGCGTACGTGAGGTCTGTTGTCGACTTTACTTAGGTTCTTCCCACTGCCCCAATATTAGCAAATTAAAAATATATTGTCAAGTCCCGTACTGCAATAAACAACCTCGGGCTTCGTTTATTTTAAACACTCTCGGGAAGTGCTTATTTAACGAAGTTCAATCTGACGGATTAAATCTTTTTTTGATTTCTTAATTTTTTCATAAATATACTTTACCCCTGCGTTATTTTGGACAATTTTTTGCTTTTCGCCAACCTGTCGTCACTGCCTCTTTTTCGGTACAAAACCAACGCTCTCCACGCGCCTCATCAATTTTTGTAACATTATAAGAACCACATCCCCTAATGTGATAAATTTTTTCCCCAGATGAGCTAATGTTTCCCTTAATGGTGCAATTTGTATTTAAACTTGATGCCGGTAGAGGGACAGGAATCAAAACTGGAGTTGATACATAAATAGGACACGATCCCCAAAGCCCTCTCTTTTGCTCTCGCGCTAATCGTTCCGCCTCCGTAAATTGGCTCTGATATTTTACATCAGGCGGATAAGTATAAGAATAAGCAAATCCTTCTTGGACAAGAAATAAATTTACAAAAACTCCATCTATATACACATAACGCAGGAGCCGACCATACCTGTCAGTCTCACTTATGTCTTTTTCTAAAAGTACCGTTTTCCCCTCAACCAACTGCTTATTACGATTGCTGGCTTCTACGCCAAAACACTGAATTGGTTTTCTAGGGTCTACGGTTTCGGGAGTATCCATCGCGATATAACGCACTTTCTTGCCGTTTGAGAGCTCAATAGTGTCTCCATCAATAACTCGGCTTACCAAAAACTTTTTTTCAGTAGTAGTTTGCTGCATTGTTCCGATTGAGACGGACCTGGAGATGGGAATTTTATTCCTAGCTTGTGTATTTGCTGATTCTCTGACTTGCGTACGAGCAAAAACGCTTATGGGTAAAATAAGCAACAAAACAAATGCTAAAATTATTAGTTTAAAATTTCTGTACATTATTATCTTTATGGCATTACGGTAAGTCCAACAACTAATGCCGTACCAATAATTATACTTGCCATTATAATCGCTACCCCCATATTACCTTTTTTAATCTCTTCCCATTCGTTAATCGGCGTAATCCACGAAAATATTTTGACTAAAACGGTTAAGGCAATTGCCATTGAAATTGCGCCCGTAATGGCCCAACCGAACGTAATAAGATATTGTTGAAGAATATATAACATATTTTTAACTTTTAAATTAAAAACGACCTTTATTATCGATTATCTACTCTCAAGATAGCTCCATTTTGGCGAAAAGACAAGCGAAGAAAATGTTAGACATTCAATGTCTAACAACAAAAATTCGCCCTATCTAAGCACTCTCGGGAAGTGTTTAAAGTATTTATTACTCCTTATTTTTACAAGAGAGGTGTTAGACATCCGATGTCTAACACTTTTACTTTCTTTTACTTTCTACTTTCAAGATAGTCCTACTTAGGCAAGCTCTTTAAGAATGCTTCTATATCTTTGGCAAAATCCGGTTTAAGTTCTATGGCTTTTTGGGCTGAAACCCGGGCCTCTTTGAACTGGCCGAGGTTTGCTAAGGTTGCTGCTTGCGCCGCCCAGAGCTGGGCATTTTTAGGATCCATATTTATAGCCAAAGGATAAAGCCCGATTAAATTAGCATCATCTCCCAGACCTTGATAAATTTCAATTACTTTTTTAAGGCTGTCCAAGTCTCCTTTCCAGTTAAATCCTGCCTTCTCGGCATCTTTAACTTTTTCCAAAGCCAACTCATTTTTGCCGATAATTTTATAAGCTAGGGCCGAATACCAATAAGATTGATAATACCTCGGTTCTAAGTCAATGGCTTTTTGGAGAAAATTGATCATCTCTTCCGGTCTTTGCTGGGAAAGTCTGGTTTGAGCCAAACTCCAATATGTCTGTTGGTTTTTGGGACTTAATTCCAACGCTTTATTCAAATAAATTTCGGCTTGTTCGAGCTGTTTTTTATCTTGAGAAAAAAGAAAAAAATTATTGTAATGCCTGCCCAATATTAAATAAAGGCGGTAATCCTGAGGATTTTTCTTAATACTTTTTTTTAGTTCCGCGGCAGATATTATAAATCCGTTTTCTACGGTTTTTTTATCTTGTTTCGGATCAAAACTATAATCATTAATTTTTTTGGAAAATTGCTCCGGTCCTTCAAAAATTGACATTGGAGATATGGCAATCGCTTTTTGGAAATCAGCAATCGCCTTTTCTAAGGGACTGGCCATGCTCTGAACAATTAACTTTGAAGCTCGAGCCGATTGGATATTGCCATAATAGAAAGTAAAAATAGTCAGAATAATTAAAAAACTGCCCAAAAGAGGAATAAGCTGATTTCTTTTTCCCGGCGAAATCGGCTGTTCTTCTTCTTTTTTTGAAATCAAAAAATTGATAAAAGCCAAGCTTAAAAAAAACATCATATAACTGGAAATCATATCAAAAACAAAAATATCCTGAATAAAATAAACTAAAAGAAGAACGATCATTCCAAGGGGAGCTAAAAGATTTCTTTTATTGATAACTTTCGGACAAGTTTTAAGCAAACCAAAAATAGCGACTCCAAAAATAGAGAGATAGCTTATTAGCCCCAAAATACCGGACTGAACCATTATATCTAAAACAATATTATGAACTCGGTCATACCAAACATCAGCGGTCAGGGGCAATTCGGGAGGAAAATATTTGGCAAATGGAATATTGAAATTTTCCAATCCCCAGCCAAGTAAAGGTTTTTCCTTCCAAGCGTCAACTCCTATTCCCCAAACCAATTCTCTGGCTCTACCGGGAACATCTTTAAATTCAAAAAATTTTTCTTTAAAAATTTTTGTCTGGGAAATGCCAAAACCAATTAAAATAAAAAAAACCAGAAAAACTGCGGTTAACTTTTTTAATAATCTCTTTCCGGAAAAAACCAGATAACCCAAGGCTAAAAGAGCCATGCCCGGAAAAATCGCCGTCAACGCGCCCCTTGGCATTTCTTTCGCCGAAAGTAAAGTCAGCATCATTACTCCGAAGCTTAAAGCATAAAAAATTCGCCAAACCCCTTGTTTAATGAAAAAGAAGATAATGGCGAAAAAAATATTGAAGCTTAAGTAAGTGGCTAAAAATGAAATGTTGCCGATTGTCCCGCCGCTCCGACTGGTGGAATCTTCTGATAATAAAGCATAAAGAGAAGACAGAACCCCCACTATAATAGAAACAATAAAAATTCTTTCCCAATATTTTCTTTCCCGAAATACGCTGGTTAGAATAATAAAAAAAGCATAGAGATGGAAAAAAGTTAAAAGCCCGGTCATTCTTTCAAAAGTGCTCCAAAATGATTTGGTAAAACTGATACCGGTTAAAGAGGTCAGAAAAAGAACTGCAATAAATGCCGTAACTGAAATTGTCAGGGCATTAAACTTGGGAAGGTAACGGCGATTGGAAACAACCAACAAAATATAAGCAATAAAAATAATATCAACAATAATCCGGAAAAAAATTGTTTTCGGAGAAACATAAGGAAAAAAGTAAGTCCGGAAAAGGATTAAAGGGGTGAATAAAGCGATGTATGTCCCCCATTCCACAATTGAAAAATAAATTTTTTCTAATCTACTCATAAAGATGGCTTGTAGTTAGGAATAATTTCTTTTAAAATTTTAACTATTCCGAGCTTATCACCAAGCTTAACAGTTTCCTTAAGTTTGTCTAATCTTAAATTTAATTTTTGAAGATTAACTTCCGCCAGCTTAGCTTTAAATATCTTTTGATTTTCTGTAACGGTCGTACCTTCCTCGGCGCTTAAAATATCTTCAAAAAGTTTTTCCCCGGGCCGAGGCTGAGTTATGACAATAGGAATATCTTTATCCGGTTCCAAACCGGAAAGTCGGATTAGTTCTCTCGCCAAATCAATAATTTTAACCGGTTCGCCCATATCTAAAACAAACACTTCCCCGCCTTCGCCCATGGCTCCGGCCTGCAAAACTAAAAGACAAGCCTCGGAAGTTGTCATAAAATATCTTTTCATTTCAGAATGAGTGATTTCAATTGAAACCGGCTCGCCTCGTTTTCTTTTTTCAATTTGCTCTTTAAAAGTTTGGATAACGTTTCCCCGGCTGTCCAAAACATTGCCGAATCTGACGGAAATAAATTTTATTCTGCCGTTTGAAACTTGGCAAATCATCTCTCCCGCTCTTTTTGTCGCCCCCATTATTGAAGAAGGATTAACGGCTTTATCGGTGGAAATAAAAATAAATTTTTCCAATTTTTCCGTTCTTAATGAAATATCAGCCAATATTTCCGTACCAAAAATATTATTTTTTATTGCCTCATTTAAATTTTCATCTGCTTCCATCAAGGGAACATGCTTATAGGCGGCGGCGTGAAAAACAACATTGGGAGAAACGGATTTAAAAATATTTTCTATCCGATCCTTATCTGTAATATCCGCTATAAATGACCTAATATTAAGAAATTTACTTTTTATTTCTTCGGAAATATTAAAAATACCGGTCTCGTCCTGATCTAATAAAAATAAAAATTCCGGGGCAAATTTGATTATCTGCCGGCAAAGTTCAGAACCGATAGAACCGCCGGCTCCGGTCACCAAGACTCTTTTCCCTTTAATAAAGCTTTCAATTGATTTTTGATCTAAAGAAATCGCCTCCCGTCCCAAAAGTTTTTCTGGAGCTATCTCCTGAAGCGCTCCCAGATTAACCTCATTAATAGAAGGAACGATTTTAATTTTTTTTAAATTTGCCCGGCGGCCATATTCAACCGCTCTCTTGATTGTCCCAACGCCGGCTGAAGGAAGAGCGATAATCATGCATTCAATTCTTTCTTTAACCGCTATCTGAAGAATATCTTCAATTTTTCCCAAAACCTTAATGCCGTGAATTAAAATGCCCTGTTTCCCCGGGTCATCATCAATAAAGCCTGTTGGCAAGAAAATTGCCGACTTTGAACTTAAAATATTTCTTAAAAGCTGCTCTCCTGCTCTTCCGGCTCCCACAATCAAAGTCCTTTCTTTTTTTTCTTTTTCTTGAATTTTTTGAAATGTTTCCAAATAAATTCTTTTTAAAAAACGAAGACCGCCGCAAAGCAAAAATATGAAGAAGTAAGTGATAAAAAGAGTTGAACGGGGAAAACCGGTAAAAATTGTATGCTCTTTTAAAATAAAAAAACCAGCCGTTAAAATCAAAAAACTTAAAACAAGGGCTTTAAAAAGAGCGATTAATTCTGTGGCGCTGACATAAATCCAAGTAAAAGAATACAGTTTAAAAAAGAAAAAAATAGGTATGGTTATTAATAAAGACAGAGCAATAATGCCGGCAATATTTGAATAGTACCGGCCGGGCAGTCCGCCTTCGAACCTGACCAAAAAAGCAAAAATAACTGACGAAGCTATCAGGATGACATCAGAGGTAAGAAAAAATAACAGTCTTATTGTTTTTCTTTTATTTTCCATAAAATTTACACACACAATCAATAACATATTTTACTTCTCCATCGGTCAGTTCAGGGTAAGTCGGCAGTCTGACGGATTCCCCGGCTATTCTTTCAGTAATCGGCAATTTAAAATGCTCCATCCCTAATCCCTTTAATTTATGATTCGGAACCGTATCCCTAATTAAAAGCTCCACTCCTTTCTCGTCCATCTCTTTTTTAAACTGAAACATATTTTCTACTTTAATAATATATTCCTGATAAATCTGTTTTGACTGCTGGATTGGTAAGATACAAGGCAATCCTTTCAGCCTTTTATTATACATCATGCCTATTTCTCTTCTCCTTTTTAACATTGCCGGATAATACTTAAATTTTATGTTTAAAATTGCCGCCTGAATATTATCAAGCCGGCTATTGTATCCCCAATCCATAATCTCCGGCGCTTTCGGCTGGACTCCGTGCAAAGCTCCCTGGGTAATATTCCAATGATTCCTCATCAATAGCAGCTTTTCATATAATTTTCGGTCATCGGTGACTATCCCGCCGGCATCTCCGGCGCCGCCTAAGGTCTTGGGAGAGATGAAGCTGAAACAACCGGTGTTTCCTATGCTCCCTGCCTTTTTATTGCCCCAGTACGCTCCTAGGGCCTGACAGGCATCTTCCACCACCCAGAGCTTGTATTTCTTGGCTAGCCTCATAATTTCATCCATATCGCAGACTTTGCCTGATAAATGAATTGGCACAATGCCAACTGTTCTTTTGGTAATCGCTTTTTCAATTTGAGATACATCCATTAAGCCATCATCTTTGACATCAATCAAAATAGGCTTTGCTCCCAAATGGACTATTTCCTCAATTGAGGAGATAAAAGTATGGCCAACAGTTATAACTTCATCGCCAGGACCGCAACCTAAAGCCTTGTAGGAAAGCTTTAAAGCATCCGTGCCGGAATTAACTCCAACAGCGTATTTTACTCCGACAAATTCTGCCAATTTACCCTCAAACTCCAGAACGTCTTTCCTTAAGACAAAATTGCCCAAGGAAAAACATTTATCAATCGCTTTTAATATCTCTTTTCTATGCGCCTTATAATACCGGCGATAACTTGAATTGATAAAATCTACTTTGTACTTCATAGTCTTATATAACAGGGTGAATTTATTTTGTAGGTTTCTAAAATAACGTTTTTGACCTCTTTAGGATCACTGACAACAAAAGATTTAAGATTAGGCAGATGTTCTAAAACTTTTATTTCTTCATCTTCGGTAATAAGGTTGTGGCTGAACCCTAAAAATTTATAAGAAGTTGAACCCTTGACTCCGATAATTTTTACATTGGCGTTATGCAGGCAAACGGCGTTGCGAACCGCTTCATACGGACGGAAAACGACAAAATTTATCATTGAGTATACGTACGGTTTGAAACCGGCTAAGGCCAACCCGGCGGCAATTATCATTGTGCTTTGTTCGGTGACGCCGAAATTAAAAAATCTGTCAGGGAATCTTCTCTGAAATTCTTCAATGTAATTAAAACCGACATCCGGAATAATTAAAACAATCTTGCTGTCTTTTTCGGCCAACTCTAAAAGAGTATTAATAAATTCTCTTCTTGTATCTTGTTGTTTAATTATTTCCGCCATTTAAATTTAATTCATTTATTGCTTCTTCATATTCATCCTTCGAAGGAGCCTTATAATGAAAAAGATTATTATTTTCTGCTCTTTTCCATCCTTTACCTTTAATTGTTCTAGCGATAATAACTGTCGGCTTATCCGAAGAAGCGAAGGATTCTTCTATCTCGTCAAAATTATGCCCGTCAATTTCCCGCGCTTCCCAGCCAAATGCCTGCCATTTTTCTTTCAACGGCTCAATCTTTAAAATATTTTTAACTTCGCCCATGGCTTGCAATTTATTCGCGTCAACTATAACAAATAAATTATCTAATTTATGCTGGGCTGCGATCAAAGCCGATTCCCAGGTAGTGCCTATCTGCATTTCGCCGTCTGACATCAAAACAAAAACCTTTCCTTCCTCTTTTTTTATCTTTTTAGCCAAAGCGAATCCGACTCCAAAAGGCAAACCATAACCCATTGACCCCCCGGCTGCCTCTATACCTCTTACGTTGGGCTCCGCAAGTCCAATATATTTACTGCCAGCTTTGCAGTAAGTTTCTAAATCCTCTTTCGGTATGATTCCTTTTTCCGATAAAAAGTAGTAAATTGATGCCGCAACCCAGCCCTTAGAAACGACTATCCTGTCCCTGTCTTCTTTCAGGTCTTTGTCTACATTGGCGATGCTATAAAGAACGGTCAGTATATCTATGGCCGAAAAATTTGAACCTATGTGAGAGGTTTGG
Organism: Patescibacteria group bacterium; assembly: GCA_038078735.1. Taxonomy (GTDB): domain Bacteria; phylum Patescibacteriota; class Minisyncoccia; order Minisyncoccales; family CAZWNE01; genus JBBTTI01. The sequence continues at coordinate 21,527 of JBBTTI010000020.1, read as the reverse complement.
GCATTATAAATCAAACGAAGAACTGTTTTTCTCGCTTCCAAGGCGATTTCTTTGTAGTTCTTGAAATACATAATATTTTTTTAGTATAGCTACTGGCGCTTTTTTATACAAAAATTTTATCTTGAAAATATTTGATCCAACGCTCTCTAATTTTATTTGTTTTTACGTGACAATTATGACAAAGAGTAATTAAATTTACTGGATTACAATTTTTTTTATTATAATCAATATGGTGAACATCGTGAGTAATTTTTCCTTGTGGTTTTCCACACACGCAACAGATATAATTATCTCTTTTTCTAATCAAACCTCTTAATGTTGCTGTCCAATGAGCACTATAAAGCTCAAAAGATTTCCCACCCTGCCAATTAGAATTATTTTCTCCTTTGTTGTTCGGCGGAATTACCCATGGTTTTTTCATTCCCCTATGGGCTTCACTGATTTTTCTTTTAGTTTCTTCGGTATGATATTTTCCTTTCCAATTTATATTATAACGTAACCTTAACTCTCTACTCTTTCTTTTATGTTCTTCCGAAAATAATCTTTTCTTTCCTCTCCAAAAATCGCCTATTTTCTTTTTTGCTTCCTCGGAAAGTTTCTTTCCTTTTTGGGCTTCGCTATTTTTTCTCCTACGTTCTGCCGTATGCTTTCTGCCCTTAAGGGCCACGCTTATTTTCCTTTTACTTTCTTCTGTATGTCTTCTTCCCCTAGAAGCCCTGCCTATTTTCCTTTTGTGTTCTTCCGAAAGTTTCTTTCCCAACCAATACCATGTTTTTCTTTTATCTCCTTTTGACGGCATAAATATTATTATTTAAAAACTGCTGTAAGGAAAGTTTTTATTATAATTTTTGTATCTAGCCAAAAAGATCTTTTATTCACATATTCTAAATTTAATCTAATTTTTTCTGGCTTAATCTTTTCACAATAAGTTTTATGTGGATCCTCACTCCCTCGTAAAGTTTCTCCCTCGTGAGGGTTAGCCAAGGCGGCAAGACTTGTCATACCTGGCTTTACGCTCAAAATTATCTTTCTTGTCTTCGGCTCAAGGGACTCAACTTCTAGGGAAGTGTCTGGCCTAGGGCCCACCAAACTCATTTCGCCCCTTAATACATTAATCAATTGGGGCACTTCGTCAAGCTGATATTGTTTTAAAAATTTGCCTATTTTCAGCAATCTGGGATCGTCTCCGGCGGTTGACGGCCCGCCGAGCTTCTCGGCATTATCAACCATTGTCCTAAATTTAAAAATCCGAAAAAGATTTCCATCCTTGCCGACTCTTTGCCCCCGGTAAAACACTGATCCCGGCGACTCGCACACGATTAAAAAAGAAACAAAAAATAAAATAGGCAAAGATAATATTAATCCGATTAGAGAGAACACAACATCAAAAAGCCTCTTTGCCATAAAGTCATCTTACGCTTTCTTAGAGATAATTTCAAGAATAATACCATCACACTAAACGGTCAAAAATTTCCTTACTTTCTTTGAATATCCCGTCAATGTTGGAATAGCTCCAGGAGCCGAAACGCCCCATTGTATAGCAATCAAATCTCTCCAAATATTTTCTTATTTTAACTACCGCATCCTCTAAACCTATCGTTTGGGCGGGATACATATATTCAAAATATTCAATTCTTGATTCTTTTATATCTGCTTTTTCTTTAATAAACCCGAGGTCTTTCAAAAGATTGATGCAATTTTCTTTGATTTCATTCTCGCCCGGAAGTTCGGTTTTATCTTTATAAGAAATCTCTAGAGAAAATAGCGATTCCTGCTGTTGTTTAAGAAAATCACTCGAATTTGAATTGATTATCACTCGATGTGAAAAGTAATTATTATTTGGAACGTAAACCCTTTGGAGATCCGTGTTGGATTTTGCCGATAAAAAAGTGGCTAAACAGGTTGAAACTTTGTCCAGTTTCTCTGCCAAATCTAAAGTTTCTCTGTCGGGATTGTTTATTATTTTTTTAATAAGAATATCCACCGGTAATGTTGAGATAATTTTTTCATAGCTGAACTGTTCTCCCTTTTTCGTTTCTGCTGTTTTATTGGCCAAATCTAATTTGACAACCTCGGAATCAAAAATAATATAATTTTGTATATCTTCGATTGGTTTTTTAAAAAGATTTTCAAATCCGCCAACTTTCGGATAACAAACGTACTCATTGGTGCTGTAATTCTTCTTGCCCGGAAATAGCAACCCGATTAGCAATTTAACCATTCCAACTGGAACCCGGCTTATCCAGTTTAAAGATAATCTGGCCAAATCGATTCTCCATATTTTTTCGTTATAAGGAATTAAAAAAAGGTCGCAGATTGATTTTCCGAAATTTGAATAAAGCCAAGATTTAAAATTTTCACCAGGAACTTTTTTCTTTAATAGAAAATCAAAAAAACATTTTAGTTTTACTTTTAAAGGGGTGTAAAACAAGTGCAACTGAAAAGGATGGGGAATAAACTTCCCCATAAAATAAATTTTAGCTTTTCTTGTCTGACAATAGACACTCTGGGAATTTATATTTTCAGCAAAATCATGTTTATCTAAAGTCTTCTTGTGCAATGCATGAGCTCCAATGTCGTAATAAAGATTCCCCAACTTAAAAGAACGGCACAACCCTCCTGCTCGATTTTCTTTCTCCAGAACCAAGAGATTTTTCTTTCTCTTGTTTAATAGATTTTTAGCGCAAAAAATTCCAGAAACGCCAGCGCCTAAAATAAGAAATTCAACTTTTTTCATAAGATAAAATCTCAAGCTTTTTTAAAGACAAAAACAATTTTAAAGCCGTATTTTTTGAGAAGCGATAATATCAAGAATTCTTTTTGCCATAATGGTTCAATTCCATTGCTTTTTTCAAACAAATTATCGTGGCCGGATGAAATCCCGCTTTTTTTGTAATATCTTTCGGATTGAACCATTTCTTTTCTTGATATTCCGTTTTCCGCAAATTAATCGCCGTTGTCTCACGCTCGTCCAACAATAGAAGAAAAAATAAGGCTAAATCATGACAGCCGTTTTCTTGAGGCAGTTCCTGACGAAGGGAAAAAGCAAGCGACATCACATCTATAAAATCAACCCTTCTAGGGGAAATTTTTAAGCCGAGATCTTGTTTAACCGTTCTTAAAACGGCCTTCTCCGGGCTTTCGCCGGCAATCATCCTGCTGCCAAAAGTCCACCAGTTGTCCCATGGTTTTATATTCCGTTTGCCCAATAAAACCTTTGTCATTTTCTTATCCATTATAAGCGCCTCTACGCATCCCCGAACAATAGCGTCCCTGACATAAGTATAAATTTCCGGCGGTAAAAATTTTGCCCTTGATTTAAAACGGCCAACCACAAAATGTTTCATAATACTATATTACTATATTAGAAGATTTTTCATCTTTTTTCAAGAATAAAGACGACCTTAAAGGCGTACTTTCTTAAAAATGGAAAAAGTAAAAAAAATTTATCAATCAATTCTAAAAATCTCAAAAATATTCCCCCACCGGGGTATTTTAAAAACGGAAGGGCTGCCCAAGAAATCAAATGAAAATAATTAATTTTAATCCTGTTAAAATATCTTTCTGCGTCTTTTAAGTCCTTTTCCTGAAAAATATGTTCCGCTGCCCAGCCGGTTCTCTTTCCGGTTAATTTATTAAGCTTTCTTTTCAAATTAGTTAGAGGATTATGGCCGAAAGTTTCAACGCCGATTAAAACTCCGTCCGGCTTCAAAACCCGCGCTAATTCCGGCAAAGCCAATTTTAAATCCAAAGAAGAAAAGGTGCCGCCGTCAAAAATCACATCAAAATAATTATCGGGAAATTCCATTTTTTCGCAATCCATTTTTAAAAATTCGGCGCCGGGAACCGCGCGTCTGGCAATTTCCAGAGATTTTTCCGACAGGTCTATGCCAATAACTTTTTTTACCCCCGTTTTGGCTATGGCAATAGTATGAACGCCATTGCCGCAACCGTAATCCAAAACTAATTTGCCCCGACACTTCTCTTTCAATAATTTATAAACAAACTTAAGACTCGCTAAATTAGACGAGGCCGGGCCTCGTCCTAACTCTTTGGCTTTTTGGTCGTAGTGTTCAATTTCTATTTGTTTTCTTTCTTCCATTGATTTAAAAAAATACGTCTTAACGCCACCATGGTTGTTTTCGTACGTAAATAATTAAATTATCTTATTTTAAAAACTTCCATTAAAGAGTTATCGGCTTCAATATCATCGGCAGTAATAAGACGAATTTCCTTTTTGCCTAATCCAAAAAAATCACGTAGAAGCCTTATCTCGTCCTTACATTCGTATGGGCAAACCCAGATACTTTTTTGCAAAGGTCGAAATCCCAGCTCCTTAAGTTTCCCACGGAAAACATCTCTTTTCAAGCGTTGAAGTTGAATAATGTCAAAAATAACCAGCCGCCATTTTCCATCCCATTTTTTAGGTTTATTTATTTTCAAATCATCTATTTGAAATCTGCCAGCCGCTTTTTTGCCCTTATCAGTTAAAGAAATATAAATCTGATGATTTTTGTTTTCAAAATTAATAAATCCCCTCTTCCGAAGATTGTAAAAAGTATCATAAACTTTTTTCTTCTGATACTTCCCTGCACTCTTAAAATTTTTTATAATATTTTGAACGAAATAAGGAGATGTGGCGGCAATAGCTACTGCTCCACTGATAGCCAACCACCTTAAGGCATCTTTAGCAATTTCTGATTTCGGTTTTCTAAAATAATATTTATACTGGCTCATACGTCTTAACTATACCATGGTTGTATTCATACGTAAATTGAACAATCTCTGCTCTATGTAATTAAAAAGACGGGGGCGCTATAAGCACTCCCCCGTCTCATTTATCTTATTTTTCTCCTCCTCTCTCTTAAAGCCCGCTGATTAAACCCTTGGCGTGCCATTTCATTGTTTCCAAGCGCCAATCGATGTTAGAAAAAAATTGATTGGACAAAATATTTTTTACCGGCTGGAGTATCTTATATGTTATGCCGTGAAAGAAAACCAGGCATTCTAAAAAAGAATGCTCCCTCATCGGCATCATCTCCTGGGTAATTGCGCCGGGAGTATTTAAAAGATACTTAAGATTATTTACCTCCAACCATGTTAATCCCTCCTTAGGGATCCAGGGAATTTTGTAGGGCTGACCACCGCACCAGTATAGGGTAAGGCGATGAATTCCAACCGGTCCAAGGCAATCCATGTGATCAAAGAGACACAAAAGCGCTAAGACCATATCTCCATCGTCATCTACTTTGCCTTCCAGACCAACAGAATGTTTTGCCACGGCATTGATAATCCATTCCTGATTTTTGATTTCCGAAAGCTCTCCTTGGAAAAGTTTTCCAAGCTCTTCGGCGCCCTTAGCGGCGTGGTCGGATTGGCCAGCCACTGACCGACCAATGTCATGTAATATGACGCTAATTTCTAGGGCGTCAGTTGTGGCTGGGCCAATTGTTTTATCCACGGCACTCAATGTAAAATTTTTATAAACTCTCCGAATATGAGGTAGCCCGTGCATCGGATCCTCGCCTAAATACCTCCCCGCAACCTCCCAAAGCTTCTTTTCCAGAATTTTTTCCAATCTTTTCTCCTTTCCAATATTCAAAAATTAAAGTTCTTACCTGATAATGTCAGGCAATTACAATTAAAGCATACTGCCGCAAAAAAGTCAATATTTAAAGACTCTTAACTAGACCCCAGAGAGAGCCGAGGCCATAGGCGAAGTGGCGGTTGAAAAAGACGAAAGGCAGAATAAAGAAATATCTTAAGTCCTCTTTCAGGGCAATCTTTGCCGAGAAAAACAAAGAAAGCAAAATATACGGCCAAATGCTCAAGGGCAAAGTAATAATAAAAATCAGCGGGAATAGATGGCGCAAAGAAAAAAATGCCACGCCGAACTTTAAAGGATAAATCGTCCAAAAACCATCGGTAAAATTGTGCCTGAAAAATTTCCAAAATTCCGTTTGAGGATAATAATAAGCCACGATGTCAGGTTGCAATAAAATTTTCCCACCGGCTTTTTTTAACCGTTTGTTAAATTCAATATCTTGGGATCTGATCATTTTTTCATTAAAGAGGCCGACTCGACTGAAGACTTCTCTTCTATAACAGCCGCCGAAAACCGTATCCACCCATCGGGGCTCTTCAGATCCAAGCCGAAAATAAGAGCCCCCGGCGCCGAAAGGATGGGATAAAACTTTGGCAATGGCTCGGGCCGTTAAGGTATTTTTAGCCGGCAATGTCTTAATGACTCCGCCGACATTATCAGCCCCGGATTCTTGAAGATATTTTACGCATTTTGAAATATAATCTTTTTGATAACCGGCGTGGGAATCCATTCTGATGATAATCTCTCCCCTGCTTGCTTTAATTCCGATATTTAAGCCAAAAGGCGTGAATTTTTGAGGATTATCTATCAATTGAATTTTTAATTTTAAATTTTTAATTTTAAATTCTTCTACTATTTCTCGAGTTTTATCTTCCGACATTCCGTTTATAACTAAAACCTCCAGATTTTCTTTAGGAAAATCCTGTTCCAAGATCGAATCCAAGCATCCCTTGATATATTTATCTTCGTTTCTGCAGGGAATTATTATTGAGATGAAAGATGGCATAATCAATAAAAACGGCTGAAAAAATAATAACCAAGCCCATGGCCGGCATCAGATAACGCAAAAGAGAGATATTAACGAACGTCATTGCCCAAAAATAAAATATTATGCTTAATAATAAAATTATGCTTTTGATTCTGTCTTTATAAATTCTCATCCCGTAAATTATCCCGCCGATTCCCGTAATCAGATAAATGCTCTGAACCAACAAAATTTTATCTTCCCACCACTGTTGAGAAGTGGCATACCAAGACCTTGCCAATTTCAAACCAATTAATTTTAAAAACGCAACCGGTCGGTCAATCAATTCTTTTCCAAAAAACTGGCCAAGTTTAGCGCCGCTGCTTAAATCGGCAGTCTTCACCCGCTCTATCAGCGCGCTGACATCATCCGGTAAAACCAACTGAACGCCCCCTGCCTTAACCGTTGAAAGCCAAGTAATGCCGGCAACAATGGAATAAGGCCCCTCGCGGGAAATAGAAATGAAACTTCCGGTTTTTGAGAGTGAATAAACCATCCAAGGGAAAATAGCAACAAGATTTCCCATTAATAAAATTGCCGCCAATAAAAACCGCTTTTTTCTTGAACCGCTTAAAAACAAAAGCGACAACAAACCGAGGGATAAGGGGAGAAACAGGCCGGTTATTCTGGCAAAAGAAGCCAGTCCCAAAAATAATCCGGCTAAAAAAATAATTTTAGGGCTTCCTTTTTGTAAAGACGAGAAATAGAAAAAAATGCCGATATACAGCAATAAAATAAACGGCACTTCAGTATTGGGATTTTTTAAAAACCAAAGATTGAGGGGATATGTCATCCATAACAGCGAGGCGATTAGGGCCACTTTTTTATTGAAAATTTTCCCGGCCGCCAGAAATAAAAAAAGAGCGGAAAAAGCCGTAAAAATAATATTAAATACAACCACTAAATCAAGCCTATCAATCCCCGTTATTTGAGACAAGCCGAAAATTCCCGCCAGAATAATCGGAAAACCGGGCGCGGTAAAAGCAAGCACTTCTCCCCTGTACATAATGCCTTTCCCTTGAAGGATATTATTGGCAATCGGCTCATAGCGGTCAAAATAATCAGTGCCCGGAACTTTATGCTCAGCCGGCCCGATATTTTTTAAAAAAATAAGAAAAACTGCCGAACAAATGACAGAACCCAAGACAATTGAAGCTGCCAAGGCTTTTTTATCTTCATAAATTTTGCAAAAAAATTTCCGCATCGGTTGATTATTTCGTGATTTTATATTATATTAATCTTATCTTATTTTTTGATTAATACAATGGGAAAAAGAGTTTTATTAGTTCAGCCAAATTACTATTATCAAAGAAAATCCGGGGTTTGGACGATCCACCCTCCCATGGGTTTAGCTTATATTGCGGCCGTATTGGAAAAAAACAATATTTCTGTCAAAATTTTAGACGCCAATGCCTTAAATCTGTCGGTTGAGCAGACGGTAAAAGAAATATCCGATTGGAACGCTGATATGGTAGGGATAAGCATTTTAACGCCCGGGCATAATTTTGCCATTGAAATCGCCAAAAAATTGCCGCCGTCTGTTATGTCGGTTGCCGGAGGACCGCACGCCGCCGCTATCCCTGAAATATTATTAAAAAATGGTTTTTCAATTGTGGCCAGGGGCGAAGGAGAAGAAACTTGCCTGGATTTGGCCTTGGGTAAAAATTTAATTGAAATTCCGGGCATCTCTTTCAAAGACGGCGACAAAATCAAGCATAATCCGGACCGAGCGCCCCTTGATATCAACAGTTTGCCGATACCGGCCAGACACTTGCTTATAAGCAATGGCGTGGATAAGCCATACTCTTCAGAAACAACGCAATACTTTCCTTGGGCGACAATCACTACCAGCCGGGGCTGTCCTTACAGCTGTAATTACTGCAATAAACTAACTTTTGGCAGACAAATCCGTTATCGTTCTCCGGAAAATGTGATGGAAGAAATTGATTTTCTGGTGAAAAACTGCCAAATCAAAGAAATCAGCGTCAGCGATGATTGTTTTAATTTTGATCTGGCCCGGGCTAAAAAAATTCTTGATTTGCTGATTTCCAGAGATTATAAAATCAGCATCCGTTTCTCAAACGGGCTTAGGGCGGATAAGATAGACGAAGAATTTTTAGAAAAAGCCAAGAAAGCCGGCTGTTCTTATATAGCCATCGGCATAGAATCGGGCTCTCAAGAAATCTTAAACAGAATTCCCAAGGGCGAAACATTAGACGATATGAGAAAGGCGGTAGCTATGATAAAAAAGGCGGGGATTCCGATTACCGGTTTTTTTATAATCGGTTTGCTGGGGGACACCAAAGAAACCATGGAAAAAACCATAAATTTTGCCAAAGAACTGGACTTGGATATAGCCTCATTTAATATGGCCGTCCCCTATCCCGGGACGAGAATGTGGGATATGATTAAAGAAGACCGAGGAGAAATTTTTCTCAAAGATTGGGATGATTTTCACCACACTTCGGGCAAATGTTTATACTCCATACCCGGGATGAGCGATCCGAAGACAGTTGAAATGATGTACAGAAAAGCAATCAGCCGGTTTTATTTCAGACCGGGTTATATTCTAAAGCAAATATTCAGAATCCGATCCTTCTCGCAGATTAAAAACATGTTCAGAGGGTTAAAAACGATTTTGCGCACCCAAAAAAAATAAAAATGGCAGCAGAAATAATATTAATAAATCCGCCGCCGCTAAACTGGCGAGAAAAACACGACGCTTTAAACCATCCGCATTTGGGATTGGCTTATCTTTCCGCTTATTTACGCCAAAATAATTTTGAATGCCAGCCGATAGACGCTAAATTTGAAAGAATGAATCTGGAAGAATTAGGCAAGGCTATAAAAAAATACCGGCCGATTCTTGTGGGAATCACCGCTATGACTCATGAAATCGGCCAAGCGGCCCAAGTTGCCAGGCTTGTTAAAGAATTGTTTCCTGAAGTTAAAACCGTTTTAGGCGGCGCCCATGCGACAGCCCTGCCTCAAGAAACCTTACGGCAATTTCCGGAGTTTGATATGGCAATAGTCGGCGAAGGAGAAATTACGCTATTGGAGCTGGTTAAAACGCTTATTCAACACGGAGAACTTTCTAAAATAGCCGGCCTTGCTTTTTGTTCATCTTCCGGCGCCATTATTCTTAACAGCTGCCGCCAACCCATACAAAATTTAGACTCTCTTCCCTTTCCCGCTTGGGATCTTTTTCCTCCCAGCCAAACTTATTCCCTTATTACCACCCGCGGCTGCCCTTTCCGCTGTAAATTTTGCATGCGGGTCTCCGGCAATCAGCCCAGAAAGCGCAACTATCAAAATGTTTTAGAAGAATTTAAAATGAATATAAATAGATATGGAGCTGGCCAAATATTAGTGGAAGATGAAAGTTTCGGGCTTGACAGAAAACAAGCTTATCCCTTTTTAGACGCCCTGGCAGACAGCGGGCTTAATAAAAAAGTAAAATGGGTGACCCAGACCCGAGTTGACTTAGTGGATGAAGAATTTTTTCAAAAATTGAAAGCGGCCGGATGCGCTTGGGTGGGCTTCGGAGTAGAATCCGGGAACGAAAAAATACTCAAGGAAATAGGCAAGGGAATAACTTTAAAGAAAGTTGAAGAAAGTATCTCTCTGGCAAAAAAAACGGGATTGCAAACCGGCAGTTATTTTATCATCGGGCATCCTTATGAAACAAAACAAACAGCCTGGGATACTATAAATTTTGCCGCTAAACTGAACACCACCACGGTTGCTTTCGGCATTATGGTCCCCTACCCGGGCACGGAAATATATTCAATGGCGCTCCGGGGAGAAGGAGGATACCGCATTATTTCTTCCGATTGGGCTGACTTTAATAAGACTATCGGGGCCAGTTTAGAACTGGAAACATTATCGCGGAAAGAATTGGAAAAGCTTCAATTATTGGCCTATTTTGTTTTTTATTTTAAAAACTGGCGGTTCTGGGATTTCTTCAAATTGCTTTTAGGGGAAAGAAAAATAGCCTTTGCCGTCTTGAAAAAAATTTTTATTAATCAAAAAATATGAAGGTTTATTTATTAAATCCGCCCTATTATAAAGGTTTTATGCGCTCGGCCAGATGGGCCAGGCCGGGTTTTGCCGGTAGCCAGTGGTACCCGATTTTTTTGGCTTACGCCGCCGGCTTTTTGGAAAAAAACGGCCAACAAGCTAAATTAGTTGATGCTTTAGTAAGCGGAATGACTTTTCAAAACGTGATAGAAGATGTCAAAACATTTTCTCCGGAATTAGTTGTTATTTACACTTCTTGGCCAAGCTTAGATAATGATGTTAAGTTGGCGGAAGAAATAAAAAAAGAAATTAAGAATAGCTTAATAGTTTTTGTCGGACCATGGTGCGCCACAAATCAGGAAAAAATACTCAACAAATCCGAAGCCGTAGACGGAGTAATCAGAAAGGAATTAGAACTGCCAATCTTAAATTTAGCCCAAGGAAAAAATCTTTCCGAAATAAAAGGACTGACTTGGCAAAAGAATAATCAAATTATTCATAACCCGGATGAAAACTTTCTTACTCCGGAGCAGTTAGACGGTATGCCGTTTGTTACCGATGTTTATTCCAGACATCTTGATATCAAAAACTATAATCAAACAAGCTTAAAGTATCCGTTTGTGGATTTATTTACCGGTCGGGGATGTTCTTGGGGGCAATGCGTTTTTTGTTTATGGCCCCACACTATTTTTAAGGGAGCTCCCTTATACAGAAAAAGAAATATAAAAAACGTGATTGAGGAAATAAAAAATATCAAAAAAATCCTGCCCGAAGTTAAAGAAATTTTTATCCAGGATGATACTCTGCCCAAAGATCGCGCCACTGAACTGTCGGAAGAAATTTTAAAAAACAACTTAAAGATAACCTGGTCTTGCTATGCCAAGCCGCTTTTAGATTATGAGACGATGAAACTGATGAAAAAATCCGGCTGCCGATGTTTGCACGTCGGATATGAAAGCGCTGATTTAAATATTCTGGCGTTATCTAAAAAAGGCCAAACGCCGGAAATAATGGAAAAATTTACCAAAGACGCCCAAAAAGCTGGATTAATTATCCACGGCGATTTTTTGATAGGATTGCCCGGGGAAAACGAAAAAACTGTCTTGAAAACCATAAACTGGGCAAAATCATTGAAGCTTTTAGACTATCAATTTGCCGTTATCCAGCCGGAACCGGGGACGCCTTTGTATGATTTTTTGGAAAAAAATAAATTTTCGGAAGGCAAGGACGAAGTAAATTACCCTCAATTTTCTTCAAAAAATATGTTTGACTGGCGGCTGCGGGCTTACCAAAAAATATATCTGGACCCCAAATATATCTTAAGATGTTTGAAAAAACCCGAGGAAATTAAAAGATTATTTAAAATGGCAGGGAAGGCGATACCGAACTTAATTTTTAATAAACATGGATAACAATAAATCTGAACAAGAGAAAATTGTCTATAAGGACTTTGATAAACATTGGAGAGGGCTGAAAAATTACAATATTATCAGTAAACTTAATATGTATCTTATAGACCGTCAAGCAATTAAAACATTACTTGATATTTCACCGAGAACCATTTTAGATGTAGGATGCGGCATTGGCCGAACCATGTCAAAATTCAAGGAACTCGGCTTTAAAGTAATTGGTGTAGATAATTCAGAGACGAGTATCGATTTTTGTCAGAAAAAAGGATTAGAGGCAATTTTGATGGATGCTTCAAATATGAACTTTCAAGATAATTCTTTTGATGTGGTTTTTGCTGAAGGATTATTAGAACATTTTGAAAATTATGGACCACTAGTTAAAGAAATGATTAGGGTAAGCAAAAAACATATTCTTTTGGTGCAGCCAAACTGCCATTCGCTATGCGGAAAAATTTTAAACATTGCCATTGAAACATTAACAAAGGGAAATATTAAAGAGATTCCCTATCGGATGGAAGAATACATAGAGTCTTTCAGAAAATACGGCTGCAAATTAATACTCCGAAGACCGGCTCTTTTTAATTCTTTTGCGATACTTCTATTCCAAAAATATGAATAAAATATTCCGATTAATCCTTTTTATTTCGGGTATCTCTATTTTATCTGCCTTGATATATCGCGTCGGATTCCATGAGATTATCAGAACAATCGCCGAAGCTAAGGTTAATTTTTTGATTTACGGCCTTTCCGTCTATTTAGTCTTAATTCTGGCCCGGGCCTTTAAATGGTTTTTATTAGTAAGGGTTACCGGAAATAAGATAGGATTTAAAAAATTTTTACCGCTTTATTTCGTCAGTTCCTTAATGGGGAACATTACTCCCTTTAAATCAGGCGAAGCGATCGCCCCGTTTCTTTTTGAAAAATATCTAAAAATCCCCGTCGGCCAGGGGTTTGCCATTGTCATATTGGACAGATTTTTTGAATTGATTACGTTTGCGATAATTCTTATTTTAACCATATTGTATATCATTCCTGTTTTCCAATGGGCGCCCATTCCGCTCTTTGCGCTTATCTCTCTTTTAATAATCCTGATTGTTTCCCAAAAAACTTCCTTAAAAATACTGGGGATATTTAATGTATTTAAAAAATACTCTCTATTTAAAAGAATTTTAGAATTTGCCGAAAAGGAACTGCAATTTTTTTATGATGGCTTATTTCTATTCAAAAATAAAAAGGTATATAGATTTATTATACCCTTAACGATAATTTGCTGGCTACTTGAATTTTTGTCGTTTTATTTTATAGTCAGCTCGGTTTTATCGGCCTCTTTTTTTCATATTGCGGCCGCTCAAGTTATGGCGATAGCGGCAATTCTTCTCACATTTATCCCCGTAGGCATAGGAATTGGAGAGGTGGGAATAGTTTATGTTTTAAATTTATTTAATTATCCGACAGTTTTAAGCGCCGGCGGAGCTTTGCTGGCAAGGCTAATTTTAACCGGCGCTTTATTCACCGTCGGCATTATCGGGACTTTTTTGTTGAAGGAGAAAAACGAATAAATTCCCTTAAAAATCCCAGCGACCAGGCGAAAATAAAAATTATTGTTGCCAAAAATACATTTAGAACAACTTTGAAGGATCTTTCTTCAATTAAGCTCAAACCGGAAAAAATTGCCAGGGCGATTATGATTGCTCCGGTCAAGAACAGCGGGTAAAGAGGGTTTAAAATAAAAGAAAAAATCATCAGAAAAATAAATATCGGCAGGGCTAATCCGGATATAATATGAATTGGGCTGGCGGCATCTCTGTGTCGCTTTGCCATTTGCAGGCGCCCGATGGCATATCTGTATATCTGTTTCCAGAATTTTTTGGGATTATCCCTTCGGTAATGCCAAACTGTGACATCAGGAACATATAATACTTTATAGCCCCTGCTAATCAGCTGATAATTCATTTCAACATCGTCGCCGGTTAGCAAGGTTTCATCAACCGGCATAACCTTCTCCAAGGCAACTCTTTTGTAAATCGCATTACAGCCGGGAATGCTTTTTACGATTTTAGTTTTTTTTGAATCGGTCACATATATTGAACCGGATATCAAACTGCCACATAAAAATAAAAATCTGACTGCTCGGCCGAAGACAGATTCATCTTGAGGAGAAAGACTGGGCCCGCCCACGCCGGCTACGCTTTCATCTTGAAAATATTTTAAAGCGTTGCTTAACCAATTTTTATCCATCAAACAATCGGCGTCAGAAAACGCCACAAGGTCGCCTTGGGAATGTTGAAATCCTATATTTCTTCCCGGAGCCACTGTTTGAAACTTGTTGACGACTATTTTTGCGCCATAAGTCTTGACGATCTCAGCCGTCTTATCAGTTGAAAGGCCGTCGGAGATGATAATTTCCAAGCGGTCTTTCGGGTAATTCAATTGTTGTAAATTTTTCAGACACTCCCCTATTAAGGCCTCTTCATTTCTTGCGGGAATAATTACGGAAATAAAAGGATAATTTTCCATCTATTTTATTTTTCTTTAATTGCTAATATGCTCAACATAAATGAAGAAAATATCGTTTGAATCCCCGCAATGATTAAAGTCAGGGCTATTATGGAATTTTTTAATTCCTGCAACGCGCCAAAACCATCGTTAAGCCACTTTAAGAATATCGTTATATAGATAATCGCCCCCAACAATGTAATTACTATTCCAAAAATACTGGCCCTCTCTATTGTTATATATTTATAAATTTTACCCGATACCGGCCTGTCTCCAAGATGGAAAACAGCGTATGTTTTGGCGAATAAAGCAAAAATAATTAATTGATAGCCGATTATAACCAGTAAGGCCGATAAGAACATCGGATAATTATAAAGTTTCATTCCTAAAATTTCCGGCGAACCGAAATACAGCCAAAAAAGAGAAACAAATCCGACTAAAAATAAGAAAAATCCCGGAATAAAAAACAGGAACAACGGACTGTATAACAGCATAAATCTTAAATGGCGCCAGCCGTCTGTAAGGGATTTCAGCTTTGACTCGCCCTTTCTCGCATAATAATTAATTGGGACTTCTTTAATCTTCAGATTATTTTTAATCGTTTTTATTATCATTTCGGAAGCAAATTCCATACCCGTCGTTTTAAGGTTTAATTGTTTCAACAAGTCTTTTCTGAATGCTCTCATGCCGCAATGAACGTCATGTATTTTCGTATTAAAAAAAATCCTTAACACTCCCGAAAGCGCGGGATTGCCGATATATTTATGAACCCAGGGCATTGCCTCTTTCTCAACTTTTCCTTTGAACCTGTCCCCGATAACAAAATCATATCCCTGTCTTAGATATTCAATAAAATTAGGAATCTCGTTGAAATCGTAACTGCCGTCGGAATCCGCCATAAAAATATATTTTCCTCCGGCAACTTCAAACCCCCTCAAATAGGCGGATCCGTATCCCCTTTCTTTTTCTTCTACCAGCCGCGCTTGTTTTCCCTTAATAATATTGCGGCTATTATCCGTAGAACCGTTATCCACGACGATTATTTCCGCATTCAAATTATTTTTTTCAATAACTTCTTTAATTTTATCAAGGCAAAAACCAATGGCTTGCTCTTCGTTCAAACAGGGTAAAATTATGCTTATTTCCGGATAATTTTCCATATTATTTGTTATTTAAATACCACTCTACCGTTTTTTTCAGACCATTTTTTATATTAAATTTCGGCCGCCATCCCAGTTCATTTTTTGCTTTTCTGACGGAAAGACAACCTCTTTTGAATCCGCAGGCGGGAGAGGCTATGTGTTTTCTTCCAACCGACGAATTGGTCAATTTCTTAATCTCTGTAAAAATATCTAAAACATCCGTTTCCTTGCCGGTTCCGATATTTATGATCCCTTCGTAATTATTTTTAAAAGCGCTGAATGAGGCATTTATCGCATCTTCTATAAAAATATAATCTTTTGTTTGTTTTCCGTCCCCGTGTATCAAGGGCTGTTCCTTCTTCAGCATTTTGCTGATGAATATTGCCATCACTCCGGCTTCACCATTTGGATTTTGTCTGGGGCCGTAGATGTTCCCAAATCTTAAAGCTAAATAGGAAATCCCAAACAGGCGGCGGTAAGCGTCAAGATATTTTTCAACAGCTAATTTGCTTATGCCGTAAGGCGAAAGGGGCGCAGGAGGATAATTTTCCGGCGTGGGAATTTTTTTAGCGTCCCCGTATATTTCTCCGCCACTTGAAGCAAAAATTATTTTTTTGACATTAAACTTCCGGCAATTCTCTAAAATATTAAGGCTTCCCAAAATATTTATTTTAGCGTCAAAAATAGGGTCTTTTACCGACTCTCTGGCTTCAATATGAGCCGCAAAATGAAAAACATAAACAGGTTTTTCCTTTCTGAAAATCCTGGAAATTGCAGGATCGCAAATGTCAAACTTATAAAATTTAGCCTTGGGATTTAAATTTTCTTTACGGCCGCTGCTTAAATTGTCAATTATTGCAACTCCATGCCTCTCCTTTATTAATTTGTCTACGAGGTGGCTGCCGATAAATCCGGCTCCGCCGGTAACTAAACATTTCATACTATTTAAAATTATACTTTTTTAAACCAAAATAAACCTTCCTTAAAGTTCGCGTTCTCTAAGGTATTAATGTCAATATTTTCTGTAAATAATCCCTCCTCATCAATTCCTGAAAATTCAATCAATTTTAGCCCATCAAAATAGTTAATAATCTGGCGAAAAGAAGGGATCCGGTGAGAATTAAAATATAATTTCGGTTGGCCGACGGGTATTGAAAAATATAGATTCCCTCCCTTTTGCAATACTCTTTTAAGCTCTCGACAGGCCTTTTCCGTGCCAAACGGATCTAAAAGATTGTCATATCTGCCTATTCCAATGTGTTCGGCTACGCTCAAGCACGAAAGAGAATATATGGAATTATCCTCAAACGGCAATGCCAGGATATTACCGCTGATTGATTCAAAATCCTTAAGATTTACTTCGGCTGGCCTTATGTCAACAAAGGTAACTTTAGTAACCGCAGATAAAAACCCGGCGAAATCCACTCTTGAAGCCACGTCTGTGTGGCGGTCAACCTTGCTTTCATATATCCGCCGGAAGGCCCAAATATCCTGATAAAAATAATGTTTATTAAAGTCGGTGGTCTGGGTCCTATCGTGAAGACAGGGATAAGTATCCAGCAAATTTATTTTTTCTGCGCCCTTAATTCTGGAGTATCTGATCCAATCGGCAAAAAACCTGAAATACCTTGAGAAGGAAAGAAAAAATTTTACCGGATTAAAGAAGGGGCTGACCCATCGCTGGATAAAATCAATAATTTGATGATATTTTTTGGGAAATCTTTTCATAATTAAGAAAGCAATCTTCTTTTAAAAGATAGAATTAACCGCCAAGGATAAAATAGGGCTAATTTCGAAAATATTTGCCTGGTAAATTGCGGCTTTTTCAATCCTTCGGCTGTCAAAATCCAATCTGCTTCTCTCATTGTGCACATATTGGAAAAGCCGCCGGCTAATCTGAGTTCCCTTTTGCCCTCTTCTTCTTTCCAGATACTCTTCTTTAGTTGGCGCCTTTCGTGATTTTGGTGTATGACGGTAATAATTTCAGTGGCGTCAATCACCGGAATGCCGAGCTTTTTGAATTGATAAATGAAAGAATTATCCCAGCCCCCATGTTTTATTGAAAAAGGAAACATATCGGGTTGGACATCGCGAGAAAAAATAAAATAATCGCCGGCTGATAACCCGTGAAGTTTCCCGTCAATTTTAATTTGTTGCCGCAATTTTTCTTGCCAAGCGCTATTGGTAAAATTTATCGGTTCTTTAATGTTCAAATCCCATCGCTGACCGGATAACAGAAAAGAGGGCAATCTGACTGACTGAATTACTTTTAAAAAATCGCCGGTTAAAATAATATCAGTGTTGATAAAACATAATAATTTATTTTGAGCGGCTTTACGCGCTTCCTGGAAAATAGAATTTCTTAGAATCACGCCTTTTTCATTTTTTTTAACATCGGATATGTATTTTATTTTAAACTCCGAAGCAGTTTCCGCCGTGCCTTCTTCATCCCCAATTAAAATAATCTCGCAATCGGGGCAAACCGAAAGCCAGCTTTGAATAGCATTGCGCTGAATTAAATCAAATTCATTTTTGAACGGCCTTGGGCTGCTAAAGATTGTCAACATAATCTTTTATCCTTAATTTTAAACCTTCTTGCAAATTATATTTTGGTTTCCAGTCAAACGTTTTTTTAATTTTAGAACAATCCAAACAATATTTTATCAGTTCACCGGAACGATCCGGAAAATAAATCGGTTCCGCTTTTTTACCCAATAATTCGGCGATCTTTTTGTAAATATCATTAAGAGTTACCTCTACCCCCGAACCTACATTGAAAATAGGATCCGGGTAATTTAGAGACAAATTAAGCGCTAAAAGATTAGCCCTGACGACATCGTCAATATAAACATAGTCCCTGGTCTTATTGCCGTCTCCCCACATTTCTGCCTGTTTATCGGAATATAATTTACGGATATAATCTGCCATAGCTCCCTTGACTTGCCCGGACCCGTAAACTGTGGCATATCTTAAAACAGTATAAGGCAAACCGTAAGCTATATTAAAAAATTTCAGATAATTCTCAACTGTGGCTTTAGCAATGGCATACGGAGAAACTGCCTGTATCGGCTCCGATTCTTTGGTCGGTAATTTTTTGGTATTGCCGTAGATAAAACCGGACGAAGAAAAAATAACTTTTTTTATTCCATACTTTCTGGCATTATTCAACAGATTAATTGAACCGGCGATGCTGTCCATATCTAAAAGAGGGTTAAGAACTGATTTTGGAACTAAAACATTAAAGGCAAAATGATAAATAATTTCCGGTTTTTCTTTCTTAAAAATATTTTCAAGCGCCAAATCGGCAATATTAATTTTGTAAAATTTAGCCTTAGGGTTTAGGTTTTCTTTCCGACCAGTGCTTAAATTATCAACGATAACTACTTTGGCTCCTTGGCCAATAAGCGCGCCAACGGTATGAGAACCGATGAATCCCGCCCCGCCGGTAACTAAAATTTTCTTATTTTTGATATTCATATAATTATTTAAACCAATCATAAAACTTTTTTGGAATATCGGCCCCTTCCAGCCAAGAATAGAACTTCCTGCCTATTTTGGTCTTTAATATTCCGTCTGCTGCGGTGGCTAAAAAAATGATAAAAATACCTTTGGCTAACCCGTATTGCCTGATTGTTTTCGGCCGATTATGCGCAATATAGTTATAGTTCACCCGATGAAGGATAGTCTCCACTTCTTTTTTATAAAAATTGGCGCTGGGAAACATTTCTTTACAGTAGTAAACTTCATTCCCGTATTTTGTCTGAAAGCCGTAATCCGGATCAAACCAAACCTCGTCATTTATTTCCCCTTTTGATTTTAATTCATTATAAAATGCGATATTAGGATGGATTTTAAAAAATTGGACATTAGTTTCGTCAAATAATTTAAATAATTCAAATGTTTTTTCAAAATCTTCCAATGTTTCGTCGGGCAGGGAAACCATAAAGAAACCGTGCACCCAATAGCCCAATTCTTTACACATTTTAATTGTTTCCTCTATTTTTTCTCTGGTTATTCTTTTGTTAATTCTTTGGAGGATTTTGTCGGAGCCCGATTCTATGCCAAGCCCGACCACATCGCAGCCGGCCTCTTTTAAGTTTTTTAAAACTTCCCGGCTTGTCCCCACCCTGATGTCTATCCTAAATTTAATTTTTAGATTACTTTCTTTGAGCAAGTCGCAAAATTTTAACACCCTTGCGTCATTTGCCGTAAATAAAGCATCATAGAAGCGAAAGTATCCTATATTGTAATCTGACGACAATTTTTTTAATCTTTTAACTAATTCTTCCGGACTAAGCCCTCTGTACATTCTCCCCCATAGTTCGTTGGCGGCGCAAAAAGAACATTGAAAGGGACAGCCCCTAGAAGCCAATATCGGTAAATTGTTTAGTTTCTGCAATTCATATGGGCTCCCGAGTTCTTTGTATTCCTTCACTTGAGAAAAAATTAACGAATAGTCATAATGGAGATTATCAATATCGCTTATCAGGGATCGGTCGGAATTTCTGACAACCTCGCCGTTATTTTTTCTCCAAGTGATACCTAATATTTCCTCAACCGGTTTCCCCTCAATTATTTCCAAAATAGTTTCTTCGCCCTCTCCTCTGACAATGAGATCAACAAACGGATAATGTTCTAATATCGCCCTATCTAGGGCATAAACATGAGGACCGCCTATCACTATTTTACAATTAGGATTGGCTTCTTTCGCCTTGCGGGCAAAATTAAAAACCTGAAATCTTGATTCGGTGTAGCATACCAAACCAAGAATGTCAGCCACTTTCACTCTGGCAAGCAATTGTTCTTCGGTTATCCCCTGCAAAATTGGTTCCATAATTTCAATCTCGCAGCTACTGTGCTCTTTGATATAAGTACCGATAGAACAAAGACCCAGCGAAGGACCCTCAACTACCCCTTTAAAATTAGGATTTGCTAAAAGTAATTTCATGACTTCATCGCCCGCTTAAAATACTTCCTTTTTTAAAACGCCTTGTAAGACCTTTAAAAACATAATCTCCATCACCCTGCAAAAAATAATTAATGCTCCGAAAAACCAAAGAATATATTTTCAAGGGAAAATTCAGCCATTTTTTTCGGTTATATCCCTTATTTATTTTTTCAAGTTCTTCTTGATGGTGAGCTGTGCCCAAAAATATTTCTGTTTTAGCCGCCTTATGCCTTCTCATCGCGCCCAAATAATAAGGCAAAAATTTAAATTTTGCTTTTTTCACCGCCGCCCGCAGAAAAAATTCATAATCCATCGCCAAATGAAGACTGGTGTCCAAATATCCTATTTTGGCAAATAAATCCTTTTTCCAAAATGTGCTTTGGGACCCCAAAGAAATGCCGTCATATTGGTAAACAATCCGGGAAAATTTTGTAAATTTTGATTCTCCGATTATATTATCATTTTCATCAATATCAAGACGGTCGCCGAATATTATGTCCGTGGCCGGATTTTTTTTAAAAAAATCCGCCGCTGCCGAGAAAGCTCCGGGCAAATATATATCATCAGAATTTTGACCGCCGATAATCTCTCCTGTTGCCATCCTGAACCCCTTATTCAGACCGTCTGACTGCCCTTTATCTTTTTCGCTTACCCAATAAGCGAGATATTTTTCGTATTTTTTAATTATATCTGCGCTTTCATCGGTCGAACCGCCGTCGATGATAATGAACTCCAGATTGGGATAATTTTGATTCAAAATGCTTAGAATGGATCTTTCTAAAAATCGTCCCTGATTATAAGAGGTCATAATTATGGAAATTTTCAAAAAAGACGGGTCTTTCTCTAAAAGCGTTTTTTCGTTAAAAGCGGTGAATTCTTTAAT
>JBBTTI010000019.1:0-3583 GCA_038078735.1 Patescibacteria group bacterium | reverse complement strand
CAATCAAATATCTGGGGTGGGGGGATAGACCTCGCCACTAAAACTATCGACTATAATTCCTTTATAAATATCCGCCCCAATGACAACAACGAAAGCAATGAAATTCAAAATGCTAAAATTAGAGAAAGGTATAACAAACTGACGGAGTATTTTTTTAAAGAAGTACTGTGACTAAAAACAAAACTGAAATAGCGGCTCTGGCTATGGACTTAAAAAGAATAGCGCTCGGCTATCATAACGGGTCAACCAAAACCGCCGAACGTTTTACCCAAGAGGCGTTAAAAAGGAAAGAGGAAATAGGGCGACGCTACGAAGCAGAGTATATCAATAAAATCTTAAACACACTCCCGAAAACACTTAGCCAAAAAGACAAAAAGAGACTTGCCGAAGACGCCTTGATGTATTCAACCATCTTCCAAAACTATGCTATCCACAATTCCTCCTAATGCCCTCGCCCCAGGCGTAGACTAGATTTTCTTAAGAATGTATGTTCCCGGACGATTTACGGGGTTAAAAGCACAGGCAAATCCCGGTTTGTCTTTCAGTTTCACTAAAAACGGGAGATTGAAAATTTTTCTCCAGTCTCGTCCCCTGTACTTTTCTGACTCTTTTTCTAAAACCAGAAATCCATCCGCTTTAAACAAATCCTCCCAAAAAGATACATTGGAGCCTTTATCGGACCTGTCTATATGTCCCGTGACGTTTTGAAATCTCGCTTCAGAGGGATCGGCGATTACAATAAATGCTTTAGCGCCCAGCTTAAGAACCCTTTTTATTTCCTTTACTGCCGCCTCAGCGTTGGGAATGTGTTCCAGAACGTCGGTGGAAACTATAGCATCGAAAGATTCGCTCGCGAAAGGCAGGTTTATAACGTCGGCCTGTGTGGATTCGATTAAATTTTCTTTACTTTTGGCCGCGGGATTTAAGGCAAGCTCAACGCCATAGAATTCCAGGTTTCCGTCAACCTCATCTTTTATAGCTTTACCGAGAATACCAAGACCACTTCCCAGCTCTAAAATTCTTTCTCCACCCTTTAGGTCTAGTTCTCTTGAAATATTTCTTGCGGCAAGTTTAAATCGAAAAGGAGCAACTCTTTCTCTGAGCTTGGAAACGGCATCTGCCACCGATAGAATTTTTAATTCAAAAGGTCCGTAAGCATATTTGTAATCAATCGTTGGTAAAACCTCGCTAGTTTCGGGAAAACCGGACATACAATATAAGTTTACAACAAACATAACCATCAAGTTTAGCTTCAAGCACGAAAAGGTGGTAAAATAGGCCAGCGTGGATACCCTCATAAGCCGTCTTATTTTGATAAAAGGCCGCATAAGAAAAAGGCTCCATAGTCTATCTTTGAGATTTAAGGCTTACGTCAGGCGTCTTCTTTTCCCCTTATACCTTTTTCCCATAAAAATCGTTACCTACTCGGCTTACTACCTTGTGAAGTTTTCCCTAAAGCTTATCTGGTACTTACTAAGTTGGCCTTTCAGGAAATGGTCAAACTTTTTTAAAACCGTCATCGGAGCGGTTCTTTTCTCCTACCTCCTTTTTTCCCTTCTGGTGATTGCCGACTATATGAGGGAGAATTACGGCGGTTTCGCAAAGTTCTTCTGCGGATTCGGGGGCACGCGCTGGCTGGGCAAATACGCGGTAAGGGTTGTCGGAGGATACGGAGAAGGAAGCGGATTTTTCATTGCGGATGATCAAGTCCTGACAAATTTCCACATTATTGCGGACGAGCCATCACCCAAAGTTATTTTCCCGAACGGAACATTCACAACGCCGGAGAAAATCCTCGGGGACAAAAACGCGGACCTGGCCTTGATTTTTGTAAAAGAAGGCAAACCCGAGATGGTGCGCACGCTTATGAGTCCTTTGGTCCTGCATAACGATGAGCCCATGGTCTCCGTCGGCTACGCCCTGGGCACGAGATTAAAAGGGGAACCCACGGTTCTAAAAGGAAGGTTTAACGCCGTAAGAGAAAGCAAAAACTTTCCCGTTACCTACCTGCAAACGGATATAAACCTGGTTAGGGGGATGAGCGGCGGGCCGCTTTTTGAGAAATGCGGGAAAGTTGTGGGGGTAAACACCATGGGACTTGCGGGACTTTCCCTTTTTATCTCAAGCGTTTCGGTAGACGAACTTGTTCCGACTTTTACGGATAAAGATGTCAAAAAAATCGAAATCGACACCTCCACCCCCGAAGGGGCAGTAAAAGCCTTCTACACTTACTTAAAGGCAAGAAGAATGGAGGAGGGATTTAATCTATTAAGCGAAGATTATTTGCAAAAAACAAATTTTGAAGAATGGACTAACCGTTTCAAAGATATACTGGATGTTCAGATTTACGGAACAAAAAAGGAGGAAGGAAAAAAAGACACCGTATTTGTAAAATTCTCGACAACAAACTGGGTGGACGGGGAAGTGGAAGAGCATTATTACGAAGGCACCTGGCAGACGGTCTTGGAAGACGGAGTTTATAAGATGTATAGAAGTAATATTAAGGAGGTAGAAAAACCCTCTTGGGAATGGTTTTATGAAATTTAGCTCCCTCGCCGCTAGAGTAAAAAGGTGCTAAAATACGGGCAGAATGATCTTTTTTACAAGACACGCTAGTAGGCTTGAAAATATTTTAAAAGCACGAAAATTAGAAACAAGAACAAAATATGGTGATTTTGCTACTGTTTCATCTTTGGATAAAGGTCACGATTTGAGGATAATCTATGATATAATTGACAAGGATATAAAGGTAATAACATTCCACATAGCCAAGAAAGGAAGATATATATGAAAATTAAATATTACAAGGAAGATGATATATTAGTAGTAAGGTTTTCTGAAAAATCGGTAGATGATTCGTTTGAAGTTGATAATGCAATTCTGGAAGTTGATAAGAAAAATGAGCCTGTTGCTTTGGAAATTCTTAATGCTTCTAAATTTTTAAACCTTACTTCAAAAAATCTCCCAAAAGAAGTAAAACAAAAATTCTTCGCAATATAAAAGAGGTCCAACCTCTATTTTTAGGTTTTTAGTCTTAATTATTAAGTTTCAATTGGCAAATTTAGCTTCAAGAGAGTAAAATAGGCCAGGATGCTCTGGATTTTGACAGGCAACGAAGAATACTGGGAAACGGCCTTCAATAGTGGGAATGTGTGGGGCGTAAGAGAAGGGGGGCTAGTTAATCGCTGGAAGAAACTTCAAAAAGGCGAAATTTTAGTCTTTTACGCTAAATCTCCTGTAAAAGGTCTTATAGGTGTAGGAAAGATAGAATCTAAATTCAAACAAGATAAGCCGCTTTGGCCAGACGAAGTCCGATTAAATGCAGTGATTTATCCCTACAGGTTTGATTTTCAAATCCTTGCCGTATTGTCTCCGGATAAATGGCATACAGAAGCTATCTCGATTTTAGATCTTCCATTAAGCATTCAGGCTGGAGTTAACCCAGTTAGCAATCAGGCCTCTGTGGCTGAAATCACAAATCGACTTAATGATAGATTCGGAATTAATCTCGGAGTTCCAAGGGCCGAAGAAAAAACCCAACCCAAAACTGGCTAACACAAGTAATATCAAGCTTGTTTTCTCT
>JBBTTI010000018.1:0-10817 GCA_038078735.1 Patescibacteria group bacterium | reverse complement strand
TAGATAATGCCCTAAATGTGCCGTAAGTATCTAATGTGTAAGCCGGGCTCGTCGTGCCGATGCCGATGTTGCCGGTTGATGTTATATATAGTAGCGGCGCTGAAGAAGAAGAATAAGCGCCAAAAACTGCATTAGTAGAAGAAGCTCTAATAGTCAGCATCTCACTGGGCGTCGTTGTCCCGATCCCAACAAGACCTTGGCTGGTGGCTAAAGTAGTAGTCCCGGCCACGGTTAAAGTATTAAGGGCTGAAAGATTATTAACAGTGGCGGTGGCAGTATATATGTTAGCCCAACGAAAATTTGAAGAACCAAAATCATATGCCGAGTCGGAAAACGGCAAAATATTGGACTTGACATAGCCGGTAAAATAAACTGGCGTGGAAGTGGCTGAACCAAAAGTAGTGGTGGCTTGAGTGTAAAATGGGCTGGCGATGGAAGAGGTAGCCGCAGTGCCGGTTAAAACAATATTGCCTGAACCCCAGATATTGCCGACAACGGTTAATTTTTCTGAAGGCGTGGTAGTGCCGATGCCGACATTTCCCTGAACCGTGGCCAAAGTAGTCGTGCCATAAACATTCAAAGTACTACTGGAAGTTAAACCGCTGTTAAAAAGCATTGTGCCAGTATTGTCTATTGAAAATTGACTAGTACCTCCCACTTGTAAATCTAAAACCTTACCGCTGTAACCGGCAGGCGCATTAAGAACCATTGTTTGAAGAGTAATGGTCTGAGCGGTAATGGAAGAGCCGACAGCAAGAGTACCGCTAATTTCAGTGTTGCCGTTGATTTTAGTTCTGTCAGCGATATAAACCAAGGGATTGAGAACGCTGGTAGAGTCAATAACCACTTGACTGCCGGAAATTTGCATGCCAACTCCGGCGGTTAAAATAACATTGCCAGATCCTAACGCCTGTAAAATAATATCGGCATTCTCCTGATAAATTTTTGGCGAAGATACCGGCTCTTTTATATAAATCTGCTGGGTGATAACTCCGCCCGGCGCATAAAGACGATTAGCAATCGCGCTTTCCATATCTATCAGCTGGGCTCGAACTACGGCTAAAGCCTTGTCGTCAATCTTAATAATTTCTTTGGTAATTTCCCTGACCGGTTCAATTTGCGTCACCCTTGAAACCTCCACCGTTCTGACAGTTTCTTTTCCCACTTTCATTTTTAAGTCATTAACTTGTTGCTGGATGTTTTCCAAATCTTTGTTATTAACCTCCACTATTCTTGACGGTAAAATATTTTTCCACGGAGAAACAACAAGCTTTCCGAAGTTTGAAACTCGGTTTCCAATCTCTGAAACTCGGTTTCTTATTTTTGAAACCGAGTTTCTCATTCCCGTTCCAATCTCTGAAACTCGGTTTCCCCAGCCTCGACTCGCCGTCGAGGCGAGGCGGGCAGCAGAAGAAACCGAGTTTCTTAAGCCTTTTTCTACAAAATCATTTGCCGCAATGTACCCATTTTTTATTTCCCCTATCACCCCTTTTACCCCGGCAAGACCCATTTTGCCGAAATCCGAAATTTTTTCTTCAACTAAATTATTAACGACGAAATAATTTTGTTTAGCTGAAACAAAATAACCTTTCAAATTTTTCCCTGCTCCTTCGCCGATTTGCGCCACTCCAAAATCAATATTATAAACGGTCCTTGAAACTCGGTTTCCAGTAGAAGAAACCGAGTTTCTTATTTTTTCCCCGACAAAAGAAATATCTTGGCCGACATTTGCCACGCCCTGAACGGAATCGCTGAAAATATCTATTACGAAATTGCTTGACTCTTTGGCAATATTTGAAACTCGGTTTCTTATTTCTGAAACCGAGTTTCTTGCGCCTTCTTTTCCAAAAGCAATTATTTTTTTAGAACTCTCCGTAATTTTTGTTACACCGGAATTAACATCGCCAAAAATATTTTTAAAATTTTCTTTGCCGAAAGCAATGTTGGCCGTTAATAAAATAAAAACCAACCCTAAAACAAAAGCTGGCCTGCCCGCAATGCTTCGCATAGCGATGCAGGCGGGTTTTATTTTTTTAAAATCGAAATTTATTTTACGCAATTTAACTCCCGATGTTGTTGCGTTAACATCGGGAGTTGCGTGATTCGGCCCATTATTATATTCTTCTGCTTTAGCTAAATATTCTTTGAGCCATTCTTCTTTAGTCACCCAATTTCTACCAAATTTTACAGCCTTCAATTTTCCTTGCCGCGCGCGCAACGACAAATACTCTTGCGTATAATCGCAAAATTTCGTTGCGGTTTGCAATGATATATAATTCGGATCTTTACCCATTCATATATTTTCCTTTATATAAGAAGTGCTGTCAATGGCCCTAGTTGTGGATAACTATCGGCTTATCGGATAGAAGATATTAAGGATTATTTTTAATATTTTGCAAAATGCCTAAAGCTAAAAATGTCAAGATTAAACCGCCTCCGCCGTAACTGACTAATGGCAAAGGAATGCCAATTATTGGCAAAATGCCGATATTCATACCGATATTAATAAATATTTGTGAGATTAAAAGAGCGCTAAACCCCACGGCGAAAAGCCGAGAAAAATTACTGCTCGCTGATAAAGCAATTTTCATTATCCGCCAGATTAAAATTAAAAATAAAAAAAACAGAACCGATACTCCCGCTAATCCGGTCTCTTCGGCGATGGAAGCAAAAATAAAATCGGTTTGCGGTTCGGGCAAAAACCCGTATTGAGTTTGAGAACCTTTAAAAATTCCTTGGCCAAAAAGGCCGCCCGAACCCACGGCAATTTTTGCTTGGCGTTGGTTCCAACCGACTTTCAAGGGATCCGATAGTTGAGGCTGGATAAAACTTAATACTCTTTCTTTTTGATAATCTCTTAAAATTGTTGCCCAACTGGCGGTAAAAATAATCGCGCCTAAAATCGTTAAAATCAAAAAATGCCTTATCCTAATTCCTGAAACAAATAAAACCCCGAGCCAAAGGCAAATAAGCACCAAAACCGCGCCTAAATTGGGCTGGAGAAAAATTAAAACAGCAGGTAAGGCGATATAAAGGCCGGAAAGGAAAATATGCCTTATCCGATAGACTTCTATATGCCTTATTGAAAAATATTTAGCTAGAATTATAATTAAAATAGGCTTTAAAAACTCCACCGGGTCAATGGAAAATGGCCCTATCCTATACCACGATTTAGTTCCTCTAATTTCCGGAGCGAAAAAGAACAATCCGATTAAGGAAAGCAAAGAAATAAAATAAAGAATAATAATCAAATAAGGATCGTCTCTAAAATATCGCCAATCAAAAAAAGAGAAAAGAATCATTATAAAAATTCCGATGCCAAAAAAAATAATTTGTTTTTTAAAATTCCACATATCTCCTTTGCCCAAAGATGAACTGAAAATTGACAACAATCCAAAGCCAGCCAAAAGCAACGCAGAAACAATCATAATCCAGTCTAATTTCTTTAAATAAAGTAAAAAAGAATTCATTGTTTTAATTATATACTGCCCACTTACTTAATAAAATCTGGTCGAGGCCCGGCCTCGACCAATTCTACTTTATTTCAACTCTTATGCCTTTTATGCTCTATCCAACCACCAACAAATTCCTTACAACCCTTTTCACCGTTCATTATTTCTGAAATAAATTTCCTATCAGTCACTGAAGGAAAATTCTTTTGTCCAATATAATCCAGATAACTTGACCATTTATAATTTTCCAAAAATTTAATAACTTTTCGCAAATTTTTAACGCCGCTTTCTTTCCATTTCGGTTCTACTAAAGATACTGGATTGGCATGGATATAAGCAAATACCGTTTTTAATTGTTCGTCATCTTTAATATGAACTGCCTTGAATCTGTTCTGAAAAACATAGCCTTTCCTGTTATATTTTCTATTAAAATATCCGGCAAAACCCGTGCCAACCTTGCTTAAAAATTTAGTCATTCCTCCTCCTTCAATCTGCCTTACTAATAAATGGATGTGATTTGGCATAAAACAAAAAGTCAAAACTTCCACCAACTTATCCCTTATGTCAAAACTGGACGAGGACGGGCCTTGCCCAATTTTTAAAAATTTCTTTTTGTTGGATTTGATCTCTTGACGTCTTTTTAAAATAGCTACTGATTTTTTATTATTAAACTCATAAATAGAAAAAATTCCTCGATAATAGTCATCTATGTCTTTAAATATTAAATTATTATCAATTCCTCTTAGGATAATATGATAAATTTCATTATCCGCAAATTGTTGCTTTCTATATGGCATATTAAATGTTTACAACCCTATGAATTTTTTTATTTTAGAAATCGGGATAGCAATAACTCTCCCCTCTTCATCAATAGTATTTATTCCTAAAATACTGCCCTCAATATCAAACAAAGGACTTCCCGAAATAATATTCTTTTCAAAAATATTTGTTTCAATAAAATCCTTGCTAAAACTTCTGATAATTCCTTCGTTGGCTACTCCCACTCCGACTAAAAAAACTCTCTCTCCTAATTTTATTTTTTCTAAATCGGCGAAGCTTAAAGTCGGCAAGTCTATCCGGCCTACCTTAATTAAAGCTAAATTTTCTTTTGAGTCTCTTTTCAAAATCTGATACGAAGTCGAACTCCCGTTAATATAAAAATAAAGAGCTGATCCCTGGGGGATTAAACTATTCAGAGTGACGGCTAAGCCGTCAGAAGTTACAATCAGCCCCGATCCCTCTAAGATTTCACCCGACTCCAGTTTCGCCCTGATATTGATAACTGTTTTTTTGGTTTTTTCAACGGCATTTTCTAAAGCCGTATTTTCCTGAATAATAATTTCTTTTTTTTCTATAATATAAACAGGCCCCGGTTCTGATTGATATTGAAGCTGATAAAAAACGAGGGCTCCTCCGCCCATTCCCAAAATAAAAATTATTAAAATTTTAAATATATTATTTAGCATATTTAAAAACTATTTTTCCTCCCTCCAAATCAACCACAACTTTTTCTCCGCTTTTTATTTCTCCTGAAACAATTTTTAAAGACAAGGGATCTAAAACTTGTTTCTGAATAACTCTTTTCAAAGGTCTGGCCCCCAAACTGGAATCAAAACCGATTTTAGCTAAAAATTCCTTAGCCGACTCCTGAAATTTAATATTAATTAATTTTAATAAAAGACGATCGGCTACTTTTTGAAGTTCCAGATCAACGATCTTTTTAATTTCTTCCCTGCCAAGATAATTAAAAATAACAATTTCGTCAATTCTATTTAAAAATTCCGGTCTGAAACTTTCCTTTAGGGCGCCCATCACTTTTCCCCTCAAAGACTCTTTTTCTTTTTTTTCAACATCTTCACCGATAAAACCTAAACTGGCTTCTCTGGCGATGATATCGGATCCGGCGTTTGAGGTCATAATCAAGATAGAATTCTTAAAAGAGGCTGTTCTCCCCTTAGCATCAGTCAAGCGGCCATCTTCTAGAATTTGAAGCAGAATATTAAAAACATCGGGGTGAGCCTTTTCTATTTCATCAAGTAAAATTACAGAATAAGGCCTTCTCCTTATTTTTTCCGTCAATTGGCCCCCCTCTTCGTATCCGATATACCCTGGGGGACTGCCCATCATCTTAGAAACCGTGTGTTTTTCCATATATTCTGACATATCTAAACGGATTAAAGAATTTTCGTCATTAAATAAGAATCCGGCCAAAGCTCTGGCTGTTTCGGTTTTGCCTACGCCAGTCGGCCCTAAAAACATAAATGAACCTAAGGGGCGATTTTCTTCAGAAATACCGGCTCTTGCCCGGCGAAGAGCGTTAGAAATGGCGGCGATGGCTTCTTTCTGGCCGACAACTCTTTTCCCCATAATTTCCTCCATATTTTCCAATTTTTTGATTTCAGCCTCTAAAAGACGGGTGACAGGAATACCTGTCCAACGAGAAACAATGCTTGCCACCTCTTCTTCTCCAACCTCGCCTTTTAAAATCGGCCGATTTTTCTGAAATTTTACTAATTTTTCCTCAGCTATCTGCAAGTCCTTATTTAGTTGAGGAATTTTTCCATATTTTAATTCCGCCACCTTTTGCAAATTGGCTTCCAGCTCGGCTTTTTCCACTTCAAAACGCAAACCTTCAATTTCTTTTTTTAAATTTTTAATTTTTAAAATTATTTCTCTCTCCGTTTTCCATCTTGCCTCAATGTCTTTCAGTTTGTCCCTTAAATCAGAAATCTGCCGAGGCAAACCGGCTTTTTTATTTTTTTGAGCGACTATTTTTACTTCCAATTTTTGGATTTCTTTTTTCAAATTTTCCAATTCTTCGGGTTCTGATTCAATTTCCAAACGCAAAGCTGACATTGATTCATCCATCAAATCAACTGCCTTATCCGGCAGGAATCTGTCAGCAATATAACGGGCCGCCAGCTGGGCGCAAGAAATTAAGGCGCTATCAGTAATCTTTACGCCATGGTGCAGCTCATATTTTTCCTTAATTCCCCTTAGAATCGCTACGGTATCTTCAACTGAAGGTTCGGCCACATATATCGGTTGAAATCTTCGTTCTAGAGCCGCATCTCTTTCAATATATCTTTGATATTCCTTTAAAGTGGTGGCTCCAATGGCTTTTAATTCTCCTCTCGCCAGAGCCGGTTTTAATAGATTGGAGGCGTCTATAGCGCCCTCTGCAGCCCCGGCTCCCACCAAGGTGTGTAATTCATCAATAAATAAAATATAATGGCCAGCGGCCCGATTTAACTCCTTTAAAAGGGCTTTTACCCTATCCTCAAACTCTCCCCGGTATTTTGTGCCGGCGACTAAGGCTCCTAAATCTAAACCGATAATTTCTTTATCTTTCAGACTTTCCGGAACATTATTAAAAATAATTTTTTGGGCCAATCCTTCAACAACAGCGGTCTTGCCGACTCCGGCCTCGCCAATTAAAACCGGATTATTTTTAGTTCTTCTGGACAACACCTGCATTAACCGCCTGATTTCATTTTCTCTGCCCACCACCGGATCCAATTTTCCTTGTTTAGCCAAGGTGGTCAAATTTCTGGCGTATTTTTCAATAACCTGATACTTTGACTCCGGTTCCGGATCGGTGATTCTTTGACCGCCCCGAACCGAAACCAGCTGTTTTAAAAAAGTGTCATAATCTAATTTGCCGAACTCTAAAGTGGCAGCTCCGCCGCCCGGCTGTAAAAAAGCGGTTTTGTCTAAAATTTCCTTGGCTTTGCTTTCTGTGCCTAAAAGAGCCAAAAATAAATGCTCCACTGAAATGAATTCATCATTCATTTTCATTGCCTCCTGTCTGGCCCTGTCTAAAACTTTGGCCATATCTTGGGTCAAATAAAACTGGCCAAAGGCCTGCGGAGCAGGAACTATCGGCAATCTTTCCAAAGATAAATTTGCTTTGCGTTTTAACCCGGGAACATCTGCCCCTAAACGCGAGAGTAGGCTTGAAACAACGTTTTCTTCCTGTGAAAGCAAAGCTAAAAGCAGATGCAAGGCATCTATTTGCTGCTGGCTCTTTTCTCTGGCAAAATCCTGGGCCGAGAGTAAAACCTCCTGCGCTTTATGAGTAAAATTTCCCGTACCGCCGTTCATCATGTAGTTTATTTTACTCTATTTTTTCGCCCAAGACAACTTCGATTGAGAGTTCTTTACCACCCCGCAAAATTTTTAAAATTATTTTATCACTCGGGCTATATTCCATTAAAGTTTTTGATAAAGTATTGTCTTTGGTAATTTTTTTGCCGGCGACCTCTAAAACAATATCGCCTTCTTTTATTCCCGCTTTCTCGGCGCTAGAACCTGAAAAAATAGACGAAACTGAAGCGCCCTTGTCGCTCAAAGTATAACTGACCCCCAAAAAAGGATAAACAATTTTACCGACCGCCTTAACGCTATTAATGTCTTTTTTGGCTTTGTTAATTAGGATAGCAAAACCGATATTTTCTCCTTCAACTGACATTGCCGCATTGATGCCGATAACCTCGCCTTTCAAATTTAAAAGCGGCCCGCCGGAATTTCCTTTGTTAATAGCCGCGTCGGTTTGAATAACGCCTTCCAGTGTTTCCACTATTCCGCCGCCGGAAGCGGTGATGGTTCTGCCCAATCCCGAAATCACGCCGACAGAAACAGTATTTTGAAACTCACCTAAAGCATTGCCGATAGCAATGACTGTCTGGCCGATTTGCAAACTTTCAGAATCGCCTAATTTTACCGTAGGAAATAATTGGACAGTCAGACTGCCGTCTTTATTAACGATTTTTTCCTGATCAATTTTTAAAATAGCCAAGTCCTGGGTCTCATCTAAAGCCATAACCTTCGCCGGAAATTTTTTGCCGTCATTGGTCAAAATAGTGTAATCAGCTGTTTTATCTGAAACCACATGCTTATTGGTCAAAATCATTCCATCGGAAGAAACAATAAATCCCGAACCGCCGCCAATCTGCTGTTTTTGAACGCCTTTCTGCCGCACCTGAATACCAAAAAAATCGTTATAATATTGCTCCAAGATTGGCACATCTTTGGAGATGACAATACTGACAACTGCCGGAGAATAAGTCTTAACTGCCCCGATTATCGCTTCTTCTTGAGAGGTTTGGGGGAAATAAACCGGCTGCTTTTCTATTATTATATTAGTCTCCGTTAAAAAATAATCTCTCAATTGAAAAGCTGCTGAAACCGCAATAGCTAAAACAATTAACAGAAAAATTTTATTATTAATTCTTATTTCAGACGATTCGTAAATTGACATATATTAAATTATAACACATTTTTTCTGGCTTTTGCGGTGACCCAGAAACCGAGATACTTGCCCAGCATTAATCTTGTCTGGGCGTCGATAGCCGGGAAAGAACCGAAGGTAATAAAGGTTAAAGGAAAAAAAATTAATTCCGAAGATACACGCAATTTTTTGAAAAAACTGAAGTTGCTCGGCCTCAGGAAAAGCAAGCGGAAAGTAATAATTATGCAAATAACCAAGCCGAAATTAGCTAAAGCCATAAGGCCTCCGGTGATCTGGGAAAGATTGTACCCTAAAAGACTTGCTTGGAACTCCTTACCTCCCCAAATTATAGGCAGCCAACCTAAAGTCAAAATTATCAAAGGATTGGTCGCCCAGGCCCAAAAACCTTCTACGACCAAAAAAGAATAACGAAACATAAGAGATGGTTTTATTTTTTTGTTTTTCAAAAAACCAAAAAGCAAATAAGGAATGCATTCTGCGCCATACGCCCAGCGTCTTTGCTGTTTATACTGGTTGATAATGGTTTCTTTCAAATTTTTCCCCAAAACGCAATCCATAGAAATAGGATAGTGCAAGGGAATGACTTTGTAATTTCCGTCGTAAAAAAGAAATGATTTCCAAAAAATTCCCGCATCTTCGCAAACAACATTAGTTTGCCAAAAGTCCATTTCAACCACGGCCTTAAAGCTCATCGAATGGGAAGAATAAGTTACTATTTTTTCCGGACGCTGCTGCTGCAATGCCTCCCAGCAAACATTAGTAAAGGCTACTATGCGGGAAAAAAACGGAGCGTCATAAATATTATTCAGATACAAAGGAATCGGCTGGAAACTACATCTTGTCGGGTCTTTAACAGTTAAATAAGAGTATGATAATCGGCTGAAATATTGAGGAAAAACTTGGGTGTCAACGTCAAGCATTGAAACGATAATCTTCTCGTAAGGAATCTTCTCTTGATCAATAATTTTTTCTTTGACCTCTCTCCCGGCCCAACTTATATTTGAACCCTTGCCGGCAATCTCGCCCTCAATGTTTTGAGGGTGAATTGTCACTAAAAACTTAAAAAATTTGTTACCGAATTCTTGAGCTATAATTCCGGCTATTTCCTTAGGTTTTTCGCCGGCTCTTTCTTCAATCGCCAAAACAACGATCATCTTATCTTTTGGATAATCGCAGTTTATCAAACTTTCAAAAGTTTCTCGGACCAGGCTTAATTCCTCTTTATAAGTCGGCAAAATAACCAAGTGGCAGATGTTTTCCCAACCAGGAAGCTTGCTTGTTTTTTCCAACCAATTTATCTTTAAATTTTCTCTTAATTTTTTGTAAGAAGCTAAAAAATATAAAGAAAAATAAGCAATCCTTAAAAACCAATAAATACAAAATCCGATAATAAAAAAAGCAATGATGGCCGGCTTCAGCCAAGACAAGACGACCATTAAGATTAGCGTCAGCCAAATCAAAGCTCCGGGCAAAATCTCCAAAGCCCGATAAATAAAATAATCATTGCCTCCCTTTCCTTTTAAATCCGTTGCCCGACCAATATTAAGATAATATTTATCATTATTGATGCTCATTTATCTGCGCAACAAATACCCTAAGGCCATTCTTAAAATTTTAATCCACATTCGCCAGTCGGCCATTAATTTGCTGTTTTTGAGACCGCCTCCTCTTTTAAAATGAGGGATGGCTACCTCTTTTATCACAAAACCTTCTTCCACCGCCCTAATATTCATTTCGGTTTCAATCTCAAATTCATTGCTTTTCAAATTCAATTTATCCCAGTCTTTTCTTCTTATCGCCCGAAAACCGGCCAAAGGATCGCCTTTTATCTTAAGACCCATTAAACGAAATAACGGCTTGAGGAAAAAACGGTTTAAACCGAGAATTTCTCTCGTCATTATATCGTCTTCCTTGAATTTTTTTAAATTACGGCAACCCAAAACAAGATTAGCCGTTTCTAACTCTTTAAGTAATTTTGGGATATATTCAGGGGGATCAGTGCCATCGCCGTCTAAAAAAATTAATATTTCTCCTCGGCTATTTTTAACCGCCTCTCTCATTTGCCTCCCCTTGCCTTTTTCTTTTAATTTTATAACTTTCGCTCCTAATCTTTC
>JBBTTI010000017.1:0-1665 GCA_038078735.1 Patescibacteria group bacterium | reverse complement strand
GGGGGCGGCTATTCAGGCGGAAATTTTAAGAGCTAAAGAAGAAGGCCGGGCTCCGGAGGGCGATATAAAAAGCGTTTTGCTTTTGGACGTTTTGCCCTTATCTTTAGGAATTGAAACTCTGGGCGGAGTCAGCACTGTTATGATTGCTAAAAATACAACCGTGCCGACAGCCAAGACCCAGATTTTTTCCACGGCCGGCGACAGCCAGTCATCGGTGGAAATTAATGTCCTGCAGGGAGAAAGGCCAATGGTTCAAGATAACCGCTCTTTGGGAAAATTTATTTTAGACGGCATACCCCCGGCTCCCCGAGGCATTCCTCAAATTGAAGTTTCTTTTGATATTGATGCTAACGGATTGCTGACCGTAACGGCTAAAGATAAAGCTACTAATAAAACTCAATCAATTAAACTTGAAGGATCGGTTGGGCTTTCCAAGGAAGAAGTGGAGAAAATGAAAAAGGAAGCCGAACTGCACGCCAAAGAAGACGAGCAAAAAAGACAACAAATAGAAGTTAAAAATCAGGCGGAAAGCGTAATTTATCTTTCAGAAAAAACTTTGAAAGAATCGGGAGATAAGGTTTCGGCTGATGTTAAAAAAGATATTGAAGAAAAAATTGAAGCTTTGAAGAAGATAAAAGAAAGTGATAATATAGACGATATCAAATCTAAAACGCAGGAATTGTCGCAAGCGATTCAGAAAGTCGGCGCTGAAATGTATAAAGCCAGTCAAGAACAACAAAAAAAACCGGCAGAAGGCGAGCAGAAAAAGCCTGAAGAGGGCGAGTATAAAGAAAAATAGTTTTTATGGCTAAGGATTTTTATCAAACTTTGGGCGTTAAAAAAGGCGCCTCGGCAGAAGAAATAAAAAAGGCCTATTATAAAATGGCCCACCAGTATCACCCCGATAAAGGGGGAGGCGATGAAGGGAAGTTTAAGGAAGTAAACGAGGCTTACCAGGTTCTTTCGGATAAGCAAAAAAGAGACCAGTATGATAAATTTGGCCAGGTGTTTGATGGCGCTCCAAATAGCGGTGATTTCCAGTGGGCTTGGGGCAAACCGAATGTTGATGTTGATATGGAATTTGGCGATTTAGGAGAAATGATGGAAGAAATGTTT
Source organism: Patescibacteria group bacterium (assembly GCA_038078735.1). GTDB lineage: Bacteria > Patescibacteriota > Minisyncoccia > Minisyncoccales > CAZWNE01 > JBBTTI01. The sequence continues at coordinate 549 of JBBTTI010000017.1, read as the reverse complement.
GGTTTTGGCGGCCGATCTAAAAAAAGAGATTTGAAAAGAGGCAAGGACATCGAAGTTGACTTTGAAGTTTCTTTGGAGGATACTCTAAAAGGTAAGGAAAAGACAATAAATATTGAGAAAATGTCGCAATGCCCGCGATGCCAAGGCAAAGGAGCGGAACCCGGCGCTAAAGTCAAAGAGTGTTTTTCCTGCAGAGGCACGGGCGAAGTTCAACAAATCAGAAAAACGGTTTTCGGATCTTTTACTCATTCAACTGTTTGTCCTGAATGCCAAGGCGAAGGTTACAGATCCGAGAAATCTTGTAATGTTTGCAAGGGAGAAGGGAGAATAAAAAACTTGGACGAAATAAATGTTTTTGTGCCGGCTGGAGTGGACACTAACCAGGTGATTAAAGTTGAGGGCAGGGGAGAAGCCGGGCGAAAGGGCGGGAAAGAGGGGGATTTATATGTTAGAATTTTTGTCAAACCCCATTCTGTTTTTGAAAGAAGAGGAGATGATTTATACACTTCTTTCCAAGTTTCTTTTTCCCAGGCAAGCTTAGGAGATGAA
>JBBTTI010000016.1:0-25117 GCA_038078735.1 Patescibacteria group bacterium | reverse complement strand
ATTCTGGCTTCTTTTATTGCCAATTCGTCTTCTATCATATCGCAAACAAAAATAGCATCGGGTAATTTTCCCAGGTTTTTAATTCCTCCGAATTTAATTTCCAGATCTTTTAATTCTTTATCAAGACCCAGTCTTTCTTTTTTGGTGTATTTTTCCAGTTCTCCGGCGGCTTTTTTAGCCTCCAAATCTTTAAAATAGGCTACTCTTTTTTGAATAATGCCGAAATTAGAAAAAGTTCCGCCCAGCCACCGATTATAGACATAAGGCAAGCCGCACTCAATCGCCATATTTTTTACCAATTCCTTGGCCTGAATTTTTGTTCCCACTAAAAGCAAAACTTTATCTTCTTCAACTATCTCTTTAATAAATTTCAACGCTTCCTCAAATTTTTCTTTGGTTTTTTCTAAATCAATAATATAAATGGTATTTCTCACGCCAAAAAGATATGGCGCCATTTTCGGATGGGTCTTTGATGTTTTGTGACCGAAATGCAAACCAGCCGAAGCCATTTCCTCGGTATCAAGATTAAATCCTCCTTTAGTTTTGGAAACAGTCTTTACCATACAAATTACAATATACTACATTCCCAATCCAAACGCAAGAGAAAGCAGATAAAATATGTCAACATATGTAATAATTATGCCATGGCATTTTTATTACATAATAGAAAAGTCCCCCGCCAGATTTTACAATCTGACGAGGGACTTGCTCGCTATTTAAGCAAACCTATATTTCAGGAAACTTCCATGCAGTAGCGAGTCCGATATTGGAATCAACCTCCCTCCATTCATGATTCCAATATTCGCAATCTGCACTAAGGACTATTTTTTCTCCGCTTAGCCCCATAACGAGTTGGCCACCTCTCCCTTCGTCTATTTCTTGAGCCGTCCTCAACTGGAATTGAGGACCGGCATTTTTCTTATACAACGACAATATCAACGCCGTCACTAGTTCCAGCGGGGTAGCTATCTTCTCTTGCGTCGGACATAACTTACACTGCTCTTTATATCTCAGACTACGGCTCAACGGAAGAATATCTTTCCGAACCAAATGCCACCCTAACCGCAAAGTTTGCTCTGCAAAAAAAGGCTGGCCCATTAAATACTTCTCTGCTGGCGAAAAGTTACTCCCATCCTTCATGAAAAACGCCTCAATGCCAGCACCCTTCATCTTCGGTAGAAGCACTTTTTGCCAAGTGCTAATAGTTAAAGGCATACCATCGGGACAATGACTAATTCCTAGGAAAAGAAAATGGGTATGTCTAACCGCCCAAAGGTCTTTTTCGGAAATCGGGACATTCCTTATAATAGGGAGGGTTTTTTCCTTTTCGGTGAACATGACTTTTCTATCGTACCCGATGCTCCTAAATAAGGAATCCCACTTACCGTAGTCAAAAACATTCTCGTATCCCATTACATTCCAAACTGTAGGCATATCTATTGGCGCGCCTTGTGGCATGAGCAATATTTGCCTGGCTACGTGCGCCGCGAAAGATGGCTCTGACCTAATCCGCTTTAGATGTTCGGGTGTTACCCCGAGATCTTGAAGAGTTTTTAGCGTTGCGCCCACAGCGCCGAAACCCTCTGTCCAGAGACCTCCTGTCGGCCTTGGTTCTTCCGCCACTTTCGTTTCTTTTTTCCCTTGGAAAATTCTTTTGATCCAGCTTGTGATTTTTTTCACTTTGCCTTGCTCCTTTTTTTATTTTTCCGCCTTGTCACCTTTCGGCGACTTTGGCATTTCGCGCCCTACTTGTTTCTTTCAGCTCAGGATTTTCTTCACAGCTCCTTTTCTGGAAGTTTTCCTCTAAAATTAACTTGTTAAGGTACGGCTAAATCATAGCAGGTATTTAGAAAATGTCAATAGTTGATATTTTTTATTGTATGTGGTAAATATATAAATATATGAAGCAAGATATACATCCGAAGTATTATCCCAAAGCCAAGGTTAACTGCGCCTGCGGAAACGCTTTTACCGTTGGCTCCACTCAAGAAGCTATTAGCGTGGAAGTTTGTTCCAGCTGCCACCCATTTTATACGGGCAAAGAAAAAATGGTGGACACTCTGGGCCGAGTGGAAAAATTCAGAAAACGCTTGGCAAAAAAGGTGGACTCAAAGAAAAAAAAGAAATAGATGTTTAGTCTTGAGAATATCAGGAAAGAATACGATGAGCTCTTAATCCAACTCGGGTCTCCTGAGCTTATTTCTGATTGGGAAAGATTTGAAGAGCTCTCTAAAAAGAAAAAACGGCTGGAAAAAATTATTGAAAAACAAAAAGAAATAGACCAGATAAAAAAAGAAATCGAAGAGAATAAATCAATTATGGCTTCGGGCGAAGATCCGGAATTAAGCTCTTTGGCTGAAGGCGAATTGAGGAATTTAACGGAAAAGCAAACAAGTTTAGAAAAAGAGCTGGAGGAATCGTCAAAAGAAAAAGAAGAAGCAACTCCCCAAGCGATAATCGTGGAAATCCGCGCCGGTACTGGCGGAGAAGAAGCCGGTCTTTTTGTCGCCGACTTATTTAAAATGTATTCAAAATGCGCCCAATTGCAGGGTTGGCGCCAGAAAGTTTTGGATTCTAATTCTACGGAGATAGGCGGGTTTAAAGAAATCATTTTTGAGCTAAAAGGCAATGATGTTTTTTCCAAAATGAAATGGGAAGGCGGCGTTCACCGCGTCCAAAGAATACCGACTACGGAAAAAGCCGGCAGGGTTCATACCTCAACCGTTTCAGTGGCCGTATTACCTAAGCCCCAAAAAACAGAATTTAAAATAAAACCAAGCGATTTGAAAATTGATGTTTACAAATCATCTGGTCCCGGCGGCCAATATGTCAACAAAAGAGAAACAGCCGCCAGAATAACCCACCTCCCCACAGGGCTGGTTGTCACTTCCCAGACAGAAAGAAATCTTCTCCAAAATAAAGAGAACGCCTTGGCCATTCTGGAGGCCCGGCTTTTGGAAAGAAGAGAAACCGAAGCAACGGAAAAAATGGGAGACAAAAGAAGAATCCAAATCGGCGGAGCCAAAAGGGCGGAGAAAATCAGAACTTATAATTTTCCTCAAGACCGCCTGACCGACCATAGAATTAAAAAAAGTTTCCACCAGCTGGAAAAAATCCTCAATGGCGAAATGGAACCGATTATTGAGGCTCTCAAATCAGAGCTTTAATATCAATCTCATATTTTTTAGCGATAGCGGCGACTGAATCGCCGTAAAACCTATATCTTTTGTTAGTGCTGCCGGAAAAATAAATCATTGCCGCGCGCCACTCTTGGCTTGCGGTCTGGGACTTAGCCCCATAATCAGACAGATAAAGAGCCGCAGCCAAAAAAGAATCTTTAATGTCCCATGGGTCGGGAGTTTTTCCGGTAATTGCTTGAATTCTGTCTCGGTATGCCATCCAGGTTGGAGAAATAAACTGGGCCGGTCCCATTGCTCCGCCATAACCGCCAACTGAAGGAATCGGGCAGGAAACCGGCGTGTTGTAAGGATCTCTGCCCAGTTCCTGGGTAATCGTTAAAAACGGCTGGACGTCCCGATTCGGCTTCATTATTTTCTTCACTGTATTGCCGGAAAAAACAGCTACCCCATCGCCAGTTTCTTTATTCCGCAAATAACACTGGCCGACATTTTTTCCGATATTTGATTCCTGGGTCAAGACTGCCAGTAAAAAAGCGGGTCGCACTCCGGTTGTTTTTTCTATTTCCTTGGCTAAAGCATAAGCCTCACCGAAAGTCGGAGCTTGAGGCACGCCGATTATTTCAAAGATTCTTGCCCGAATCTCCGCAGCCATCTTCTGGGTCTCTTTTTTATCCTGAAGCTGTTTTTGATATTGAGCTTCAGTTAATTTCAAAAAATTATCTTTCTCTTTTTGGTCCGCCTCGTTTTGCTGTTTTTGCAGAATTTGCATTTTAACTACTTTTTCCAAATCAATTTTTTCTGAATCTAATGATTCCTTTTGACCTTCCAAATATATTTTCAAATCCTTGATATTTTTCAGCAGTTCTTGATTTTTTGAATTAAGTTTTTCCAAATACATCAAATTATCAAAAAAATCGGATAACTTATCGGAAAAAAGCATAATTTCAGCTAAAGATGTTTGGTTTTCTTCCCAAACTGTTCTCATGATAACAGCTAATTTTTTTCGCGAATCGTCAATTTTTGAAGAAGTCTGGATAATAGACGACTCGGTATCTTTAATCTGGATACCCAAGTCTTTTATCATGGCGTTGCTCTGTTTTATCTGCAAATTTAATTTTGCGATTTTTTGCTTCAGAAGAGAAACCTGGCTTTGCAGAGTTTTTTTATCTTTTTCGGTTTTAGTAATGTCTTGGTCTATCTTCTTTAAATCTTCTTCTAATTTTGCCAACTCTTCTTCCAACGCTATTTTTTTTTGAACCGGGTCATCTTGAGCTAAAATAAAAAAAATCGGTGTAAATATAATAACCGATAATAAGGCGATTTTAAAAATCCTCAAAAGCATGGTTTATTTTGATTTTGACTTTTTTTCAACCGTAACCGTTTCTTTTGTTTCCGCCTCCTTAGCGGCTTTTTCTTTATCTCCTACTTTTTCCACTTCAGCCACTTTCTCTTCAACAGGCTTGGCTAATTCTTCTTTAATTTTCTGCGCCGGAACAACCTTGGCTACGATGTCAGTTGAATCTTTTAAAATTTTTACGCCTTGAGGCAAAACCAAATCTTTAATCAAAATATTGTCTTCAAAGACCCGAAGGGTACTGATATCCACTAAAATTTGATGCGGCAGATTTTCAGGCAAGGCGCTTACATGAACCTCTTGAATATTTTTTACCAATGTTCCGCCAAGGTCTTTTACCGCTAAGGCTATCCCCTCAAAAACCAATGGGACTTTTGTTTCAATTATTTGCCCTGCTTTTGGCTGATAGAAATCAATATGAATTAACTCACCGGAAATAGCATCTCTTTCTATCTCATGGACCAATACTAACGATTTTTTACCGTTTATCTCTAAAGAAAGCAATGCGCTTTCCCCCACTTCCATAAAAATTTTCCCGAATTCTTTTAAATTAATCTCCAATATTAAAGAGTCCTTAATGCCCGGGCCATATAATACAGCCGGCAAAATTCCTTTTTGCCTTAAAGTTTTAACTTTTTTGCCTAGTGTTTTTCTAATTTCCGCTTTAACAGTTAACATGAATATTAGTATACATAATTTCTAAAAAAATACAATATTCCGGATTTTTTCAGTGATTTTAAGCGGATCTTTATCTTGCCAGACGTTTCTGCCGACAGCTACCCCTATGGCCCCGGAAATCATCGTATTTTTTACAACTTCTAAAAATTTTTCTTCGTCAACTTTAGTTCCTCCCGATAAAACAACTTTTGTTTTTCCAGCCGCCTCAACCGCTTTCTGAAAACATTCCGCTGATCCGCAATATTTTATTTTAACGATATCAGCCCCGATCTCAAGCCCAATTCTGGCGGCATAAGCCGTGATTTCCGGACTGGCATCATCTGCTATATTTTTTCCCCTGGGATACATCCAGCCGATTACCGGCAAACCGGCGCTATGCGCTTCCTCTTCTATTTTCCCGAATTCTTTTAACATTTCTGATTCATGTTCACTGCCAAGATAAACGGTATATCCCACTGCTTTAGCTCCCAGCTCTATTGCCTCTTTTACCGAACAAATCTGCGTTGACAGCGGTTCGCCACCGACTAATTTTGTTTTTCCATTTAATTTTAAAATAAGGGGAATTTTATTTTTATAAGGGCTGTAATATTTTTCTGCCACACCTTTTTGCAAAACAATGGCATTGTATTCCCCATCTACGGCAATTTTCAAAATATAATCTGGATCAATGCTTTTTCCCGTTAAATCCAAAGGTCCATGCTCAATTCCATGATCATAAGCCAGATACATCGCTTTTCCTTTTGTTGTAATTTTTGATAGGTCTACCATCAGGTTTTTAATTTAATTTTTTCTACTTTAACTTTTGGCCATTTTTGACCAATTTTCAATAATCCTTTTTTTGCCCCCCACTTGGTAATATTATAACTTGAATTTGCCATTGCCAGTTGGATGGCGAAAGTTATATCATCTTTCCGGATTAATCCGGCAATAAAACCAGCCCCAAAAGAATCTCCTGCGCCCGTCCCGTCAACCAACTTCAATCCTAAACCCATCGCCCTAAAAAGATATTTTCCATCGGAAACTGACACACCCCCTCCCCCTTTTGTCATGATGGCAATACCTTTAGTCATTTTATCAATTTTATTAAAAATTTCTTTCTCCTCTTGAGAGGGAATTTTTGTTAATTCAGACGCTTCTTCTTTATTCAAAATTAAAACATCTATTTTATTTAAAATTCTTTCCAGAGATTCCTTAGGAAAGTTTAATTGGCTATACCCCGGATTAAAAGCCACTTTTATTTTGTTTTTTTTGGCAAAATTAATCAATTCCTCGGTTAGATTAGCCAGCTTTCCCGAAAAAGGAGCTAAATAAAACCATTTGGTATTTTTAATCTCCTGCCATGGAATGTCTTTTTTTGACAACAAATCAGAGGCGCCACGATAAACCAAAATTGTCCGATCTTTACCGGGACTGGCTAAAAAAACAGACGTATTAGTTGGTTTATTTTCCGCCCTTAAAACAAATCCCGTATCAATTCCTAAATTTTCTAACTCTTTAATTATTAAATCTCCGAAACAATCATCTCCCACCATGCCGCAATAAGCGGTTTTTAACCCTTGGCTTGCAAAGGTAGCTGCCGTATTCGTTCCCCCGCCGCCGGAAAACATCATTATATCTTCAACTTCTGTCTTTGAGCCGATGGGAACGCAAATATCCTTGCCCCTAGCAAGGAATTTCCCTGATTTAACATAAATATCCCAACTCCCCGCCCCAAAAGTTATTACATCGTATTTCATATTATTTTTTATTAAAGTTTCATTTGTAAAGTTAAATCGTAATCTTTAAATCCAACTTTTTTATAAAAACTGACTGCCCCTATATTTCGAGCGTCAGCAATTACAGAAACGTAATTCACTCCATTCTTCTTGCACCAATTTATAAAATCTTTTGTCAATCTGTTTCCAAGCCCTTTATCTCTAAAATCTTCGTCAATTCAGCATATTTCACCTCTACGCGCCAAGGCAATTGTTTTTTTATTCCTCCGCAAAGATAGCCAATTATCTTTTTTTCATATTCTATAACTTCTGCAAAACCATATTTTTCATCAACAATTGTATTTTTAAAATATTTCTTCCCCATTTTACCGTATGTCCAATTCAAATTCAAAGTTTTATCAAATTTCTTATATACGTGTTTGAACAATTCAAAATTCAATCTAAGAATATCTTCCAAGTCACTTATGGTCGCTTTTCTAATAACTAAATTATTTAAAATTTTAACCTCCGCCATATAATTTATTTTACTTTATTTTTATTGTTTTCCAAAACTACTAAATAGTACCACGGACTAGTTCGCGGTACTGTTTGTTATTTGACGAGATGGGGTAAAAAGTAAAGCCTCTTTCTCGCTCTTAATTTTATCCTCTCCTAAAGATTCTGAAATTTCATCAATCAAATTAAATAAGAGAAAATGAAGCGGATATCTTTGCTTTAAATTCCCCAACGGAGAATTGGCATTTTTGACCCACTTACTTTGAGATTTTAATCTTTTCTTCCGACCATCCAATAATCTTTTGAGAATTATTTTATAACCACCGCCGCCTCTCGCTAAAGATTTTTGGACATTAGTAACCTTTCCTCTCCCCACTCCTAACAGTTTAGCTATTTTTTCGTAAGTGAATCCCGCCATCAAAAGAGTTGCCACCTCTATCCTTCTCATTAAAGTGGTAATTTCGTCCGGCATTAGCAAGTCCTTAAAAAATAAACGCACCTCTTCTCTGGTCTTTAAAGAAGCAACTACGTCATAAAACTCTCCTATCATTTGAATCCTTTGCTCTTCGGGTAATTTATTTAAATGAAATTTCCCCATATTATTAAATAGTACCACGAACTAGTTCATAGTACTATTTAGATTGTTCTTATTTTTAGAGAGGTTTAAAATGGTTTTGATGACGGTGTCGGGGTTGAGGGAAATGCTATCTATCCCCTGCTCCACTAAAAATTCGGCGAAATCGGGAAAGTCTGATGGTGCCTGACCGCAAATACCAATATATTTATTTCTTCTCTTACAGGTTTCAATGACTTTTTTAATCACATGTTTCACCGCCTCATTTCTCTCGTCGCTAATATAAGCTATTTTAGCATTATCCCTATCCATTCCTAAGACCAATTGAGTCAAATCATTGCTGCCGATGCTCATCCCGTCAAATATATCCAAAAATTTATCAGCCAAAATAACATTGGAAGGGATTTCACACATTACATAGACTTTCAAATTTAAAAGACCAAATTTTGTGATTAATTCTCTAACCGCTCTCCCCTCTTCCGGTGTTCGACAAAAAGGAACCATTACCGAAATATTGTTTAGCCCGAAAACTTCACGGCACAGCTTAATAGCTTGGCACTCCATCTGAAAGGCCGGCTGAAATTCTTTATCTAAATACCGGGAAGCGCCCCTGAATCCTAACATTGGATTTTCCTCATTTCCTTCGAATAATTCTCCGCCAACCAGATTGCGGTATTCATTGGTTTTGAAATCGGAAAACCTGACTATAACCTCTCTTGGATAAAATCCGGCAGCAATTTGAGCAATGCCCTCGGCCAACTCCTTCACAAAAAACTCTTTTTTGTCTTTATGCTCTACTGTAATTTCAGCAATCTTTTTCTTTAATTTTCGATCTTTTAAAGTATTGAAATGATATAGGGCCAAGGGGTGAACTTTAATTTTTTCAGCGATAATAAATTCTTCCCTAGCTAAACCGACCCCCTGCACCGGCAAGAAAGAAGTTTTAAAAGCCATGTCCGGCGCGCCGATATTAACCATTATCTTGACCTGCCTGCCGGTAGGCAGGGTTTTGATTTCCGGAACATTTTTCAAATTATATCTTTTAATTTCAAAATCAATTTTCCCGTCAAAAATTTTGCCTTGCATCCCCTGACTACAATCCGCTGTTATCATTTGTCCATTCTTCAAAATCTTAGCGGCATTTTTTGCCCCGACAATCGCCGGAACTCCTAATTCCCTGCTGACTATTGCTGCATGGCATGTTTTCCCCCCTTCTTCAGTAATAATGGCAGAAGCCATGGGAAAAATACTCACCCAGTCAGGATCAGTCATTCTAGTCACTAAAATCTCTCCTTTTTTAAACTCAAAAATTTTGGAAACATCCTGAATAATATGAACTTTGCCTTGGCCAATTTTATTTCCCACAGCAGCTCCGGTTAAAATAGGTTTTTTATCTGTTTTAATTTCGTATTCCTCATAAATGTTTTCTTTTTGAGCATTATAGATAGTTTCCGGCCGCGACTGGACAATGAAAAGCTCTCCAGTTTGGCCATCTTTAGCCCACTCAATATCTTCAGCTATGCCATAATGCTCCTCTATAATTAACGCCCAGCTGGCCAGTTTTGATATTTCCTCATCGGTTAAGGAAAACTCCAATTGTTTTTGCGCTGGCACGCTTACTTCTTTTAATCCGCCGCTTGATGAAAAAATATACTTTTTATTTTTTCTGCCTAAATTTTTAACAATAATTGCTTTCGTCGGCTTAAAAAAATAAAACTGATCAGGGGTAATTTTTCCTTTAACAATCATCTCCCCTATTCCCCAGATTGAATTGATTAAAAGAACGTTTTTAAAACCGGTTTCCGTGTCTAATGTAAAAATAATGCCCGAAGAAGCTAGATCGGACCTGACCATTTTTTGCACGCCGACCGAAAGAGCAAATTCCAGTTGGGAAATTTTCTTTTCTTCTCTGTAAGCAATGGCCCTATCGGTAAAAGTAGAAATAATGCACTTTTTTATCGCCACCAATAATTTTTCTTTCCCGGAAACATTTAAATAAGTTTCAAATTGGCCGGCAAAAGAAGCGTTAGGCCGGTCTTCGGCTACGCCGGAAGTTCTTACTGCTACAGCAGTATTTTCCCCGTATTCTTCCTTTAATTCTTGGTAAGCTTTGATAATTTCCTCTTCTAAGTCTTTAGGGAAATTAGCTTTTGAAATTGCGCTTCTCGCCAGCTTTCCGGTTGCCTGTAAATTTTTAATACTGGCAGGATTAAATTTTGAAAAAATCCCTTTCAAAACGCCATCGAGCTTGTTTTCTTTCAAAAAATGCCAGTAAGCTTTAGAAGTTAAAGCAAAACCATCGGGAACATTTACGCCCTTTTCAGTCAGCTTGGAAAACATTTCTCCCAGTGAAGCGTTTTTCCCGCCCACCAACCCCACATCGCCATATTCAATATCTTCAAACCACAAAATAAATTTTTCTGATTTAGACATCATACTATTTTATTTATTATCCCTTTAATTTTATCTACGATTTCGAAGTTGACTATTGACAATGTATTTAGGTTTGTTATTCTTAATACAGCAACGCTACCCCGGGATAAAACCCGGGGGTTGTTTTATTTTAAATCTAAACTTATTTCTTTCTGAAAATCATCTAAAAACAAATGCCAGCAATATTTTAGCTCCCAAGCCATATTTTTTTCGTAAGCCCAAAAAATAATATTCTTATTATTTTCTTTTACCACATAATTCCTAAGCTCTAATAAATCGCTGTCTCCGCTTAATATTATTATAATATCAAGTTTATTAATCATTCGCACTATATCTAAAGTAATTTCCACATCGACATCAGCTTTTTTAATGAATTTTCCGCCAACCGGAGTATATTTTAATTTCTTTTCCTTAATAATAACATAGGATTTGATGTTTTCTAAAAATTTTTGAGTACCCGAATAAACTGCGTCGCTTTTATCGGGAATACCAATATAATAATTAATAAATTTTAAATCACAAACGCCTCCTAGTAATTTTCTAAATTTTCCGAGGTCTATTCTCCAACCGTATTTTTGATATGCCTTATAAAGATTTGAATCATCGCAAAAAACTCCGACTTTCTTATTATTTAAAAAATTTAATGATTTTTCTATTTTAGGATCCATCTTATTTCTCTATAATTTCATTTTCCACTAAAAATTCTTTCACAATTTCAAATATCTTCTGATGGCCTTCTGTGTTCGGATGCAACCCATCATAAAAATCGCTATCAACCATTTTATCTAGAATATCAATAAATAAAACTTTTTCTTTTTCGCAAACCTTTTTAATAATATCATTATAAATTATAACATTTTCTTTATCGTAGCATTTTCCAGTCGTGCTACCGAGAAATGGCATAGTTTCTTTGTCGCTCCCCTTGGCAAGCCCCAAGAATATTGCCTTCGAAACTGACCCCTCTCTAGTTTTTTTAATCAAATCTGTTAAATTTTCTTCAAACTTCTCGGGTAAAACAGCGGGGTTGTTTTTAGTCTCTCGATAACAAGAATCATTTATTCCTATCTCAAAAATAATCACTGTTGATTCGTTATCCCATTCCGCCAACCGCGCTTCACTTTCGTTATTAAATCTTTTTAATATTTTAACAGTATCATCTCCGTCTATTCCTAAATTATAAAGCAAAAGATAATCTTTTTGGCCGGATAAATTTTTTTGATCTAAAAAACTTCTTAATCTATTTGCCCAACCCCCTTCTGAATCCCAAGCCCCGTAAGTAATACTGCTCCCAAAAATCAAAAATATTTTATCCATTTTATCTTTTTATTATCGCTTTTATTTTTTCTACGGTTTCGGGATTGGATAAAGTGGATAAGTCGCCGAGTTCTTCGCCAGTGAATAATTTCTTTAAGATTCGCCGCATTATTTTACCGGAACGGGTTTTTGGCAAATCATCAACCAGGTAAACCTCTTTCGGTAAGGCAATTGGTCCAATCTCTTTTTTAATTTGGTCTATCACTTCTTTTTTTATCTCATCTGCGGTTCTGCTTCCGTTATAGACAACGAAAGTTATAGGCACTTCTCCTTTAATTTCGTCAGGAATTCCGACTACCGCGCATTCAATGATTTCCGGATGCAAATTGACGGCATTTTCCAGCTCTCCGGTGGAAACCCTGTGGCCAGCCACTTTAATAACATCATCTACCCTGCCAATAATTCTGATTAAGCCATTTTCGTCTTTTATGGCGCCGTCTGAAGTGAAATAAACGCCATCAATTTGGCTCCAATAAGTTTCCAAATATTTTTCCGGATTTTTATAAATCCCCCGGAGCATTCCCGGAGCGAAGGGCGGTAAAATCACTAAATTGCCGTCTTTAATATCAACTTGTACTCCCGGAAAAGGCAACCCCGTAAAGCTTGGTTTAAATGGGCCAATCCCCGGTAAAGAAGTAATCAAAATTCCTCCTGTTTCCGTCTGCCACCAAGTATCAACGATCGGGCATTTTTCTCTACCCACCTCTTTAGAATACCAAGCCCAAGCATCTTCATCTATCGGCTCGCCAACTGAACCCAATAATTCCAATGAATCAAATTTATAATTTTTCAAAATTTCTGCGCCGTATTTCGCAAACATCCTGATAGCCGTAGGCGCGGTATAAAATGTATTAACCTTATGTTTTTCAATAATCTTTGCCCATCTGTCGGGAGTTGGCCAATCAGGAGCGCCTTCAAAAAAAACTGTTGTCGCGCCGTTTAGTAAAGGAGAATAAACCCCATAAGTGTGGCCAGTTACCCAACCAACATCAGCCGTGCACCAAAAAATATTTCCTTGTTTCAAATTAAAAATCCACTTGCCTGTCCAAAGCGCCTGCACCGTATAACCGCCGCAAGTGTGCACCACTCCTTTGGGTTTTCCGGTAGAGCCTGAAGTATAAAGAATAAATAACGGATCTTCGGAATCCATTTCTTCTGCTTCGCAAGAATCGCTTTCGTCTTGCCAAGGAGTTTCGCTGCTTTTTCTGTTTATAACAATCGTCTCTTTGATTTTAGTTTCCAGAATTCCTTCTTTGGCATTTTTCAGCAAATCAATAAACTGCCCGCGGCGATAGTAGCCGTCAGCTGTAACTAAAACCTCCGCTTCGGTATCTTGAAGCCTGGCTCGCAAGGCAGAAGGCGAAAAAGCGGAAAAAACTACCGTATGAACTGCGCCGATTCTGGCGCAAGCCAACATAGAAATGGCAACTTCCGGAATCATCGGCAGATAAATTCCTACCCTATCCCCTTTTTTCACTCCCAATTTTTTCAAATAATTAGCAAAGCGACAAACATCAGAGAACAGTTCTCCGTAAGTTATAATTCTTGGTGTTTCGTCAACAGGTTCCGGCTCCCAGATTAAAGCAATTTTATCCGCTTTTTTTCCGCCCGAGGCGGACCCGCCTTGGGTGGGGAAAATATTCTCAGTGATATTTATTTTCCCGCCGACAAACCACTTAAAGTAAGGCGGATTATTTTCAAAAGCTTTATGCCATTTTTTCTGCCAAATTAAATCCTTAGCCAAATTTTCCCAAAATTTAATCGGATCTTTATTGGCCTTTTCATAAATCTTAGCGTCATTTAAACAGGCTTTTCCCCGCGACTCTTTAGTCGGATAGTAAAGATTATCTTTTTTAATCATTAATTTATTATAGCTAAATATGAAGAAATAAAAAAGAGGAGGTTTAAGATATCTTGATGATTTGCTCCCATGGCAAGCCCGCCTTGCCAAAGTGGCCATATTTTGCCGTTTGATTATAAATCGGCCTTAGCAACTGCAGTTTTTCGATAATTGCTCTCGGCCGAAAATCGAAATTTCTACTTGCCAACTCGCTCAGATCTTTTCCTTCTCCATCAACTGCTAAAACCATTAAAGGCTCTGCCTTGCCGATAGCGTATGCTACAGAAACTAAACATTCTTTAGCAAAACCATTTGCCACAATATTTTTTGCGGCAAATCTTGCCATATAAGCCGCTGATCTGTCCACCTTGCTCGGATCTTTACCTGAAAAACAGCCTCCGCCATGAGGAGCCAAACCGCCATAGGTATCAACCATTATCTTCCTGCCCGTTAATCCTGTATCAGCTTCAAAGCCGCCCTGGACAAACCTTCCCGTCGGATTAACTAAAATATTAATTTGAGAAATATCTCCGTTGAAAATAGGCAAAATCAAGCCTTTAATAATTTCTTGCCTGATAAAATCATAATTTACTTCTTTGTCGTGCTGGGTGCTGACTAAAACGGTTTTTATTTTCCCGTTTTCCACTGTTATTTGGGTTTTTCCGTCAGGGCGAAGCCAAGAATAATTGATATTAGTTCTGCGTAATTTTTCTAATCCTTCAGCTAAAAGATGCGTTTTGACTAAAGCATCAGGCAAGAATTCCTGCGTTTCATTACAGGCATAACCATACATGATTCCCTGGTCTCCCGCTCCTCCGGTATCCACGCCCAAGGCAATGTCCGGCGACTGTTTGTCTATATGGACAATTACCCTTAAATCATTGTTGTAACCAATTTCGCGATAAACATTTCTGGCAATTTCTTCTGCGTCAAAATTAGCCTTTGTCGTAACCTCTCCGCCGATAACTAAAAGCCCATGGCCGCCGAACGTTTCCACCGCTACGCGGCTTTTGGGATCCTGGCTTAGACATTCATCAAGAATAGCATCGGAAATTTGATCGCAAATTTTATCCGGGTGGCCGGATGTAACGCTTTCTACTGTATATGTTTTATTGTTGATTTGCATAATATTAATGTTATGAATAATAAAAAATCTCCGTATTCAGGAGAAAAAATAAGCCGACCTTTTATCTTCCCCTTAGGGGCTGGAATTGGCACTTTACCCTGAGCCCATTGAATGGTTGCTCGGGACAAGTTGCCGGCGGGTCGTGGAGCCAGTGCTCTCGCCGCGCTCTTGATAACTGTATTCAATTGTCTATATCTTAAGTATAGCTTACCCAAAGATAGTGTCAAATAAGCAAGCCCTTGTATTTTAATCTAATACCACTTAATATAATAACTAAATTCAATGACAGGTTTGGTATTCGCAGAAGTGGAAGTTGACTCGATAGAACGGAGGATTCTCTTTCCTACCTGGCTTGGGGAAACTGCAGAAGTCACCGACTTTATCTCCAATCTGGATTTGGCCATGATTACAACGAAAATGAAGAAATCCGGATACGAACTCGGGAAAGGAACTCCTTACCCGAATGAATTTATTGATTCGCTCCGCCAAACAGCTCATCGACAAATAGCTCTGTTCGGATAATCTCAAACTAAAAAAGGGTGCTTCACGCGGAAGCACCCTAATTTTATTTTATAAAAGCGTGGAATGTTAGACACTCAGCGTCGCACACAAATTTTTCTCCAAAAAAAAGGGCTACTATTCAACTGGTAGCCCCGCTTGTTTCTGTGGCGCGCACCACTCTCTTTCCTTGTTCTTTCCAGGGTACATAACACCAATCAGCGTCTTTCAACAGAATACAGAACAAGAACCACTGGAAAGAAACGCCTTCTTTCGACATTTATTCCTCCTTAAAGAACTAAAGTTTTTTGCCGATAAATTCGGCAAACTCGACCAGACGGCAGGCGTAGGCAAATTCGTTGTCGTACCAGGCAACGACTTTAATTAAGTCTTCGTTGGCCATTGTTAAAGCGGTGTCAACGGTGGCAGAAAAAGAATTGCCAATATAATCAGTGGAAACCAAAGGCGCATCTTCAATAGCCAGAATTCCTTGAAATTCTTTTTGCTGGGAAGCTTTTTTAAATAAATTATTGATTTCTTCTACTGATGTCTTTTTCTCAACTAAACAAATAAAATCCAAAATTGAAACAACCGGAGTCGGCACTCTCAAGGCAATGCCGTCTAATTTTCCCTCCAATTCAGGAATGATTTTGCCGATAGCCGAAGCCGCTCCGGTAGTCGTCGGAATAATATTCAAATCAGCGGCCCGAGCTCTTCTTAAATCTTTATGGGGCAAATCTAAAATTCTCTGGTCATTGGTATAACTATGGCTGGTTGTCATAAATCCCCGCAGAATTTTAAAATTATCATTCAAAACTTTGGCTATAGGAGCCAAACAATTAGTCGTGCAGGAAACCATTGAAACTATATTGTCTTTTTTAGAATCATATTCTTTTTCGTTGACTCCTAAAACAAAAGACGGAATTTCTTCTGACCCCGAAGACGCCGAAATAATAACTTTCTTGGCTCCGGCTTCTAAGTGCTTTTTAGCTCCTTCAATTTCAGTAAACTCGCCCGAACATTCTAAAACAATATCAACGCCTAATTTTTTCCAAGGCAAATTTGCCGGATCTTTTTCATTAAAAAATTTAACTTCTGAACCAATGGTTTTTTCGTAAATTCCATAAACAGAATCATATCTCAATAAATGAGCCAGAGTTTTTTGGTCAGTCAAATCGTTAATCGCCACCACTTCCAAATCCGGATGATTGTCTAAAATCCTCCTGAACGCCGGCCGGCCAATTCTGCCAAACCCATTAATAGCAACTTTTATTGACATATTCATTTTATCTTTAATAATTCAACTATTTTATTTCTATCAAAGCCAATAACAATTTGACCATCTATATCAACTACCGGCACGCCCATTTGGCCGGATTTATCCACCATCTCTTTTAATGCAACTTCATCTTGAGAAACATCAATATCTTCAAAAACAATACTCTTTTCTTTAAGAAAAGATTTCAATACCTGGCAGTATGAACAAGTTGGCGTAGAAAAAACTCTGATTGACATATTAATTTTTGTTAAGATCTTTTAATAGTTTCTCGGAATCAATGCCATAAACTTGGCAAACCTCCCCTATTTTTAATTTATCCATTTCCATAGATGCCATAGCGCAACCCAAACAGGGCACATTGTGTTTTACTAAAATCTTCTCCGCTCCCTCTGTTTTCAAAACCTCCGCTAAAATTGTTTCTCTGGTAATTTTTTCCATAAGTTTAAACCGCCAGCCAGCCACCATCAACTACGATAGTGGCGCCGGTCATATAAGAGCTGTCGTCTGACGCTAAAAATAATACAGGATTGGCAATTTCTTCCGCCTTGCCCATTCGGCGCAGAGGAACTCTCGTTAACATACCCTCAATAGCTTTTTGATCCAAACCAGCCCCGCTGACCATCGGGGTATCAATTATGCCCGGAGCAATAGCGTTGACCCTGATACCAAACGGCGCTAATTCCACAGCCAAGGCTTCGGTCATAGCCGCAATGCCGCCTTTTGAAGCGCAGTAATGAACAATGCCGGGCATACCCACTCCTTGCTGGCCCATGGCGATTGAAGCGATATTAACAATCACTCCCGATTTATTTTTTGCCATTTCTTTAGCCGCCGCTTGAGCGCAGAGAAAATATCCTTTCAAATTAATATCTAAGGTCTTATCCCATTCCTCTTCAGCCATTTCTAAAAATGACTTAAATTGGCAGATACCGGCATTATTAATTAGAATATCAATCTTCCCCCACTTATTAATAACTTGTTTAACCATATCATCCACCTCTTTCTTTTTTGACACGTCGCATTGGACAGCCATAGCTTCGCCTCCTGCTTTTTTTATCTCCTCAACAACCTTTTCGCAATCATCTTTTGAAATATCTGAAACAACTACTTTGGCCCCAGCTTTAGCCAAAAGCAAAGCATCGGCCTTGCCCATTCCCCTCCTCGCTCCTGTTATAATTGCTACTTTATTTTGTAAGTTTGTCATGTTTTTCTCTTAATTTATTATAATTTAAAATTTTCCAAAATTCAACAGCTTTTTTAAGCCAAACCATTCTTTGGTAAGGAGTGGTTTTTTCTAAAAAATGGACTAAATGCTCATTAGGTTTTTCTTTTTTCATGATTTTTAATTTCTTCCAAATTTTTCACGTCAATTAAATCCTGAACTCGAGCTACTTCCTTTTTCATTTTTATTAAATTATCAATTGAAATTATGGGGATGTCCGAATTTTTTACTATAATATGTTTTTTATTTTTTAAAATTTCGGCGATCCCTGGAAGATTGACACCAATATCAATTATTTCAAACGGATCCTTCAAATTATAAAAAGAAACCACTTTCATATTTTTTTCCTCTGCTAACTTTTGAAGCGTTTCTTTATTTATAAATTCCTCCTTCTTAATGGGATTCTTTAACACATAACCTAATTTTATTAAAGTGTCGTAAAGATTTTCTAAATTTTCTTTATCTAAAGAAACAATCAAGTCTAAATCGGCTGTAAAGCGAGGAGAACCAAATAGAATAACAGCGGCTCCTCCACAAACTAAATAATTTACTTTTGCTTTATTCAGCGCTTCAAAAATTTCCTGATAAAGAAATTCCTCTTTCGCCATACCCTTATTTTACCACAATCTTTAGCCGAACATCAACAAGCTGGGTTTGAAGATGAGCAAAATACCCAGAATAAGTATTAATACTCCGCCGATTATGGTTGTCCAGTAATTATATTTTTCGGCAAACTTAAACCTATTTAAAGCGATGATAGCCAAAGAAAAAACAATCAAATCGTCAAGCATAAAAATAAAAGTATAAAGCAAAAGATAGAGATAATAACTCAAAGAACTTAAATGGCTCATCGTTAAAATTTTAGTATAGATTGCCGGCAATCCGGCAGAACAGAAAAATTCTAAAAGATTAACAGAAAAAGCCAAGATCGCCACTCCTGCTAAAATGCCAAAAGTCAAAGGAGATACAGCCAGTTTTTCAATACGATTTTTAAGCTCGCTCTTTATTTTTTCCTGAAAACCCGTTTTCCCGTCAGTTATTTTACAGGTGCCGGGCTTATATTGAATAAAATTTTTAATCTGCCAAGCGCCAATCCCCAAAGCCAAAACGCCAATCAGAACTCTTATCAAATTTATATAGCCAATAGCTAAAAATAAATTCAGCCAAGCGGTTAAGAATAAAAAATAAACTAAGCCGGAAGTAAAAATAAAAGTTCCGCCGATAAGCAATAATTTTTTCCGGGAACGGACATTAATTAAAAGGGCGATTAAAAATAATAAAATCCACATGGCGCAGGGATTAAAGCCGTCCAAAGCGCCCACAACAATAGTCAAAATCGGCAGAGATAGCTTGGCTAAATTAACTTCTCCGAAAAATGGCACCTTAACGGCCTTAATTTCGCCGCCGATATTTTTTATGCGATCTTCTATCGCTTTTCCGGTAGTTTGGTCATCTTGATAGCCGATAAAATGCTCGTCTCCAATAATAGTTAAAGGAACCCCCAACTGGGTGATGCCAAGCTCTTTAGCGGTTTTTTTAAAAAGTTCTTGGTTTTCAGAATTATACCAGACCTCGTATTTGGTTATTTTCAGCTCCGGATATTTTTCAGCCATTTGCTCTAAAAATTTGCTTTCTTTGGCGCAATGGGGACAGCCGTCTCCCCAAAAATAAATCAGCTCGGTTTTTTCCTGAGCTGAAATAAAATTAAATCCAATAAAAAATAAAAAAACCGCCGCCAAAAAACCAAATTTCCAAATTACTTTCATGTATTTACTATACCATTTTATTTCGTCTAAAAAAATCCGCCGGCGAGAATTTTCATCCCGCCGGCGTTGGTTAAAGTACTATTTCTTTGAAGAACACTCGCAATGTTTTTTTATCAGATTACCATCTGTATTATCCCTCTTATCCACCCATGCCCTACAAGTGCAACCCGAGTTTTGGCACCTGCAGAACTTCCCGTCCCATATGGGAACATGGTGGTGTTCTTTGGCCAGTCTCTCTATTGTATCTTTCCTCGATTGTTCGATATCAGAACGCCGTAGTGTAGTGCTTTGCCGGACTAAAGTAGTTTGCAAGAATCCTCCTCAATAAAAATTTTACTTAATATATAGATACAACTTTCCACCGTAGATGTCAAACATCTACAATATGAGTGGAGTCCGACTTCAACAAATTCAAATAAAAATGCTTAGCAGAGCTAATCCGCTAAGCATAAAGTTGTTTAGTCTCCTCCCTACAAACTAATTTCTCTTATTAAGAAGGGCTGATCACCGGCCTCTCCGATTATAACTGCGATACCGTGCCCTGTTTTAAAAAACGCCTTGGGCCCGACGATATAAATTTCCTCAAAAATCCCCTCTTCTTTAATCGTTTGAATATCGTGACCGATAACTGGAGGAAGAGAATTTTTCAGGAATTTATGGTTATATATAACTCCGTACTTATCATAAATCCGGCGTTTCCGGGCGCTAACAATAGTCGGAACAACGAAAAAGACAACTGCAATAATGATAAGGCATACCATCACCGATGTCACCAATTGCGGATTAGGATTATTAATAATCCCCATTCTTAAAACTGAGTATGCTATCATTGCCAGTAATAGTCCAACCCCGGCTAAAATAAAATCAAAGCTTTTCATCCACCAAGGCACAGGATCTTTCATCGGGTATCCCTTTACCCAACCCTCGGGAATTGCGCAAGTATCGTACCCCGCCGTACACGCAGACTCCATTCTTTCTGCCCTATTTACTGCCCCATTGACTAATTCTCCAATTATTGTCCCCTTTGCCCCTTCTTCAATTTTTTTTAATGAGCTTATAATTTCCGCAATAGCTATTCTCACGTTTCCTCCTTTTTTATAATGTTTAACTTTTAATACTATTTTTCTTATTAAAAGTCAATTTATTCGCTTCAAACGGAAGCCACCGGAAAATGTTCCTAACATCTTTTTCTATATTGCCCACTTGAAATAAAAAAGAGGCATTCCTTTAACAAGGAAGCCTCTATGCCCCACAATTTCTAGAAAGACTGACTATACATGTTCGACACTGAGCGTCGCACATTTTTACAAGCGATTGTCAACTAACCTATGATCCCCCGCTAGATGACGCCCAATTTCAACTCTTCTCCGATTTCCTTTACCTCGTCATCGTTTGGAGTCCGGCCCTCTGAATATTTTCTTAATATAGAAAGCTGAAATCCCTTCTGCGCTTCCGGATTTAATTTTTCTTTTCTCATTTTTTCCAATTGTTTTTTTGAATATTTTAAAAATTCTTTTTCTGTTTCTTTGGCTGTCTGATAATTACTTAAAATATAAGGGTTATTCGGATCTAATGCTTTGGCTCTTTCTATCCATTCGAAACCTTCCCTGACCTCATAATAATGAAAATAACTCATCGCCAAATCAACATATGCCAATGGGTCGGTCAAGTCTAAGCTTATAGCCTTTCTTAAATCCGTTCTTGCCTCTTCAATATTGCCAAGCATAACCTTAACCCACCCCAAGCTTCTTAAATTATCAGAACGATTGGGTTCTAATTGATCGGCTCTTTCCAGCGCCTTCTTCGCCAAGAAAAATCTTCCGCATTTCATTCGGGCTATCCCTAAAAGATAATGCAAATAAGTCATTTCCGGCGCAAAGTTAATCGCCTCTTTTATAATAGAAACCGCAGAAGACGATTGCCCTTTTCTAATTAAATCATCCGCTTTTCTGATTTTATCTTCTATATTTTTATCTAAATTTTCCATTATATTTTTAGGCGTGATGGATATTTGAGGGATATCCGATTTCCCTCATCTAAATTTTGAACTTTTATTTAACTTTCTTTCTTGGACGTCTTACTCCCGCCGCAACGACACCCCATTTTGTTTTGCGAAAATTAACTCCTCCTCGTAAATTTTCTTTTGCTTTTTTTAATGATTCTTCGTCTTTAACTTTTACTTTTGCCATATTTTTATAATTTTTTGATTAATTTTTGATCTTTTTTAAGTTATCCACGGGCGCTTGCTTGCTTGCTTGACACGGGATTATGTGCTACTATTTAAACAGAAGCATGCAATAATAGCTTTTGGAGTGCTCTGGTGTTCCCTCGGAGTATCCGAGGCATAAATAGGAAACTGTTTATAAAATCGGAGACTGTCATTCCAAGAGACGCTGCTTCTACTAAAGAAAGTGTGTTTGCACACTTTTTTTATTTATATTTATAATTAATTAGCAAAAAACTCCATCCCAGCGTCAAGAAAAATATACATATTTCAAACGTTAAACTTCTTTAAATTATTCTCTATTTCTTTTTCTAATTGTTCTATATCCATTTCGATTGTTTTATTTTTCTTCCTTGAACCATTCGCCACCGACTATGGCGCCGCCCTCTTTCGCTTTCCTAAATGCTTCTTTCAGTTCTTCTATTGTCGGTTCTTTCCCTCGCCCTTGCGCCGCCTTCATCGCCCGGCATATCGGGCAATCATCTAAAACGCGCGCGTTAGCGAAGCGTGGAGATGAATGGAATTCATCGACTCCCTCTTTTTTATCGTTTTTCTTTTTCTCCATAATTTTATTGAATGATTAATTCCTTAAAATTTGTTGAAGTCAGACTTCAACAAACCACACGACTTTTTATTTGTTTTAAGTTATCCGCAGATGCTCGTTTGTCTGCTTGCTCGCTTGCTTGACAGGTATTCTTGGTGGAGTATAATTGAAATGTAAGCGTAAGGCTTACCTGATTTTGATCGAAGGCCGTCCGCAAGGGCGGTTTTCTGATTTTTAACGCCAAAATCTATTCATATTCAATCTGTATTCAAAATCTTCGGCATAAAAAATATCATCTATAATTCCATCGATCTTTGCGTCAAAAACCTCTCTTCCAATATGATCCCTAGCGCCAAAAACTATGCATGATTTTCTATATACTTCTTTTAAATATCTAATCGCACACATAAGATCGCCATCTCCGGAGAAAAGCACGATCGTGTCGTAATTATCTCGTTCTTTTATAAGATCAATTGTCATCTCAACATCTAAGTCGCACTTTTTATCGAATCCGAGTTTATTGTTCAAGTTATGAATATATTTAACGCGTTTGTTCACCACCTCAAAACGATTCATTCTTGCTTTATCTAGAATTGCCCCTGACCACTCAACAATATTTTGTGATTTCTCGTTGGGACCATAATCGGCGCCGTAATAAAATCTTCTCAAAAATTCCTTGCCATAAGAAAAACTTTTAACAAGCTGAGCTAACTCCTTAATCCCAATCTGCCACTTCAGGCCATTCTTCCATTTTTCTACATTTCCAAAATCAACAATAACTATTGTGCGTTCACGTTTCGAGACAAAAGATTCTAAAAAAATTTTAACCTCTTTTTGATTCATCAGAATTATTGTAATTTCTTTAAATTATTCTCTATTTCTTTTTCTAATTGTTCTATATCCATTTCAATTGCCAACTTAGTTTATCATAATTTTATCCTATCAAAAAATCACCCCCTTGACGATTGAGTGAAGTCTGACTTCCCTCGTTTTGCCTTAGAAAAAAGTTCGCCACCTTTTTTCTGTCACCTTTTTCCTATTCAGCTTATTTATCTACTACGAAGCCAAGAGATGTATTGTTTTCTAAAAATTCAGAGTATTCGAGATCCTTAAGAACGGAAACATATTCTTCAAGGTGTTTTTTAGGCAAAAATTCTCCAGTATCTTGAAGAATAACCTTGAAATATTCCATCTCTTTATCTTTCGACGCATTAAACCAAGTCCATACTACAGAGCCCTCTTCTTTGATTGCCGATAGGAGAGATCGCATATTAGCAAGCGTATCAACGCTTTTGATAAAATATGCGTCTTGATTCGCTCTAAGCCGCCTGAGATTTTCATTTTTTCTATCTACCCAGTCAGTAATTGACTTGTCTTCAGTAAGAGACGACACGAGATTCTTTACCTCGGCGCCGAACTCGCTTTCAAGTTCTTCTATAAGATATTTACAATCTTCTATGGTGTCATGAAGAATTGCTGCAGTAATAAGTTCTGAACCCGTAGTGTATCGTGCAACGATAATCCCAACTTCAAGCGGATGTACAACATACGGAACCTTGCCGTTCCCCTTTCTAAACTGTCCCTTATGAAGCTCTATCGCTTTCATAATAGCTTTTTCTACGATATTAATTGTATCCATATTTTTTATTTTGTTAATTTTTTTATATTTTCGACCTTTATTTTCGACCTTTGAACCGCAAAAAAAGCGGTTAGGAAATTTCACTTAAGGCCCGTACTCCTTAAGAAGTGAAATCTCCCAACCGCTTTTAATATTAACGATTAGTTAGGTTATCTCCGGCAAATAGCAGATTTCCCTATTTGCTTTCCCCTTTCAGGGAGAAATAACCGGTCCCGAATCATAGGACTCCTTATTAACTTACACTTTAATTATAGCAAATCTGCAGGATTCGTCAAATTTAAATTATCCCTCAAAAACCAGAATTGACACTATTTTTTACCCGTCCAGATATGGCGGAGATACGATCTCGGGGCTACAAACGTTTGAGACGAAGGGAGTTGAGGACGACGGATAACGATGAGAAAGCCATGGCGGCGGCGGCGAAGATGGGATTTAATAAAATTCCGAAAAATGGATATAGAGCTCCGGCAGCCACTGGGATAAAGGCAATATTATAAAAGAATGCCCAAAATAAATTTTGTTTAATAATTCTTAATGTCCGGCGCGAAAGCAAGATGACTTCCGGAATCAATCTTAAATCCCCTCTCATCAAAGTGATTTCAGCCGACTCCATAGCAATATCGGTGCCCTCGCCCATAGCAATGCCTAGTTCAGCTTGAGCTAAGGCTGGCGCGTCATTTATCCCGTCCCCGATCATAGCGACTAATTTTCCGGTCTTTTGCAACTCCTTAACTTTTTCCGCTTTATCTTGCGGCAAAACTCCGGCCATTATATTTTCAATGCCAACTTGCGAAGCAACCGCCCGAGCCACTCTTTCATTGTCGCCAGTTATCATCCAAACCTCCAAACCATTTTTCTTTAATGACTTAATAACTTCTCCGGCTTCTTCTTTGAGCGTGTCGGCCACTGCTAAAAGGCCTTTGACCTGGTTTCCGACTGCCAAAATCACAACTGTTTTCCCCTCGTTTTCCAATTGAGAAATTTTTTCGTCAAAGTCCGTTAAAGACACTCCTGCATCAGCCATTAAGGCCCGATTACCAATAACGCCCAAGTCCCCTTTCACGCCTTTGCCGGGTATTGCCTCAAAATTTTTCACCGCTAAAAATTCAATATTTTCTTTTTTAGCTCGGGCCACTATCGGCTTGGCCAAATGGTGCTCGGAATATCTTTCCAAAGAAGCCGCCAATTGAAGAACGTCGCCAACAATATCAGTTAATTCCGGTTTTCCTTTTGTCAAAGTTCCTGTTTTATCCAAAATAATTGCTTTTACCTTATG
>JBBTTI010000015.1:0-1891 GCA_038078735.1 Patescibacteria group bacterium | reverse complement strand
CTGCTTTTATTGGTTTGCCTTCCCTGATTTTCCCAGCAATTTTCCGGCCAAATTTTGTCCAAGACGATTGGGAAATGGGTCTGATGATAACTTGGATGGCTGCGCCTTCTTCCGCGGAAATTTTTGAAAGAGCGTTGGTAATATTGCCTAAAGGATCGCTATCTAGTTTTCTATAAGTGTTAATGGGAAAAATCGACGGCTGATCCAGTATTAAAGAAGACCCGACCGAAACTCCTCCCGGTTCAAAAATAGTATAGTCTTCGGGAACTTTTTCAACTGAAGCGCCGGGATAGACGCCTTGGATATATTTTTCCAGATTGGTTTCTAAAAGTTTCGGCACGGCAACGTAAAAAGAGATATCCGTGCCGCCAAGTTGAGAAGCGACCTCGAAAGCAATTTGCGGCGAACCGTATAAAAACTTTTTAAAAAATTTCGGACCTTTGACATAAAGAAAATCGGAATAAATCTGCTCCATAATGCCTATCTGCGATTTCTCGTCTTTGCCTTTTTCCATTTCTTTCTTTTGTTCGTGCCTGATCATTTTGACTAAAAAAAGAGACATCTCAAAACTTTGCGAGAGATGCCCTTTTTTTCTTTTCATGCCAAGAAAAACAGCTAAAAAAACCAGCCCGACTAAAACTAATATTAAAATTGTCAAAAATAAAATCACCATCAACTATTTTTCAAATTCTCTGAAACGTCCTTCTTTGATTAATGAATCGTGCAAAGAATCTAACAAGTAGGCATCGCCTATTTTCTTTGCCACGTCCACGGCAAAAACCAATCCCTTTTCTTTAGCCAAGGATAAAAGCCGGCTTACTTTGCCCTCATTATCCAATTCTTTGATCTTTACCGCCTCTTCTACCGCCTCTTTTTTCAATTCTGGAGTTAATTTTATTTTTTCTATTTCTGCTATTTCTTTTTGAATTTTTTCTCTTGCCGTTTCCTCTTGAATCGGTTCTGCTTCCCGGACAGTTTCCTTGCCCTTAGCCGCGTCGAAGGGTTTTCCCTCTAAAATTTCGGGCACTTCTTTTTCCGCCTCTTGTTTATAAAAGTTGTCCATATTATTTAATAATATCAGGATTTTTAAGCTTTACAAGCAAGGCGATGAAGCTTCGCTTCATCTTCACCTTCGCTTTTGTTTTACAAAAGCTCGGTAGATGATATTATGAATCAATGATTTTAATAGTCGGACTCGGCAATCCGGGGTCGGAATATAAAAATACCCGCCACAATATCGGCGCCAGAATAGTTAGTGAGTTAAAATCCTTAAATCTAAAAGGGGTTATTTTGGCCGAGCCAACCACTTTTATGAACGAATCAGGCAAAGCTGTAAAGTCCCTACTTAGAAGCTTAGCTTCTAAGCGAGAAGCTAAGCTTCTAAGTAATAATTTAATCGTAATTCACGATGACCTAGATATTCCGTTGGGCGAATTTAAAATCCAAAAAAACCGCGGGTCAGCCGGCCATAAAGGAGTCCAATCAATTATTGACGCTTTAGGCGCAAAAGACTTTAACCGAATTAGAATCGGAATTTGCCCCGAAAATGGAAAACCCGCTGATATTGAAAAATTTGTTCTCCAAAACTTCACCAAAACTGAAGAAAAAACCTTAAAACAAACTATCCCAACGATTATCAACTCTGTGGTTGGCTTAGCCAACCACAAATAAAAAAGGAGGCAGAATTAGGTTATCTGACTCCTCGCTTTTCTTTTGCTGATGAAAGGCCCAAAACAGCAAAAAAATCTGACTCTCAACGTAAACATCCCTGAGGAAACAAGTATATCAGCCCGCCCGCCAGCGACTTCGTCTATACAATCAGAAGTGAATCAAGCAGGTGTCGCAGGCGAAGTCGGGCGGGACTATTATTTTTCAATCGTATTTATATCTC
>JBBTTI010000014.1:0-1406 GCA_038078735.1 Patescibacteria group bacterium | reverse complement strand
CTTACTAATTGTTTTGCCTCTGCTCTTTTTCTAAGACCTTTAATTTTAGTAAATGTTATGGGACCATTCACAGGTATGACGCTACGCCCAGCATTCCATGCTGCTATAAGTTTTTCATATTCATCTTCTTTACCTTTATATCTTTTCCAAATCCAAGACAAATATATTACCCCTCCAATAATATTTTTATCTATATCGAATACTTCATTATCACCAATAACAAAAACTGAATCGCCTAAATAACTTAGACTTTTGAGTTTAATTATGACCTTATCATTTTTCATGAATTATAGTATATCACAGTTCAAGTCCAATAGACCTGTAAACTTTTGGTGCTTATTTTATTGAGTCAAAATCTCTGCGCGATCGACCGGACTTGAACCGGCAACCTCTTCCGTGCACTTATCCAATATTTTCATAAAGGCGTGGACTATATCTTCACCATATTTTAATAAACGTAGGTGCTTTGGTATCTAGTCTCTACGGCGCCCTTTCCCTAATGACAAGAAAAGGTTCCCTCGGTATCCGCATGCCCCAATTTTGGAGTTTAGCCTTCACCGATATCCCAAAGAGTTTCAATCCACCATTTCGGCGGAAAGCTGCAGTTAAATCTACAGGGAAGCGCTCTAACCAGTTGAGCTACGACCGCATTTTTATATACTTTTCAAACTTATCTCTTTTTCTTTTAAGAAACAAGTTACACTTACCATTATACATAATTTTGTATAAATTCAAAGAATCATTTATGCTATATTTTAAATCAAAACCTCTTTCTTTTTGGACCAGTGAACCACCTAAAATTCCATATTTAGATAAAACTTTTTTTAAAGAAACTAAAAATTCTCTACTGCCGGAAGTAAAAATGGTACTTATAGCATAAATTTTATGTATTCTTTGTTTATTCTTGAAACCAACCCATACTCCCCCATCTCCGTCAAAATAACCGCGTAGGAAATCAGGGAAATATTTTTTTGAAATCTCCGGCAATAAAATTGTTTTGCTTTTCCTTTCTGTCACACCTAGCTGAATTAAATCTTCACACATTTCCTTACTTCCAACTTGGAAACGATACGATTGTTTTTGATTATGGTATCTCTTCTTTTTTGAAATAACATGAGATGAATTTAATGCTTTTTTTATCTCTTCTAATATATCTTTATCATTAATTTGTAAGGACCAAAACCATGTACTTCTTTTGGTGTAGATAATATTGCCATCTGCATAAATAAAACCCAACACATAAGCCATGGTCGGTGTCCAAATTTTAAAAAAATTCTTATTAATTTTCCTATATATTGGCACAAATCAATTATACCATGTGACAGGACATTATACTAACTTCCACATCAACTGTGTCGGGGGTGGGTTACGATCCCACTACCTGGAGCTTATGAGTCTCCCGCTCT
>JBBTTI010000013.1:427-1236 GCA_038078735.1 Patescibacteria group bacterium | reverse complement strand
TACGGAGCCGGACACGGTTATTTGAAACGTCATCGTAATCGTGTTCGTGTAGCCCGTGAAATCCAGGCCGTTGCACACGCGATTAGGGGCATTGACCGTGCAGGCGGGCGAAGTGGCGTCAAAGGTGGCGACGTTGGCGTCGGTTGCGGTAGGGACGGCATTGAGCGACCAGTTGGCCGCCGTGCCCCAGTTGCTGTCCGTGCTTCCGTCAAAAATGTTCGCGGCCATAGGTCTAAATTAAGGCGTTGACCACGTTCCTCTATCAGTTACTACCGTGCCCGCCACGTAATTGAGTTTATTCAACAAGCCGTAAAACGGCGTATCCCCCGCCGTGGCTATCGTTACCGTCCCCCCGGGAGCGTTAATCGTAATGGGGTTGTCAATGCGGCCGCTTGTCGCGCTCGGAGCGTCAAGCGTCCCCGTGCCGTTGACGTTGATTACCGTGGTTCCTGATGATGTCCCAGATGTTCCCCCGTGTCTCACGCCACCACTCGCATTGATGGTGCTTCCATTTATTACAAGCGACTGCCCTGCACTAACTAAGGTTAGCAATCCTGTTACATTCAGATTTTCACTCAAAGTTACTGTAACTGTGCCAGTAATAGTTACATTGTTCCATGTGATTCCACTGCAAGCAAACGTGGTTGCTATGCCCTGATTATTAAGCGTGTTGCCAGTGGTAACAACAGTGCCAGCCGTATAAGTCAGGGTTCCTGTGTTGTAGGAAAACGTATTTCCCGATGCAAAGGTTATGGTTCCAGCGGTGTTAATCGTCAAATTATTTCTGATTGCACCTCCACCAGACGACC
>JBBTTI010000013.1:0-417 GCA_038078735.1 Patescibacteria group bacterium | reverse complement strand
TTCCAGTGCCATCAAGAATGAGGTTGGTCGTGCCAGATACTACTTGTGTTCCCGAACCAGCGTGTGTCAGCCCCGCGGAGGCGGTAATCTGAAATCCATTGAATGTTGCGCTATTAAGTCCAATGGTTAGAAGTCCATCCACATTCCAATTGTCTGCCAAAGTAAAAGTAACTGCACCAGTGCATGTAAGAGCATTCGGCCAGACCTTGGTATTGCTCGTGAGAGTTGCAGCCGCATTAACCGTCAACCCACTCGCCCCACTTATCGTCATCGCCGCAACAAGGGTTACGCTACCAGAGATAGTTAATCCAGCCGTCATAGTGATGGTGCTGGCATATCCCGTGAAATTAAGTGTCAGTCCTACACCCGCCGTATCTACCGTGCAGTTCGGACTATTTGCGGTAAAGAAAACGTCAT
>JBBTTI010000012.1:0-1663 GCA_038078735.1 Patescibacteria group bacterium | reverse complement strand
ATAGTAAGACCAGAAGCTTGTGCTAGGCCTAGAGTAGTAAGCGTCTGAGCCTGCACTCCTTGCGTAGCATCCACTAGAAGTATAGAACCTTCCACCGCTCTAAGGGCACGAGAAACCTCATAAGAGAAATCTATGTGCCCCGGAGTATCTATCAAATTCAGAATATATTCTGAATCTGATGATTTAGGATTTAGGATTTGAGATTTATGAATCATTCCTAAATCATTATTCTTAAATCTTAAATCTGCATGATTTACTTTGTAAATCATGCGCACCGGCTGCATTTTTATAGTGATACCTCGCTCTCGCTCCAGATCCATAGAGTCGAGAACTTGCGCGCGCATATCTCGCTTCTCGATAGTGCCTGTAATTTCAAGAAGGCGGTCCGCTAAAGTGCTTTTGCCGTGGTCTATGTGAGCTATGATAGAAAAGTTCCTGATATTTTGCATAATTTTGTCTTCAGACAATCTCGGGATCTGTGGCAATTACTTTAGTCTTCCAGAACTTGCCTCTTATTACGCTCCATACGGATAATAATTCCCTACTTTTTAACGCCAGAAGGATAATTATAGCCGCCACTATGCCAAGCATCCCCGAGAGAAAACCTTGAAGAAATATCCCTACCACGGTATTGGGTGGTAAAAATGTCGCGAATATTTGCAACCCGACGTAGGTCATACCACCCAAGATAAATGATGAGCCCAGACCTTCAAACACGGCTCGCATCACTCCTCTCGAGAATCCTCTAAACTCCCATTCGAAAGCTATCCATAGAAGAATTCCATTTATGATAGTGCCGAGAGTAAATCCTAGAGGCAGCATTAGCACGGCGCTGCCAGGCAAGTCTTCTACCTTAAGAATAGTGGTGATGAAATAATGGAAAGTATTTGATGCGTAGAAAATATTTACTAACTCGTATGAGAATATTATTAGAAACACATTGGAAATAAGATTTATAAAGAAAGGTTTTTTGGTAAATCCCGCGGAGTAAAATCCTCTCATAAACAGAAGTAATAAGGATTGAAAAACTGATGAGATCACGAAGAGAGCTAGAGCTGCGGCAGTGAGTCTAGTAGCGCTCCAATCGAAAAGTCCGCTACCCAATAGCACTCTTACTATCTGGGCCCGCAATACTACCAGAAGCGCGGTTAGAGGCAAGGACCAGAAAATGATAAATCTTGCCGACACTTCCATCTGTTCCACGAATTCTTTAATATTCTTCTCTTGGAATTTGCGAGAGAGTGTGGGGAAGGCCGCGAGTGAATAAGAGACGCCTATGATCGACAAAGAAATGGTTTGAAGATTCCAAGAGAAAGAGAGGATAGAAACTGAGCCATTCACCATACGCGCCGCTAGAGCCACTAGAAATATAAAGGTTATAGCCGACATAGAGAGAGTCAGTGTCCGAGGGATAGAAATTTTGGCCACTTTCTCTATGATCTTCCAGTCTGGTTTCAAAGAGAGCCTAGGCATAAGACCCGCTTTCCATACAAAAGGCACCTGGATTACTAGATGCAGTATTGCCCCCAAGATCACACCTAGGGCCACTCCTACTACTCCCATACCTTTAGAAAAGAGTAAGATGCCAATGACAATGCCGGCGTTATACAGAATAGGAGCCAGCGCGTATATGATGAAGCGATTGTAAGCTTGAGTAAGAGAA
>JBBTTI010000011.1:0-15489 GCA_038078735.1 Patescibacteria group bacterium | reverse complement strand
TTTTTCTACTTTTTTTATTTCTTTTGGCATAAGTGATATTTTTTTATTATATCATGTCTAAAGAAGCTTAGCTTCTCGCTTAGAAGCTAAGCTTCTAAGTTAACGTAAAATAGCTTTTAATTCTTGCTTTGTTTTATTTCTTATTTCTTCCTGAATTTTATTTATTTCATCATTCTCTAAAGTTCTTTCCGGAGATCGGTAAACAATTCTGAAGGTGTAGCTTTTTTTATCTTTGCCGAATTTTTTTTCATCTTCGTAGTTATCTATAAGTTTGACCTCTTCAATCGATAAATTCTCGGCAAAATCCCTGACAATTTCGTAATAATTATTTAAGTTTATATTTTTATCAATAATAAAAGAAATGTCTCTGGAAATTTCCGGATATTTACTTACTTCTTTATACTTGCTGTTGATGTCTTTAAACTGGCTGGTGATTCTTGGGTCGTCTGACCACATTATTCTGATATCGGGAATGCCCATTTTAATCATGGCAAGCCTCTCTCCAAATCCAAATGCCCAGCCATTATAAACTTCCGGATCTAATCCGAAATTTTTTAAAACTATGGGATTTACTAACCCTGCTCCATTAACTTCCATCCATTCCCCATTAAACATAATGTCCATTTCGAGGCTTTCAACCGTATAGGGAAAATTATCGTCTAGAAATTTGTATTCAATATCTTGGCCAAAAATTCCCTTTGCCAAGTCGGCTTGAACTTCTTTCAAATCTTCTTGTGTTATAACTTTTTTCGATTTTTTACAAATAAATAATCCGTCAATCTGGTGAAAAGCAGGATAATGACTCCTATCAATTTCATCTTTTCTGAAAACAATTCCGGGAGATAACGCTTTTATTTCTCCCTCTTCTTCCAGTCTCTTTAAGACTTCCGAATCTTTCAGATAGAAAGACCAAAAAGCTGTCGTTTGCGTCCTTAAAAGGTTATTTTCATCTATATAATATGTATCTGTTTCTTTTCTGCTGGGATGATCTTTAGGAGTATTTAAAAGGTCAAAGTCTTGCTCTACCGTAATAATGCGCGGAAAATCAACTAAATCAAAATCAGCAAATCTTGGTAATTTGAATATTTGGTCAAATAAGATTTTGACAGGAGAGTTTTCTTTTTTTGTCAGATCAGGAAGATTTAACAATCTCTTGATTCTTTCCGCTTTAATATCATTTCTCTTATTTAATTTTTCAATTAAAGCGCCCTCCTCTTCGTCTTTTATTATGATGTTTTTTCGCATATTTACTATTTAATTTTACCTTAATTTTAAGCCAAAAACAAGCCCGCTAAATATGAAATTATGTTTTAGCGGGCAAATAGACCCTGCTCATTTCTCAAAGAACTCTATGGTATCCCCTCCTGTGAATAGCCAGCAGTCTGCCATAAACATATCTGGAGTATAAGGGCAATTTTTTCTAAGTTCCTCACAGAAGGGCGGTAAACCATATCTGTCCCAACAGTGATTATTTCCCCAAACCGGACACTCATCCACTTTTTGACCAGGATCAGGAACGAATATCTGCACTGTCATTATCACCTCCTGCGGAATATATTAGTTTATTTTAGTAAACCAAAGAATAATGTCAAATAAAAATGCCCGAACCTAAAAATGTCATAGGTGTCACCTATGACATTTTCTAATCCTAATAACCCATTTAACACGGTTATTCGACTTCGGGAGTCGAATAAAATTTCATCAACCAATAAAAAAGCCCGCAGGGTTGCTCGGCGTTGCCAAGCAATACCCTTTGGGCTATGAAACAAATCCCTTTCTCCATCTACGGATATATTGTGTTGGCTTCCATGGCCAACGCAAAAAAATTGTGCCAAAACTGATTGCCGAAGCGCCAAAATCCCACAACCTCTGAATATCAGCATAGTCCCAAACGCCGGAGCCGATAATTGGTATTTTTGTTTCTCTTGCTAAATCCTCAATCATTATCCGAGTAAGCGGTTTAGCCACCGGTCCGGAAATACCACCTCCGCCATATTTCGCTAAAGGAGATGGAATCTCGCCAAAAATAGTTTTCCAAGGAATTGTATTAAGACTAATCGCTTCAACCGTGCCCTGCAATATTCTAGCGATCTCAAGATATGGCTGGGCATAGCTAAGCTTTAAGAGAATCGGGTGGTCGGAAACCTTTTTTATGGCCAAAACAAGCCTAACTACTGTTTCCGCATTCTGTAAAAGCGTCGGATCGGTGTTCGGACAAGAAGCGTTAACTTCAATACCCATCACACTGCTTAATCCATTCAACCTTCTTGCTATCTCAACACAACCCTTCCCGCCTTCGGGACCAGTGATAGAGACTATCACCTTATATCCTTGGCGATTAATAACCGGATAATCTCTCTCTAACCATTTCTCAATTCCCGGTCCGGTCAAACCGATGGCGTTTATCACGCCGCCGATTGAACCAGGATTTATCAGGGCTTTTAATGGATGAATTTCTTTTCCCTCTTCGGAAATAAACTTCACTACGTCCCACGGACGAGACAAACGGAGATTGCCTTTTACAGGTTCTGAAAGTATATTTTTCGTGATAACAGTGAAAAGATGAGGATCTATTAGCCCTGCCCAGAAAAGCGGCCACTCCCACGGCCACCCCCGGCCGTCAAATGCTAAAGCTCCTGAAGCTGTCAAAAATTCCAACTCATGCCCGTTGCTTAACTTTATCATTTTGTTAAAGACCTCCTTTGTTTTTGATATTAACACAATAAATAAATTTGGCAATAAAAAAGCCCGCGGAGATAAATCTCTTTGGGCCAACTATCGAGGTTCGGCCTCAATAGTTACTTAGGCCTCAATTAACTAAACTGGTTGAAAACCAGTACGTATCAAAAACTCTTTACCTTTACCGATATCCGTGCATACTGATCCGGGCCCCCTCTCTTTACAAATAGCACACCCATCTTCCTTAAACATTTTCATATCCAAGTTGAGAAGAGAAACCAATGTGGGCACTCCCAAAGATTGGGCAGTAACCTTACCGCCACTCCGGTTGCAAAGCGCGCCAACGCCTACTACTTCACCCCCGACCAGTCTCACCGCCTCAGCTGTTTTTTGCACGGTTAAACCGGTATTTATTATATCCTCTACTATTAGACAACAGTGACCTTTGACGAATTTGTCATAGCCGCGCTTTATTATTCGCTTGGTCCCCATTTTTAGCGCTTTACTCATATCTAAAAGTTGTTCAAAAACGTCTTCTTCGTCGGCGAAAACCGCTAAAACTTCCTTTTGATAAGAAAAAGGGGCCAGCCAATGAGCCGTCCACTGGGCTAAAGAAACTCCGCCGACAGTAGGGCCAATTACTATCTCGATTTTATCACGGCAAAACCTGTCGGCAATCTCTTTACAAAGAGGACTGACAAATCTCGTAAAAGGATAAATGGCGTCCTTGTTCACATACTCACCGCCGTGATACCAGCCGTCTGCTTTTTTAGCATAAACGAAATGATCACCGGTGATTATGGCCTCAGCCTGGGAAAAAATCTTTTTTATTTCATCACTGTACATATTTCACCTCCTTTAAAGAAATTTTATCAACTATTTTGTTGAGTTTTTGCCTGGTTTCCAGCGCCTCAGCGATTTCGGCTGCGATGCGTTTCGCAGCTTTAACCGGTCCGCCGATTTCGGATGGCGGCTGGGTAATTGGTCGGCCAATAACGAGATAGTCAGCTCCGGCTCTAATTGCCTCGCCTGGCGTCATCACCCTTTTTTGGTCGCCAACTGCGGCCCATTCTGGGCGCACTCCGGGAGTTATTGTTAAGAGACTATCTAAATCC
This sequence comes from Patescibacteria group bacterium, assembly GCA_038078735.1. Classification (GTDB taxonomy): domain Bacteria; phylum Patescibacteriota; class Minisyncoccia; order Minisyncoccales; family CAZWNE01; genus JBBTTI01. Next base: position 11,695 of record JBBTTI010000011.1, on the reverse strand, counting down.
GGCAATGTCCTAATAAGAGATAATTCGTGTGGCGAGCATATGATTCCGTCCGCTTTCACATCAGCTAGCATTAAAGCGAAACGCAGAACTTTTGTTCCGGGCTCTTGCCCAAAAATGAACACGCACTCCTTAGAATCGATAGAGGTCAAAACGGTTACTCCTAGCACGAGGGCATTCCCCTTGTTAGCAACCGCTTTCACCACCGACTCACGGCCAGCCGAGGCATGGACATTAAACATTCTCACGCCCATTTTAGCGACTGGTATTGAAGCACCAGCAACCGTATTCGGGATGTCATCGAACTTACCATCCCAGAATATCTTACCAGACAGCAAGTCAAATAGCCGTCGGATAGCCCAAAGGTTTGACTCAGCCTCTTCCCTATCCTTCGGCAGGATCAAGGAGGCCAGCATGGTATTAATAAACTCCAAACCGACCTTGAACGGTCCGACATACGGGGCGAGTAGCTCCACTAGGTTTGTTGCTTTCTGAACGCTATCCACATCCAACGGTAAAATGATCCGGTCCTTCGGTTCCATAACTCCTCCTTATAATTTTCTTCCGATTTAGTTGACAAAAAGCTATAGACACCTCCTTTTTTCTTTCTTTAGTCTGTAGTTTTCTTTTACACCACCGGCAAATTTTTGTCAACAAAAAACCACCCTTATGGCGATTTTTACTAACTTAAATAATTTTTTAACATCTTCTTTACGCTTCTTAACCCCCAGCCTGATTTCAGATATAACTCTCTATTCTTTGCGTCTTTCATATTAACAAAGGCTTCGTAGAATATAACTTTATATGGTCTGAATGGTTTAGTCGCCTTACTTTTCCCGTTATTGTGTTCCTCAAATCTATTCTTTAAACTTTGGAAAATATAAGTATAAAACATTAAAAGCTGTATGCGGCGGGACGTAATAATTTCTTTTAGAAATTAAACGTCCCAGCAGCGTTGAACGTACGATTTTGCTAAACAAAATCTACGTTCTTACGTTGCGCGGGCGACGGGATTTGAACCCGTGATCTCCTCCGTGACAGGGAGGCGTGTTGAACCAGGCTACACTACGCCCGCAAGTGGGACTAATGCCGAGGGTGGGACTCGAACCCACGATCTCTCGCTTATGAAACGAATGCTCTAACCAGCTGAGCTACCTCGGCTAAATTTTGCGGGCGAGGGAGTCGAACCCTCCCCTCAGGCTTATGAGACCTACGAGATCACCGGACCTCTTCCCCGCGATAAATATTATAACAAAAATTAGAGCGCCTGTAAATCAACCAGAGCTTTTTCAAAAATCGCAATGGTTTTTTTTGTTTCGTCTAGAGTTAATTTATAATCAGGGTCGTGAACCACATTGCTGCGGATTTGATGAGCCAAACGAACTTCATTTAAATTCGGCAAAGAAACCGCCGTCAATTTATCCAATCTTTCCCCCAAACTTGCTCCTCCGAAACCCATTCTTTTTAAGACCTCATCCATTGTTGAATCAGCCTCTAAAATGGCTAATTTGTATTCTGCCTCCAAACCGGTATCTAATCTTGCTTTAATTTTATTCCAATCTTTGATAACTTTTTTCGTTCCGTAGGGCCGCCGCCGAAAAAATTCCTGCAAGTCGCGTAAAATATACCATTTTAACCAACTAGTCTTAGTTAAAGCGAAAACAATAAAAACAATAAAAAACAGGGTTATCGCCAAGAAAGCAATCTCGGGATATATTAATAATTTAGCGAAAGGCGGCGAGATAATAAGATTTAAAATATCAGACATAAATTTTGGCGATGTTTAAAATTTTTTCCTCTTCAAATGGTTTGCCGATAATTTGCAACCCAACTGGCAACCCCCTTTCCGTTTTACCGCAAGGCAGGGATAAAGCCGGCAATCCCGCTAAATTTATAGAAATAGTAAAGATATCAGACAGATACATTGCTAAAGGATTATCAATCTTTTCTCCCAGTTTAAAGGCCGGAAAGGGCGATACCGGCGCAAAAAGAGCATCAACTTTTTCAAAAACTTTTTCAAAATCTTTTTTAATTAAAGTTCTTACTTTTTGAGCCCTGACATAATAGGCATCGTAGTAACCGGCAGACAATACATAGGTTCCCAACATAATCCTTCTTCTTACTTCCGGCCCGAATCCCTCTTCTCTGCTCTTCAAATAAACATCTAATAAGTTTTTGGCTTTGTCTGCCGAATGGCCAAATTTTATTCCGTCATAACGAGCCAAATTTGCCGAAGCTTCTGATGGCGCAATTATATAATAGCACGGCAAGGCGTATTCTGCGTGAGGCAAACTTACTTCTTCAATTTTCGCGCCCATTTCTTCGTATTTTTTTATAGCATTTCTGATGATTTTTTCAACCTCTTTGTCTATGCCTTTAACAAAATACTCTTTGGGCACACCGATTTCTAAATTTTGAATTTTAAATTGTTTTTGATTTTGAAATTTTAAATTTATTGAAGTACTGTCCATCTCGTCGCGCCCCTTTATGGCATCAAACACAATCTGGCAGTCTTCCACTGTCTTTGCCATTGGTCCGGCTTGATCTAAAGATGAGGCATAAGCTATTTCACCATAACGGGAAACCGCTCCGTAAGTGGGCTTTAGTCCAACTATTCCGCAAAAAGAAGCTGGCTGTCTGATTGATCCGCCGGTATCCGTACCTAAAGCAAAAACCGCCATGTCTCCGGCCACGGCAGCTGCCGGACCGGAAGAAGAACCTCCGGGCACCCGGCTTGAATCTAAAGGATTTTTTGTCGGACCAAAAGCTGAATTTTCTCCAGATGACCCCATTGTAAATTCGTCTGTATTGTTTTTACCCAAAATTACCGCTCCCCTATCTTTCAGTTTTTTTACCACCGTGGCGTCATAAGGCGCAATATAATTTTCTAAAATTTTTGACCCGGCCGTACATTTTATTCCTTCAACCATAAAAACATCTTTTAATGAACAAGGAACACCGGCTAAAATATCAATTTCCTCGCCTTTGCTTATTTTTTCATCAACCGCTTTTGCTTGAGTTAAGGCCAAGTCTTCGGTCACCGTTAAAAAGGCATTAATTTTTTTATCATCTTTTTTAATTCTATCCAAATAAGCCCTCGCCAATTCCATAGCCGAAAACTCTTTTTCTTTTAATCCCTGATTAATTTTTTTAATCGTTAAGTTATTTAAATCCATACTAACTATTTTTTAAAATTATCAAACATTCAATGTTTAATAAATGGTAAGTTGATGTTAATCGAGAAGAATATCTTTAACAATAAGATTGGTCTCGCTGGCTTTTAACTTTGCAGTGCTTGTTTCTACAAATTTATAATAAGCATCAGTATTAGAAAACTGATCAAGAATAATATTTGGTTTCAAAAGTTCTCCCCAACGATTTTTATTAATTAAATCTTGATAACTTGACCATGGGTATCTCGCCTCTTTATTTTTCCATTCGTTCAATTCTCTTGGATTACGGTGAATATACGCCGAAAGATAGAGAAGCTGCTCATCGGTTTCTACTGGAATAGCGCGGAAAGCACCCTGAAAAAGATGTCCTTGTTTTTTATATTTTGCATTAAAATATTTTGCATAACTATTTTGAATTCGTTGAAGATAAAGAGAAGTTCCTTTTTTATTTTTTTCTTGTAAAAGTAGATGAAAATGATTGGGCATTATTGTAAAAGAATTGAGTTCTACCCTTCTTGATGTTATTATGTTTTGAAAAATTTTTGCAGATATATTAAACATTGAATGTTTGATAAAGTAAGAAATTTGGAGGCTAAGATTATGGAGGACAATTGGCGATTGGTAAAAGAGAATTAAAAACAAAAATCGAGCATAATCTCTCCCGTCAAAGAACATTGGTTGTTCATCATTGCTTCTGTTACAAATGTGATAATACGAGCCCGGAACGAATTGAAATTTTCTCATGTTTTTTTATTTTACTATATCAAACATTGAATGTCTAATATTTCCTTGCAACTATTGACATAACTATTTAATTAGATAAAATTAAATTATTCTTATAAAGAAAGGGGGTGATTAATGATTACTTCAAGTCTAAGCCACCAGCAAGCCCTCTCCCAAGAACTACGCCATAGCGCCAGCGATACCTCCACTAGGTAAATCACGCGCACTGTGATTTTGTGGGGTGTCAAGGGCATAAAGGAGAGAATTTCTGCATTGCACAACTCTCCTTTAGCAATTATAGGCCGCTCATTGTTTAGCGGCCTTTCTTTTGCCTAAAAAACAGATTTTACTTTTAGATGGCCTTCTATCAATTTTTTCTCAAATTTTAAAGCCTCATCTTTTCTTGTTATATTCTCCAGCAGAACAGAATGGCTTGTCGGTTCCACGCCCTCAATATTAACTTCTTTTAATTTCTCAACATAACCCAAAATATCAGAAAGATCTTTCTGATATTTTTCCACTTCTTTCTCGGTTAACCCTAGCCTAGCCAATTTAGCAATATGTTTTACCTCTTCTGCAGATAACATAACTATTAATGACTGTAGATGTTTGACATCTACGAGTTGATGTCAAACATCTACAGTGTTACCTTGGCGGTTCGAGTTCTTCTGTTTCCACTAATACTTCTTCCAAGCTGTCTAAATTTTCCAAAACAATTCCCGCTCCCCTAACCACGGCCGTCATCGGGTCTTCTATAACTTTGGTCGGCATTTTGGTTTCTTTTTGAATTAAAACATCCAGTCCGCGCAACAAAGATCCGCCGCCGGAAAGATAAATGCCGTTTGTCATAACGTCTGCCAATAATTCCGGCGGCGTTTGTTCTACCGCCAGCTTTACTTCGGCCACAATTTGTTTTACCGACCGTTCCAAAGCCCGACGGATATTTTCGTCGGAAACCATAATTTCTTCCGGCAGTCCGGTTATTAAGTTTCTGCCCCTCATCGGCAATTCTCTTTTTTCTTTGATCGGGTAGGCTGATCCTATGCCAATTTTTAATCCTTCAGCCGTTCTTTCTCCGATTAATAATTTAAATTCTTCTTGAGCAAATTGAATGATGTCCTCGTTAAGCTTATCGCCGGCAATCCTTAAGCTTTTTGAAAGGACAATCCCGCCCAAAGAAATAATCGCCACTTCGGTTGTTCCTCCGCCAATATCAACAATAAAATTTCCGCCAGCTTCCTGAACCGGCAACTTAGCTCCGATAGCGGCAGCCATCGGTTCTTCAATCAAAAATACTTCCCTGGCTCCGGCTGACCTGCCGGCGTCAATAACCGCTTTTTTCTCAACTTCGGTCACGCCGCAGGGAATGCCGATAATAACTCTGGGCCTCCGACTGAAAATAAATTTTCTTTTTTGGGCTTTTTCAATAAAATACCTCAACATTTGCTCCGTCACTTCAAAATCGGAAATAACGCCGGCTCTTAACGGTCTTGTAGCCACAATATGCGCCGGAGTACGTCCAACCATCTTTTTAGCCTCCAATCCAATAGCCAAAACCTGGCCGGTTTTTTGATTAACCGCCACCACTGATGGCTCTTGTATGACAATCCCCCTGCCTGAAACATAAGCCAAAGAATTAGCCGTGCCCAAATCAATAGCCAGGTCTTCTGAAAAATAAGACAAAATTTTATCTAATAGTTTTAACATCTTAACTTAGAAGCTTAGCTTCTAATTCAGAAGCTAAGCTTCTTAACATTACAAGCTTTGTTTCTTTTTTATTTCTCTCTTTTATTTCCACCGAATCCTCTTTTAAAGTTTTTTCGCTGACAACCATCCTTATCGGAATTCCGATCAAATCGGCATCGGCAAATTTTTCTCCGGCCGATTTATCTCTGTCGTCATATAATACTTCAACTCCTGCTTTAATTAAATCTTCGTAGATTTTTTTGGCCGAACTCTTAATCTCAATAAGATGAACCTGAAATGGCGCCACTTCTTTTGGCCAAATAATCCCCTTTTCATCATAAAACTTTTCGACTATGGTCGCCATGACTCTTCCCAAGCCGATGCCGTAAGAGCCCATAACTACGTATTTTTTTACGCCATTTTCATCGGAAAATTTAAGATTAAAGGCTTCCGAGTACTTCGTTCCCAAGGGAAATATATTACCGACTTCTATGGATTTTTTCTCCTTTATCAGTCCGCCGCATTTAGGACATTCTACTCCGTCCTCAAGTTTAGTGATCTCTTTATTTTCTGAATATCCGCATTTTTCGCAAACATAAATCGTATCTTCTCCGGCGTCGCATAGAACCTGGAATTCGTGAGTATTATTCAGAGTGAAATCACCTCCGGCAGCCAGTGTATAAACGGAAGCAAGTCCACACCGCTCAAATATCTTTTTATAAGATTTCGCCACCAAATCATAATATTCAAACAGATTTTTTTCCGATGTGTGAAAGCTGTAAAGATCTTTCATCAAAAATTCCCTTCCGCGTAAAAGGCCTGACTTTGCCCTTGGCTCATTCCTGAATTTAGTTTGGATCTGGTAAACGGAAAATGGCAAGTCTTTATAAGAGTTTATATATTTCGCCGCAATTTCAGATATTATTTCCTCATGCGTCCAACTGAGATTAAAGGTCGGCTCTTTTTTTCCTGCTTCCGCTACTTTAAAAACGACGTCAACTCCCCAACGTCCCGTCGCCTGGAGATAATGCTTGTCATGAAGCGCAGTCATAAACATTTCCTGTCCGCCGATGGCATTCATTTCTTGGCGTACTATTGAAGCTATTTTCTGAATCACCCGCCAACCCAGCGGTAAGAATGAATATATGCCAGCCGAATTTTTATAAATAAAACCTGCCCTGGTTAAGAGATTGGCGTTAACGGAAACTTCGTCTTTCGGCGCTTCTTTAATTGTTTTTGTAAATAATTGTGATTGTCGCATATTTTATAACTCACAGCGTCCCGAGACCCGATGTCGGGACGATTTTATTCTAACATAAGTTTGTTAAATTCCTCTTCTTTAACTTTACCCCGATATTTTAACCAATCTTCCATAAAATTTTTACAACCTTTTTCTCCGCTCATTAGTTCCAGCAAAAATTTTCTTTCTGTAACTGACGGAAAATTCTGTCTGCCAATATAATCTTGATAACTTGACCACTTATAATTTTCTATAAACTGAATGGCTTCCTTTAACTTTTTGATACCTCTTTCTTTCCATTTTGGCATTATCAAAGATAATGCATTGCTATGAATATAGGCGAAAACTATTTTCAACTGACGATCGTTCTTAATGTGGATAGCAAGAAAGGTGTTTTGAAAAACATGCCCCTTGCGTTTATATTTAGTATTAAAATATCTTCCATAACCTGCGCCGAGTTTTCTCATAAATTTAGTAATCCCTCCGTCTTTTAATTGTCTTATCAACAAATGAAGGTGATTCGGCATAAAGCAGAAAGCCGCTAATTCCACCAATTTATCTCTATAATCTATAAAAAGAGGCGGATTTTCTTTAGCTTTCTTGAGAATTTTTTTAAAATGAAGACGAACTTTACGTCTATCTTTAATCGCCACTGCTTTTGCATTATTAAATTCGTATATTGAAAAAATCCCGCGATAATGATCGTTAATATCTTTAAAAATCCTATTTTCGTCGATCCCCCTAATCACAATGTGATAAAATTCACCGGTAACAAATTGTTCTTTTCTATAAGGCATATCTATATCATCGTCCCGACATCGGGTCTCGGGACGATTATTGATAGATTTTAGCATAAAATTAGAAGAAGGGGGAGTAAGCCAGGGGAATTGGTTTACTTAACCCTTATCCGCATGGTTGATGTTTTTTGGGGGGGGCATGCCAGAATCTCTCGTGTTCCTCAGGAAATTTCCCATCAGGACCTTGTCTCGAGGGGATTTGAAGTTCCTGCAGGGTGCCGTAACAATTCGCTGCTGAATGCGGATTAGTTTTCCGCAATTCCTCTGTACATGCGTCTAGGTGAGCCGTCGGCAATAGGGACCTCCTTTTTTTGTATACTGTTTTTCCCCTGGCTTACTCTTTTCCAAAAGAAGCTTCGTAAAACGAAGACCTCCTCTGGGGAAGAGGAGGTAGAGTTTTTTTATTTAAATGGCTTAAAAGATTATTTGCAAAACTCAACTACCCCTTCCTGAAAGGAGGTCGTGATCGGAGGAATAGTTGCCGTGAAAAATTTATAATTCATACTCATATTAAGAGATTAACAAATTTCCGATTCTTTGTCAAATCTCAAGAGAAAGTAAAGTTCCCTTTCGTTGATTTAAAATAATCTGATTACATCTTTTATTGTAATAAAAACCATTAATAAAATTAACAAACCGAAAAAAACAGCGGTGATATTTTGTTCAATTTTATAATTAATCGGTTTTCTTTTTATCGCTTCTATGACCAAAAAAAGAATTTTCCCGCCGTCAACCGCCGGGATCGGCACAAGATTAAACAAGGCAATATAAATAGCTACCGTGCCTGTAAACTGCAAAAAATAACTGGCTCCCATTTGGCTGGCTTGGGTGAAAAGCCGAAAAACACCGACCGGACCGGTTAAGGTTACTCCCGTGGGTTGTCTCAAAAAGAGCTTTTTTATCGCATCTCCATAGCCTTCAATCACTGCCCCTGTTGTATTGTAAGTGGCCTGAACGCCCTTAAAAGGGGCTTTATACCAAGGATATGACTGGAAAGCCGTCCTGGCCAAAGCTACGCCCATCATCCCTTCGCCCGTAGGCGGATTTTCCCTCGGCGTCAATTTTACATCAAAAACTTCTTTTCCCCTCTCAATCGCCAAGACAACTTCTTTGCCTTTATATTGCTCTGTAAACTCTTGCACCTCTTTTACTTTTGTAAACTTAGTTATTATATCGCCGGGTTTTAACCCCGCCTTTTCTGCTGGACTGTTTTTAGCGATAGCGACAATCTGGACTTTCGGATTAATTAATCCTTCGGAATTTACTTCATCGGAAATTGCCACAAAAGTTCCCATACTAAAGACTATACTGAAAAGAATTATTGATATAATCCAAAAAGAAATCACTCCGGCTAGGGCAATCAAAATTCTTTTTAAAACCGGCTGACTTGAAAAACTGCGCGGGTCGTCTGATTTCTCTGTTTCCCCCGGCATTCTGACAAAAGCGCCGAAAGGTATAAGATTAATGGAATAAATCGTCTCCCCTACTTTTTTTCCAATTAATCGGGGAGGATAACCTACTCCAAATTCTTCCACTTTGACGCCAAATTTTTTGGCTAAAATAAAATGGCCAAGTTCATGGATAATTAATAAGCCGATTAAACTGATAAAAGCAATAATAATATTAAAAAACATAAATAATTATTCCGAAATTTCTTTTCTTTTTTTCTCACCTACTCCATCAATTTTTTTGCCATATTCGTCTATTAATTTTTGAAGTTCATCTTTACCCCGAAACTTATCATCTTCGCGAATTTGCCCATCTTTAGCAAAGGCCTGAATTTTTGACCAGGCTTCTTCCCGGTGATGTCTTATCACCTGACGGGCTTCTTCTTCTTTCAGGGAAACTAATTTAAGCAATTCTTTCCTGTAGTCTTCGGTTAAGGAAGGCAAACTTATTCTGATTGTATCTTTATCAACAATAGGATTAGACCCGGTTCCGGTTTTTGACAAAGCCGAAACTATTCCCTCAATATAGGATTTATCCCACGGCTGAATTAAAATTTGCCTTGGTTCGGGACAGGAAATTGACGCCAATTGCTTTAAGGGAAAATTCTGGCCAAAACAATTTACCACCACATCCTCAACTAAAGCCGGCGTTGCCCTGCTTGTTCTGATTTTGGACATTTCTCTATCTAAGAAAGCAACAGCCTTGTCCATCTCCGGTTTAAATTTTTCAACAATTTCTTTGTAGCCCATTCTTCAAATATACCAAAAATTTAATAAAATTTAAAGCTCTAACATTAGAATTTCCAGGGCGAGGCGGGGGCTGACATTGGTGCTGGAAATTAAAGAATTTGTCTCTTGAATTTTTTTTAAAACACCTGCATAATGTTCGCCGCCCGGTTTCAATAAAAGATCCCGAAAATAAAACAGCCAGGTTGCCAGAATTTCTTTCAGATTGTCTTTCTGGGAAATTTCTTTGGCGTATTGGAAGCGCGAGGATAAATCAGAATTGACCAAACCGGCCACTTCGTTTATATTTATTTTAAATTCATCTAATTTCTGGGGATCAGAAAAATCAACCGCCCGGCCCGGCCTGCCTAAAGAAATTTCCGCGATCTCTTTGGAAAAATTATTTTCCATCTCTTTTTGAGATAAGGGCTGAAAATTAATTGATTGGCAGCGGGAAAGAATAGTCGGCAACAAACTTTTCGGATATTCGGCAATTAAAATTAAAAGATTATCTTTTTTCGGCTCTTCTAGTGTTTTTAAAAAGCAATTTTGACTTTCCTGATTCATTGTTTGAGCCTGATCAATAATTGCCACTTTTAAAGGCGCGGAATAAGGCTTAAGAGATAATTTCCAAATTAAATCCCTGATTTGGCCGATCTTGATCTCCTTACTTTCTAATTCCGGCTCAACTAAAATCAAATCGGGAAATGAACAATGCAAATGAGAAGCAAATTCTAGGGCTGCTGTTTTTTTCCCTACTTTTTCCGGTCCGGAAAATAAATAAGCGTGAGCCAATCTGTTTAACTCAGCGCTTTTTTCCAAAAGCTTAATTTGTTTTTCATGCCCGATCATCGCCCTTTTGACATTATGCTTCTTTTATAAATATCCAAGTTTTCCAAAACTATTCCCGTGCCTTTTGCTACGCAAAGCAATGGTTCTTCAGCTATGGTGCAGGGAACTCCGGTAGCTCTGGCAATTAATTCCGGTAAATTTCTTAATAAACTTCCGCCGCCGGCCAGCACCATACCCTTATCTATAATATCGGCCGATAATTCAGGCGGCGTTTCTCTTAAAACGCTTTTAATTATTTGAATAATTTCCATTAAAGTGTCGGAAACAGCCTCGCAGACTTCCGCCGAAGAAATTTTTATATTCCGGGGCAACCCCAAAATCAAATCCCGGCCTCTAATTTCTAAAAATCGATTTTCTTTTTCCGGCAAAGCGGTGCCGATTTTAATTTTTATATCTTCTGCGGTTTGTTCTCCGATAGCCAAATTATGCCTTTTTCTGACATAATCAGAAATAGCGGCGTCCATCTTATCCCCCGCTACCCGCACTGAACGCCAATTAACAATTCCTCCCAGGGCGATTACCGCCACTTCAGCCGTTCCGCCGCCAATATCAACAATCATATTGCCGGAAACCGAATTAATTGGAATACCCGCCCCGATAGCCGATAAAACCGGCTCTTTCGCCAAATAAACAGCCTTGGCGCCGGCAGCCATCCCCGCTTCTATGACCGCCCGTCTTTCGGTGGAAGTGATGCCAGCCGGAACTCCAATCATCAACTCGGGTTTTAAAAAACGATAGCGACCGGCAACTTTTTCAATAAAATATCTTATCATCGCCAGAGTCACCCTAAAATCGGCAATTACCCCATCTCTTAATGGCCGATAAATTCTGATAGTATCGGGGGTTCTTCCTGTCATTTCTTTGGCTTCTCTGCCGACTGCTAAAATTTTATTTTCCGCTAAAGTCACGGCAACAACCGATGGTTCCTCCAAAACCACCCCTTTTTTAGGCAGAAAAACCACTGAATTGCAGGTTCCTAAATCAATGCCGATTTTAGTCACGAACATGTGTTTTCATCTTAATAGTTCCGGCGCCAAAAATCAAGACGCCAAA
>JBBTTI010000010.1:0-3620 GCA_038078735.1 Patescibacteria group bacterium | reverse complement strand
ATATATTTTTTCATTCTCCATTTTCTACCTTTTCCTTTATTCATATTTTTATAAAGATGTAAAACTAATTTAAAAATAGTCTTTTGATTTTGGGATGATATATGCTATTCTAAAAGGCAGCAAGCCGGCATAGCTCAGTTGGCAGAGCGCTTCTTTTGTAAAGAAGATGTCCGGGGTTCGATCCCTCGTGCCGGCTCAATGTTGTTTTTATAAATTCTCTTCTTTTTTGATTTTATGCTTAATTTCTCTGATTTTGTTTTTATAGTCTCCTATAATTTTTAAGAATTTAGAAATTTCTCTCTTTTCGCCATTTATATTATTTTTTTTGCTACTATTTCTTATTTTAATTTTTATTTCTTGATATTTATTTTTTAAAAAATTAGAAAATCGAATATACAACCGGAGTATTTCCACTAATAGTATGTGCTCGCATTTTTTTATATTTTTAATAGTAAAAAGTTTAACTTTTTCTAGATGTGAAACTTCAAATAGAACTTCTGTGTTACTTGAGATTTGTCCATTTTGTAATAAAAATAATTTTCTTCCTACCATAATAATGATAAAAAAGAGCGACGCAAAGAATAAAATTAAAAGAAAATATATCATATTGAATAACGTTTCACTTCCCTTATCTTTGCCTTTGATTTTTCTAAAAGCCCGCCAATCGATTCCTGTGGATTTTTAATAAATGGTTGATCAAGTAAAATCTTTTCTTTAAAATAGGCGCTAATTTTGCCGTCTAGCATTCTTTTCTTTATTTCTTCAGGTTTGTTTATGCCCGCAAGTTCTTTTTGGAAAATTTCTAATATCATTTTTCTTGTATCGGGAGTTATTTCCTCAGACGTCATATATTCTGGTTTCATCGCGGTAATGTGCATTGCTATGTCTTTTGCAAGTTCTGCATTTCCACCAATTAAACTAACAACTACCCCAGACTTGTTATTGTGTACATAACCTCCCAGAACATCGCCGGATACTTCATAGACATCACCCAGTTGTATGTTTTCCCCGGTTTTTTGAATTATAGTATTTATCATATCTTTTGCTTCTTCTTTCATTTTTTCTATTCCATCTTCAAGAACAATATTTCCTAGATTTTTGAGTAATATTGTAAAGTCTTCATTTCTAGATACAAAATCAGTTTCACAATGAAGAGATGCTAAAACAGCTTTTTTATCTTTTATTTTAATCATTACCGCGCCATCTTTGACCTCACGGTTAATTTTTTTAAGCGCAATATCCGAACTCGTCTTTTTTAAAATAGCCAAAGCTTTTTTCATATCGCCCAGTGCCTCTTCCAAGGCGCGTTTACACTGCATTACGGAAATACCGGTGGCATCACGAAGCTCTTTTACTTGCTCTGTTGTGATTTGAATAGGCATATTTATTAAGATGTTTTTTCGGACATAGAAATGGCTCCCGCCTGCGTGGCCGAAGCCACTTCGACGAGGCGAAGGCCCGCCTGCTCTCGACCATTTGGGAGGTTTTGCAGACCGCTTTTATAAGCATTCGCGACAGCTTGACTGAAAAACTTTATAGAAGGTATGCTGGAATCATTGCCGACAATAGGATATTCAATACCTTTAATATTTGAATCAGAATTCACTAGAGCAATGACGGGTACATTGGATTTTTTGGCTTCTGTTCCCGCAATATGTTCCGCTCTGGCGTCTACGATAAACAATGCATCTGGAGTTTTTTTTAAACTAATAAGTCCGGCGTAATATCTTTCAAGTTTCCCTATTTTTTTTGCCAAAACTCCCCGTTCTTTTTTTGTGTATTTATCAAGCCCGCCTTCCACGCTATCTTTACGATAATTTTCAAGTTCTACAATTCTTTTTTTTATTTCTGTGAAATTACTCAGAGTGCCTCCGATCCAACGTTCATTAACATAGGGCATATTTAAAGACATAGCCATATTTTTAGTTATATCTTTAGCTTCAGGCTTTGTACCGACAAAAAGGACAGTTTTACTCTGCGCCCCTAAACTTTTTACAAATTCGATAGCCTTCTCCAACATAATACTTGTTTTTTCAAGGTCAATTATATCTATTTTATTTTTTGTAGTATATATATACTTTGAGAGACTTGGGTGTCTTCTTGTTTTTGAATAGCCGTAATGTGCTCCAACCCTGAACATTTGTTCTATCAATGCCAGCCCGACATCGTTCTGGCGGGTATCAGTATTCTCTTTCTTTGAATCTACTTTTTGCATTTGAACAATATAACAGAAAGCTGCATATTTTGCAAACATTGCGTAAATGTATCACAGTTCTTTCCTCCTGCTTTGACTAAAAGACTTTTTTTGGGTAAGATAGGCTAATGAGACAATCAAAACTTTTTACTAAAACACGTAAAGAAGCTCCGGTGGATGAAGTATCAAAGAATGCCGAACTACTTATTCGCGGAGGTTTTATTCACAAAGAAATGTCTGGCGTTTATGCATATCTACCGCTTGGTCTTCGTGTTTTCAATAAGATTATTTCAATCATTCGTGAAGAAATGAATAATATCGGCGGGCAAGAAGTTTTGCTTGCAGCTCTTCAAGATAAGTCTGTATGGGAGCCTACTAATCAATGGGATGACAAGGAGGTGGATGTTTGGTTCAAAACAAAATTAAAAAATAAAACCGAACTCGGATTAGCGGTTACTCACGAGGCGCCGATGACCAAAATGCTCAAAGAATTCATTCGCTCATACAAGGATTTACCTAAAGCAATTTATCATTTTCAAATTAAATTCAGAAATGAAATAAGAGCAAAGTCAGGAATTATGCGGACCCGCGAGTTTATAATGAAAGATTTATATTCTTTTAACGTAGATGAGAAAACTCACTTAGAGTTTTACGAAAAAGCCAAAGAGGCTTACAAAAATATTTTCAAGCGAGTCGGAATCGGTCATATCACATACCTTACTTTTGCTTCCGGTGGAATGTTTTCAAAGTTTTCTCATGAATTTCAGACTATTAGTTCTACTGGAGAAGACACTATTTATATAAATGAGGAAAACAACATTGCCATTAATAAAGAAGTTTTTACAGATGAAGTTAAAAAAGATTTAGGTTTGGGTGGTAATTTTAAAGAAGCAAGAGCGGTAGAAGTAGGGAATATTTTTACTCTTAGCACCAAGTTTTCCGACGCATTGAATTTGAAATATAAAACTAAAGAAGGGGAAAGTAAGTCGGTATTTATGGGTAGTTATGGCATTGGTCCGGGGCGAGTTATGGGCACTGTTGTAGAAGTTTTTTCAGATGATAAAGGAATAATTTGGCCGGAATCCATAGCGCCATTTCAAGTTCATTTGCTTGCTCTAGGAGAGGCTGAAGTTGTTTTAAAAGAAGCTGATCAAATTTATGAGAATTTGATAAAAAATAATATTGAGGTTTTGTTTGATGATCGTGCAGGTATATCTACGGGAGAAAAATTTTCTGATGCTGATTTGCTTGGTATACCCCTTAGGGCAGTTGTTTCCGCTCGAAGTTTAAAGGAAGGAGGAATAGAAATTAAAAAACGTACCGAGGAAAAAGGGGGAATTGTTTCCAAGGACGAATTACTGAAATTATTAAATGTTTGAGAAACTCTACAAATTAATTTCCAACGACATCGGTATAGATTTAGGCA
>JBBTTI010000009.1:29582-70934 GCA_038078735.1 Patescibacteria group bacterium | reverse complement strand
TGCGCTACCACTACAACCGCGGGGGGCCGGTGGCGCAGTGGAAGTTTGATGAAGGTTCGGGGTTGACTGCTTATGATGCCAGCGGAAACGCTAACACCGGCACCCTGCAAAACAATATGGCAACCACCAGCTGGACCACCGGCAAATACGGCTCGGCTTTGAATTTTGACGGGGTGGACGATTATGCAGATGTTGGCGGTAATACTTTCTTTGATCTTGCCAGCGGTCCATTAACCCTTGAGGCATGGATAAAACCTAATGCGGTTGCGGTAGCCGCTATATTCAGCAAAAATTGCGGCGGGGCGGCTCCGAGATGGGTATTTAATTTAACTGCTAATAATCGGTTAAGATTTTATAGCGGTAATTTAATTCCAGATGAGAGTTTTTCGACTGGAGTCGTATCTATTGGAGTTTGGACTCATGCGGTAATGATTTGGGATGGTTCAACTTCAGCATTTTATTTTAACGGCGTTTTGGACGTGAAGTCTGCCAAAACAGGAACCATGAGTACTTGTAATAATCCTCTTTCAATTGGCGCGGGAGTTTATCCATCGCCAACGATATGGATTCCTTTTAACGGCCTGATTGACGATGTGCAGATTTACAACTACGCTCGGTCCCCGTTAGAAATCCTTCAGGATTACAATGGTGGTTTTGGGGCAAGGCTTAAATAACACTAAAATAACAATAATTAGAATTGGAGAGGTTCGACCTCTCCAAGCTAAAATATAAAATATGCGGAGGGAAAAAATTACAATTGGTTCATTCGTTCATGTTTATAATCGCGGGAACAGAAAACAGGAGATTATAAGACAGTCAAAAGATAGATGGCACTTTCTTGAAATGTTGTATTATTTTAATACTAATTCTTCTACTGGTCGTCCTTTCCGCGACTTAAAGAAAACAGAAATGGAGAGGTCGAACCTCTCCAAGCAAGGGCGCAATCCCTTTGTTTGGCCGGGGATTTGGCCGTCGAGAAAACCGATTGTAAAAATTATGGCATTCTGTTTAATGCCCAATCACTTCCATTTATTTTTAAAAGAAATCGTAGAAGGCGGAGTCAGTATATTTATGAAAAAATTAGGCAATGGAATGACTGGATATTTTAATTTGAAGCATAAGGAAACTGGCAGATTATTTCAGGGTCCATATAAAATGAAAAGGATAGATGAAGAAATGTATTTTAAATATCTTAGCGTGTATATTCAAGTAAAAAATGTTTTTGAACTTTACCCGGGGGGATATGAAAAAGCGGTTCAAGAATTTGATAAAGCATACGAATGGGCAATAAAATATCCTTATGGCAGCTTAGCCGATTATGCGGGCAAAAGAAATTCTCCAATTATTGATAAAGATGTTTTAGGAGAATTATTTAGCAGCCCAGAAGAATACAAAGAATTTGCAAGACAATGTTTAGAGGAAATTGATTTAGATGAGAAATTAAGTAAATTTAGATTAGAATGAATTGGAGAGGTCGAACCTCTCCAGTCAGTTGAATTATGAATATCGTTGTTTTGCAAGATGCTAAATACCCGAAATTATTAAAAGAAATAGGTAAGAGCGCGCCGAAACAATTGTATTATAAAGGAAGTTATAGCGAGGAAATCTTTAGCAACTGTTTGGCAGTGGTCGGGTCAAGACAAATGACGAGTTATGGCAAGAGGGTGGTGGAACAGATTGTTACGGAAGTAGCGGCTGCCGGAATTACTATTGTCTCCGGGTTTATGTATGGTGTGGACGCAACGGCTCATAAGACCGCCCTGAGCGTAGCGAATGGCCGAACGATTGCCGTAATGCCTTGCGGAATTGATTTGATTCATCCCGAATACCAGCAGGATTTGTATGGTGAAATTTTAAAAAATAACGGTTTGATTATTTCCGAATACGAGGGAAATTTTGCGCCGACTCTTTGGACATACCCGAGAAGAAATAGAATAGTGGCGGGGTTAAGCAAGGCAGTTTTAGTTGTAGAAGCTGGAGAAAAAAGCGGATCTTTAATAACGGCAAACTACGCTAGAAAATTTAAGAGAAAATTATTTGTTGTGCCGGGCCCCATTACCAGCGAAAATTCCAAGGGTATTATGGAATTGTTGAAGCAGGGCGCCACGCCAATAAGTTCGGCTAAAGATATTTTAGATTATTATGGCTTTAGCGGACTTAGAAGCTTAGCTTCTAAGAAAGAAGCTAAGCTTCTTAACGGCACAGGAGCGTTGGAAAATCAGATAATCGCTAAACTGAAAAGAGAGTCGGTAGAGATAGATGTTTTGGCCAGAACTTTTGAGATGCCAGTTTCAAAAATGGGAACAACATTATCCTTAATGCAGCTTCAGGGTTTGATTAAACAAGACGGCCCTAAATATTACGTTAATTAACAATTTCAAATTTAAAATTCAAAAACAATTTTAAAATTCTAATATAAAATATTCAATGAAATACGACTTAGAAGAACGAACAGCAAAATTTGGAGAAAGCACGATTGATTTTGTACAGGGTCTTAGCCGTAGTGTTATAAACTTGCCGCTTGTAAGCCAGATTGTCAGGTCGGCTACAAGTATAGGCGCGAATTATTGCGAGGCGAATAACGCAAGCTCAAGGAAAGATTTTATAAATAAGATTTTTATTTGTAAAAAAGAAGCAAGCGAAATAAAGCACTGGTTGCGGATGATTGCCAGAGCGAATAATGACAAAAAAGATGCCTTGCAAAAATTATGGGGAGAAGCGCACGAATTGACAATGATATTTTCCAAAATTATTTCTTCGTCAAAAGTATAGTATTTAAAAATTTAATAATTAGTAATTGTTTTTAAATTTTAAATTAGTCATTAGAATTATGTTGATTAAAGTAAAATCGGCGGCGAATATCGGGTTGGAAATGTTAGAGGTAGATGTTGAAGTTAATGTGGCTAGTCGCGGACTACCGGCTTTTGATATTGTCGGCTTGCCGGACAAGGCGGTGGCCGAAAGCAAGGAGAGAGTCAAGACAGCTGTTTTAAGTTCGGACGTGGAATTTCCCAATAAAAAAATCACGGTTAATCTGGCGCCGGCCGATATTCCCAAAGAAGGGGCTTCTTATGATTTGCCGATTGCCGTCGGTATTTTAGCCGCAACAATTTCCTGTCAAATTCCCGAAAAGTCATTATTTTTTGGAGAATTGTCGCTGGACGGTTCTTTGCGCCACACTAAAGGAGCTTTGCTTCTGGCTCTTTTCGCCAAAGAAGCGGGATTTAAAAATATTTTTGTGCCAAAAGATTCAGCTAATGAAGCGGCGGTAATCAAGGGGATAAATGTTTTTCCGGTAGAAAATTTGGTTCAGCTTTTACGGCATCTTACGGGGAAGGAGGCCATTGAAAATTTACCTCCCGAGGGTGTACGCCATTTACCCTCGGGAGGTGATGACTTCGAGCCGGAATTTAATATGGCGGAAATTTTGGGACAGGAACAGGCCAAAAGAGCTATGGAAATTGCCGCGGCCGGTGGGCATAATATTTTATTGATTGGCAGTCCTGGCGCCGGGAAAACAATGTTGGCTCGGGCGTTGCCCGGCATCTTGCCGCTTTTAGCTGATGAAGAATCGCTGGAGGTAACGAAAATTTATTCGGCGGCCGGACAAATTCCCGCCGGCGGTTCTTTATTAAGAGTGCCGCCTTTTCGTTCGCCCCACCACACTGCTTCATCTGTCGGATTGATCGGTGGAGGGCAAAGACCTCAACCGGGTGAAATCAGCCTGGCTCACCGCGGGGTTTTATTTTTAGACGAATTTAATGAATTTCCTAGAGCAGTTTTAGAGGCTATGAGACAGCCATTAGAAGACGGCCATCTGACTATTTCCAGAGCCAAAGAAAGAGTAAAATATCCTGCTCGATTTATGCTGCTGGCCTCGGCCAATCCCTGCCCCTGCGGTTATCTGAATCATCCGAAAAAAGCTTGTATTTGTTCTTTGAGGCAGATAAAAAAATACCAAAAAAGGGTTTCTGGTCCTATTTTAGACAGAATCGATCTGCATATTGATGTTCCGCCGGTTGACATTAGAGAACTTTCAGAAAATCAAAAAGCTTCGGAATTTTTAGAGCCGTCGGAAAAAATTAGGCAAAGAGTGACTCAAGCCAGAAACATCCAGCGTCAGAGATTTCAAGGCGAAAGAATTTTTACCAATGCTGAAATGAAAAATCCTCAAGTTAAAAAATATTGCAATTTATCAAAACCAGCCGAGCAGATTTTACAGCAAGCCGGGCTTAAATTCCAGTTATCGGCCAGAGCTTATTTGAAAATGATAAAGGTCGCCAGGACTATTGCTGATTTAGAAGGGTCGCCGGATATAGGAATTCCCCATATGGCCGAAGCCTTGCAATACCGGCCAAAAAGCTATGAGGCATAATTTAGAAACCGGAAGAATTGGCGAGGAGATTGCTAAAAAATATCTGGAAGATAAGGGTTATAAAATAGTCGGACAAAACTACAAGACAAGATACGGCGAAACTGATATAATAATTGAATGCGGCAAAGAATTAGTTTTTGTGGAAGTCAGGACAAAAATTGGGGAAAATTTCGGAACACCCGAAGACTCGCTGGATAAAAGAAAATTGAGAAAACTTTGGCTGAATGCCAAAGCGGGTAAAGCCACAAGAATTGACGCAGTATGCATAGTATTAAATAATAATTTAACAGTCGAACGTTTAAATCATTACGAAAATATAATATAGTAAAATATATGAATACATTTTTTAATCGTATCATTAAGGTCAGCATCAATTTATTAGTATTTTTAGTTCCTTTGTTTTTTCTGCCGTTTTCTTTTGAGGCCTTTGAATTTAACAAGCAGTATCTTTTATTTTTTCTGGTTTTAATCGCTTTTTTTGCCTGGCTGGGCAAGATGGTTTTAGTAGATCAGGAAGTCAGATTTAAGAAAACGCCGTTGGATTTATTTGTTCTTAGCTTTTTATTTTTAGCGATTTTATCAACCGTGTTTTCGGTTAACAGGGGATCTTCCATTTTCGGGTTTTACGGCCGATTTTCCGATGGATTACTCGGTTTGATAAGTTCAGGATTATTATATTTTATAGTTACAAATAACGCTGATATCAAACGGATAGCCGGTTTGCTGAAAACATTTTTGTGGTCAGTATTTTTTATCACCTTAGTCAGTTATCTGTCTATTTTTGGCATTTTAGGGAAAATAAGCGCCGGGCTTCATTTGCCGCGGATTATGTCGCAGAATACATTTAATCCGGTTTCCGGAAGTTTGGAAGGATTAGCGATATTTTTAGCAGTAGTTATGGTATTTTTAACCGGGAGAATACTGACGAATTCCAAAATCCAAAATCCAAAATCCAAAAATTTTATTAACTATATACTGCTGTTTGCTTTTTTGTTTTTGCTGATAATTATTGATTTTACTTCGGCTTGGTGGGTCTTGTCAGTCAGCTTGATTTTGTTTTTAACACTCGCTTTGTGGAAACGGCTGTTTAAGGAAAACGTTAACCGGTTATTATTGCCGATATTTTTAATAGTTATCTCCGGATTATTTATTTCCACTAATTTAATCAATCTTAATCTGCCTCAAGAACAGGTATTGGGGCAGGAGATTTCTTGGCAGACAGGGTTTAAATCGGCAACGGATAATGTCAAATCCGGTTTTTTGGGCTCAGGTGTCGGCACTTTCCATTATGATTTTGCCAAAGAAAAACCAGCGAGTTTCAATCAAAGCTGGCTTTGGCAAATAAGGTTTGACAGAAGCGGATCTCATTTTTCAGAAATTCTGGGTACGATGGGATTCTTAGGCTTGCTTTCTTGGTTGGCGTTGATCAGTATGTTTCTGTTGATAAGCTATTTTTTTACCAGTAAAAATTTATCGGTTGGCAATGGCCAATTGCCGTTATTGATGGGCTTTGTGGCTTTAGTAGTCGGCCAAGCTGTTTATTATCAGAATACGGTTTTGAGTTTTCTTTTTTGGCTGGTCTTGGCCCTATCCGTGGTTTCTTGGCAGAAACCCATTAAAGAAAAAGCTTTTTCTTTTAAAAATTTTCCGGAATTGAATCTGGTTTTTACCACAATTTTAATTATCATCGGGCTGGGAGGATTAGGGATGATATTTTTTGGAGTCAGGTTTTATTTGGCAGACCGGGCTTTTCTTAACGGCCAATATGAAAAAGCGGTTAAATTAAACCCTTATCAGAGCCAATACTGGACAATTCTCGCCCGATCTTATTTGCAGGATGCGATGGGAGATGCTTCTCAAGAAAAAGTCAGTAAAGCTATTGATGCGGCAAAAATAGCTGTCTTGAGAGGGCCGGGAGAAGTGGCGGCTTGGGAAACTCAAGGAATAATTTATCGCGGCATAAGAACAATGGCCGTTGGAGCTACCGATTGGGCGATAAAATCATTTGAAGAAGCCATTAAATTGGAGCCGACCAATCCGGTATTGAGAACCGAGTTGGCAAATGTTTATATGCCCGATAATTTAGAAAAAGCTAAAGAGCAATTGGCCAAAGCCAAGGAATTAAAATCGGATTACGCCGATGCTATTTATCAGGAGGCCTTAGTTAAAGAACAAGAAGGAAATTCTAAAGAAGCGATAAAACTAATGGAAAATTTAGTTTTGAATAATAATCTTAATGCGGAATTAAGATTCCAGCTGGGCCGGCTTTACTATAATGATAATCAAATAGACGACAGCATTGCCGTGTTTGAAACCGTGCTTCAGATTTTCCCCAATCACTCTAACGCTCTTTATTCTTTGGGCGTGGCTTGGCAGAAAAAAGGGAATAATGCAAAAGCCAAAACATATTTTGAAAAGGTATTGGAATTAAACCCAGACAACCAAGATGTCAAAAACCGGTTAGCTGAATTAAACAAGAAATAGATAGGGGCGAAAGAGGGGTGATATGGGTAAAAAGGGATAAAAGGGTCCCGTTTCTCTCATTTATCCCATATCACCCCTTTAACCCTTAACTATAATTTCTATGCAATTTGAGAGAAGAAAGAAACCCGAGGGATTCAAAGAATTACTGGTTTACGGGCGAGCGGTGGAACTTCAAGATTTTACCCATAAATTAGGCGATGAAGGAAGCGCCCTTCATCTTAACCTCGCTGCGGCTCGGTAACTGAAAATTTTCCGACAATATATTGATTTTTTAAGTTTTTCGTTCGGTTCTTTGGGAGAGTTAAAAGAGGACGGAGAGGATTGTTTTAAACAAAAGTTAATTGGAAACGAGCCGGCTGAAGCATTGGCAAAAAAATGCGGGGAAATAGATTTT
The DNA here is from genome assembly GCA_038078735.1 of Patescibacteria group bacterium. GTDB lineage: Bacteria > Patescibacteriota > Minisyncoccia > Minisyncoccales > CAZWNE01 > JBBTTI01. The sequence continues at coordinate 63,681 of JBBTTI010000009.1, read as the reverse complement.
TTAATGGGGCGGCTAAAAAGCGCTTTGGAAAGAAAAATTACCAAAGAAGATGTTTTGTCTCCCTATGACAGATGGTTGGGCAGGGAAATGGCAGATAAAACGGAAGAAAACAGAAAATTTGACGAGGAATTAAAGAAAATTATTGAAGGGGCGAAATGGGATAAAGGGGCAAAAGGGAATGAGAAATAATTAAGGTGAAAATGAGAAAAGAGAAAAAACGAAAAAAACGAAAGGGAGGAATGGGTGATATGGGTAAAAAGGGATAAAAGAGTCCCATTTCACCCATTTTACCCTTTTATCCCATTTGCTTCGTTTGCCTGTTGACAATTTTTATGCAAAGGAGTAATATTAAGTTTACGTAAATTGTTTTAAATATTTGATTCCCTCCTTTTTGAGTTAAAATTTAATAAATATTTTTTACCCTTCGCCAAGCTCAGGGTCCTTTTAATTTGTCATTTGGCTATGCCTCTTATAAAAATAAAAAATTTTAATAAAGCCAAAGTTTCTCTTCAACCGCCCTATTTATTGTCCATGCAAAAAGAAAGCTGGGGGCAGTTTTGGAGTAGGGACTTCAAGGAGCTATTATCAGAAGTTTCTCCGATTAAAAATTATACCGCTAAAGAATTTGAAATTTGGTTTTCTGATTTTAAGCTTGGTGAATCAAAATATAAAACTGATTTTGACGCCAAAAAAAATAACGATTCTTACGAGGCGCCTTTAAGGGTTAAAGCAAAATTAGTTAATCTCAGAACCAAAGAAGTTAAAGAACAGGAAGTTTTTTTATGCGATTTCCCCTTGATGACTGACAGGGGAACTTTTATTGTTAATGGAGTGGAAAGGGTGGCTATCGCCCAGCTTATCCGCTCCCCGGGAACTTTTTTCACCGTTGACAGGACCGGCGGCAAAAATTATTTTGGGGGAAAAATCATTCCTAACCGAGGAGCCTGGCTGGAATTTGAAACCGAACTTTCAGGCCAGCTTTCCGTTAAAATAGACCGCAAAAGAAAAGTATCGGCCAGCACTATTTTGCGGGCTTTTGGCGTTGATAATGATTTGCAGATAAAAGAATCATTTCAGGATGTTAATAAGGGCGGGACAGATTATATTGAAGAGACTTTAAAAAGAGATCCCACTCACAATCAAGCCGAGGCGCTGGTGGCGGTTTATGGGCATTTAAGGCCGGGAGATTTAAGCACGCCTGATACGGCTAAAGAGCTGATTTGGAATATGTTCTTTAATTTTGAAAGATACGACTTGTCTAAGGTGGGACGCTGGCGGATGAACCAGAGGTTTCCGAACGTCAAAATTAAACCTGACGAAGACATTAAAGTGCAAGATAGAGTATTAAAACCCGAAGACGTGGTTAATGTTTTGCGGGAAATAATCAAGCTCAATAACAATCCCTTAGCCAAACCCGACCAGATTGATCACTTGGGCAACAGAAGGGTAAGGGCTTTGAATGAACTGCTTATTAATCGGCTGAGAGTCGGATTTATGCGATTAGAAAGAATAATTAAAGATCGGATGTCAACTTTGGATCCGACTACCATAGCGCCGATTCAATTGGTTAATCCCCGGCCGATTATGGCGATTGTTAAGGAATTTTTCACCTCTTCTCAAATGTCCCAATTCATGGATAATGAAAATCCGCTTTCCGAATTGGAACACAAAAGACGATTGTCGGCAACCGGACCGGGCGGGCTTACCAGAGAAAGAGCCGGCTTTGAAGTCAGGGATGTCCAACCGTCGCACTACGGAAGAATCTGCCCGATTGAAACGCCGGAAGGGCCTAACGTGGGATTGGTTGGCCATCTGGCGGCTTTTGCTAAAATCAATTCTTACGGATTTTTGGAAACGCCTTATTATAAGGTAGAAAAAGGCAAAGTAATACTGTCTAAAATTTATTATTTAAACGCTTACGAAGAGGAGAAGCATAATATCGCCACAGCCGGAGTTTTAATAGATGAAAATGGAAATATTATTTCCCAAAAAGTAGAGGCGAGAATTAAGGGCGAACCGGGAATATCCAACAAAAACGATATTGATTTTATTGATGTTTCTCCTCAGCAATTTATATCAATCGCCACTTCTTTAATTCCTTTTTTACAAAATGACGACGCCAATCGCGCTTTGATGGGTTCAAATATGCAGCGCCAAGCCGTCCCGTTAATCAAGCCGGAACCTCCTTTGGTTATGACGGGAAGCGAAGAGAATGTCGCCAGGGATTCCGGGCAGGAAATTATAGCAGATGCCGCCGGCGTGATAAAAGCGGTGGACGGGAAACATATTAAAATAAAAATTAATGACGGAGAAACCAAAACTTACGATTTGCAAACTTTCAGCAAGACCAACCAATACACTTGTTTCCACCAAAAGCCGGTGGTAAAAATCGGTCAGGCCGTGAAAAAAGGAGATATTTTAGCCGAAGGCGGAGCCACTTCTCAGGGATATTTGGCTTTAGGCAGAAATGTTTTAGTCGCTTTTGTTCCTTGGCGGGGAGGAAATTTTGAAGATGCTATTTTAATTTCCGACAAATTAGTTAAAGATGATATTTATACTTCAATTCATATTGAGAGTTTTGGCTGCGATATTAGAGAGACAAAATTGGGTCCGGAAATTACCACATCTGATATTCCTAATGTTTCGGAAGAAAAATTAAGGGACCTGGATGAGGAAGGAATTATCAGAATCGGAGCTGAAGTCGGGCCGAATGATATTTTAGTCGGTAAAATTTCGCCCAAAGGCGAAGCCGATTTAACGGCTGAAGAACGTTTATTAAGAGCGATTTTTGGGGAAAAAGCCAGAGACGTTAAAGATACTTCTTTATTAATGGAGCACGGAAAAAGAGGGCGGGTAATTGGAGTCAAAATATTTTCTCGGGACCAAGGCCATCGTCTGGATCCGGGAGTAATTAAAAAAATTGAAGTGGAAGTGGCGGAATTAAGAAAAATTGAAGCCGGGGACAAACTGGCCGGCCGCCATGGAAATAAAGGGGTTATTTCTAGGGTTTTACCTCAGGAAGAGATGCCATTTTTAGAAGACGGCACGCCGGTGGATGTTGTTTTAAATCCTATGGGCGTTGCTTCCAGAATGAATTTGGGACAAATTTTGGAAACCCATTTGGGTTTGGCGGCAAAAGCTTTGGGTTATAGCGCAGTTTCTCCTTCTTTGTCGGGAGCGACGGAAAAAGATATCAAAGAGGAATTTAAAAAAGCCGGATTAGCTTCGGACGGCAAGGCAAAATTATTTGACGGCAGAACCGGTTTGCCTTTTCCGGGAAGAATCACCATCGGCGATATGTATATGATAAAGCTTATTCATATGGTGGAAGATAAAATCCACATGAGATCAATCGGCCCTTATTCCTTGATCACTCAGCAGCCCTTGGGAGGAAAAGCTCAATTTGGAGGCCAGAGATTCGGAGAAATGGAAGTCTGGGCGTTAGAGGGTTACGGAGCCGCTCATATTTTACAGGAAATGTTGACCATTAAATCAGATGATGTGCCGGGCCGGGCCGCTACTTATGAATCAATTTTGAAAGGAGAAGAAATTAAAGAGCCGAATTTGCCGGCATCGTTTAATCTTTTAGTCAACGAATTAAAGGCCATGGGACTTTCTATTGAAGTAAAAGAAAAAAAATCATGAGGGTAGAAGACTTACAATCAATCAGAATAAAAATTGCTTCGCCGGAGGATGTTTTATCGTGGAGTCATGGCGAGGTGACCAAAGCGGAAACCATCAATTACCGGACCCAGCGTCCGGAAAAAGACGGGCTTTTTTGCGAGAAAATTTTCGGGCCGGAAAAGGATTACGAATGTTATTGCGGAAAATATAAAAGAATCAGATATAAGGGCATTGTTTGCGACCGATGCGGAGTGGAAGTGACCAAGGCCAGCGTCAGAAGAGAAAGAATGGGACATATTAAATTATCCACTCCGGTTTCTCATATTTGGTTTCTGCGGGGAGTGCCCTCAAGAATAGGCATGGTTTTGGATTTGCCGATGCAGCAGTTGGAAAAAGTCATCTACTTCGCTTCTTATATTGTTACTAAGGTCAACGAAGACGCCAAAAAGAAATTATTGGAAGAGATTGGAAAAGAACATAAGACAAAAATTAAAGAACAAAAAAATAACAGCAAAAACAAGAAGGACTTAAATAAAGCTTTGTTGGACCTTGCCGAAGCAAGAAATAATGCCAAAGAAGAATTAACGTCTTTGAAAACATTGAAAGTTCTTTCTGAAGTCAGTTATCAGAACTTGGCTTTAAAATACGGCGAAGTTTTTGAAGCCGGAACCGGATCAGAGGCCTTAAGAAAAATTTTTGAACAAGTTGATTTGAAAAAAGAAATAGCTTTGGCGGAGAAGGCTTTAGAGGGAGCGGAAAATCCTTTAACCTCAAAAAAGATTTTATTGCGGCTGAAAATGTTAAGAGCCATGCTCAAAAATGATATCCGGCCGGAATGGATGTTTCTGACTGTTCTACCGGTATTACCCCCCGACTTGAGGCCGATTGTCCAGCTGGACGGAGGCAGATACGCTTCTTCAGATTTAAACGATCTTTATCGGAGAGTTATTAACAGGAACAGCCGTTTGAAATATTTATTGGAAATCGGAGCGCCTGATGTTATTGTCCGCAACGAAAAAAGAATGTTGCAGGAAGCGGTAGACGCCATGATTGATAATTCAATGAGAAAAGGAACCACCACTCAAGCAACGACCGGCGGGAAAAGACTTTTGAAGTCATTAGCCGATATTTTGAAGGGAAAACAGGGAAGATTCCGCCAAAATCTTTTAGGCAAGAGGGTGGACTATTCAGGCAGGTCGGTAATCGTAGTCGGTCCGGAATTAAAATTGAATCAGGTGGGCATTCCGAAACAAATGGCTCTGGAAATTTTCAAGCCGTTTGTCATTAAAAAAATTCTTGAAAGAGAATTGGTTTACAATGTCAGAAGCGCTTCGCGTTTGATAGAAGATGAAACCGATGAAGTCTGGGAAATTTTGGAGGAAGTGGTCAAGGGCAAGTTAGTGATTATTAACAGGGCTCCCACTTTGCACCGCTTGGGCATTCAGGCGTTTGAGCCGATTTTAACCGAAGGAAAAACAATCAGAATTCATCCGATGGTTTGTAAGGCGTTTAACGCTGATTTCGACGGCGACCAAATGGCGGTCCATTTGCCTTTGTCTACTTTAGCCCAGAAAGAAGCCAGAGAAAAAATGCTGGCGCCCTTGAATTTGCTGAAGCCGGCAACCGGGACACCCAGCGTCACTCTGTATCAGGATATGGAGTTGGGCTGTTATTGGCTGACGAAAATTAAAGAGGGAGGAAAGGGAGAGGGAAAAGTTTTTGCCAATATAAATGAAGCAATAATTGCCAATGAATTCGGAGATATTGATATTAAGGCGAAAATAAAAGTTAGGTTAAAGAAAGAATTAGTTGAAACTTCTTTAGGCAGAATGTTGTTTAATGAAACATTACCCGATGATTTTCCTTTTCAAAATCAATTGATTAAGGTTAAGGATTTGGAAAGAATTGTGGCGGAAATTATAGAAAAATACGATTCTGAAACCGTTGAAGACACTTTAGATAAAATTAAAAATTTAGGTTTTGAGTATTCTACTTTGTCGGGAATAAGCTGGGGAATTGACGACTTGATTATCCCGCCGGAGAAAAAAATGCTTATAGAAGAGGCCGAGAAAAAAGTGGAGCAGGTGGAATCTCATTTTCAAAAAGGTCTTTTATCTATCGAAGAAAAACGGCAGAAAATAATTGAAATTTGGACAAAAATAAAATCAGATGTTGAAAAATTAGTGCCAAAAACTTTGACTGAAGATTGCCCGGTATTTCAAATTATTGATGCCGGCGCCAGAGGATCCTGGTCGCAGGTAGTTCAAATGACCGGCATGAAGGGTTTGGTGATAAATCCTATGGGTCAGATTATCGAATTGCCGGTAAAGAGCTGTTATAAAGAGGGTTTTGGCGTTTTGGAATATTTTATTTCCACTCACGGAGCCAGAAAGGGAACGGCCGATACGGCTTTAAGAACTTCTACCGCCGGATATCTGACTCGCCGATTGGTTGATGTCGCCCACGAAGTAGTGGTTTTTGAAAACGACTGCAAAGACAAAGAGGGAATAGAAGTTTTGAAAAGCGACGCTCAAGAGCTTGGCCAGAATTTCCTTTTAAAGATTGTTGGCCGGACGGCTTTAAACGGTAAGATTATTGATTGGCAAAAAGGAAAGGAGATTGTTGAATCAGATATTAACGCGGTTAGAGTGCGTTCGCCGTTAAGTTGTAAATCTACGCGCGGCGTTTGCCAAACATGCTATGGCTGGGATTTGGGAAATAATAAATTGATAAATATAGGCGAAGCGGTGGGCATTGTGGCCGCTCAAGCTATTGGCGAACCGGGAACCCAGCTGACAATGAAAACATTTCATACCGGCGGAGTGGCCGGCGGCGGCGATATTACTTTCGGCTTGCCTCGGGTGCAAGAAATTTTTGAGATGCGGAGCCCGGGAGGAAAAGTGGAAATTTCCAAAGAAGACGGCCAAGTTGTTGAAATCACCCAAGACAGAATAATAAAAATAAAGTCTATTAAAGAAACATTAGAATATCAAGCGCCGGGTAATGTAGGTATTTTAGTTAAAGTAAAAGATAATGTTAAAAAAGGACAGCCTCTTTGGGAGGGGAATATTGATTTAAGAGAATTATTCCAACTTACCGATAAAGAAACTGTCGAACGGCAAATAGTCAGAGAAATTCAGAAAATTTACGCTTCTCAAGGGGCTCCTATCCATGATAAACATATTGAAATAATCGTTCGCCAAATGTTTGCCAGAATGAGAGTGAAAGAAGCCGGGGCGAGTTCTTATACCCCGGGAGAAGTTATTGAAAAAGGAGACTTTTTGGAAGAGAACATCAGATTAAAAAAAGAAGATAAAGACCAGATTAAAGCTGTCCAGATTTTGTTGGGAATTTCCCGGGTTTCTTTAACCACCAGCTCATGGTTGTCATCAGCTTCTTTCCAGGAGACATCAAGAATCCTGATTAAAGCCGCCTTGGAAGGGAAAGAAGACAAATTGAGGGGATTAAAGGAAAACGTTATTATCGGCAAACTCATCCCCGCCGGCTCCGGCTTTCGAAAATCATAACCAATATAACTAAGGCCAAAAATCGCCAAAACGGCGATTTTTTGGTATTGTTAGACGTATTGTTAGACGTCTGGCGTCTAACATGGTAATATTGTATTATGATGAGAAAATTTAAGTTTACGCAAGATAATTATTATCACGTCTGCAATCGGAGTAATAATGAATCATCAATATTTCTTGACGAAAGGGATTATAGCCGTTTTCTTTTCTTTATTCTCGCATATCAAGCTCCAGTGTCTTTTTATAATATTGGTCGGCAGAGTTCGTATTTTCTTAAATATTCGCAATTTAATATATCAAAAGAAATAATACGCAAAATTACAACCGAAAGAATCGCAGAATTGAATATTTTTACTATTATGCCTAATCATTTCCACCTTTTAGTTAGAGAAAAAACTGATAATGCTAGTGGTGTTTCCAGCTATCTTCATCGGATACAAACTGGGTACGCAAAATATTTTAATGCAAAGTATAAAAAACAAGGGCATCTTTTTCAGAATGTTTTTCGCGCCATTCCTGTCGAAACAAATGAGCAGCTTCTCTATCTGTCGGCGTATATCCATCGTAATCCAAGGGGGTTGAAGGAGTGGAAAGATAAAGAATTAGAATATCCTTGGTCAAGTTATCAAGATTTAGCTAAAAATAATCGCTGGGGAGAACTTTTAAAACCAGATATTATTCTCAATCAATTTTCTGGTAATAATAGCTATTATAAATTTATAGAAACAAGCACCGCAAAACTTCAGTCGAAAGAAGTAATAACTGAAGATATTCTTTTGCAATAGGTATTGAACATGTTAGACGCCAGACGTCTAACATGTTCAACACTGAGTGTCGCACATCCGAACGATATGAGTATTATTACACTTTTCTTTTTAGCCAGTTTTGCTAAAATAGATTAATGAGAAAAAAGAATAAAAAACAGAAAAAAGAGGAAGGACGAGAGAGGGGACGGAAAAGGGAAAGTAATCTTTTTGGCTTGGCGCAAAGAATAAAAAAACAGATTTTCGGCGTTGTTGTCTTTCTTTTGGCCTTGATCGTTGTCTTCAGTTTTTTTGATAAAGCGGGTTTGGCCGGAAAGATTATTTTTCAGGGGTTAAATATACTGATGGGTCGGACAATCTTTATTCTGCCTTTGATTTTAGTTTTAGGCGGATTAGTTTTTTTGCTTTCCCCATACGATAAATTTTTAAGGGGGGCGCTTTTAGCCGCTTTTCTTCTGATTTTGGGAATCTCCGCTGTTTTTGAGGTTTTAAATCCTGACTTAAAATTCGGCGGCTACTTGGGATTGATTTCCAAGCCATTTTTGAATTTTTTCGGTTTTTGGGTGGCCGAAATTATTTTTACCGGAACAATTCTTGTGGGAACTTTGATTTTTTGGCATCTTTTCGGCCAGCCCTGGCCTAAAAAAAGCAAAGAAAAAGAAAACGCTAAAGAAGCCCAGTTTTCTGAACCTTTAAAAACATCGTTTATTAAAAAGTTATTCTTGCCAAAATTTAAAATACATGAGATTGAGCCTAGTCCGGAGCCCGTGGCGATAAAGGCTTCTTTTGAAGCCACTCCGAAAATTCCATCAAAAATTTTACCAAAATTCAAATATCAATTGCCGCCGGTTGATTTGCTGGAGGCAGACAAAGGCACACCTTCAGCCGGCGATATCAGAATGGATTCGGCTATAATCAAAAAGACATTAGAAAACTTTAATATTCCGGTAGAAATGTCGGAAATAAATATCGGACCGACTGTTACGCAATATACTTTAAAACCGGCCGACGGAATTAAACTGGCTAAAATTACCACTCTTTCTAATGATTTAGCTTTAGCTTTAGCTAATCATCCCATCAGAATTGAAGCTCCAATTCCCGGCAAAGCGTTAGTCGGCATTGAAGTTCCTAATAAGACTAGGGTTCAAGTTCGGCTCAAAAACTTAATTTCAAACCCTCAATTTCAAAATTGGCCGACAGGATTGCCTTTGTGTCTAGGCAATGATGTTTCCGGAAATCCCATATACTCCGATTTAGCAAGAATGCCTCATTTATTAGTAGCCGGGGCTACCGGCACGGGAAAAACCATATTTTTAAATTCTCTGATAATGTCTCTTCTTTATCATAATTCGCCGGAAATACTTCGGTTAATCATGGTTGATCCGAAAAGAGTGGAGTTCCCGGTTTATAACGATTTGCCTCATTTATTATGCCCGATAATTTTAGATGCGCAAAAAACAATTAATGCCTTAAAATGGCTGGTGGGAGAAATGGAGAGAAGGTTTGATGTTCTGTCCGGAGAAAAAACAAGGGATATTAAAGGATATAACGAAGTTGCTTTTAAAAAAGAAATTCCGTTCATGCCTTATATTGTTTTTGTTGTTGACGAACTGGCCGATTTAATGGCGGCTCGGGGGAAAGAAATGGAAGCGGGAATAGTCCGTTTAGCTCAAATGGCCAGAGCGGTTGGCATCCATTTAGTGGTAGCAACACAGAGGCCGTCAGTTGAAGTAATTACCGGCTTAATTAAGGCTAATATCACGGCCCGGATTACTTTCCAAGTGGCTTCTCAGATTGATTCCCGGACGATTATAGATGCGGCCGGAGCTGAAAAATTATTGGGAGCCGGCGATTTATTGTTCCTATCGGCTGAAGTTACTAAACCGAAGAGGGTTCAAGGAGCTTATGTTTCGGAAAAGGAAGTAAGAAAGACCGTAGAATGGATTAATACGGAGAATGCTAAATTAGAAGTGGAAAAAATAGAAGACGGGATTTTAGATAACCAAATGTCCCAGGAATTAGCTAAAACATTGGAAACGCCGGAAAATGAATTCGACGGATTTTATGGAGAAGATCCGCTTTATGAAGAGTCAAAAAGGTTGGTGATGGAGGCCAGAAAGGCTTCGGCTTCGCTTTTACAGAGGCGGTTGAGAATTGGCTATGCCAGAGCCGCTCGGCTTTTAGACATGCTGGAAGATAAGGGGATAGTTGGTCCTTCAGATGGAGCTAAGCCCAGAGAAATCCGTTTTGCTAATGAACAAAGCAGTTTGCCGTCGCAGCCAGTTATTAGCGAAGAAGAAGTAATTGCAGATGAAAATCCAGAAAATAAAGAATGGCATAAAATATAAAAATTTATGGTAAAAAAAGAGGAAAAAATAGAGGGAAAAATAGAAAAAAAGGATTTGCAGGATGCTGTTGATGAAATCAAGCAGCGATTTGGCGAGGGAGCCATTATGAAATTAAAAGACGTGCGAGCGGTTGATGTTGATGTTATCCCAACCGGCGCTATTTCCATTGATTTGGCCTTGGGAGTGGGCGGAGTGCCGCGGGGAAGAGTAGTGGAAATTTATGGAAATGAATCTGCCGGCAAAACTACTTTAGCGCTTCATATTCTGGCTGAAGCCCAAAAAAAGGGAGGAATAGGCGCTTTTGTTGATGCTGAGCACGCTTTAGACCCTGATTATGCCAGAAAAATCGGAGTTAATATTGATGATCTATTAATTTCCCAGCCGGATTCAGGAGAACAGGCTTTGCAGATTGTAGAAACATTAGTAAAATCCGGTGAAGTTGATGTTATCGTAGTGGATTCTGTAGCAGCTTTGGTTCCCCAAGCTGAGATTAACGGCGAGGTTGGCGAATTTCAGATCGGCTTGCAAGCCCGTTTAATGAGTCAGGCCTTAAGAAAACTTTCCGGAATTATTTCCAAAACAAAAACCATCGTCATATTCTTGAACCAAATAAGGATGAAAGTGGGAATTATGTTTGGCAATCCCGAAACGACTCCCGGGGGATTGGCTCTTAAATTTTACGCTTCCGTCAGAATTGAATTAAGAAGATCTGCCCAAATAAAACACGGCGAAGAAATAATTGGCAACAGAGTCAAAGCCAAAATTGTTAAAAATAAAGTGGCAGCTCCGTTTAAAGTTACCGAGTTTGATATTTATTATAATGAAGGTATTTCCAAAATAGCCGATATTGTTAACACCGGCTTGATAAAAGAGGTAATTAAAAAATCTGGAAGCTGGCTTCAATATGAGGATATAAAAATCGGCCAGGGCATGGAAGGAGCCAGAGTATTTTTAAAGGAAAACCCGGTAGTCTTGGAAAAAATAAAAAAAGCGATATTAGCTCACATTTAACAAAAATCTGCCCTCAGGCAGATTTTTATTTTACCGTATGGGGTAACAGGCCGATATGTCTGGATCTTTTTATTGCGTTGGCCAGCTTTCTTTGATGGGTGGCGCAATTGCCGGTTTTTTTCCTGGAACGGATTTTAGCCAAACCCGAAAGGAATCTCCGTAGGAGATCATTATCTTTAAAATCGATTGTATTAATATTTCGTTGGCAAAAAAAGCAAGGCATAATAGTTTAAATTCGTCGTTAAAAGAAGCTTAGCTTCTCACTTAGAAGCTAAGCTTCTAAGTTTCTAAAGCGGTATATCTTTTACATCAATCTCGCTATCTTCTTCAATTACGGGGATTTCTTCTTGAGACGGCATCTTCCTTTCTTCTGCCGGCGCTTGTTGCTGGGGAGCGGGTTTTCCGGCTGTCCTTGGACCTAATTGCATCTTTTCAGCAATAATCTCTGCTTTGTAATGTTGAATGCCGGAATTATCTTTCCAAGTGCGGGTTTGCAATCTGCCCTCTATCAAAACCAAAGATCCTTTATTCAAATATTGGGAAGCAATTTCCGACAAACGGCCGAAAAGGACGATATTATGAAATTCAGTTTGCTGTTGTTTTTGACCGGCTTTATCAACGAAATAACGGTCGGTGGCTAATCCAAAATTGGCTACTGATGTCCCCGATGGTAAGGCTTTAGTTTCCGGGTCGCGAGTCAATCTTCCTACTAAAAATACTTTATTTAGATTCATTTGAGTTTTTAATTTTTATTAAAAATGAAAATGAAGATAGAAATGAAGTTTTAGCTTCATTGACTAGGTTCATCTTGTTTTCCCAGTATTTCTTCTAATTTTTTCTCAATGTCAGCCATTTCGACTTTTGGCTGGACTTTCTTTTCTATTTTGGGGCTGAATATAGTTGAACCCCCAAATTGTTTTTTGGCTGAAATAGCGTAACGGAGAATTTGTTTTTCCAACTTCAGTTTTTTTTCAAAATTGGCTAATTGTTCAGGGCTCATTTCAAAGCTTGAAGTAAATAAAAGTCCGGGCTTTTCTTTCCCTTTCATATAGGCGGTCCTTTTCTTGCCAAAGTTATTATCTTCAATCAGCAAGCCGTTTTGGCCCTGAATGGCAGATATTATCTTTTCTTTTATGGCTTTCAGCTCTTCTTCGGCAAGAGTGGCAGAAATTATATAGCTTAATTCGTAGTATTTCATTGTCTTTTTATGATATAATAATCACATATGGAAGTCAATATAAAAAAACATTGCCAAGCTGTAATTTTGGCGGCGGGAGAATCAACTCGTACTTATCCCCTTACTCTTACAAGGCCCAAATCTCTTTTGAGAATAGCCGGAAAGACCATAATTGAGCACAATCTTGAACAGCTAGATGGGATAGCAGATGAGGTTTTTTTGGTTGTGGGATATAAGGAAGAAATGATGAAAAAATATTTGGGTAATAAATTTAGAAATATAAAAATCAATTATCTTCAGCAAGATCAGAGATTGGGAACGGCCCATGCTTTGGGCATAGCAGAAAAAGAAATAGAAGGAGGTTTTATTTTGATGGCTGGAGATGATTTATACAGCAAGCAAGACATAATAAAGTGTCTCAAGCATAAAAATTGTGTTTTGGCGCAAAAAAAGAAAGATATTAGCCGTTTCGGCGTATTGCTGGCAGAAGGCAGAAAAGTCAAAAAAATTATTGAAAAGCCTAAAAATTTCGTATCAGATTTAGCGAATACCGGATTATACGTTTTCAGCAAAGAGATATTTTCCGCTCTTAAAAAAATAAAAAAATCCGAACGGCATGAATACGAATTAACGGACGCAATTGGCATTTTGGCTGAAAATCAAGAAATTAATTACGAAGAAGTAAAGAGCTATTGGTTGCCGATAGGCTACCCTTGGAACATTATTGAGGCGAACGAATTTATGCTCTCTCTGGCTGAAAAAAAGATAGAGAAAGGAGCAAGGATAGAAAAAGGGGCGATGCTTAAGGGGGAGATTATGGTCGGCAGGGGAACATTTATAAAAAGTGGCGTTTATATTGAAGGTCCGGTTAAAATCGGCAAAAATTGTTTAATAGGCCCCAATTGTTATATCCGTTCCTCCACAACTATTGGCGATAGTTGCCATATTGGCCATGCGGTAGAGATAAAAAATTCAATTATCGGCGACAATACCAATGTGGCGCATCTTTCTTATATTGGAGATTCAATCATCGGAGATAATTGTAATATCGGCGCCGGAACTATTACTGCAAATTTAAGGCATGATTGGAAAAATATTAAATGTATGATAAGAAATGAATTAAAAGATACGGGGAGAGTTAAACTGGGAATAGTTATGGGAGATAACTGTAAAACTGGTATTAACACTTCATTTTTTCCAGGAGTAAAAATAGATCCCGAATGCATAACTTTCCCAGGAGATATTGTAAAAAGAGATTTGATTAAAAATAAATTATGACAGAGAGGCCAACAAAACAATTTTTTAAGGAAGCTATTAATTATTTAACCCCTTTTGTAAAACAAGCGGGAGAGATGATTTTAGAAAGTTGGAACAAAATAGAAATAGCAAAACAAAAAGATGTCAGGGATGTTGCTACGAAAACCGATGTGGCAGTGGAAAATTTTTTGAAAGAGAAAATTCTGTTCAAATGGCCGAGTCACGGATTTTGGGGGGAAGAGGGAGAAAAGAGGATAAACCCTTCGTCATCTTATCAATGGCTAGTTGATCCGATAGATGGCACAAAATTCTATGTCGGTTTAGCGCCATTTTTCCAAACATTTATTGCCTTGACGTTTAACGGAGCGCCGGTTTTAGGATTAATGTATCATCCATTATCTCGTCAGTTTTTTTCTGCCTATCAAGGTGGCGGAACTTATTTGAATGGAAAAATAATTTTAGTCAAATCGTCATTTTTTCTTAATGAGGCTGTAGTAGATGTGGATTTTGGCGGATTACTTGATAAAAAAGAAGAAGAGAAGAAATGGATGTTGGATAAATTGTCGCGAATAATAGAGAGAAGCTATAGGGTAAGAATGAGCGCCGGGGCCCTAAGTACTTATATTGTTACCGGCGCGATTGATGCGTATATTGACCTTGCCGGATCCAAGCCCCAAGAGATAGCTGCTAGAATTATTATTGCGCAGGAAGCCGGTCTTAAAACGGAAAAAATTAAGACTGCTTTTGGAGAAAAATTAGTCGTATCTAGAGAACCAGCATTATCAGAAATAAAGCAAATTCTATTAAAATAAACCGTTTAATATTTTTTTAATAGTGTTTTATGGAAATTTTTCGCGCCTACGACATAAGGGGAGAATATCCCAAAGATATTAATGAAGAGATTTGCTATAAAATTGCCAGGATTTTAGTACGGACTTTCAATGCTCGGAATGTCGTTATCGGTTGTGATATCAGCCTATCTTCTCCTAAAATTAGAGATGCCTTAATTAGGGGCTTGGTTGATCAGGGCGCTAATGTCATAGATATTGGAGTTGCCGGCACAGATGTGGTTTATTTTACGGCCGGACATTTTAAATTTGATTTGGGATTGGAGGTTACCGCTTCTCATTCGGCCGGACATTTAAGCGGTATTAAAATTATCGGACCCGGAGCCAGTCCTTTTGGTCAAGGATTTGGCATGGAAAAACTAAAAGAAGACTACTTAAATTATAAAGAAGTTGAACCCGTAAAAAAAGGAAAAATAATCCAAAAAGATGTCTGGCAAGATTTTATTTCCCAAACCATGGCATTTATTGAATCAGACAAAATTAAACCATTAAGGGTTGTCGTTGACGCTTCAAATGCCGTCGGCAGCTTGGAAATTGATAATTTAGAAAAACATCTGCCCCAAATAGAATTTATTAAACTTAATTGGGAGTTGGATGGTCGCTATCCGGGCCATCAACCCAACCCTTTTTTGAAGGAGAACAGGCGGCAATTGGTGTCAAAAATAAAAGAGGTTGGGGCGGATTTTGGAGCGGCCTTTGACGGCGACGCCGATCGGATTTTTTTTATGGATGAAAATGGAGATTATATTTTCGGAGTCTATGTTAATGGTTTAATCGCTGAAAAAATGTGCCAAAAAGAATCAGGGAGAGTAGTCCTGCACGATGTTCGGGCCACCCGTTATATCAGGAAAAAAATTATTGAATCCGGGGGCGTTCCTAAAATAGAATTGGTCGGTCACGCCTTTTTTAAAAATCGGATGAAAAAAGAAAATGCTTTATTCGGAGGAGAGTGCTCCGGGCACATTTATTATAACTTTGGAGATTATATGGTGGAAAATAGCTTAATAGCTTTCGGTCAAATTTTGCAGATAATTTCAGAAAGCGGCGAGAGTCTGGGCAAGCTGGCAGGAGACGGCCGTAAAAATTTTCCGGTAAGCGGAGAATATAATTTCATTTTACCCGGATTTGGAATAGCTGATGATTTGACGCCAGAAGCTATGATAGTGATGAATAATATTTTAAATAAAGTTAGGGAAAAATATTCCAACGGTGAGATCTCTGATTTTGATACTTTGACCGTGAATTATCCTAATTGGAATTTTAATCTTAGGCCTTCAGCTAACGATCCTTTACTGCGTTTTACCGCGGAAGCGATAAATAATAAATTACTTTCAGAAAAGCAAAAAGAGATCTTTAATCTCCTAGAAAGCGAAGGCTGTAAATATCTGAACGATAGCGGAGTAGAATTATTGGATTAATTACCCTCCCATAGCCAGTAGAAATATACACAGGTTGAACCTGTGTATATTTTTGATAAGATATAAATATGCCATCAAAACATCCTAAATTTGTTAATGGTGAAATTTATCACATTTTTAACAGAGGAGTAGAAAAAAGAAATATTTTTCAGCAAGTTTCAGACTATTTCCGATTTATTTTTTGCCTTTATGAATTGAACGAGAGAGGATTAATTAAAATGAGAGACAGGATAGAGAGCCGACAAAAAAGAAAAAGAGAGGGAGAAAAATACACAGGTTCAACAACCTGTGTATCCAAAGACAGAGGAGAGGCGTTAGTAGAGGTTATTGTCTTTTGTTTAATGCCGAATCATTATCATTTAATTTTGCGCCAATTAGTCGATGGTGGGATCTCCCTTTTTATAAAGAAATTAGCCAACAGCTATGTCGGATATTTTAATGAAAAATACAATAGAAAAGGGATAGGTTCTTTGTTCCAAGGACGCTTTAAGGCGGTGCATATTAAAGATGACAAACAATTTTTCAATTTAATTTGTTATATCTTTACTAACCCTATAGAAATTATGGAAAAAAACTGGAAAGAAGCGGGATGTGAAGACCCAAGGAAAGCCATTCAATTTTTAAAATCATATCGCTGGTCAAATTTTTTGGATTGCGTAGGGATACCTAATTTTCCTTCAGTAACCAAAAGAGATTTTATAATAGAATTTTTCGGTAGCTCCAGCAAAATTGAAGAGTCGATTGAGAGTTGGATTTTATATAAAACAGAGCTTAAGAAAGGCCTTGAAAATATTAAAGATATAATCCTTGAGTAGATAAAAATACACAGGTTCAACCTGTGTATTTTTTTATTATTATTGCTAAATATTGCTAAACTAAGCCCATTTTTTGGCGAACTTTAACTATGGTAGATTGGGCGATAATTTCAGCTTTTTTTCTGCCTTGCTCCAATATCTCTCTAACATAAACTTCTCTAGAGAGAAGCTCTTTCCTTTTCCGCCGGAAAGGCTCCAGTTTTAAAACTAAAAGTTCAGCCAGTTTTGTTTTAAAGTCGGCATAACCTTTATTTTTAAATTGTTTTTCAATATCCTTAATTGATTTTCCGGAAAACAGAGAGAAAATAGTTAAAAGGTTGGCAACCCCGGGCTTTTTGTCGGGATCATATTGGATTGTTCTGCCGGTGTCGGTGATCGAAGACATTATTTTTTTGGTTATTTCCTCCGGTTCGTCAAACAGGCCGACATACCCCGCAGGGTTGTCGGATTTTGACATCTTTTTAGTTGGATTTTGCAAAGACATTATTTTAGCTCCGAATTTAGGAAGCATGGCCTTCGGTTCTTTAAAAGTTTCATTGAATTTCTGGTTAAATTTTCTGGCAATAGTTCTCGCCAACTCTACGTGCTGTTCCTGGTCTTTGCCTACTGGAACCGCTTCGGTTTGGTAAAGCAAAATATCGGCAGCCATCAAAACCGGATAATTCAAAAGTCCGGCATTAATATATTCTTTGTGCTTTTTAGATTTTTCTTTAAACTGGGTCATTCTTTCTAACTCGCCAAGGGGGGTGATCGTCCCTAAAAGCCAAGCTAATTCAGAGTGCTCTTTTATTTGAGATTGAATAAATAAAATGCATTTTTCCGGGTCTAGTCCGGCGGCAAGATAAGTAATAGCCACATCCATAATATTTTGTTGGAGTTTTTTCGGGTCATAAGGAGTAGTCATCGCGTGCCAATCAACAATACAAAAAATAACCTCATTTTTTTCTTGAAGTTCCAGCCATTGCTTTATGGCTCCCAAATAATTTCCAATATGTAATTCTCCCGTTGGCCTGATGCCAGAAAATATCCTCATGTTTTAATTATACCTCGATAACAACAGGCAGGACCATTGGCCTTCTTTCGGTTTTGGTAAACAGGAAGTCGCCGATTTTATTTCTTAATTCATCTTTAACATAGATCCAGTTGACGGCCTTGCCCGAACCGATGGTTTTATTGATAATTTCAATCGCTTTTTTTCTTGTCTCAAAAAGCAAATCCTTTGATTCTCTTAAATAGACGAACCCTCTTGATATTATATCAGGAGAACCCTTCACTTTACCAGTAGCCCTGTCGACTATGGCCACAATGACGAACATGCCGTCTTCCGCCAGCATTTGGCGATCCCTTAAGACAATTTCGCCTATATCTCCGACTCCCAAGCCGTCAACCATAATATAGTTTGCCGGTACGGTCGTTTTCTCAATTATAATTCCTTTCTGGCTGACATTGACAATTTGACCATTTTCCGCCACAACGACATTTTTTTCCGGCACACCGACTTCCTTAGCCAGTTCGGCATTGGCAATTAACATTGAATATTGGCCGTGGACTGGCAGGAAGAATTGGGGTTTCATCATCGTTATCATTTCTCTTAATTCTTCTCTTTGGGCATGTCCGCCGGCATGAATATCCATCATTTTATAATGGAAGACCTTAGTCCCTTGGCGTAAAATACCGTCTTTCAGGAATTGGACCGTTCTTTCGTTTCCCGGTATGACCGAAGAAGATAGAATGACAGAGTCGCCTTTTTTCAAGCGCAAGAATCGGTGCGCTCCGGTGGCGATTCTCATTAAAACCGCTTCCGTTTCGCCCTGGGCGCCGGTGCAGATAACTGTGATTTTAGAATCAGGTGAACCGATAATTTCTTTAGTTGATACAAGCGTTCCTTTCTTGGTTTTAATATAACCTAAAATTCGGCCGATTTCTGCGTTAGTTTTCATTGAATATCCCTCAAGACAAACCCTTCTGCCGTATTTTTCAGATAAAGAAATAAGCTGCTGGACCCGATTAATAAGCGAGGAAAAAGTGGCGGCGATGATTCTGCCTTGAGATTTTTGGAATATTTCTTCCAGATTTTTTTCAATTGTTTTTTCAGAAAGCGAATGGCCTTCTTCTTCCGCTCCGGTGGAATCCTGCATCAAAAGCAAAACATTTCTTTTGCCGAAATCTTTGAGTTTTTGAAAATCGGTGGGCAAATCATTGACCGGAGTGGGGTCAAATTTAAAATCGGAAGTATAGACGATATTTCCTTCAGGCGTTTCAATGAAAAAACCCAAATCGTCGGGGATATTGTGATTCTGGCGGAAAAATTCAATTTTAAATGATCCTAGTTGAATTTTAGAGCTATCCTTGACTTCTTCAATGTTTAATTTGGGCAAATTGGGAAACTCATCCTGTCTTTTCATAATAATAGCTCTGGCTAAAGGAGCGGCAAATATTCTTAGACGAGGCGACCAGATTTTATCTATTAAATAGGGGACGGCGCCGATATGATCGTAATGGCCGTGGGAAAAAATAATTCCGACAATTTTGTCTTTTTTATTTTTTAAATATTCAATATTGGGCACGAGGAAATCAACGCCGGGCATATTCTCTTCCGGCATTCTGAATCCCATATCCAATATTAAAATCTGCTCCTGCCATTCCACGAGCATCATATTTCGACCGACCTCTCCCAGCCCCCCCAAGGGGATAATTCTCAAGCCCTGTTTGCTTTGAGGTTTCTCGAAGGGTTTCTGTTGTTGTGCTTGCGCTTGCTGACGATATTGTTGTTTAATCATAGAACGAATTTTTATTTTAATAAAAATGAAGTTAAAGATGAAGTCGCTACTTCATCGCCTGGTGCCCAGGGGGAGAGTCGAACTCCCAAGTCTTTCGACACTAGCTCCTGAAGCTAGCGTGTTTACCAGTTTCACCACCTGGGCTTTTTAGCGAGATAAAGAAAGCTGTCAATCCATTTTTCCTTACTACCGCACTCCAGCCATTTGCCCTCAAATTCCACTCCTAATATTTCTTTGCCGTCGGCGATCATTTTAGTCAGGATTTCAGCCAAAATTATTTCTCCCTTGAAACCGGGTTTCGCTTCTGCCAAATATTTGAAAATTTCAGGGGTGAATATATATTTCCCGACAATAGCTAAATTAGAGAGAGCTTCTTTGATGCTTGGTTTTTCAATAATTTTTTTTATTTTATAGACCTTTGCTCCGATTTTTTCTACTCCGACAATCCCGTAAGAAGGTAATTTTTCTTTAGGCAGGCGATAAAGGGCGATAACCGGTTTTTGATACTTTTGAAAAACTTTAATCAGTTGGGATAGGCAAGGAGTTTTTGAATCAACAACGTCATCGCCAAACAATACGGCAAAAGGTTCATTTTTAATTAAAGACTTAGCTTGCAATACGGCATGGCCGTCGCCCGAAGGTTTATTTTGATTAACTGTCTCAAAAGGAAGCTTCTGTCCGGAAAAATAATCCAAGATTAATTTTTTTTCCGGCCGGGTGATAAAAATAATTTTTTTAATGCCGGAGGCTAGGGCCTCTTCAGCGATGTATTGAATGACCGGCTTGTCTAAAAGGGGCCAGATTTCTTTAGGTAAGACTCGGCTCAAGGGCAAGAATCTTGTTCCTCGGCCGGCAATCGGTAAGATGGCTTTAGTTATTTTTACCATATAAAAAATCTAAATTTTTAGGTATTGATTTCAAGGGTTTTTTAAAACGCAGTTTAGGAACAGATTTATAATTTTTATTTTTAATCCAGCCCTTGTCTGTATAGTAATAACAGGCGCCATGATTTTTTAGAAATACGTCATAAATATTTTTGCAATTTTTTGCGAGCCAGTTGCTTTCCTTCAGGATTTTTTCAGAAGCGTTAATTGTAATATGTCCATAGCCTGACGGGATAATCGCGCTTTCTCCTTTTTTAGCTTTTACGATATAAACATCTTCAACCTTATTTTTTTTAACTTTTTGAATCAAATAAACAGCTTTGCCCGAAAGCACGGTATAGATTTCACCAAAATTATCTGAATGCTCGTGTCCAAGAGTTTTTGTAAATTCTTTGCCCAGCATTTGAGGGGGAATAATGGTGATATCATATCTTAATCCCTTTTTTTCTTTTATCCCCCTATGCATATAGTAAAGTTCAGGATTGCCGGCGGATCCGGCCCATTTTTTGTCATAAAGAACTTCTTTTATGCCATCTAAATATCTTATTTCCATACTCTTTTTGTTTCTATGTACCAATTAGATATTTCGCTAAATCTTTTTGAAGGGTCAACGATCATTCCGGTATTTATGCCTTTAATATTTTTTGAAACAGAATAAAGATAATCGGGATTGTATAAAAGAACAACCGGGATTTTTGTCAGAAATAATTCTTGGAAATTTTCCAGATTTTCTTTTCTGGTTTTCACGTCATTGGTTTGCCGGGCAGTTTCCAGAAATTTATCCGCCTTGTTGTCGTCATACATAGCCAAATTTAATCCGGGATCTTTTTTTTGGGATGAATGCCAGAAAGGAAACGGATCAGGGGTCGCTCCCAGAATTTCTCCGAATAAAATAGCATCGTAATTCCGACTTTTGATAATTTCTCTCTCCAGGATGCCGATATCAACCGGCTTAATTTCAATTTCCACTCCGATATTTTTCCATTGGTTTTTCAGCAGTTTTGCCGCTTCAATTAATTGAGGAGTTTGGTCAGGCACAATTAGGGTGAATGAAAGGGAAATTTTTTGTTCTGTCGCCGGAAAGCAAATTTCATTCAGTTTTTTCCTGGTTAAAGTCAGAACTTCGCCACTGCTTTCTTCTAAGTATTTTTTTTGAAATTCAATCACCGCCTCTTTGGTTTTCGGTCCAAAGTATCCCGAAACTTCTCCTTTTAAACATTTTTGCAGTTCAGTAACTTCCGTGCCTTGGGATCCCTGTTTTAAGCTGCTTTTAAATTGGAAAGGAATTTCTTTTTTAATAACTTTTTCTCTGATGCCTGCCGGACCCTCTTTAAAACCCGCTTTTTCCAGAAGATCCTTGGCAATGTTGGTATCAAATTGAAAAATTTTCTGGGGAGAAGCGAATCCGTAAATTTCAGGCAAAATGGGGGAGTCAACAGCTTTTCCCTTGCCCTTTAAGGCCTGTTCAATAATTTCCTGTTTATTAGTGCCGTAATTTAGGGCTTGAATTATTTTTTGGTCTCCAAATATTTTTTGCTTTTGCGGGTTGAAGAAAACGGCAAAATATCTTGGCAAAGAAAATTGGTAAAGATTGGCGCCATTGGCAAGTTTAGCCGAGTCTTTTTCTGAGTCATAAAAATTAAAAGTAATACTGTCAAGATTCGGCTCTGTTAAAGAGTAGGGGTTGCGGATTAGTGTTAAGGAAGTAATTTTTCCTTCTTTATTCTGGTTTAATTCTTTTATTTTATAGGGGCCTGAACCGATCGGTTTCAGATTGAAAATTGATAAGGGAAAATTATTAGGGTCAATATCTTGCCAGATATACTTCGGTAAAATTTTCAGGGTGGTGTTTTCCAGGAAAATTGCCGAAGAGTTTTTAAGCGCAAAGCGGACTTTTTTTTCGGAAATTTTTTCTACTTCCACTCCAAGCCAGCTTGGCCTTAGAGGAGATTTATAATCCGGATTTTGGATTGTTTTTACGGTAAAAACAATATCATCGGCTGAAATTGGACGTCCCTTTTGCCAGAATAGATTTTCCTTAATGTTGAAATCAAAAACTTTTCCTTCCTCTGAAACTTGGTAGTTTTCAGCTAAATCCGGAATCAGTTTCCCTTGGGAGTCGTATTTTAAAAGACCGGAAAAAATCAGTTCGGATAAGTCTCGGTCGGTATCATTGGCCGGAGCAAAAATCGGATTGATCAATCGGGGTTGGCCGACGATTCCCTCAGTGTAAGATCCGCCTTGGCTGGGTCTGACCTCAGTATTTTTAAAATAAAAATCAGTCAAAAGAAAAATAACAGAAAAAGAAAACAGGGCGATGGCGGAAAAAAAGAAGTATTTCTCTTTTTTATTTAAGATTTTTAAAAATTGCTGCCATTGACCATGCTTTGGCCATTTTAGAAGTATCATAGATTAGAGAACAAGATTCAAAAGGGCAAAAACAATAAAGAAAAATCCGCAAACAATTGTTGCCCAAAAAATCTTTTTTTGAATTCCCCGGCGAGTAGAGTAAAATCCTCCATCTCCGCCACCGAAAGCCGAGCCGAGCGCTTGGCCTCTTTGCTGCAAAAGAATCAAAATAATCAGCAAAATTGCGATGACGATTTGAATTAATGGTAGATAGCTATTCATTTATTGTTTGTCTTTGTCTTTTTTACTTCGCTTGTTAAAAATATTTAAGAAAATTCCTAATCCAAAAATAATTAAAGCGGTCCAAAAAATAGCCTGAAGCCCCTTAATTTCCAATTCCGGAAAGAAAATATCAACCAGCCAAACCAGAGACATATTAATGGCAAAAGTAAACAATCCCAAGGTAATAATTCTTAAAGGCAGGGTGACAAGTTTTAAAATTGGTTTTAAGAAAAAGTTCAGAAGTCCCAATACGCCTCCGGTTAAAATCAGGATTTGCCAAAGGGCGATAATTGGAATATTAAAAATTATTCTGCCGGGAATTACAATCAGGCTGACTCCCGGCACAAACATTTGGGCCAAAAATAAACCTAAAATACCGGAAACGATTGAGAAAAATAAGTGCCACATTATATTTTATCAGTATAACAGAAACCTATTTTGGAAGCAAGGGCTTATCTATCTTTTTAATTCTTTTATCTGCTCCACTAATTTAGTAACGGCTGCAGAAATAGAAGCCATTTGGTTTTCTATATTATTAAAGCCAAGATCAGCGTTTGGAATAATTTTGAAATAATTATCGCTTAGATCAGAAACAGCGCCATCTAAGCTGGCTACTTGGATTTTATAATAGCTAGATGTCGAGATGTTGGTTGGAATTGACCAGTCGTAAAACCCAGGATTATTTGAAAGAGAGGTTATTTGAACTTGAGAAGCGGTGGTGCCGGTGGTATCGGGATATTTAAGATAAGAAAGCCAAACGCTGTTTACTCCATTGGAAGTCCAAATAATTTTTTGGACATGGCCAGCTTCCCAATTTTCACTGCCGTTGGGAGAGGTAACGGTGATAGAAGGTTGAATTGACGGAGAAATTAATTCAAATGAATTAATACTTTCTCCACTGACAGTTATGCCAGCGCAGTCATAAACCAAAATTTTATAATTTCCATTTTGTATCTCATTCCCGTAAGCATCATAGCCGGCATTCCAATTATAATAAAGCCTTCCGAGTTCTTGGGTTATATTACTGACAGTATTGCAAAGTTTTATATTCGCCGCTAAATTTCCATTATTAGTCTGTAACAAATTTATACCAAATTTGTGATCGGTTGGAGCCGTGTGTTTCCAATCAATAATTATGTTTGCGCCCTTGGTGATTTGCCCTCCGCTAGGAGAAAAAACAGTGATGGAAGGAGTAGGAGTATAATTATAATACACAGCCGTGCTGTTGGTGTTAGTTCCGCTACCGCAAACCTCGCCGGCAGCGCAAATCAAAAGCGTGTAATTGCCGCTGGCTGTAAAAGTGCCGGAGTAAAGAGTGGGTATTTGAACGCTCGTCGGGCCGGTCACATTAAAGTTTTGGTAAAACAAAGTTTTTGAATTATCGCTTTGTTTGACAAGATACAAATCAACGAAATAGGTGAATGTTTTATTGTCTGCCCGGCTGACTTTTAAATTAATCGCATCCCCGCTTGAATAACTTTGTTTATCTGTCGCCATAAAGAATCCGGGGTAAGAAATAGCTTGTTCAATACTGAAATAATTATCGCTTTCATCTTGGATGCCGTAGGCGCCGTTTGATTTTAATTCTGCAATAAAAATTTTAAAATTATCACCGGATTTCCATCCTTCTTTGAAAAAATCTTGAGGGATGGTCCATATATAATTCCCCTGAGTGGCTGAAACACCTTTTGCGACCGTTCTGAATAACTCTGAAGAATAACTATAATCAATAATATTAATAATTATATTATCAATATTTTGGGCTGACCATTTAATCGGAACAGAAAAACCTGTTTTCCAATCTATGTCTCCGCCGTTGGGCCAAAGCACGGTGATGGAAGGGGTAACCGGCGTTGGAGTAGGGATGGGAATGGGCGTAGTCGTTGCCGCCGCAACAATGCTGAAATAGTTATTGCTTTCATCGCATACGTTGCCTTTGCACATTTCAATCAGATAATCTCCTGCTGGCATCTGAAAACCCGCCGCATTGCCAGAACTATCAATATACCAGCTATAAAAACCTATGTCTGAAAGATTCTGCGTTATTATTTTGACAGGGGATCCACTTTTTGTGTTTAAAACAATCTTAATTTTATCATTAGATGAATATGAAGATTTCCATGTTATATTATGCGTCTCTCCAAAACTCCACTTTTCCCCGCCGTTGGGGGAAAGCACGGTGATGGAAGGCTTCTGCGAACTTATACTTCCCGTGACATAGTGATAAATAGTGTTTGAGGTTATTCCTCCGACTACAAACCATGAGGCATATTTTCCGGTTTGTCCCTGCACTGGTAATGTTTGGGTTATATTACGATTCCAATTTCCAGAAGCATTTGTTTGTCCAAGAAAGTCAGTATTTACGCCGTTGTATTCAAATGACCCGTCCGGTCTCTGCAAATAAAAATAAACAGGGCTGTTTGCCGGAGCGTTTTTAATTTTTGCCGAAAATTTGTAGGTTTCCCCAAGAATAATATTTGAAATCGGGTCGGCAGTGTAATTTATTTGATCTTGAGTTCCGCCCTCGCAGCCGTAAAGTTTGTTTAATTTAGCTCTGGTTGATTTTCCGACAAAACCAGTGCCATTTTTCAAGCCAAAAGGAGTTAAAATTTCTGATTTATATTTTAATTGAAAATCAACTACTTCAGAAGCCGTCATCTCGTCAAATTCGCCATCGTAACTTTATATGACCACTTTGTGGAACCGTCTTTTGTTAAAGCAGTTTGCAGAGCTGTTATTTCCGAACCCGAATCGCCGATTCTTAAATTCGTATTAAAATCGTGACACCAGGCTACCGGTGTCTCTGGTTGTTGAGCCAGCTGTTTTTGAAGCTCGGCAATCTGCTGCTGGAGTTTCTGGATTAAAATCAGGATTTCCGAGGCAGTGGCAGTCGTTGCTTTGGCCGTTGGCAGTCCAGCATTAAATAAAAAGCTGGAAACCGCTAAAAACGATATTGCGAAAATAATTTTTTTGAAATCCATATGTTTGTTAGATGCTAATTAAACATTAATTTTCGACTGGTTATTTTAATTTACTCTATATTTTCTAATTTGTCAAGTACCCGAGCTCTCCTCATCGCCTAAAAAAATGCCCCGCACTAGTGATGATAGACGTTCAACGTCTATCATGTTAAACTGGAATAATAAATATGAGAAAATTTAAATTTATTCAAAATACATACTATCATCTTTGTAATCGCAGTAACGACGAAAGCCCTATTTTTCTTGATGAAAGGGATTATATGCGTTTTTTGTTCTTTATTCTCTATTACCAGGCCCCTCTTCCTTTGCATAATATTGGCCGTCAAACTTCTTATTTCAGTAAATATTCAAAGTTTAATATCTCAGAAGAAATAATAACTCAAATTATTGCGCAAAGAAAAGTAGAGCTTAATGCATTCACGATAATGCCAAATCACTTCCATATTTTAGCGCAAGAAAAAACCGACCTAGGAAAAGGCATCCCTTGGTATTTCCAACGCATAGAAACGGGATACGCAAAATATTTTAATGCGAAATATAAAAAGCGGGGGCATCTTTTTCAAGGACGTTTTCGAGCAATTCCGGTAGAAACCAATGAGCAGCTCCTTTATCTTTCCGCCTACATACATCGTAATCCGCGAGATTTAAAAAAATGGGAGGGTAATGAAGCGCAATATCCGTGGTCAAGCTACCAAGACTGTGTCGGAGAAAATAGATGGAAAGGTCTTCTTGTCCCGAATATTTTTCTTGATCAGTTCTCTATAAAAAAATCCTACGGTAATTTTGTAGATACAAGCACTGCAAAACTTAAGCCGGGTGAATCTTCAATAAAAGATATTCTCCTCGAATAAAAACAAATAATGTTAGACGTTCAACGTCTATCACTTACAAAAAAATGCCCCGCACCAGATTTGTTTTCACAAACACGATGCGGGGCCAAGAAGACGGGGTCAGGGTCAAGGACCGGGGGAGGCGTAGAGGGGAGAGTGTATCTCTTGGATCCCGGAGGAAGAAAGGAAGAAAATTGTCATATAATATTCTCCCTTCGGGAATGTCTCCACGTACCAGTTCAGTATTCCATTATCGGGAATGTCAGCGATAATGGTTTTGCCACTTTCATTTAGCCATCGGGTTATTATTCTGACGGGTTCATTGTCAATATTCCCAGTGGATTTCCAATTGACATTTACGACGCCATTACTCATCGAGAATTTGACGTCGTGAAGTCGGGGAATCTGGGTTAGATACGGGTACACTGTCGCTTTTCCCCTCACGTGCAAAATTTGCAGTGTAAGGGAAAGAGTGTATTCTTCTCCTGGTTCTAACTCTAGACGTTGGGAATCTAGACTTACTATTTTCCCATTTGAGGAAAAGTTGGTCCACCATTGATATTCCACCGGGTCGTAGTCTCCGTACCAACTTGCCATATTATTTCCGAATCCGGAGAGGATATACCCGGGCTCCAATGAGTTGTTCTTCAGGATAAAGTTATATACCCTGAAGTTTTTCCAGAAATATTCCCCTAATAGAGTCGCCTGGATATCGGGCATCACTTTAATGTCCGGGGTTCCGAACGTTATTAGAGGATTTCCAGTTGCCAAGATTGGGATATTGAATGGGCTAATATCGGAATAAGTGATTTTCCCGTCCCATTCGGCAATATAGACCATGTATTTTCCCGGAATAAATGACTCCGGGATTCTCCATGACCATTCTCCTTTGCTTGGGCCAGGAGAATATACACTAACTTCTATATTGTTTATAATATTCTGGACCGTTTTCCAACCTTCTCCGACTTCGTCGTCTCTCAAAAGGCTGATATTTAATTTAACGGTTTTTCCAGCCACGGCCAAAGGGTGAAACCAATTAATAAATATGTCTTCCCCGGGTCGGTACTCTCCACCGTTGGGAGACAATATTTGGAACGTCCCTTCGCCCGCCGCGGCCACATTGGCTGGCCACAGGGCCGAAAGTAATACGAGAATGATCGTCAAAATCGAGAATATGCTAAATTTTTTCACCTAGATCCTCCTGATTTTAATTTTTTCCCCGACGAAACGTCGGGGTTGTTCCGCCAATTTGGGAAAGAACATAATACTATCATATATCTTTATTTATATTTTGTCAAGTTCCGCTATTTCCGGTTGGAAAAATTGGTTGATTTTAATATCTATTGGAATGACTTGTTTGATTTTTTTGTCTTCTATCAGAACTTTAACAATCTGGCCTTGCGTCGTTTCTGCGGAGAGATTTTGGTCAAAAATAAAATTGCCTAAACTGTAAAAAATATAACCGCCATGATAACTCTCGTTTCTTTGGACAACGTGAGGATGATGGCCGACAATAATATCGGCTCCGGCGTCAATAGCAGCTTTAGCAAAATCAATTTGTGGCTGGCCCGGCTCTTTGATATATTCTTCGCCCGAATGTAAGGAAATAATTAAAACATCAACTTGCAACTTCGCTTTTTTAATATCCTGCAGGATGTTTTCAAAATATTCCAAATTGATTAAGGCTAAGCCGGAAGAATATTTCGTGGCTGTCCAAAAAACCGATCCTAAATCGGTATGGGCCAAAAAGCCGATCTTCGTTCCATCGATTTCTTTAATAATTGGTGAAAAGGCCTCTCTCTCATTAAAGCCGGCGCCGACATAATTAATACCGGCTGTTTTTAACCGCAAAAAGGTATCTTCTAAAGCAATTTTGCCGTAATCAAAAACATGATCGTTGGCCAAAGACAAAACATCAAATCCGGCAAAAGTTAATCCTTCAATCGCATTAGGATCTGCCCGGAAAGAATAAATACTGCCTGTTTTTTTGCCCTTGTCAGAAATCGGGCTTTCTAAATTGCCGAAAATAATATCCGCTTTTTTTAATTCCTCGGCAATTTTTTGAAAGGGGAAAGTGTAATCGTTCTTGGCTTTCATCATTAAATCAACTCGGCGGTTGAGCATAATATCGCCCGTCAGAATTATAGAAAGAGAAGTCGGGATGGGAATCGTAGCGGGAATCGAGGCGGAGATTTGGGCTTGGGATGGGAGTATGTCAATTACCGCCGGCTTTATCAAAAAACTGAAAGCAGAATTTCCTAAAAATAAAAATCCGCCTAAAATAAATCCCGGAATAATCAGGAATAGTTTTTTACTCGAGAATTTCCACATTGGTATATTCTATACTATTTGAATAAAATTGTCAGGTTTGCTAAAATAAAAAAATAAGGTCGATAGCTCAAATTTATTAAAAATAAAAATTTATGCCAATTTTTTACGGAATTATAGGTTTTATCGTATTCTTTTTCGTTTTACCGGGATTAAGAGTCGTCAACCAATATGAAAGAGGAATAATTTTAACATTCGGCAAATATACCGGCACCCGCAACCCCGGTCTTACCTGGATTTTTACGGGAGTGCAGAGAATGATAAAAATTGATATCAGAATCGCCAATGTAGATATTCCTCAACAAGAAGCCATTACCAAAGATAATGTGCCGGTGGGAATAAATGCCGTAGTCTATTTCCAAGTAATGAGGGCGGAAGAAGCCTTTTTAAAGGTTCAAGATTATCCCCGGGCTATTTCTCAATATGCTCAAGCGGCTTTGAGAGATGTTATCGGCGGAGTGGAATTGGATGTTCTTTTAACGGAAAGAGACACAACGGCTGATGAAATTAAAAAAATTGTTGATCAGGCGACTGAAGGATGGGGGATAAATGTTACGGCAATAAAAATTCAAGACATTGAAATTCCGGCCGACATGAAAAGGGCGATGGCAAAACAAGCCGAATCAGAAAGAGAAAGAAGGGCGGTTATTATTAGGGCTCAAGGAGAGCTTTCAGCCGCCGAGAATTTGAAAAACGCTATGGAGATGTTATCCTCTTCCGGCGCAATTTCATTAAGAACGCTTCAAACCATTGAAGCCACTACCACCAACCCGGCCAATACCATTATATTCGCCTTGCCGATTGAAATAATTGAAGGCTTTAAAAAGTTTTCAGGAAAGTAGCCGCCAGCTCGGTGGTTTTGCCGGTTGATTCATAAAATTCTTTCCAAATAACAACGATATTAGCGTCGTTAAAAATCGCTCTTTGAACCTCCTTGATAGTGTCGCCCCCGGCCATAGCAATTAAAACGTCAAAACTGGCTCGGATTTTATTAATTTGTATGTAGGGTATCGGTTTATCCTTATTGAATGTTTCTTCATCAACTCCGCGATGGAGTATCACGACATCGGGAAGTTTTTTGAGTTTTCTTAAAACTTTTATCGGCGCTTCAACATTCATCATATCCACCATAGAGTCAAGATTTGATTTTTCGCATTCTTCTATTAAAATATTGATCGTTTCAATCGGCGCATTGCCATTGACCGTAATGGCGCTTGCCCCGGCCATTCGGGCAATTTGCACTTCTGTCGTGCCCCTGTCTTGGCATTTCATATCAGCCACGACATAAGGAAAAATACCGTTGGAAAAAGTTCTGGCGCTCCATAAATCAACTATAAACTTTATGCCGTCTTTGCCATAGGATTTTATCAAAGGAGTGCCGGCCTCCAAAATTATTCTTTTATCCAAAGGAAGCTGGCTGATAATATTTTGCGCTTCTTCCAAAGTATTATTCAGGGCAATTTGCAGATAATTAGTTTTTTTATTTAGCATATAGTTCTATTGTAGCCGATAAAGCTATCTATAGAAAGCCGGGCTTGACATAAATTTAATTTTCTTTAAGATAATAAGCATGAATATCAAGCCTTTGTCAGATCATATTTTAATAGAACCGATTAAGGGCGAGGAAAAAACCAAGTCAGGAATTTTACTGCCCGATACCGCCGAAAAAGAAAAACCAGAACAAGGTTTAGTTGTTTCGGTTGGTCCCGGCAAGAAAAATAAGAATGGAGAATATATTCCTATAGAAGTAAAGCCCGGACAAAAAGTTTTATTTAAAAAATACGGGCCGGATGAAATAAAAGTTGACGGCAAAACATATTTAATCGCCGTTGAAGAAGACATACTCGCGATTATAGAATAACCATGGCAAAACAAATTTTATTCGGTGAAAATGCCAGAAAAAAATTATTAGCCGGCGTTGATAAATTAATTGACGCAGTTAAAGTTACTTTAGGGCCAAAAGCAAGATTGGTTGTTTTGGACAAAGGCTTTGGCGCGCCTGAAATTTCCGACGATGGCGTCAGTATCGCTAAAGAGATAGAGCTGGAAGACAAGGTTGAACAGTTAGGCGTGGAAATAGTCAAAGAAGTGGCTGAAAAAACCAGCGGTATTGCCGGAGACGGCACAACTACTTCTATGATTTTGACCGGAGCGATGATCTCGGAGGGGATTAAAAATGTGGCGGCCGGAGCTGATCCCTTGGCTTTAAGAAGGGGAATGCAGAAAGGAGTTCAGGCCGTGATTGAATCTTTAAAACAAAAATCAAAATCAATTTCTAAAAAAGAAGAAACATCCCAAGTAGCGACTATTGCCTCCTTGGATCAAGAAGTCGGCAATTTAATCGGCGAAGTTTTTGCTGAAGTGGGCAAAGACGGCGTTATCACCGTTGAAGAATCAAAAAAATTCGGTTTGGAAAAAGAAATAGTCAAAGGATTGCAGTTTGATCGGGGATATGTTTCGCCCTACATGGTGACTGACACGGAAAGAATGGAAGCGGTTTTAGAAGATCCTTATATTTTATTGACCGATAAAAAAATATCTTCTTTGCAGGAGATTCTGTCTATTTTGGAAAAAATAGTCCAAGCCGGCAAAAAAGAATTGGTCATTATCGCCGATGAAATTGAAGGCGATGCTTTAGCTACCTTATTGGTCAATAAATTAAGAGGAGTTTTTAATGCTTTGGCTATTAAGTCCCCCGGTTTTGGCGATAGAAAAAAAGAAATGATGCAGGATATTGCAGTTATCACCGGTGGCCAAGTCATTTCTGAAGAATTAGGGTTAAAATTGGAAAATGTCACCTTAGATCAGTTGGGCCGGGCCAGAAAGCTAGTCGTTACAAAAGAAAAAACCACAATTATTGAAGGCAAGGGCAAAAAAGAAGATATTGATGCTAGAATCAATCAGATTAAAAATGAAATAAAAACTACCGAGTCTGATTTTGACAAAGAGAAACTGCAAGAAAGATTGGCCAAGCTTTCGGGCGGCGTGGCCGTGATTAAAGTTGGCGCGGCCACGGAGCTTGAGCAGAAAGCCAAGCAAAAGAAAACAGAAAACGCTCTTAACGCGACAAGAGCTGCTATTGAGGAAGGCATTTTGCCGGGCGGCGGCACAGCTCTTTTAAGAGCTATTCCGGTTTTAGAAAAAATGAATTTGGTTGGCGATGAAAAGACGGGTTTAAATATTTTGAAAAAAGCTCTTGAGGGGCCCATCAGACAAATTACTGCCAATGCCGGCTTAGACGGGGCGGTAGTTGTGGCAAAAATATTAGAAATGGAAGATTCCTTTGGTTTTGATGCTCAAAAAATGGAATATCTGGATTTAATTCAGTCTGGCGTTATTGATCCGACAAAAGTTGTCAGAACTGCTTTGGAAAACGCCACTTCAGCCGCTTCTATGTTTTTAACGACCGAGTGTGTTGTAGCTGAAAAGCCGGAAGAAAAGAAAGACAAAGGCGGTATGCCTCAGATGTCGGAGTACTAATTTAAATTAAAGAGAAACTCCTCCATGGGTTGAATCTGGAGGAGTTTTTAGTTATACTAACAGCATATGAACACAATACAAATCGTTTTAGTAATCGGAGTCGTTTTGGTCGGCTGGGCAATTCTTACTTATAATAGATTAATTGCTCTTCGCAATCGGATGAAGGAGGCATGGGCGGATATAGATGTTCAACTGAAAAGGAGATATGATTTAATCCCTAATTTGGTGGCAATAGTCAAAGGATACGCCGCTCACGAAAGCGGAGTATTTGAAAGAGTTACCGAAGCCAGAACAAGAGCAATGGGAGCTCAAACGCTTAAAGAAAAAGGAGAAGCGGAAAATATATTGTCTTCCACATTAAAATCCCTTTTTGCCGTTTCGGAAAATTATCCTGATTTGAAAGCATCTGCTAATTTTTTGGAATTACAGAGAGAGCTTACTGACACTGAAGACAAAATCCAGGCCGCCAGAAGATTTTATAACAGCAATGTTCTGGAACTTAATAATAAAGTTCAGAGTTTTCCGGCTAACATAATCGCTAATATGTTCAACTTCAAGCCGGCCGAATTTTTTGAGCTGCAAGAAGCAGCGGCCAAAGAACCGATATTAGTTAAATTTTAGGACTTAGAAGCTTAGCTTCTAAGTGAGAAGCTAAGCTTCTTTTAGCGAATTTTATGACCCTATACACTAATGCAGAATCTAATATCAGAAAGACCTGGGCATTAGTTTTAGTTTTCCTGGTAATAATCATCGGTTTGGGCTGGGTATTCAGCCAATATTTTCAGAATCCGGTAATTTTGGTTTATGCCGTAATTTTCAGTTTATTAATGAATGTCGGCAGTTTTTGGTATTCAGATAAAATTATTTTATCTTTAACAAAAGCCAAGCCGATTGAAAAAAGAGATAATCCTGAACTTTACCGGCTAGTTGAAAATCTTTGCATTACCGCCGGCTTGCCTGTTCCCGGAATTTATATTCTGAACGAACCACAGCCAAACGCCTTTGCCACGGGCAGAGATAAAAATCATGCCGTTATCGCGATAACGCGGGGACTGCTGGAAAAACTGGATAAAGCAGAGCTGGAAGGAGTTATTGCTCACGAGTTGTCGCACATTGGAAATAAAGATATGCTACTGATGACAATGGTGGTAGTTTTAGTCGGTTTTATCGGCATTATTTCTAATTTCTTTACAAGATCTTTGCTATTTGGCGGGACAAGAAAGCGGGATGGTTCAATTCTGGCTTTGGTTGGAATAGCTTTAGCAGTTTTGGCGCCGGTTGTGGCGATGCTAAACCAGATGGCGATTTCCAGGAAGCGGGAATTTTTAGCCGATGCATCAGGCGCTTTATTGACTCGCTATCCCGAGGGCTTAGCCCGAGCTTTGGAAAAAATTTC
>JBBTTI010000009.1:0-29572 GCA_038078735.1 Patescibacteria group bacterium | reverse complement strand
CCGATAAAAATACTTTAAAAGTCGCTTCTTCATCCGTTGCCCATCTTTTTATCGCCAATCCATTTAAGGGTCAGGGATTAGCCAATTTGTTTTCAACTCATCCGCCAATAGAGGATAGAATAAAAATATTAAGGGCGATGAAGTAGCGACTTCATCTTCAAACATTAAAATAAAAACTCGTTTATATGACAAAAAAAATTAGAGTAGGCATAATCGGCGTCGGCAATTGTTTCGCCGGTTTAATACAGGGCATAGAATATTATAGGAAAGATAAGAAAAAAGTCCCGGTCGGCTTAATGCATCTTAAAGTCGGGCCTTACGATTTTAAAGATATTGAGTTTGTTTCGGCTTTTGACGTCGGGCGACGACAGGGGAACGATAATCGACAGGACTTATCAAATAAATGTCGGCGGCAATACTGATTTTTTGAATATGCTGAAAAGAAGCCGGTTGGAAAGCAAAAAAATAAGCAAGACCGAAGCGGTAACCAGTCAAATCAGCAAAGATATCAAGGCGGATAATGTTTATATCGGGCCGTCTGATTTCATTCCGTTTTTAGCCAATACCAAACTTGCTTTTATGAGAATAGAGGGTAGGATGTTTGCAGACGTGCCTTATTCAATTGAATTAAGATTGGATGTTGATGATTTTATAAGCAACAAAAAGAAAAGATAAAAATTCTGGAGGTGTGGCATAGTTGTATAATAAGAATGATATGATATAATGAAGGCATATGCCACGGATTAAATTCAAAAGAGGGCTTCAGCTTCATTTCTTGAATAATATTCGAGAGAGATTAAATATAACTTGGCCAAAATTAGCTGGAATTTTAAAAGTTCATCCGCGAACCTTATCAGATTGGCGGAGGGAAAAGTATACTATTCCAGAAGATGTCTTCAATAATTGTATAAAAGTGACAAAAAATAAAATAGAAGTTCCTCCGGTTGAAGTTTTACCAGATTTTTGGAACATTAAGAAAGCGGCTCGCAAAGGTGGACAGGTTGTGGCGGAGAGATACGGAGGGCCTGGTACACCAGAGGGGAGAGCGAAGGGTGGTAGAATTTCACAGGAACAAAGGAGGAGAAATCCCGAGAAGTACCGACAAACAGGATGTAATGTCAGGAAAGTTTTTTTAAAGCCACCGTATTCGGAAAAACTCGCAGAACTTGTAGGTATTCTTTTAGGAGATGGCGCAATTAGTAATTATCAAGTACGGGTAAGTTTAGATCGGAATATTGATAGGCAATATGCGATATTTGTTAGAAACTTAATGCATGATGTGCTTGGCGAGCGTCCTTCTTTTATGGAAAGGAAAGAGGACAATGTTATTGCGTTGACTATTTCGGGCGCTGGGCTGGTTGAGGTTCTAGAACAGATAGGCTTGAAGAGGGGGAATAAGGTTGCGCACCAAGTAGATTTTCCAAAATGGGTTCTCGGTAGACGTAGCTACCAAATCGCATGCGCAAGAGGCTTGTTTGATACTGATGGAGGGTTATATTTCCACCATAAAGCAAAGAAGAGTTATTTGGGATGGTGTTTTTCAAATTCTTCAAAGCCGCTTATTGAAAGTATGATGAATGTATTGCTAAGTTTGGGATTCAACGCTAAAAAAACTGGAGATAATAAAATCTATATGTATAGCCTAGAACAGATAGTGCGTTACATGAAGATAGTAAATTCCCATAATCCCAAAAATATTGATAAATTAAAAATAAGAATAGGATAAAATAATTAAAAGGAAGGGTGACAGAGCGGCCGAATGTACGCGCTTGGAAAGCGCGCAACCCGAAAGGGTTCGCGAGTTCGAATCTCGCCCCTTCCGCTTATAAATTTAATTTAATTCAATTAAGAATGATAGACGAGAATGATAGACGGAATGATAGACGTTCAACGTCTATCATCCGTCTATCATTAGACTAATATTGACATTCAACTCTTTTATAATAGTATGGAAATAAGCTCATTTATAATTTATGACATATCGTTGGACATCGGACGTCCACATTCCGTCCACATTCGCTTGGCACGGAGGCAATAAAACAATAAAAAAAGGAGGGTTATACAATGGAAACAAAATCGCTACCTTGTTTTGTTTCACCAAAATATATGAAAGGATTTGAAGTGGCAAATAATGATGGGCCAGACTCGTGGGCGATGTTTGAAAGCGAGTCGCCGCCAATTGATGAACTGGTATGGATTATTGATAAGGCTGGCGCTGTCGGTTTCGGTTGCCGCCGGGAGTATGGAATGTTTGCGATGTGTTTTAAAGATCCAACTCCAGTCGCCTGGAAAAAGCGTACAATTGGCGCGCCTGGTATGAAATTTGAGTAGGATATTATAGGAACCAGTTCGCAATGCGGACTGGTTCCTTTTTCTTTTAAGAGAATTTGTCGCTAAACTAGAAAATTTTTTCGTTGAAAAATTTTCTAGTTTGAGTTATGATTAATTCGTAGCAAAATTATGGAGCATGTGGCTATAATGAAAAAGTCGTGGGGATTGATTGGGAAGATTATTTCCGGGGAGAAGAAAATTGAGTCCAGATGGTATAAGTCAAAACGCTCTCCGTGGGGGAAAATTGAAAAAGGAGATACAGTTTATTTCAAAGATTCTGGCGAGCCGGTATCAATTAAAGCAAAAGTGAAGAAGGTTATTTCTTTTTCTGATTTAACTCCCAAAAAAGTAAGTCAGATTTTAAATAAATACGGCAAAGATATTGGAATTGAAAAAAGTAAAATACCTGAATTTGTTGAGTTATTCAAGGATAAAAAATACTGCCTGCTGATATTTTTAAAAAATCCCCAAAAAATAAAGCCGTTTGAGATAAATAAAGCCGGCTTTGGAAATATGTCCGCCTGGTTGACTGTTAAAAATGTTAACAAATTAAAAATAAAATATGAGTAATCTACAAAAAGCTTTTATAGAAATTAGAGATATACCTTACGGCATTCCTCTCTCTTACGGAACCGAGGATAGAGGTTGCACGGGCAAGCATAAAAAGTTTTTTGAAATTCTAAAAAAAGATGGTTACGATGTGCGTTGGCGAGTCTGCGTTTTTAAATGGAGTAATTTGTCTTTACCGGAAAATCTCCTAATTATTCCCCACGATGATAGCTCCACTCACGCCTATCTTGAGGTTATGATTAATGGCGATTGGAAAAAAGTCGACGCAACTTGGGACAAGCCACTTAAAAATATATTGCCGATCAATGAGTGGGATGGAGTGTCTAATACAAAGATTGCTGTTCCAGTCATTTCTACATATTCGCCAGAAAAAAGCCTCTCAATTATGGAGAACGGGAGCAGGGAAATTGTGGAGGCTGGACTGAAGATTAATGGCAAATTTTACGAATCTTTTAATCGATGGCTTGAGGAGGTACGTCTAAAATCAGAAGACAGATAGTAGGGTTGCTAGGCGTTGAATGTTTAAAATATCAATATTGACTAATTATCTGACTTTGATAAAGTGAAAATATATGGCGAGGCAATTTACAGCGATTTATAAAAAAAGCGGGAAATGGTATTTAGGCTGGATAGAAGAAATTCCAGGAGTGAATACCCAAGGAGCAACCCTCAAAGAGGCGAAAGAAAACCTTAAAGAGGCGCTTTTGTTGATTTTAGAAACCAACAAGTTTCTTAATCAAAGAGAAATTTCTAGGGGAAATATTATTCGTGAGCCGCTCTCCGTTTCTTTACGATGAAACGTAATGATTTAATCAAGCATCTTTTAAGGAATAATTGTATTTTTATCAGGGAGGGCGCAAAACATAGCGTCTTTTTTAATACCTTGGCAAGAAGATCGTCTACCGTTCCTCGCCACAATGATATAAATAATTTTTTAGCGAAAAAAATCTGCCAAGACTTGGGTATAGAATTACCAAGATAAAGGTCTAGTTAAAAATATAAAAATATTAAAATATATGGAGAACAATACAAAACTTGCGTTATCAATTTTGCCGGATAAAATAGGCATTTGCCATTTGGATAAAAACAGTCCGATTCCCGAATGGGCTCAAGGCGAAAGCAACTTCACTTCTGTGACAAGAACGTTGAACGAGCTTTCAATAATTTTGCCTCAAGAAAAAATTCCGGCGGGAATTTTAGCGGAAAATGACTGGCGGGTTTTCAAGGTGCAAGGTCCTTTGGGATTTTCCTTGACCGGCATCGTCGCTTCTTTGGCAAAACCTTTATCCGACGCCGAAATCAGCATATTTTACGTTTCAACCTACGAAACAGACTATCTTCTGGTTGAAGATAAAAATTTGGCAAAAGCTAAAGAAATTTTAGGCAATTTCTGCGAGATTAAAGAGTAAAGGGCGATGAAGTGTCGACTTCATCTTCAACTTCGTTTTTTATTCTAAAAAACTCGTTATGGAACAAATTTTAACGTCAACGCCAATTTTATTGGCAATTATCGCTTGGGTTCTACCCTGGAAAGGAGTGGCTTTATGGAAAGCCGCTAAAAATGGCCAGAAAAACTGGTTTATTGCCATGCTTATTTTAAACACTCTGGCGATTTTGGAAATCGTTTACATCTTTTACTTTTCCAAACCAAAAGAGAAATAATGTTAGACATTCAATGTCTAACAACAAAGAGTAGAAACTATGAAAATTGGAATAATTGGGTCCATGCAATTTGTTGATAAAATGATTGAGGTGCGCAATAAGCTTAAGGCATTGGGCCATAATGCTTTTTTAACCGATTTGCACAAAACCATGATCGGTAAAACCGATGGAGAAATAGAAAAAATAAAACTTTATCAAAAATACAATTTGGACGCCATTCGCGTATTTTGGAAAGCAATGCAGGGAGCCGATGCCGTTCTCGTTCTTAATTTTGATAAAAACGGAATAAAAAATTATATAGGCGGTAATACTTTAATGGAAATCGGTTTTGCTCACGTGTTGAACCAAAAAATATTTTTATGGAATCCGATCCCCGAGATGCCATATTGTAAAACCGAAATTGAGGCCATGAAGCCGGTTATTATTAATGGCGATTTGAATTTAATTAGCTAATTATTATATAAAGCAGTGTGCACGCTCGGAGCGTGCACATAATGAGAGATTATGGATATAATTGAAGAAATAAAAAATTTTGTTGAGAGTGAATGCAGAAAGCCGAGTAGTAAATATGGTTACGAACCATTCCTTTATCATTTTACGCCCACTGTTAAATACGCTGAGGAGTTAGCTAACGAATTAGGCGGGGATAAAGAAGTTATTTTAATCGCCGCTTGGCTGCACGATATTGGTTCAATAATGAATAGCAGAGAAGATCACCAAATAACTGGCGCAAAAATTGCCGAAGAAAAGTTGAGAGAATTGAATTATCCGACTGAAAAAATAGAATTAGTCAAAAAATGCATATTGAATCACAGGGGCTCACAGAATAATCTTCGGGAAAGTTTAGAAGAACAAATAGTAGTTGAAGCTGATGTCATGAGTAATTTTGATAATATCGCCGGAATATTCAAAGCAGCTTTTGTCTATGAAAATAAGACTCAAGAAGAAGCAAAGCAGTCTGTAAGACAAAAATTAGAAAATAAATATAGCCAGTTGCATTTTGAAAAATCAAGGAATATTATAAAACCAAAATATGAAGCAGCCATGTTTCTTTTAGGATAATAAATTTATGAAAAATTTAAAAGAATATCAAAAACTTTGTAAAAAAACGGCGCAGAAGTTTGATGATAAAGAAAAAGAGATATTAACTTGGGGGCTAGGAATCGCAGGGGAAGCCGGCGACGTGGCAGGTTGTATCAAAAAGACCTTCTCTCATAAAAATGACCAGATAGCGGGCATCAGAGAAAATCTCGGAGATGTTTTATGGTATGAGGCGATGATTTGCAATTATTTCGGCTGGAATTTAGAGGAAGTTTTAACCGAAAATATTAAAAAGCTTGAGGCAAGATATCCAAAAGGATTTGCCAAAAAGGCCGCTAAAAGAAAGGGGATAGATTGGAACGAAGAAAAATAAATTTATGGAGATTAAAGACAAAGAACTTCATCGGGTGACTTCCACCGCCATAATTCATAAGGACGGCCTGCCTGCCGGCGAGGCAGGAAAGTATCTTTTAATCCAGAGAAGCTTAAGCAAAAAAGAGACTTAGAAACTCCGTTTCTAAGTGAGAAACGGAGTTTCTTTAAACGAGTTATTATTTTATGTCAAATTCGCCAATTGAAGAAATAAAAAATCGGTTGGATATTGCGGAGGTAGTGGGGAGCTATATCAAGCTCCAGAAAACCGGCATAAATTTGCGGGCGAATTGTCCTTTTCATTCGGAAAAAAAGCCGTCTTTTTTCGTTTCGCCGACTCGCCAGATGTGGCATTGTTTCGGCGGTTGCGGCGAAGGAGGCGATATTTTTAAATTCGTGATGAAAATTGAAGGCGTGGAGTTTGGTGACGCTTTAAGGATTCTGGCGGCTAAAGCCGGAGTGGAATTAAAAAAACAGAAGCCCGAAGAAATCGTTTGGGCTACGGAAAGAAATCGGCTTTACGAAATTTGCGAATTGGCCACCAGATTTTTTGAAAAACAGCTGGGGGCAAGTTTATCCGGCCAAGAAGCTAAAAAATATCTTTTAGGCCGGGGCATAAGCGAAGAAAGCATTAAAAAATGGCGCGTAGGATATTCGCCCGACACTTGGCAGGGATTGTCCGATTTTTTAACCGGTCAAGGCTATCGAAAACAAGAGATTGAAAAAGCCGGACTAGCTTTAGCCGGGGAGAAAGGTTCTTTTTATGACAGGTTTCGAGGCAGAATTATTTTTCCCATTTGCGACTTAAATTCCCAAGTCGTCGGTTTTGGCGGCAGGGTTTTTAAAGATAAAGATAAAACCGAAGTCGCCAAATACGTTAATACTCCCAATACTATTTTATACGATAAAAGCCGGATTCTTTACGGCCTAGACAAGGCCAAGGTTGATATCAGAAAACAGGACTCCTGCATTTTGGTTGAAGGTTATACCGACGCAATTATGGCGCACCAAGCGGGAACTAACAATGTTATCGCCACTTCCGGCACGGCACTGACTCCTTTTCAGCTGAAAATTTTAAAAAGATACACGGAAAATTTAATTTTGGGGTTTGATATGGATATTGCCGGAGAGAACGCCACTAAAAGAGGAATTGATTTAGCTCAATTATTAGGATTTAATTTAAAAGTTGTCCGCTTAGCCGAAGGCAAAGACGCCGCCGAGATAATCTCCACTAATCCCGGGGCATGGCAGGAAGCCGTAAAAAATCTGAAATCAATTATGGAATTTTATTTTGAGTCGGCCTTTAAGGGCCGGGATGCCAAAACTCCCGAGGGCAAGAAAGCGATTTCTAAAATTTTATTGCCGGATTTGAAGCGTTTGCCGAATCAGATTGAAAAATCATTTTGGATTCAAAAACTGGCCAGAGATTTGGAAGTTAAAGAAACCGATATTATTGAAGAATTAAAAAAAGTGAAGCTGGAAGAGCAGCTATACGGATTAGAACCGGAAGAAATGGCCAATTTGCTCCAGAAATCAAAACAAGAACTTTTGGAAGAAAGATTGTTGGTGATGGTGTTAAAAAATCCTAAAAATGCTAATCTGATTGGAGAAAGCCAACTTTCTTCTCTCTCTTCCCAGAGTCGGGCGATTCTGACTAAACCCGATGAAGTTAAAGATTATTTTA
Source organism: Patescibacteria group bacterium (assembly GCA_038078735.1). Taxonomy (GTDB): domain Bacteria; phylum Patescibacteriota; class Minisyncoccia; order Minisyncoccales; family CAZWNE01; genus JBBTTI01. The sequence continues at coordinate 21,912 of JBBTTI010000009.1, read as the reverse complement.
ACTATCTTTCCCTGAAAGCTGAGTCGGAAGAGATTGAAGAAAAAGATATTATTCCTGAAATCCAATTTTGTCTGAAGGCGATGGGAACATCCGGCGTGAAAAAAGAACTGGATGTTATTATAAAAGATATCAAAAATGCCGAAGCCCTAAAAGATCAAAAGAAAATTGATGAGCTTTCTATAAAATTCAATCAGGTGTCAAAAAATTTAAACAATTTATAAGCAGATGGAGAAAAAACACATAATACAACCTGAGAAGCTAATCGTTAATTTTGAAAATATCCCAGTTCGTAGGGTTTGGGACACAGAAAAAGAGCAATGGTATTTTGCTATCATAGATGTGGTAGCCGTTCTATCAGAAAGCCCTAACCCGTCCGGCTATATTAAGGATATGCGTCGCAGGGACAAAGAGTTATCCACAGGGTGGGGGCAAATTGCCACCCCCCTTTATGTCAAAACAAAGGGTGGCGAACAAAAGGTAAATTGTGCTAATGTTGAGGGTATTTTGAGGATAGTCCAAAGCATACCCTCAAAAAACGCAGAACCTTTTAAGAGGTGGCTGGCTAAGGTTGGTTATGAGAGATTGCAAGAAACAATAAACCCAGAGTTGGCGGTAGATAGGGCGAGAAGTCATTGGAAGCAAGCGGGTAGGTCAGAGAAATGGGTAGAGCAAAGAATGCGAGGGCAAGAAACAAGAAATAAACTAACTGATTACTGGAAAGATAGCGGGATTAAGGAGGGCGTTGAATATGCAACCCTAACAGATATAATACATCAAGAATGGAGCGGTTTAACCACGAAACAACACAAAAGAATTAAAGGATTAAAAGGACACAACTTAAGAGACAATATGACTGAAGCGGAATTGATTTTTACTGCCTTAGCTGAATTATCCACTACGCAGATAGCAAAAACCGAACAAGCAAAAGATTATGACGAAAATGAAAAATCAGCACATAGGGGAGGACGAATTTCTGGCGACGCAAGAAGAGCGCTAGAACTACAAACAGGGAAAAAAGTAGTTAGCATACAAAATTTTTTACCACCCAAAAAAGATATAAAGAAACTAAATTAAATTTACTAAATTTGTAATTATGGCTAAGAAAAAAATAAAAAAGGCAAAAAAAATTAAAACCAAAAAAAGACGCATAAAAGTTCAGGGAAAAAAGGGAAAAATTAATCTTCGGCCGGCCGGAGCTTCGGCTATGGCAGGCAGAAGGGGATTTATCAGCCAAAAGAAAAAAACAAAAATTCCTTTAGGCAGGCCGAAGAAAGTTTTTTTACCGGAAAAACTCAAAGAGCTGATTGAAAAAGGAAGAATCCGGGGTTTTGTCACCCAATCGGAAATTTTGTATTCTTTTCCGGAGGCCGAGATGGATGTCAGGGGTTTAGATGAACTTTACGGGACTCTTGAAAAAAGCGGAATTGAAATAAAAGAGGCCAGAGAGTTTTTGGAAACCAAAGAGGCAAAGCCGGATAAGGATACATATGTCCCTAAAGTAGAAGCGGCCCCCATAGATCCTGTCCAGATGTATTTAAAAGAAATCGGCCAGATTTCTTTTGTGTCGGCCGAGGAAGAAAAAGATCTTGCCAAAAGAATTGAAAAGGGCGATATGGAGGCGAAAAAAAGATTAGCTCAGGCGAATTTGCGCTTAGTTGTCTCTATTGCCAAAAGATATGTCGGCCGTTCGCCCAATTTAACGGTTTTAGATTTAATCCAGGAAGGAAATTTAGGTTTGTTTCGGGCGGTGGAAAAATTTGATTGGAGAAGGGGTTATAAATTTTCCACTTACGCCACTTGGTGGATCAGGCAGGCAATAACCAGAGCCTTAGCCGATCAGGCAAGAACAATCAGAATTCCGGTTCATATGGTGGAAACTCTTTCCAAATACAGCCAGGTAAAGCGCCGGCTTTTGCAGGAGTTGGGCCGGGAGCCCTTAGCCGAAGAAATTGCCGCAGAAATGGGCGTAGAGGTGGAGAAAGTCCACCAGATAAGTAAAATTTCCCAAGAAGCGGTTTCGTTGGAAACGCCGGTTGGCGAAGACGAAGAGGACTCGGTTTTAGCGGAATTTATTGAAGACGAGAAAGCAGTTGCGCCCTCTTTGGAAGCGGCAAGGACTTTATTGCGGGGCAGATTAAAAGATATCTTGTCGGATTTGGCTGATAGAGAACAAAAGATCGTTGCTTTGCGTTTTGGCTTGGCAGACGGCATTACCCATACCTTGGAAGAAGTGGGCAAGGAGTTCGGCGTTACTCGCGAAAGAATCCGCCAGATTGAAGCCAAAGCCTTGGAAAGAATCCGCGGCCACGCCTCATTGAAAAAGTTGAAAGGATATTGATTAGTGGGTAGTACATAGTGAATAGTGCGTAGATTAAATATGAAATTAAATTCTTATAAAGATTTAATAGTTTGGCAAAAATCAATAGATTTAGTCGCAGAAATTTATAATTTAACTGAAAAATTTCCCAAATCAGAAACTTATGGCCTAGCAAGCCAAATGCAAAGAGCAGCCGTTGCTATACCATCCAATATCGCAGAAGGACAAAAGAGAAATTACTCCAAAGAATTTTTGCAATTTTTATATATTAGTTATAGCTCTGGAGCGGAGTTAGAAACTCAATTAGAAATTTGCAAAAGACTTCCAAAATTAAGTAATTTAGAATATAGTAAAGCAGACCAGCTCTTGAACGAAATTATGAAGATGTTAAATACGATGACCAGTTCTTTAAAAAATAAATTATAGAGTAGCTATAAACTACTCACTACAAACTATAAACTAATATATTCCCCTGTAGCTCAACGGTAGAGCGGCTCGCTGTGAACAATTTTTTCTGTTAAAATATAGTAATGGCAGAAAAAAGAAAATATGCCGACCGGAGAGAATACTTAATTAAAGCCGTTGCGAAAAGACGGCGGAAAGTTAAGTTAATGGCCATCGAATATAAGGGAGGTCAGTGCCAAATTTGCGGATATAATAAATGTCCCGGTGCACTTGATCTTCATCATGTTAATGGTCAAAAGTCATTTGGCATTGGCGATAAGGGATACACTCGTTCGTGGAAAAAAATCAAAGAAGAACTAAATAAGTGTATTCTGGTTTGCGCTAATTGTCATAGAGAGATCGAGGTCGGTATCACGCAGCTTTCCACCGAAAGGCGGATTGAAAAACGAGGTGAATTGCGGGAAGCCTAAAGGTTGATTCTCAAACTAAAGGTAATCCGCAGCCAAGCCCTGAGAATTTCGATTCGAAGGGAAGGTTCAGAGACTAAGCGCCTCGCTCCCGTCGAAGGGAGATGATATAGTCCAAGCCTTTTGGAAACATTAGGGCACTTGTAACGAGAAGGTTGTAGGTTCGAATCCTACCGGGGGAGCACTTCGGCAAGTTTATGGAGAACGTAGTCGAACCGCTCAGTGCAAGCCATAATATTTTGAAAATATCTCTATGTGGTTTGTTTATATGCTTCTTTGTGATCGGAAAACTTTTTATATTGGCATTACTGATAACTTAGTTTTTAGGATAGAGAATCATAAAAATAAAGAATCATTTTTTACAAAAAAGTTTTCTGAAATAAAATTAGTATATTGTGAAAAATATCATTCAAAGCACGAAGCAGCAATTCGTGAAAAACAATTTAAAGGATGGAGCAGAGCAAAGAAGCAATTACTTATTAAAGGGAAACTTGGTATAAATACTTGTACTGAGCTCGCCGAAGCTCTTTCGGTGGGATGAGAAGTTTACCCTGAGCATTTCGGCAAGCTCAATGCGAGCCGATAGCCGAAGGGAATCCTACCGGGGGAGCCGATGTGCACGAACAGAGGTTAAAGCTTCTGTTTTTGCTTTGAATTGCGAAACCGTCCCAAAAGAGCTAAATTAAAAGAATGATAGCTTTAATTATTTCCATCATCATCGCTCAACTGGCTGGTTTAATCGGTTCAATTTTCACTTTCTCCAGTATTCCGACTTGGTACGCCGGTCTAGTGAAGCCGGTTTTCAGCCCGCCTAACTGGCTTTTCGGCCCGGCTTGGATTTTGCTTTATACTCTAATGGGTATCGCCGCATATTTAATATGGAAAAAGCGACAAATAAAAGGAGCTAAAACCAGCCTCTGGCTTTACGGCATCCATCTTATATTTAACGTTTTATGGACGGTTATCTTTTTTGGAATGAAAAATCCGGGATTAGCCTTCGCTGAAATTATAATTCTCTGGGCATTAATATTAATCGTTGCCATGAAATTTTACAAAATTAAAAAATCTGCCGGTTTGCTTTTTATTCCTTATATCGCTTGGGTCGCTTTTGCCGCAATCCTCAACCTCGCCATCTGGCGGCTGAACTGATATGTTATAAATGTGCGACACTCGGTGTCGAACATTGACAGGCTCCTAAGCATAATATAAACTGTAAATAAGGTTAAAGCTAATATCCAGTACGAAATATGAATAAAAGAGCAGAAAAAGGGGATTATTTAGATATCTTATTGAGGTCAAAAAAGACCATCTTTTCAGTAAAAGATGTGATTTTATTGTGGGGTGGCGCAAAAGCAGGCACGGCTCAAGTTAGATTAAATTATTATACTAGAAAAGGAAAGCTTGTTCGCCTTCGCAGGGGCCTTTACGCAAAAGACAAAAATTACGATAAATATGAATTGGCCGCCAATATACTTCGTCCCTCTTACGTGAGCTTTGAGACCGTTTTAGGTCCAGCCGGAATAACGTTTCAGCATTATAGCCAGATTTTTGTTGCGTCGTATGTAAAAAGAGATGTGGCTTGCGGCGGTCAAACATTTTCTTTCAGGACAATAAAGAAAAATGTTCTGATTAATCCCAAAGGCATTGACCAAAGCGGAGAATACTCAATCGCGACAAAAGAGAGGGCTTTTTTGGATACGATTTATAGAAGCAAGGAATATTATTTTGATAATTTGTCGCCTTTGGATTGGGATAAGATTTTTGAAATACTGCCTATTTATGAAAATAAAAAAATAGAAAAAAAAATAAAAAAATACTACGAATACTATAAAACCACTCAATAAATTACATATGGCATTAAACGCGTCAACGCATAAAAATATTTTACTCCGGATTTTATCGGATATTTATTCCGACAGTACTATCGGGCCATTTTTAGGGTTTAAAGGCGGTACCGCGGCTTATCTATTTTACGGGTTAGATCGTTTTTCAGTAGACTTAGATTTTGACTTGCTTGATTCGGAAAAAGAAGAATATGTTTTTGAAAAAGTTGAAAAAATAATAAAAAAATACGGAACGGTAAAAGAGGCGGAGAAGAAAAGATTTAATCTGTTTTTTCTTCTTTCATATAATGAAAAAGTAAAAAATGCGCAAAATGTTAAGATCGAAATTAATCGTAGAGATTTCGGATCAAGATATGAGCTGAAGTCGTATATGGGGATTTCAATGTTCGTTATGGTCAAAGAAGATATGTTCGCCAATAAATTAATGGCAATGTATGAGAGATTAGGCAGGACTAACCGCGATATTTACGATGTGTGGTATTTTGCTAAAAATAATTGGCCGATAAATAAAAAAATTGTGGAAAAAAGATCGGGTATATCGCATAAAGAATTCCTGCAAAAATTAGTTTCAAGCACGGAGAAATTCAACGATCATAATGTTTTGGACGGTATGGGCGAGCTTTTGGATGAAAAACAAAAGGATTGGGTAAAAGAGAAGCTTAAGACCGAGACAATATTTTTATTGAGGTTGGCCCTAGAAAATGAAAAATAATATGGTAAAAGATGATTCAAATGATGGCGTCATCCATGCGAAATATAGATAAATAGTGGGGAAGTGTGCGACACTCGGTGTCGAACATTGAACAGCGTTCGGATTTTGTCCAGGGTATGGAGCAAAATATAAAAAGCAGGGCTAGTGGTCCTGTTTTTATTTCCGCTTGAAATTTTTTGAAACCCCTCCAATTTTTTGTCCAGATCCATAAGATCGGGGTTTTCTTTTTTTGGTATATAAGGTCCTGTTTTTCATTTTGTGCTAAAATTTAAATATGAAAAAGCGACCGAATGTTACGGTAAAAATTATGCTTAGACATAAAGATGAAGTCTTGATGATAAAACACAAGGACGGCGGTCTTGGTTTTCCCGGCGGGCATGTGGAAAGGGGCGAGTCTTTAATCGGCACGTTAAAAAGGGAGCTGAAGGAAGAATTGAATTATAATTTGAAAAAAGAGCCCAAATTATTTGATATTTGGAATTATATTCCGGAAGAGAACTCGGACGAAAATACAAAAGATCACACAGTTTTTCTTAATTATATTTTAAAACTGGACAAAAAGCCCATTCTTTCTTCTCCGGAAAAACTTGGAATTTTCTGGCTCGAAAGAAAAGAAATTAAGTCGTTGAATATAATCAAAGATAAAAAATTCCTGGATAAGGTTTTTAATCCTTTAAAAATAATCAATCTATCCTGATGGAAACACATTCGGTAGATGTTAGACATTGGATGTCTAACATTCAAAGAATCGCCCTGAGTTTTACCGAAGGGCGGTTTTTTGGTAGGATATATCCATGAGAGAACTTTTTCTTACTTCGGATGTCAATACCGTGGCCGAGGACATTAGGCAAAAAATAGATCAGAGAAACAGTAATCTGCGCACAGCATTTATTACAACGCCAATTGAAAAAGAGGAGGGCGATTTAGACTGGCACGAGCAAAATAAGGCCTCAATGATTAACGCGGGATTTGATATTTTTGAGTACACAATTACAGGAAAGAGTCTCGAAGATTTAAGAAGAGATTTAAAGAATGTTGATATTGTGTATGTTGAAGGTGGAAGTTTGGTGTACATGATGAATCAAGTTCGTTTATCTGGCTTTGATGTCTTTATCCGTGAATTTATTGAAAATGGCGGGAAGTATATAGGGACGAGCACGGGTAGCTTCATTATGGCAGAGGACACTGCGCCAGGACTTTCTTTAGAGACTTACCTTGAAGATAATTTTAATGCTAAAGGAATAGGCCTCGTAAATTTTCTTGTCATGCCGCATTGGGGGAGCGCCGACTTTAAGGAGAGTTATGAAAAAATGCCCCATGAGGCCTATAATATGACAACGCCAATGATTGTTTTGACTAATACTCAGTATGTCTGGGTCAAAGGAGATTCAATTCAAATCGTTGACGTGAAATAGGTTTTAAAAATAGAGAACGGTAAAAATAGAGAACGGGTCTCTATAAAATGCTTTTACTTTTTTATTGTTTTTGATTATTTATAAGGAGATATCATCTCCTTGGCTTTCGTTGGTCGGCTCTGCCTTACAGGCCTTGCGATTTTTTGCAAATTGCTTCCAGGCGACTGATTGTTCTGTTCTGAATGTTTTTGTCGTATCTTTTTTAGCGGTTTTGAAATTAGCCCAGGCGGTTTTTATCGCGGCATTTCTTTGTTTTTTATCAGTCATAGTCCAGGCAGCTGAAAGAGCGCTGGCCCTGGTTTGTAAGGCAGAGCTGATAGCGGTTGAGAATTTGCTGAATGCCACCTGAATGGCGGTTTCGCGAACTCCGACAGCTGTTTGGACGCAAGCGATATTTACAGTTTTAGCAGGATTTGATTCAGTTGTTGTTGTCTCGGCCAAGACAGCTAGTGCTCCGGCCAAAAGACTTAACGAAACAATTGATGAAACTAATACTTTTTTTACCATATTTATTTGCGTCTGATTTTTTTATTAATCTCGACCTTTTTGCTTTTGTTATATCTTAACATTTTATTTATAATTTGATATAATAATAAAATAACTAACTAACTAACTAATAAATAAATACATCTATGCCAGGAAAAAGAGATTCGGCTTTAGGCAAAAATAAAAAATCGCATTCTCATAAAACCAAGAAGCGAATGGAAATAAACCGGCTTCGCAAGGAAGCCGTAGCGAAAAAAAAGAAAATATAGATAAATAAGACAAAGGTCGATCAAATCACTAAAATAAAATTATGAAAAAAACTTTTTTAATATTATTAATGTCGGGTGTTTTAGCTGTTGCTTCGCCGGCTTTGGCCAAGGCGCCGGATAATTCTTTTTGGTCGGCAATCGGTAAAATAGTTCAAGATATTATGCCTGCCGAAGAAGAAGGGCAGGAAATGATGGACGAGGACTTTGTTGACCCGAGAGAGGTTCAGCAGGCGCTAAGAGAAATCAAAGACATAAAAAAAGAGCTGAACAGATTAACTAAACAAGCCAAGAAACTGACAAACGGAGGAGCGACGATGGTCAGCGATATGAACGCGCTTTTAGAACAAGTAGCCGGCTTTGAAAACAAAATCAATGAAGGAATAGATCTTCGGGACAATATCCAAGAATTCAGAGACGCTCAATTATGGGAGGAGGTTAATAAATTTCGGGCTCAGATTGAGATACCTAAAGAGATAACCCAGTGGAATAAAGAAATCAAGAAACTGGAAAAAATGCTGGGACAAAAAAAATATCAGAGTTTAGGTCTTGATTTAGAGAGAGTGAAAACCAAAGTAGCTGAAGTGAAAGATGTTTTAGCCAAAGTGCAGGAGTTTTACAACAGCGGCGATTACGAAAGCGCTATGGGGGAGTTTGACGATGTCAGGCAGGATTTATATATTGGCGAAATCAGCAATGTCATCCAGCGAACGCAGGAATTGGCGCGACGGTTGAAAGCCGTTAAGAATGCTGAGATTAAAACTCAAATTCAGGAGGCTTTCAGCGAGGTAATCAGTAATTTTAACGAAGGGGAGTACCGGGTGGCCAGGGAATTAATGGATGAGTCATGGAATGATATTATGAGAACGATTAATCAGGCATTGACCGTCGGCAAGAAGAAAGGAGTTTCCAAAGAAAATTTTATTCAAATGACCGATAAGCTTGAAGAGCAGATGAAGAATAAGGCCGAAGAAAAGAAAGTGAAAATGCAGGAGATGAGAGAACCACAACCTCCCGTTCAAGAAACATCTCCAACCACTCAGCCCGTTCAGTAAGAAATGCAGATAAAAGTGATCTCTTTAAATATCTGGCTGGGCGGTATGCTTTTTGATTCGGCTCTTGAGTTTCTCCGCAAGGAAAATCCTGATATTATCGGCATACAAGAGGTTTGTAACAATAAAAATTTTAACCGGTTAAAATCTGAACTCGGTTATAATCACGCCAGTTTCGCTCCTGCTCTTAAAGAGAATTTGAAAGAGGGGACAGCTGAACAGGGAAACGCTATTCTTTCTAAGTTTCCTATTATTGCCGAAAAAACAGTTTTTTACGATGTCCCATATGATGATAATTTTATCCGGCCTACCACCGATTTTTCCCGTATACCGAGGAATCTTCAACAAGCGGTTTTAGAAATTAATGGAGTTAAAATTAATATTTTTAATACCCAAGGGATCTGGGGGTTTGACGGTAAAGATACCGAGCGCCGTTTGCAAATGGCAAAAACTATTATTAATGGAATAAAAGACAAAGAAAATGTTATTTTAACCGGCGACTTCAATGTTAACCAGGGGACAAAGACTGTTGCCAATATCGGGAAACATCTGAAAGAAATTTTCAAAGATGAATTAGTCAATACTTTTAATATAAAAAGAAAGCCGGAACAGTCGGGTTATGATAAGGCGGTGGTTGACAGAATTTTTATCAGTAAAAATATAAAAGTTTTAGAACATTATTGTCCCCAAGTTGATGTCTCCGATCACTTGCCCCTGGTGTGTGTTTTGGAAATATAAAAATATAAAATGAAGTAAGTGTGATATATGGAAAAAAAGTGGGAAAGAGGAAAATTGGGAAAAACAAATCTTTTTGTCACCCCATTATGCTGGGGTTGCGCTCCTTTGGGAAATATGCCCAAGGAGTTTGGTTACGAAGTTCCCGAAAAGCAGGCGGCAGAAGTTTTATTTAATATTTTTGAAAAACAAATCAATTTTTTAGACACAGCCAGCGTTTATGGAGATAGCGAATTGAGAATAGGGGAAGCATTAAGAGAAAGAGGGGAGCTGCCTGAAGGATTTATTATTGCCACAAAGGCAGACAGAAATAAAGAAACTAATGATTTTTCGGCAGGACAGATAAGGAAGTCTGTTCAGGGGAGCTGCAAGAGATTGGGACTTAAACAATTACAACTCGTTTATCTCCATGACCCGGAATATCACCCAAATTATAAAAAAAATAAAAATAAAACCTTGGAAGAAATATTAGCCGAAAATGGTCCGGTGGCAGAATTAGAGAAAATGAAAAAAGAAGGAATAATTCTTAACATTGGGATATCGGGCGGCCCGATAGATATGTTGCAAACATTTATAAAGACTGGACGTTTTGATGTCGTCATCACTCATAATCGTTGGAATTTACTTTGGCAGGTAGCTGATTCTCTTATTAAGGAAGCAAATAAAATAGGGATAGGCGTAGTAAACGCCGCTCCTTATGCAGCTGGAATTTTAGCTAGCGGGCCGAAAGAAAATAGCCGGGCTGTATATCAGATTCCTTCAAAAGAGATAATTGAGAGGGTAAAAAATATTGCAATTATCTGCGGAGAATATAATGTTCCGCTAGCTGCTGCTGCGCTCCAGTTTTCTTTACGCGATCACAGAATAAATTCCACCGTGGTGGGAGTTTCAAGCCCAGAACAAATAAATAAAAATTTAGAATTGGCGAAGCTGCCGATACCAGACGAACTTTGGCAGAAGTTGGAACCATTCGCAATACGAGATGGCGATCCTGAAATAACTCGTTGAGTTTAATTTGACAGCGGTTTGGTTGTTTTCTATAATTAAAGCATGGCAAACAAAAATATCACAATCGATGCTTTGGCGAGAATGGTCCAAAAAGAATTTAGTGAAGTTAATCAGAAGTTAATTAAATTAGACAGAATGGATAGAAATATAGATAGACTAGATAAAAATGATCAAATAATCATTAAGCGATTAGAGGGGATAGTTTACCGAACAGAGTTTGAGAAATTAGAGATTAGGGTTATTGAATTAGAAAATTTACTTGCGGTAAATGCCAAAAGGGGCTAATTAAATAAATTATGGGAAATTTTAATCGGGACAATAGGCCAAGCGGAGGAAGGGGTGATGGGGGATTTGGCAGGAGAGATTTCGGCCGGCGGGATTTCGGCGGCGGAAAACCGACAATGCACAGAGTAACTTGCAGCGATTGCGGCAAGGAATGCGAAGTTCCTTTCAGGCCAACCGGCGAGAGGCCTGTTTTTTGCAATGATTGTTTCAGAAACCACAGAGATGCCGGCCCAAGCAGGTTTAGCGGCGGCAATTCTAACCAGTATAAAGAACAGTTTGAAGCAATAAACTTTAAACTCGATAAGATTTTAAAGATTTTGACTCCGGAGGAAAAAATTATTTCCAAAAAAAAGAAATAATCAAAACGATGTCTGCCCTAGCAATGATTATTATAGTAGCGATAGTTATCTTTTACTACGCATTTATGGCCAGATAGGCTTGACAAGTCTATTTTTAAATGCTAATATGGCGAAAGTTAGTGTCTTGGTCGGGAAACTACTAAATAAAAAATTTTAAGAAAAAACTATGGAAGGAACAATCAAAACTCTTACAGACAAAGGATTTGGATTTATTACTGTTGAGGGCGAGGAAAAAGATTTGTTTTTTCACAAGAACGAAGTCAAAGGCGTAACCTACGAAGAATTAAAAGTAGGCGACAAAGTTTCTTTTGAAAAAGCTGATTCTCCAAAAGGACCCAACGCAACCAACGTAACCAGAATCTAAGTAAGTTATCAGAAAATCGCCAAGAGGGCGATTTTTTGATATAGTAAAATTATGCAGGCGAAATTTTATCCCGAATATATCGTTGAAGTCCATGATTCCAAAATAGGCATGGAGGGAATTTTGGTTATTGATAACACAGCCCTTGGCCCGGGCAAAGGGGGCATCAGAATGACCCACGATATTACGGTTGAAGAAGTATCAAGATTGGCCAGAACAATGACTTTTAAAAATGCTTTGGCTGATATTCCTTTTGGCGGAGCTAAAGCCGGCATCAAATGGCTGGGCGGTTCGGACGAGCTTAAAAAAGAGTTTGTCCAGAGTTTCGCTCGGGCCATCAAGCCGTTTATTCCGGAAAAATATATCGCCGGACCGGATATTAATACCGGAGAAAAAGAAATGCAGTGGGTTGCCGAAGCAACCGGTATTTGGCATTCAGCAACAGGCAAGCCCCATAATATGTGCGTGGAATACACCGGCGATTGTGAAGGCGGAATCTGCAGAAAATGCGGCATTCCTCACGAAGCCGGCAGCACCGGGTTTGGCGTAGCCCAGGCAACTAAAGTAGCGGCTGAAATTGCCGGCATTAATATTAAAAATGCCACGGTTTCAATCCATGGCTTCGGCAATGTCGGTACGTTTGCTTATCGGTTTTTAACCGAGATGGGAGCTAAAGTCATTGCCATCGCTGATAAAAGCGGCACCTTTTTAGCAAAAAATGGCTTTGATAAAAATGAAGTTGAAGAACTGATTAAACAAAGAAAAGAAATTTGCCATTGCCATGGCGAGCTTGAGAAGATAGATCCGGATAATTTTTGGAGTATTCCGGTGGATATTATGATTCCGGCCTCAATAACAGATGTGATTCACAGTGGCAATAAAGATAAAATAAAGGCCAAAATAATTGTTGAAGCCGCTAATATTCCGATGAGAGAAGATATTGAAGATGAGCTTTTTCGCAAAGGGATTATGATTGTCCCGGATTTTGTGGCCAATGCCGGAGGGGTTATTTCTTCTTATTGCGAATATAAGGGCTATAGCCACAAGCAAATGTTTGAAACGATTGAAGATAAAATAAAAAATACTGCTAAAAAGGTTTTGAGTGAAAGCGTTGAAAAAAATAAAAACCCCCGGGAAGTGGCCATGGAAATTGCTGAAAAGAAAGTTGAAGAGGGAATGAAAAATAGAAAAAATAGTTTTTGATTAAATGACTACTTTTATTTGGATTTTAATCGCTACTTTTCTGGTCAGCCTAATCTCATTTGTCGGGGTTTTGATTTTGTTTTTAAAAGATAAACTGCTCAATAAAATTATTTTGGTTTTAGTGGCTTTTTCGGCCGGCGGTTTAATGGCCAGCGCTCTTTTTGATTTAATGCCCGAAGCCATTGAGAAGGGCCAAGAAGAGGGAGTCTCTTTGATTGCGATCTTCCTTTATTTTGTCATTGGATTTTGTGCTTTTTTTATTTTAGAGCAGTTTATCAAGTGGCACCATCATCACTCAACCCGGCATCCGGAAATCGCCCCTTTTTCTTATTTGATTTTAATTTCCGACGGCTTGCACAATTTTATTGACGGCTTAATTATCGCCGGCTCATTTTTGGCCAGTTTTCAGATAGGCGTTATCGCCACTTTGGCCGTAGCTATGCACGAAATTCCCCAAGGAATAGGCAATTTCGGTATTTTAATTTACGGAGGCGTTAAGCGGTTAAGGGCTTTATTTTTAAACTTTCTTTCGGCTATTGCAGCGGTGTTGGGAGGGATAATCGGGTTTTTTCTATTTAAAAATATCGCCGAGGCTATTCCTTTTCTTCTGGCTTTCGCCGCCGGTTCATTTATTTATATTTCCGCTTCCGATCTTATTCCCGAAATCAAGCAAGAAAGCAATTCTAAAAATTCAGCAGTCCATTTTTTGGTTTTTATTCTGGGGCTGACTCTAATTTGGCTCTTGACGGCGCTCCTTGCTTAAATTAGGCTTATATGAGAGAATAAGACAACAATGACAAAAATAACTCCAAAGGTCGATGGCGATGAGGCGTTGCCTCATCTTCAAACTTCGTTAAACTCGTTTTTTAAATATTTATGGCAACAACTGGATATTGCGTAAAATGCAAGGATAAAAGAGAAATGACAGGAGAGAAGGAAGTGGCGATGAAAGGAAAGGGCGGAGTAGAAAGAAGGGCGATGACTGGCACCTGCCCAAAGTGTAACACCAAAATGTTCCGAATTTTAGGCAAAAAACCTGTTTAAGTTTAACCCCCGACGTTACGTCGGGGGTTTTTGTTTGGGATGTGTTAGAATTATTTAATGTGGAAGAAAGCGGGGATTTTAGCAGTTTTATTTCTGGTAAACCTTTTTGCTTGGCTGGGGGTTTATGATTCAAACAAGCATAAATTTCTGGAAGTGAATTTTTTTGACGTCGGGCAAGGGGATAGTATTTTTATTGAAACTCCCCAGCGCCAGCAAATTTTAATTGATGGAGGGCCGTCCTCGGCTATTTTGGAAAAATTAAGAAAAGAGATGCCATTTTGGGATAGAACCATTGATCTGATTATTTTATCTCACCCGGAGAAAGATCATATGTCTGGCTTGCTGGATGTTTTAAAAAGATACAAAGTGGAAAATATTTTATGGACCGGAGTGGTCAGGGATACGGCCGAATATAAAGAGTGGGAAAGGCTGATTAAAGAAGAGGGGGCAAAAATTATTATCGCCCATGCCGATCAGAGGCTTAGCCTCTCCGAGAGGCTAAGCCTCTTAGTCCTGTCTCCGTTTGAAAATTTAGAGGGCAAAGTTTTTAAAGACAGCAATAATACTTCCATTGTCGCTAAATTAACTTTCGGTGAAAATTCTTTTTTATTCACAGGAGATATTACTAAATCGGTTGAGAAAGAATTAATCAGTATTGACTCAGATGTTTTAAAAGTTAGCCATCACGGCAGCAAAACTTCAAGCGGAGATGAGTTTATAAAAGAGGTTTCTCCGGAAATTGCCGTAATTTCCGCCGGTAAAAATAATTCCTACGGCCATCCCCACCAAGAAGTCTTGGATGTTTTGAATAAATATGATATAAATATTTTAAGAACAGATATTAACGGCGATATTAAAATTATTTCTAACGGAAATGATATCTATAAAAAATAACAATTCAAAAACAGAAAAAACACTTGTCTTAATTAAACCCGACGGCGTTCAGCGATCATTGATGGGGGAAATTATTTCTCGCTATGAACGGACTGGTTTGAAACTTATCGCTTTAAAGTTTGTTGTGCCTACGCCGGAAATGGTGGAAAAACATTATAATCTAGATCCTTCATGGCGCCAAAGAAACGGAGAAAAAACCATTGCTGGCTATAAGGCAAAGGGACTAGTCCCGCCATCGGAAGACCCGATAAAGGTTTCAGGAATAACATTAGAAAGGTTGAAAAAATATCTTTCTTCCGGTCCCGTAGCAGCAATGGTCTGGCAGGGAATGAATGCCGTGGCAATGATAAAAAAAATTACCGGTTCAACAGAACCTCTTTCTGCCGATGTCGGCACTATTCGCGGAGATTTCATGCTGGACTCTTATCAGACTGCCGATGATGATAAAAGAGCGGTCCGCAATCTAACGCACATTTCCGGATCGGTTGAGGAGGCGGAAAATGAAATCAACCATTGGTTTAAACCGGAAGAAATAATAAAATACAAACTGATTCAGGAGGGGATATTGTACGACGTAAATTTAGACGGAACTTTAGAATAGCTTTTGGGGCCCGGCTTCTTTCAAAATTCCACATTACTTTTTTATGGGAGTCGGATATGTTCTTTACCCTTGGGTAGAGGCTTAGACACCCACTTGAATTTTAATGGAATTTCCTTGAAAGGGACGGGCCCTAAAACAAAAAATCCTTCAGCTCGCGCTCTAGGATTTTTTGTTGGCTAATTTCGGGCTGCTGGGGATTGCACCCAGTTCACAAGACCCCCAGCCTTGCATAATACTAATATACGACAGCCCGCAGGCTTTTTGTTTTACGCCATGGCAAGTCTCTTAATACATTTGGCGCAGGCTTTGACCCTTTCACCCGACGCTAATTTAGTCCATTGCAAATTGGGCTTTTGAATTCTTTTTTTAGTGGGATTATATTTCCCACGGAGTTTGACGATCCGCCAAACTACCATTTTCTTTTTTTCGCAAATTGCGCATTGGTTTGCCATGGGATTATGTTATCATATGTTTATGGAGATTACAATATTTAGCATAATTGTTTTATTTCTTTCCGTCGTTATCCACGAACTTGCTCACGGCAGCGTGGCTTTGCGTTTAGGCGATGCGACCGCCAAAGAAGCCGGGCGATTGACATTGAATCCCTTAAAGCATATTGATCTTTTCGGCACAATTATTCTCCCTCTGATTCTGATTTTTTCTTATTCAACATCGGGATTCTCCGGTCCTATTTTCGGCTGGGCAAAGCCGGTGCCGATTAATCCTTTTAATTTTAAAGATCAAAAATGGGGCGCATTAAAGGTTTCTTTGGCCGGTCCGGCAACCAATTTTTTAATTGCTATTATTTTCGGCTTGATTATCAGATTCGCGCAAATGCCAGACCAGCTCTCTTTTCTTTTCGGCATTATTGTTTTTTATAATTTTTTATGGGGAATTTTTAATCTTGTCCCTCTGCCGCCCTTAGACGGCTCCTGGATTTTATTCCGTTTTTTGCCCGATAAAATTTTTGCCAATTTCAAGATTTTTCTTTCGCGGTATGGATTTTTTATTTTGATATTTTTTATCTTTTATGGACTCAAATGGGTTTCTCTTTTAGCTTACATCCTCTTTTATTTCACCACCGGTCGAGTCTTTGCGCTCTAATAAATTAAAAATTTGTTCAATGACAAAACTAAAACAAATTTATAGATGCAATGTTTGCGGCAATATCGTTGAAGTTATCCATGCGGCCGGAGGCGAGCTTGTTTGCTGCGGCCAGCCCATGGAATTGCTTCAAGAAAAAACCCAGGAGTTAGGTTTTGAAAAACACGTGCCGGTTATTGAAAAAACCGAGCAGGGGATTTTGGTCAAAGTAGGTTCGGCGCCGCATCCGATGGAAGAAGCTCATTATATTGAATGGATAGAAATTATTATTGACGCTAGGTCTTGCCGTAAATTCCTTAAACCCGGCGACAAGCCCGAGGCGTTATTCGAAGTTTCCCCCGAACCGAATCAAACAATCATCGCCCGCGAATACTGCACTATCCACGGCTTGTGGAAAGGGTAAATATGAAGAAAATAATCTCAATTATTATCGCAATCTTAATTCTAGTCGCTACGGGGGCGGGTGTTTTTTGGCAAATGAACAAAAAAAATGAGCCGGCGGGGAAGGAGGATCTAATTCGCGTTGATTCTCCAAAGCCGAATCAAACTGTCCAAAATCCGCTGATAATTACCGGAGAGGCGCGAGGCCATTGGTTTTTTGAAGCGAGTTTTCCGGTTGTTCTTGTCGACTGGGACGGATTAATAATCGGCCAGGGTATCGCCCAAGCAAAAAGCGATTGGATGACTGCGGATTTTGTGCCATTTGAAGCCACCCTGACTTTTACAGCAGATAAAAATGCTTACAGCAATAGGGGAACATTGATATTGCGTAAAGACAATCCGTCCGGCCTGCCCGAACACGACGACGCATTTGAAATTCCGGTATTAATTAAAATAAAATAAGCGAAGAGGATGACGCAAGAAAAAGCCCTAGCGATACTTAAACTTGGCGGGAATGTTTTTTTGACTGGCGAACCGGGTTCGGGAAAGACATATGTTGTTAATCAATATGTGGCGTATTTGCGCAATCAAGGAATTGAGCCGGCCATTACAGCTTCTACCGGTATTGCCGCCACTCACATTAACGGAATGACGATTCATTCGTGGAGCGGTATCGGAATTAAATCAAAATTAGAAAAAAGAGATCTTAAAAAAATCGCTGCAACCAAATATGTTGTCAAGCGCGTTTTGCGTAGCAAGGTTCTTATCATAGACGAGGTGTCGATGCTTAATCCCGAAACTCTTTCCATGGTTGATGCTGTTTGTCGCGAGATTAAGCAAGATTCAAAACCATTTGGCGGAATGCAAATAGTTCTTGTCGGAGATTTTTTCCAGCTTCCGCCGATTACAAAAACAGAACAGGAAGTGCGTTTTGCTTACGGTTCGCCTGTCTGGGCCAAAGTTAAGCCAACGGTTTGCTATCTTACCGAGCAATACAGGCAAGATGACGCTAATTTTCTTTCCGTGCTTTCATCTATCAGGCGCAATGTTTTTAGCGCTAAGCAGTTGCGTTATATTGAGACTAGAAAAACAGAAAGTCATTTGGCGCCAAGCGATGTGCCAAAACTTTTTTCCCATAATGCCAACGTGGATAGGGTTAATAATGAAATACTTGATAAACTTCCCGGCGAGGCAAAAATATTCAACATGTCTTCGCAAGGATTGGATGCCCTGGCATCGGCTTTGAAAAGGGGATGCCTTTCGCCCGAAATACTTTGTCTCAAAGTCGGCGCAGTAGTTATTTTTACCAAAAATAATCAAAAAGAAGGATTTGTAAATGGCACGCTCGGCTACGTTGAGGGGTTCAATGAATATAACGGTTATCCGGTTGTAAAAATACGAAATGGCAGAACAATTGATGTTGAGCCGATGGATTGGGATTTTGAAGAGAATGGAAAAGTTCGGGCGAGCATTGAGCAGCTGCCGCTTCGTTTGGCTTGGGCGATTACTATTCACAAAAGCCAAGGAATGAGTTTGGATGAGGCGATTATAGATTTGAGCAGTGTTTTTGAATTTGGCCAGGGCTATGTGGCTCTTTCTCGGGTGAGACGGCTTTCAGGTTTGCATATTCTTGGTTGGAACAAACGCGCTTTTCAGGTGCACCCCGAAGTGTCGGCCAAAGACGCTGATTTTCTTAAAGAATCAGAGTTGGCCGACCGCAATTTTTCCGCCATATCATCAAGCAAAATAAAATCCACGCAAAAATGTTTTATTCGGAAGAATGTTAGACATTGAATGTCTAACATTTCTGGCTATTGATTTTAATTTTGATATTTGTTAGATTAAAAGAGTTATGCCAACAATCAGACAATTAATTAAACATAAAAGAAAAAAAGCGGTGGGTAAGGATAAGACTCAGGCTTTGAGTTTTGGTTTTAATCCGAAAAAAAATCGGCCGGTGGAATTTCCTTCGCCATTTAAAAGAGGCACTTGCTTAAAGGTTTTTACCGTTACTCCGAAAAAGCCGAACTCGGCTTTGAGAAAAGTGGCCAGGGTAAAATTGACTTCAGGAAAAGAAGTGACAGCTTACATTCCCGGCGAAGGGCATAATTTGCAGGAGCACTCTATTGTCATGATCAGGGGCGGCAGGGTTAAAGACTTGCCCGGAGTCAGATATCATATAGTCAGGGGAGTGCTGGATACCGGAGGAGTGGAAGGAAGAAAACAAAAGAGAAGTTTATATGGAGTAAAGAGAGTGAAAACTTAGAAGCTTAGCTTCTAAGTGAGAAGCTAAGCTTCTTTTAACGATTTATTAATTTTATGAGCAGACGCAAACATAGAGAAGACAGAAATATTCAGCCCGATTCTATTTATAATAATTTAGTAGTGGCTAAATTTATAAATCAGATTATGAAGATGGGCAAAAAAACCGTAGCCAAAAAAATTGTCTATGGCGCTTTTGATATTTTAAAAGAAAAAACCAAAAAAGAACCCTTGGAAGTTTTTGAAAAGGCCTTAGAAAATGCTAGGCCTCTTCTGGAGATTAAACCGAAAAGAGTGGGGGGCGCCACTTACCAAGTTCCTCGTCCAGTGCCGGCAGACAGGAGTTTAGCTTTGGCGATTCGCTGGATTTTGGAAGCGGCCAGAAATAAAAAAGGCAAGCCAATGCATAAAAAACTGGCCGATGAATTGCTTTTAGCTTCAAATAATGAAGGAGCAGCTATTAAGAAAAAATTAGATACTCATAGAATGGCCGAAGCCAATCGGGCTTTCGCCCATTTCGCCTTTTAGAAATCAGCGAATAGCGAATCTTTTTCGAATATACGAATAAAAAATTTTATGCAAAATAAAAATCGTAAGACAAAGAGATTTTTGTTCCTTGCACAATGTTTTATCATGGCAGGGACATTATATTTCATTGCTAAACAGAATTGGTTTTACCTTGTATTGGGTCTGCTGTTTTGGATGGTTCTTAACTGGAGAATCGACGAAATTGGAAAAAGAGATAGGAGAGATATTTAAAAATAATTTCCATTCGGGTATTCGCAACTAATTCGTTATTCGTTGATAATATGCAAGGGAATTTAATTAGACGCATTGACGTCAGACGTCAATGAGTTATGGGGGGGTTGTTAGACGTCTGGCGTCTAACACTTTCGTCTAACACTTAAAATATGAAATTCGTATATTCGCACATAATTCGTTATTCGTTGATTTAATATGCCGAGAGCCTATCCCATAGAAAAATATCGTAATATTGGCGTTATCGCTCATATTGATGCCGGAAAAACAACCACTTCCGAGCGGATTTTATTTTACACCGGCATCACTCATAAAATAGGCGACATTGACGATGGAACAACGGTTTTGGATTGGATGGCCCAAGAAAGAGAAAGGGGAATTACTA
The DNA here is from genome assembly GCA_038078735.1 of Patescibacteria group bacterium. GTDB lineage: Bacteria > Patescibacteriota > Minisyncoccia > Minisyncoccales > CAZWNE01 > JBBTTI01. Next base: position 1,567 of record JBBTTI010000009.1, on the reverse strand, counting down.
TTACATCGGCGGCTACCACCTGTTTTTGGACTCCGAGAGATAAAGAAAAGAAAAAAGAAAACGAATATCAATTTAATGTTATTGATACGCCCGGCCACATTGATTTTACGGCTGAGGTCCAAAGATCTTTGAGGGTGCTGGATGGCGGAGTAGTGGTTTTTGATGGAGTGGCCGGAGTGGAACCTCAATCGGAAACAGTTTGGCGCCAAGCCGATAAGTTTAGGGTTCCCAGAATTTGTTTTATTAATAAAATGGATCGCACAGGAGCTGATTTTGAAAAATCATTGCGATCAATCTGGCAAAAATTATCGCCGGACGCTGTAGCCTTGCAATTGCCCATCGGAGCTGAAGATAAATTTGAAGGAGTAATTGATTTATTGGCGATGAAGTCCCTATACTTTGAAGGAAATTTAGGCGAAATCGTCAGGGAAGCGGAAATTCCGGCTGACTTGTTGGAGGAAGCGAAAAAGTGGCAAAAGATTTTAATAGAAAAAATTGCCGGGGAAGATGAAAAATTATTGGAAAAATATTTAGTTGGTCAAGAAATTTCCATAGACGAATTAAGAAATGTTTTAAGAAAAGCGACTATTTCTTATAAATTAATTCCGGTCTTTTGCGGATCTGCTTTAAAAAATAAAGGAGTTCAGCCGGTTTTAGACGCTATTTGTTATTATTTACCGTCTCCGGCTGATTTGCCGAATACCAGGGGCACTGATCCTAAAACAGGTGAACCTATTGAAAGAAAACCAAATGACGGAGAACCGTTCTCCGCATTGGCTTTTAAAGTGGCTTCCGATCCCTTTGTCGGCACACTGACATTTTTCAGGGTTTATTCGGGCACTTTAAAAAAGGGCTCTTATATCTTAAACACTACTACTCAAGAAAGAGAAAGAATCAGCCGAATTTTAAAAATGCGCGCCGATTCAAGAGAGGATGTTGAAGAGATTCTCGCCGGAGATATTGCCGCTACAGTTGGTTTAAAAAATACTTCAACCGGGCATACGATGTCTGATGAAACCAGCCCTATTGTACTGGAAAAAATTACTTTTCCTGAACCGGTTATTTCAATCAGGATTGAACCGAAAACTAAAGCTGACCAGGAAAAAATGGGCATGGCTTTGCGCCGGTTGGCTGAGGAAGATCCGACTTTCCGGGTCAGAACCGACGAACAAACCGCAGAAACCATACTCTCCGGCATGGGAGAACTGCATTTGGAGATTATCGTTGACAGAATGAAAAGAGAATTTAAAGTTGAAGGAAATGTCGGTCGGCCGCAAGTGGCTTATAGGGAAACAATCAAAACTGCTGCCGAGGCTGAAGGAAAATATATCAAGCAATCGGGCGGCCGAGGCCAATATGGCCACGTCTTCTTGAGGGTGGAACCGAAAAATCGCGGCGAGGGATTTGAGTTTATTGATGATATCAAGGGCGGATCCATTCCCCGGGAATTTATTCCGGCCGTGGAAAAAGGCGTAAAGGAGGCAACCGATAAAGGCGTGGTGGCGGGATATCATATGGTTGATTTAACGGTTACTCTTTTTGACGGTTCTTTCCACGAAGTTGACTC
>JBBTTI010000008.1:0-2282 GCA_038078735.1 Patescibacteria group bacterium | reverse complement strand
AAAGGTATATCACAGGGAGATATAGTGCGAGCATTAGGTATGCCAAAGAGTTTTTTAAGTAATATAGAGAATGGGAAGACAAACCCTACTCTTGCAACCATTACAAAGTTAGCTGATTTTTTAAAAGTGTCATCAGCAGATTTATTGCAATAAATATGGAAAATAAAAAACAAAAAGTTAGAGCGGGAAGAAATAGAACGATTAATCTTAGCGATGTTGATCTTTCTGTTTTGAAAAAAAGATTGATAAAAATAGACAGGCCAGTTTCCTTAGAGAAAATAGAGAACAAAACGATACACCAAGATATTTTTGAAGTATTAGAGTATCTACCAGACAAATTTGTAGATTTAGTTTTTGTTGACCCCCCTTACAATCTCAACAAAAAATTTAATCTAACTTCTTTTAAGGAAATGGAGTCAGAGAAATACGAACAATGGCTTGATTCTTGGATAGCAAAATTAATCAGAGTGTTAAAACCAAATGCCTCTATTTATATTTGTGGAGATTGGAAATCTTCGGGAGCAATTTTTAATGTAGCTAAGAAATATTTCACGATTCAAAACAGAATAACTTTTGAAAGAGAGAAAGGCAGGGGTGCAAAAAGCAATTGGAAAAATTGCTCGGAAGATATTTGGTTTTGCACACTATCCAATGACTATCATTTCAATGTTGATGCTGTAAAAATGAAGCGGAAAGTCATTGCCCCATATAAACACGATAATGGTGCACCAAAAGATTGGGAAGAAAGTAGTGATGGTAAATATCGAATTACTTATCCATCAAATGTTTGGACGGATATAACTATTCCTTTTTGGTCAATGTCCGAGAATACAGATCACCCAACTCAAAAGCCAGAAAAGCTGGTTGCAAAAGTTATTTTAGCCAGTTCAAAGCCAAATGATGTAGTTTTTGATCCGTTTCTTGGTTCTGGCACAACCTCTGTCGTTGCTAAGAAACTTGGTCGCAGATATGTTGGAGTTGAGATTGACGAATTGTATTGTTGCCTAACAGAAAAACGATTAGAAACGGCGAATAATATAAAAAATATCCAAGGGTATTCTGATGGCGTTTTTTGGGAAAGGAACACTCTAAGCGAACAAATGAATGGGAACGGAAAGAAGGGTAAAGTAGAGTTTAACGATAAATTACTATGATGAATAAAGACACTTTTTCTTTTATTAATTTCATAAAGTCCAAAGACGGGATTGGTAATAAGGCCACCCTTATTGATGAAGTTCAAAAGAAATTTAAATTGACTAAAGATAGGTCTATATTTTACTCAAAACACTTTGCCGTTCGTTTTAGTTACTCTGCCTCCGGTGGTTTTTCCAATACCGTTATATCGCTTTCTAACTTACAGAAGTATGACGATAAACCATTTATCGTTTGTTTAGTAACAGCAAAAGAAAATATCCTTTACTTAGCCAACACAACTTTTTTACAGAAAGTCAGTCATAGTTCACAAGAGCTTAGGGTTGATAACATCAGGGGGAGCATTAACGGGTCAGACATCGTTAAGCTATTTGAAAGACTAGACAATTCACCGGAGAATTTTGAAAAATTATTTAATATTCACACGGAAATTGGATTTGAAGGTAACCTTGAACGCTTAGTAGAAGCAACAACTAACATCAGTCCCTCGTGGAAAAAATTTAGTATTTCTTCTGTCGCTAAAACTGTAATCAACTCCGCCCCCGAAAGAGCAATCAAATTTATCGAATCAGAAGAATATTCACAACTAAAATCTGACTTGGATTCAAAGGTTAAAAAGTATAAAAACGAAATTCTAATAGCAGGATTTATTGAAAACGTTAATATTCGCGGGAGAATTATAGAGTATCTTATCGCCGGAGAAGATGATGAACTTAGAAAAAGTTTAATTACAGCGCTTCGCAAAAACGGGAGTGCGGTTCCGGGGTTCAAAACGAAAAATAGTCTCGGCGATTATATTAGAGTGTTTGACAAGTATGACACCTCTACTGATGTAAAAACAAAGATCATGATATTAAGCTCTAACCCAAAAGGATACAACATTGATAAGTTGCTAGAATTTCTCGCTAAGGATAAATCTGTCTTCATGTTTTATTTTATTGGGATAGAGCCGAATAAAATAGTTAATCAAATCCTTATATCAATGTTTCAGTTAGATTTACTCAAATCAACCATTCTTTTGAAACATTGGGCGGGTAGAAATTCAAGAGGCGTTACTCAATTTGAGGGTAGCACGATCCACAAATTAATTCTTTCGCCCAACAACAAAATAGATAAGACAGAAAGTAACG
>JBBTTI010000007.1:0-1801 GCA_038078735.1 Patescibacteria group bacterium | reverse complement strand
AAATTAACTTCCAATTGCGATTTTTCTAATTTTTTTATGTTTGTTTTCATAATTATGAAGGAGGGAGGAATAGAAAAACGCATTTTTATATTCCGACCGAGTGATTAATTATATGCTTTGCATATATTTTATTTTCTTAAATACTTTGAATTGTAAAATATAAATATTATCCATAATATACTATCTGAGCGGGATTTTCAATTTTTACTCCAAAAAAATGCTAATCAATTTGACGGCGTGCTTAAAATTATGATAAATTTACTTTAGTTTTTGTTCTTTCAATGGCCTCTGGCAAGGAGAAAGATTGTGTCAATTCATTCAACGCAAATAGGGAAAATCTGCGAAGCACTTGAATGGACTATCGCCGACATTAATTCTCTTGGCAAAGGCTCAAGAGGTAGGGGCGGGTATTTAACAGTTTTTTGTTTAAAAGATCAAGCCCCTCGTAATAGTTCAATAGCTTGGAAACACTTTTCAGTAAATTATTGTAAGATAATTACATACTATTAAGTATTTCCAAACATGGCATATACAACCAACCCCAAGGCTCCTCGACTCCGAGCCAAAGCGGTCAATATGGTGCGAGCCGGTAGAAAAGTCAGCGAGGTCGCCCGATACTTCGGCTACACCAAAGGAGCTGTCAGCAAGTGGTGTAAAAAAATGAGAAAAGAGGGTTCGTGGATTATCCCAACTCTTTCTTCCCGTCCCCACCGTCACCCCAACGGGCTAACCGAGAAAAAAGTGAATGCCATCATTTCTTGTAAAAAAAGGCGTAGGCGATGCAGTGAAGTCATTCACCGATACTTGCTCAACGAAGGAGTTATGGTAAGCTTAAGTAGTGTAAAAAGAACCTTAGACCGTGCTGGATTGATTCAAAAGCGAAGCCCGTGGAAAAGATTACATCTATCCATTGAACGTCCGTTAGTCTTAAAACCAGGAGACTTAGTGATGGTAGATACCATTCACCTGATGATTTCTGAAAAGAAAAGGATTTATGTTTACACCCTCATTGATGTCTGCTCTCGCTGGTGTTTTGCGTGGGCGACTGACAAGATTGGTACCAGGCAAAGCATTAAGTTTTTGAAAATGGCCCAGAATGTTGCCGAGTTCAAATTCACCTGTATCCAATCTGATCACGGCTCGGAATTCTCTCAACACTTCTCTGAAAGAATCAAGATTTTACATCGGCACTCGCGCGTTAGAAAACCGAATGACAATTCATATCTAGAGCGATTCAACCGAACACTACAAGAAGAATGCTTGGACGATCTAAGAACGAGTGTTAAAACATTCAACAAAAAAATGCCTACTTATTTAACCTACTACAACGACGAAAGACTTCATATGGGTATCAATTTTTTAACTCCAAATCAAATGTTAAAACGTTTCCAAGCTATTGGTTAGAAAACGACCTGTCCTGAGCGAAGCCGAAGGATTACTAAAACAACGACTTACTCCCCGCTTGGGCGTCTAGGGCTTCGTTAACCAGTGCATCAGCTTCTTTATTTTTTTCACGCGGAATAGAAACAAATTTCACGGTTGCAAATTGCTCTATTAACCTATGAATAGTTACCACAAAGGCACGAATATGTTCTTGTTTGATTTTAAAAGTGCCCGAAACTTGATTTACCAAAAGCTGAGAATCACTACAAACTTCCACCGCAGTTTCTTTGGCAACAAATTCTGGCATCGCAAGTAATGTTTTCAGCCCCGAGATAACGGCATGATATTCGGCTTCGTTATTAGTAAAAGGATCTCCCAAATACTGACCATATTTTTTGATGATAATCCCGGATTCATT
>JBBTTI010000006.1:0-1049 GCA_038078735.1 Patescibacteria group bacterium | reverse complement strand
AAAGGGGGGACTACTTGGCAAAAGGGTAAAATTAAGCGTGGTTGAAGAAAGTTCAGTAAGATCCTCAAAAATAAAGTTTGGTGGTGACACAATTAAATTCACAATCTTTGCTCCAGCTGTTTGACTTTCAAATATCGGAATAAGCTGTAAGATTAATAATACATTCAAAATATAAAGCACAACAGCAAATATAATTAGCTTCAAACTCGGATTAAATATATTTCTTTTCATTTTTTACTCATCTCCATTACATCTGTCGCAGGGTACCCATGTTTTCAAACATGGGAGGAATGCGACCCCCCATAAAATTTAATTCTTGATTTCTGTTAATATTACTGAGGCTCTGTTGAGCCCCAGAAACTAAATTATCAGATTTAGCATGAGCTATATTCTGAGGAGACATAAAATGGATTTGAAAAGTTTTAAACACAGCTTCGGACAAAATGCTTTCCACTTTGTTTGGAAATGCAAATATGCCAGAGACCCCATGAAGTTTTATGGAGTCAGAATGGATTGTGAGTTTTTTATTAGGCAAGTCGCCTACAAGAATGGATTCAAAATTTATGAGTTGCACATTGCTGTTGACCATATCCACTTGTTTGTTGAAATGCCAACTACCATGAGTGTTAGCAAAGCCTTGCAACTGTTTAAAGGATACAGTGCCTTCAAGCTTTTGCATAAGCATCCCTGGCTGAGGAATTACTTCACTAAAGGACACTTCTGGAGTCCTGGAAAATTCTTCAGGAGTGTTGGAAATACAACTAGTGAAGCTGTTCAACACTATATTGCTTCTTCTCAACCTTGGACTAATTTGTTTTAACATTTTGTTTTTATCCTTGATACCTCGCCCTTTAGGGCGGGGTTATTCATTTTAAAAGTTTTAAGCTGCAGGGAAGTTGCTTAAAGGTAGTTTGTTGGTTTTAAAACTGTAATATACTACCGCTATAATCAAAATAACAAGTATTATTGCACTTAATATAACCCCGATTTTATTTAATGTTCTTCCTTTTACAGCTAATTCTGTTTTTTGTTTTTTACCTAAAACTAAC
>JBBTTI010000005.1:0-10234 GCA_038078735.1 Patescibacteria group bacterium | reverse complement strand
TTTTTGACGGTTCTTTCCACGAAGTTGATTCTTCGGAAATGTCTTTTAAAATTGCCGGATCAATGGCTTTTCAGGATGCCATTAAAAAAGCCAAGCCGATAATTTTGGAACCGATAATGAAAACAGAAGTTGTTGTTCCCCAGGAATTTTTCGGCGATACAGTAGGGGATTTATCTTCCAGAAGAGGCCGGATTGAAGAAACCGAAGATCGCTTAACGGCCAAGGTTATTAATTGTAAAGTTCCTTTATCGGAAATGTTTGGCTACGCCACAGCCTTAAGATCCTTGACAGAGGGAAGAGGAATCTTTACAATGGAGTTTGACCATTATGAAGAAGTGCCGGCTAATATTGCTCAAGAAATCATTGACGGCAAAAGAAAATAATAATATAATAGTCGTGTAACTAATTATTAATAACTAATAAAAAACATATGGCGGAAAAAGAAAAGTTTGTCAGGGGCAAAACCCACATGAATATCGGCACCATTGGTCACGTTGACCATGGCAAAACCAGTTTAACGTCGGCGATTTTGCATGTCATGAAACTGAAAGGTTTCAGGGCAACAGAAAGATCGGTTGATGAAATCGATGCCGCTCCTGAAGAAAAAGCTAGAGGGTTAACAATTTCCATCTCTCACTTGGAATACGAAACGGAAAAACGGCATTACGCTCACATTGATTGTCCGGGTCACGCCGACTATATCAAAAATATGATTACCGGAGCCGCTCAAATGGATGGCGCTATTTTAGTGGTCTCGGCGGTTGACGGCCCTATGCCTCAAACCAGAGAACATATTCTTTTGGCAAAACAGGTTGGCTTGCCGTCTTTGGTCGTATTTTTAAATAAATGCGACGCTGTTTCCGATCCGGAAATTATTGGCTTAGTTGAATCAGAGGTAAGAGAATTATTAAAGAAATATAATTTCCCCGGCGACCAAATTCCCATTGTCCGAGGATCGGCTATAAAAGCTTTAGAAGCCAAATCGGCTGACGACGAAGCCGCTAAACCAATTTTGGAATTAATGAAAGCGGTTGATGATTACTTCCCGGATCCGATCAGAGAAACCGAAAAGCCATTTTTAATGGCAGTAGAAGATGTTTTCTCTATTGAAGGCAGGGGAACAGTGGCCACCGGCAGAATTGAAAGAGGTATAATTAATTCCAACGACGAGGCGGAATTAATCGGAGTCAAGCCGACGATAAAAACCACGGTTGTCAGTATTGAGATGTTTAATAAGATCCTTGATCAAGGTATGGCCGGAGATAACGTCGGCATACTTTTGCGGGGATTGAAAAAAGAAGACGTGGAAAGAGGCCAAATTTTGGCCAAACCCGGCTCGGTCACTCCTCATACCGAATTTGACGGAGAAGTTTATATTTTAACTAAAGAAGAGGGCGGCAGGCATACTCCTTTTTTCACCGGATATAAGCCTCAATTATATTTCAGAACTACCGATGTTACCGGAGACGTTTCATTGCCCGAAGGCACGGAAATGGTTATGCCCGGCGATACGGTTAACTTGAAGGTAAAATTAATCGTCCCGATCGCCATGGAAGAGAAACAGAGATTCGCCATCAGGGAAGGAGGGAAAACCGTAGGAGCAGGAGTGGTAACAAAAATAAACAAATAAAAAGTTCCTTGCAAGATGGTTAAAAAGAAAATCGCTGAAAGCAAAGAAATAGAATTAAAGCCGAAACTTAGAATTAAGTTGCGGGCTTATGACCATAAGGTTGTTGACAGCTCGGCAAAGCAGATTATTGAAACGATTTTAAGGCAGGGTTCAGGAGCTTTAGGACCGATTCCTTTGCCAACTGAAATAAAAAAATTCACTGTCAATCGGTCTTCTTTTGTCCATAAAGATGCCAGAGAACAATTTGAGATGAGAGTCCATAAAAGGATTATTGATATTTTGACTCCTAATCAGAAAGTCATAGAATCCTTAATGTCTTTAACCCTCCCCGCCGGCGTAGATATTGAAATCAAAATGTAAAATCCGAATTTGAAAAAGTCGCCCCTCCGGGCGGCTTTTTGTTAATAGCAATTCAAATAAACAAAGCCCGAGGTCGTTTAGGTGTGAGAATTTGACAAATTGGATTTAGTATTATAAATCAGAAAAGGCCGATGACTATCGATGACGGATTCAGGCGTTGGGTCATCTTTAGTCTTTCGACGCAAGACGGCTCTAAACATCCCGGATTCGATGCCATTATCGACGGGATGAAACGCGATGATATATATGACGAAATGTGGCATATCACTGGAAGGGGAGTATATTTGCCGACCTTGAAAGATATTATGAACGATCTCGTCAGAGCATATATTCGCAGGAGCCCTTTGATAAAGTTTGAGGCAAAATATAACGTTAGAACCCGCAGTGGATCGATAGAGATTTAGCTCTATCGAAAGCGGCGAAGCAATTATATTGCTCGCCGCTATTTTTATTCCTTTCCGTAGTTGTTCGGCACTCGGTGTCGCACATGTAGTTAAGGGTGATTATATAATAGTTGACATTATTGTTGAGAAAAGATATACTCTATTATATGTAAATCAGCGAATAACGAATCTGTTACGAATATACAAATTCGTATATTCGCGATAAATTCGATATCCGTTGATTTTTTATGAAATTTATTTTAGGAAAAAAATTAGGAATGACTCAAATATTTGATCAAACTGGAAATGAAATTCCGGTAACTTTGATTGAGGCCGGGCCTTGCTCTGTCACTCAAATTAAAACAAAAGACAAAGACGGATACGAGTCCGTCCAAATTGGTTTTATCAAAAAAATTAAGAGAATTAAGAAAACGGAAAAAGGGAAAGAGTTTAAGTTTCTAAAAGAATTTTTAGGCAGCGGAGAGTATAAAATTGGAGATGAAATTAATGTTTCAGTTTTTCAAGAGGGCGATCAGGTGAAAGTGGCGGGCATTTCCAAAGGTAAAGGTTTTGCCGGAGCGGTAAAAAAAGAAGGCGTTCACGGAAAAAATAAAACCCATGGCACGAAACACGAAGAAAGAACAACCGGTTCCACCGGCGCTTCCCAGCCGTCAAGAGTTGTCAGGGGAATAAAAATGGCAGGACGTTTTGGTTATGAAAGAGCGACAATAGAAAATGTAAAAATTGCTAAAATTGATAAAGAAAATAATATAATTGCCGTCCGCGGGGCTGTTCCCGGAGCCAAAGGAACATTATTGGAAATTTATGAAAATCCCAGTTTATAGTCAAAATGGAGAAGAGATGGGAGAGACCTTATTGCCGAAGGAGATTTTTGACGTTAAGTTTAGTCAAGATTTAGTCCATCAGGTGGCAATAATTCAAGCGGCTAACAGAAGGCAAGTTATTGCTCATACTAAAACCAGGGGAGATGTCAGCGGCGGTGGAAAAAAACCATGGAAACAAAAGGGGACAGGCAAGGCCAGAGTAGGTTCCAGCCGGTCGCCTTTGTGGCGCGGTGGCGGAACTGTTTTCGGCCCCAACAAGGAAAAAATTTATAAGAGAAAAATAAACAAAAAGACGGCAAGATTAGCCCTTTTTATGGTTTTGTCTTCTAAGGTCCGGGACAAAGAATTGATTGTTTTGGAAGATTTAAAAATTGAAACGCCGAAAACAAAGTTAATGGCGGGAATTATTGAAAATTTAAAATCAAAAATTGCCAATTTTAAAACCGGGACTGTTTTGATTTTATTGCCGGCAAAAGAAGAGATAATTTTCCGGGCCGCCAGAAATATTGCTAAAACCGACGTTATGGAATCAAGAAATTTGAATGCATTGGATTTACTGGACCATAAATATTTATTGGCGTCGAAGGCGTCTATTAAAGCGATTAAAAATACATTTCTTAAAAAATCCGAAACTTAGAAGCTTAGCTTCTAAGTGAGAAGCTAAGCTTCTTTCAACCATTATGACTACTTTAAACAAAAAATTTAATGAAATATGGAAGGCTTTAAAAAAACCGCGAGTTACCGAGAAGGCTACTGATTTAGCGGAAAAAAACCAGTATGTTTTTGAAGTTTTTCCCAGGGCCGGAAAGTCTGAAATCAAAAAAGCGGTTGAGAGTTTGTATGGAGTTAAAGTGACGGGAGTAGGAATAGTTAATATCCCCAGAAAAGAAAAAAGGGTTGGCAGAAATATGGGGTTTAAGGGCGGCTATAAAAAAGCCATTGTTAGGATTAAGCAAGGCCAAAAAATAGAAGTTTTATCGAGATAAACCATGAAATCAATTTTAACAAAACAAGGTCCGGAAAAAAAATTGCTTGTTTCTTTGAAGAGATGGGCCGGAAGAAATTCTACCGGCACAATTACCATCCGGCACAGGGGAGCGGGAGCCAGGCGCCTTTATAGATTGGTTGATTTTGGCCAGCCAAAATTAGATGTCAAAGCGAAAGTTATGACACTTGAATACGATCCTTACAGGTCGGCTTTTATCGCTTTGGTGGAATATCCGGACAAGGAAAGAAAATATATTTTGGCTCCGAAAGATTTAAAGGCGGGAGACGAAATTATTTTTTCCGAGAATGCTGAAATAAAATCGGGCAACAGATTAAAGATTAAAAATATTCCGGTTGGCACGATGGTTTTCAATATAGAATTAGAGCCGGGCCAAGGAGGAATATTGGTCAAAGGAGCCGGAACAGCGGCAAAAGTCCAGGGATCGGAGAATAAATTTGTTCAAGTGGAACTTCCATCTAAAGAAACCAGATTGATTTTAGGGGAATGTTTTGCTACTATAGGCCAGGTTTCTCATCAGGAGCACAGATTTGAGATAATCGGTAAGGCGGGTCCTAAGCGCCACAGAGGATGGCGGCCGACCGTTCGCGGTTCAGCAATGAATCCTCCTGACCATCCTCACGGAGGCGGCGAAGGAAAAACGCCAATTGGCATGAAACATCCTAAGACTCCTTGGGGAAAGCATGCCAGAGGAGTAAAAACAAGAAATAAAAATAAATGGACAAATAAAATGATCGTTAAGCGCAGAGGGCGATGAAGTAGCGACTTCATCTTTCAACTTCATTTTTTATTCTAAAAAATTCGTTAAATAATTATGTCAAGAAGCTTAAAAAAGGGTCCGTATATAGATGAAAGATTGGTGGCTAAGTTCAAAAATTTAAAACAGGGAGGGAAAGAAATTATTAAAACTTGGTCAAGGAGATGCACAATTATCCCAGAAATGACAGGTTTTACTTTTGGAGTTCATAACGGGAAAGATTTTATTGTTGTTAAAGTTTCTGAAGAAATGGTGGGTCATAAGCTTGGCGAGTTTTCGTCAACTACCAAATTCTCGCGTCACGGAGGAAGAATGCAAAAGGAATTGGAAACAAAAGCCGCTGAAACCGAAGCCGCAAAAATGGAAGCGGTTAAAAAAACAGAACCGGCTAAAAAATAGTTATGATAAGAGCTAAACTCAGCAATTTAAGAATCGCGCCCCGGAAATTAAGATTGATAGTTGATTTAATCCGAGGGAAATCGGCTATGGAAGCCGAACGGATTTTAAATTTTGCCGTAAAAAGGGGAGTAAAAGATATTTTAAAACTTTTAAAGTCAGCCGTATCTTCAGCCAGACATGATTTCCAAATTGAAGAATCAAATTTATATATTACTAAAGTTACAGTTGATGAGGGGCCGAAATTAAAAAGATGGATGCCAAGAGCCAGAGGCTCGGCTTCAGAAATTCAGAAAAAAACATCTCACATAACTATTATTCTTGATGAGATAGACCCATCCTTCGCTAAAGCTACGGAGGGCAAGGAAGAAATTAGGGTGGAAAAGGAGAAGATAGTTAAAACAGATAAACCTAAATTTGAAGTTAAAAAAGAGGCGCCGAAACCTAAAAGAACAACGGGATTAAAGAGAATATTCAGGAGAAAAGCAATATAAAAAATTATGTCACATAAGGTCCATCCAAAAGCATTCAGAATAAGAGATATTGCCGATTGGCAGGCAAGAGGTTTTTATGGTAAAAAAATAGCTCCTAAACTTCGGGAAGATTTTGAAATCAGAGAATTTTTAAAAAATAAGATAGGAAAATTGGGGGTTGAAAAAAACGAAATTGAAAGATCGTCAAATAAAATTAATATCATTATTTCTTCGGCCAGACCGGGATTGCTTATCGGACGGGGCGGAGAGGGAATAGAAATTTTGAAGAAAGCGCTTGAGAAGAAAATTTTTAGCAATTACGCAAAAAAGCCGGAAATAAAAATAGAAATTAAGGAAGTCAGATCAATCTGGGCTTCAGCGCCTTTAGTTGCTCAATGGATGGTCAGTCAAATTGAAAAAAGGGTATCATTCCGCCGGGTTTTAAAACAAGCCAGGGATAAAGTTACGGCGACAAAAGGAGTGGAGGGAGTCAGAGTTGAAATCGCCGGGCGCTTGGACGGAAATGAAATTGCCAGAAGGGAATGGTTAAAAGCAGGGAAATTGCCGAGACAGACTATCAGGGCGGATATTGATTATGCAAACGAGCAGGCTTTTTGCACCTATGGAACAATCGGGATAAAAGTTTGGATATATAAGGGACTTAAATTTTAAATATGTTAACGCCAAAAAGAGTAAAACACAGAAAATGGCATAGGGGAAGAAGGAGGGACAAAGGAATTGAAACAAGGGTAACCGATCTTGTTTTTGGCTCTTTTGGATTAAAAAGTTTGGGCATGGCCTGGATTCCTTCCCGTCAGATTGAAGCCGCAAGAAGAGCCATTTTAAGATATTTTAAAAAAGGCGGCAAGCTTTGGATAAGAATTTTTCCTCAAAAACCGATAACTAAAAAAGGCATAGAAGTTCCTATGGGCGGCGGCAAGGGTGATGTTGAACATTATGCGTTTCCCATAAAACCGGGAAGGATTATTTTTGAGATAGACGGAATTGATGAGGCAACCGCTAAAGAAGCTTTGGAAATTGCGGCCGATAAAATGGGAGTTAAAACAAAATTTGTAAAAAAATAAAATGCAAGAAGAGATTTTAAAAACGCTTCAGGAAAAAAGAGAAAAATTACGGCAATTGCGGTTTGACCTTTCTGCTGGTAAAGTGAAGAATGTCAGAGAAATAAGGCAAATAAAAAAAGATGTTGCCAGAATTTTAACCTTAAAAAAATAATGAAAAAACAACTGACAGGTAAAATTATTTCCAACAAAATGCAGAAAACTGTGGTAGTTTCGGTTGAAAGAATCAAAGAACATCCGAAGTACAAGAGAAGATATATGGTTCGAAAAAATTATAAAGCTCATTGCCAGGAGGGAGAATTTCAGGAGGGAGATAAGGTTATTATTGAAGAATGCCGGCCGATATCAAAAGATAAAAAATGGCAGGTTATTAAAAAAGTATGATCCAGTTACGCACAATGTTAAAAGTAGCCGATAATACGGGAGCGAGAATCCTGCAGTGTTTTCATATTTTAGGCGGAAGCAGAAGAAAATACGGCCAGATTGGCGATATTATTGTTGGTGTGGTAAAAGAAGCAGAGCCGAGGCGCATAGTAAAAAAACACGAAGTCACCAGAGCGGTGATTATCCGCCAAAAAAAAGGATTAAGAAGGCCGGACGGCACGTATGTTCGTTTTAGCGATAACGCCTGCGTTATTTTGGAAGGGAAGACTAAAGAACCTAAGGGCGGGAGAATTTTTGGCCCAGTCGCCCGTGAGATAAAAGAAAAGGGTTTTGAAAAAATAACCACTTTAGCTGAAGAGCTTGTATGAAGATTAAAAAGAATGATCAAGTGTTAATAATTTCCGGTAAAGACAAGGGAAAGAAAGGCAAGGTTTTAAACGCTTTTCCTAAAGCGAATCAAGTTTTGATTGAAGGAATTAATTTGAGAAAACGGCATCAAAAACCGAAAAAGGGAGGAGAAAAAGGCCAAGTTATAGAGTTTTCCGCCCCGGTTAACGTTTCAAACGTAAAATTGATTTGCCAGAAATGCGGAAAAGCTGCTAGAGTGGGGTATAAAATAACCGGAGATAAAAAAAATAGGATTTGTAAAAAATGTAATCAAGAAATTTAGAATATGGCGATGAGGCTTCGCCTCATCTTAATACTTCATTTTTATTATATAAAAATTCGTATGTTAAACTTAGAAGAAAAATATAAAAAAGAGGTTATCCCGGCAATGATGGAAAAATTTGGCTATAAGAATCCAATGGCCGTTCCTAAGATTGAAAAAGTGGTTGTTAACACCTGTTTTGGAAGAATGGTTGCCGACAAATCGGGCGAAGAACAGAAAAAAATTGAAAATTCAACTATGCAGGATATTTCTCTTATTTGCGGTCAAAGATCGGTTTTGAAAAAAGCAAAAAAATCAATTGCCGCTTTTAAACTGAGAGAGGGATTGAACATCGGAGTCGCCTGCACCTTAAGAAGAAAAAGAATGTATGATTTTTTAGACAGGCTGATTCATATTGTTTTACCCAGATCGCGTGATTTTCGGGGGATTAATTCTAAGGGTTTTGATCAGTCCGGAAATTTAACAATAGGCATGAAGGAACATATCACTTTCCCTGAAATATTATCTGAAAAAGCCAGGAACATTTTTGGACTGGAGATTACTGTTGTGACTAATGCTAAAAATAAAGAAAAAGGAATTGAATTTTTAAAATTAATGGGCTTCCCAATAAAATAGTATGGCAACTAAAGGACAAATAGCAAAATCAAAAAGAAAGCCGAAATTTAAATCGCGGGTTGTCAGGCGCTGTTTCCGCTGTGGCAGAAAAAGGGGTTTTATGAGACAATTCGGATTGTGCAGGATATGCTTCCGCGAAATGGCAAATCAAGGATTAATACCCGGCGTTAAAAAATCATCATGGTAGACCCAATCGCTGATATGTTGAACAGAATAAGGAATGGCCAGGCCGTTTCAAAAGAAACGGTTGATTTTCCATTTTCCAATCTGAATTATGAGATTGCTAAGGTTTTGGAAAAAGCCGGGTTTATCGGAAAGATAGAAAAACAAAAAAAGAATTTAGAAATTACCTTGAAATACGAAGACAAGAAGCCTTTTATTTCGGGATTGAAAAGAATTTCCAAATCCGGCCAGCGGATTTATGCGCCATTTAAAGAAATTAAAAAAGTGAAAGGCGGTTATGGCGTAGCTGTTGTTTCAACTTCCAAAGGATTAATGACTGACAAGGAGGCGATAAAACAGAAATTAGGGGGCGAAATAATTTGTAAAATATGGTAATTCAAATATATGTCAAGAGTAGGTAGAAAACCAATTGAAATTTTAGATGGGGTTGAAGTGAAAGTTGTTGGCAGCAATGTCAGTGTTAAGGGACCAAAGGGCGAAATTTCCCGGGAATTTCCGTCTGAATTTAAAATTGCCATAGAAGGGAGTAAAATTTCAATTATCCCGCCCCAATTTGAGAAAAAAATAAAAGGAAAGCAATTGAAGAGGATTGAATCCCTTTGGGGCACGGCAAGAGCTAACTTAAATAATATGGTTAAAGGAGTGAAAGACGGTTTCGAAAAAAAACTGGAAATTGAGGGTATAGGATTCAAGGCTTTGATTTCGGGAAAGGACCTTGAGCTATTTGTTGGTTTTACTAATTCTATAAAAGTTCCGGCGCCGGAAGGAGTAAATTTTTCAGTGGTGAAAAACGTTATCACGGTTTCCGGCGTGGATTTAGGAAAAATAACCCAGGCGGCTTCAATAATCAGAAAATTTAAAAAACCGGAACCTTACAAAGGGAAGGGTATAAGATATCAGGGAGAAATAATCCGGAAAAAATTAGGTAAAAAGGCAGTCGCCACAACCGGTGCCGCTTAATATTATGTCTATTCAAAATAAACAAGAAAAACAATATAGAAGACGCCAGCGGATAAGGGCGAAAGTTTCCGGCACTAATAAAGTTCCGCGGCTTTTAGCTGTTAAATCAAACAAGCATATTGCCGCCCAATTAATCAATGACGATAAGGGAGAAACGTTAGCCAGTATCAGTGATTCAAAAATGAAGAAGAATAAAAAAATAGATCAGGCTCGCGAGGTCGGAAAATTAATTGCGGAAAAAGCCAAGGGATTAAAAATTGAAAAAGTAGTTTTTGACCGCGCCGGATACAAATATCATGGTAGGATAAAGGCCTTAGCTGAAGGAGCGAGAGAAGGAGGACTCAAATTTTAAGAACTTAGAAGCTTAGCTTCTAAGTAAGAAGCTAAGCTTCAAAAATTATATGTTCAGACAAAATAGAAAATTTGATAAGCCGAGGGATGAGTTTGACTCTAAGCTTTTGGATTTGGCCAGAGTATCCCACACGAGAGC
>JBBTTI010000004.1:0-30891 GCA_038078735.1 Patescibacteria group bacterium | reverse complement strand
TTATTTCTTTTTTAATAATTTCTTGAATTTTCTTCGGGTCTTTTAAAATTGCCGTTAATTCTTTAATTCTTAATTGAATGGCTTTTAATTCATCCTCAATTTTTTGCCTTTCCAATTTGGCTAAAGCGGCTAATTTCGTTTCCAAAATAGCGTTGGCTTGGATTTCAGACAAAGCAAATCTTTTCATTAATTTTTGCTGGGCGTCCTGCCTGTCAGCCGATGCCTTAATTATTCTTATGACTTCGTCAATATTGCCCAAGCATTTGGCCAAACCCTCCAAAATATGGCCTCTTTCTCTGGCTTTTTCCAAATCGTATTTTGTTCTTTTAGAAACCACTTCTTTGCGGTGGGAAAGAAAATAACCGAGTAATTCCGCTAAGCTTAAAACCTGGGGCTGAATGCCGCCAACCAGCGCCAAAAGATTCAAATGAAATGTTTTTTGCAGATCGGAAAATTTATAAAGCTGATTCAAGACTTTCTGGGGGATAGCGTCTCTCGCCAAATCTATGACAATTCTCAACCCCTCTTTATCGGACTCATCGCGAATATCTTTAACTCCCTCTATTTTTTTCTCTTGGACTAAATTGGCTATCTGCTCCAAAAGCATAGATTTTTGCACCTGAAACGGAATTTCAAAAACAATAATTTGTTCTTTGCCGTTTTCCTCGGCAATTTCCGTTTTTGCCCGGCACAAAATGGGTCCCCTGCCCTGGGAATAAGCTAAAAGTATTTCTTTTTGATTAAAAATTTCACCACCGGTCGGGAAGTCAGGACCTTTGACAAATTGGAAAAGGTCTTCAGTATCGGCTTTGGGATGATCAATCAAATAAATTAAAGCGTCAGAAACCTCTGATAAATTATGAGGCGGTATATAAGTTGCCATACCAACGGCAATACCCAGAGAACCGTTCAATAAAAGCTGGGGCAAGGGAGAGGGCAAAACCGTCGGCTCTTTTCTGGTGCCGTCGTAATTATCTCTCCATTCAACCGTTTCTTTCTCAATATCCTTAAGCATTTCTTCCCCGATTTTTGATAACCTACATTCAGTGTACCTCATTGCAGCGTACTCGCCGGGATCGTCCAAAGAATTATGGACAAAAATTCCAGCTGCCAAAGAAAAATTATGCAGATCGTCAATGGTTAAATCATAAACATCCTGTCTTGTTTTGAGAATTTTAACTTTAATTACCTTATGATTATATCTTGACGCTTGTTCCGTTATTTCTTTAAAATCATTAAAATAATTAAAAATATTTTCTAGCTTGGGTACCCAATTATTAATCCTCTCTTTTTCATAAATTTCAGGCGTTATTTCGGGATATTTACCTAAGAGATCATGAGCATATCTTAAAATTTTGCTCTTTATGACTCCTTTTTTATAGGAAGGGCTCTGCCAATTTTTATGCAAAGAAATTTTAGATTTTTCAGTAAGTTCTTTCATATAATTCTGGTTCTCTTCCATGCGTTGAATATATAATCTTTTCAATCCCGCCTTGTTTTTATTGATAAATTCTGGATTTTCCCGCTGTCGTAATATCTTTTCCCGATGGAATATCTTCATTTTGGGGTTTTCCCATAATTTCTTTGCTATTTTGCTGAAATAATCTTTTTCGTATTTTGCCCTCCGTTCCGGGCTTTGCCATGCTTCCTTTATCATTTTTAAAGCTTTCTGGCGATATTCATCGTTTTGCCATAATTTTTTTGAAATTTCGCTTTGTTTGTTTCGTAACTCCGGACTTGAAAATCTTTCTCTCGTTAGTTTTGACATATGCTCTCGATATTTTGGATCAGACCACATCTTTAAAGAAAATTCTCTTAATTCTTGAATTTTAGAAGTGCGGTATTCGTCGTTTTTCCATCTTTTTTTCATCTCTGCGGACTTTAACACACTCAATAATCCCTGGAAATCTTTCCGCTGCCACAGTTTTTTAAGATTTCTACTCGAAATTTCCCTCATATGTTCTTTATACGAGGGATCCTGCCACATTTTTTTAATCCTTTCTGAATGTCTTTTCCTAAATTCTGCGCTTGCCCAAAGTTTCTTATTAAGATTGATGGCTTTTTCTACAAAGAAATTCCTATTATTTTCAATAAATTTTTTTCTACCTGCGGCTATTTTTTCCACATATTCTGGATCGTTCTTATGCCGCTTAGAGGCAATTTCTTTATGATATTTCCAGTTATCGCCCCATTGGATTCTTAAAATATTATCCGGATTATTGTTTAATTTATTAAAATCTATGTGATGCCTTATTCTGCCGGCATTCTTGCCATAAATAGCGTGTTCTAAATTCCATTCATCGGCTAAACGATGAACAAATTCCCAAGCGCTTTTTACGGGCTGATATAGCATTTCATATCCTTTTAAATTTTTATCTTCTCCTTCAAACAATTTCGTATACAGCGGCATCAAAGAATCTCCTGACTTTAAATCCCGAGCTTCTTTATAATTACCGCCTCTCATCATAAAATGGTGGTTTAAGGTGCACTTTATTTTTTCAGCGTTATCTAGGGTTATCTCTATTATTTTTTCATTTTTTATTGTCAATCGAGGATTTTTGATCTCAGCAATTTCAGTTTTTTGGGTCTTTTGATTAAAAGAAAATGTCCAATGTCTTTTGCCCCCTTGCTGTTCTTTTATCAATTCTTCAAAACTTAAATTTCTCCCGTCGCAAAGCCGAACTTTCGTGTCTTTGGTAAAACAACCGAAGTTTCCCTGACCTTGGATTAAAGTATATCTTAAGGAAAAATTCTGGGCCATTCTTATGGCTGAATCGTAAACCGCCTGATCGCCGTGAGGATGATAGCGTCCTAAAACCGAACCGACAACCGTAGCCGATTTTCTGAATTTAGCATCATGTCTTAATCCCTCTTCCAGCATGGCGTATAAAATCCGGCGGTGAACCGGTTTCAGCCCGTCTCTGACATCAGGCAAAGCCCGGGAAACAATAACTGACATAGCGTAGTCAAGATACGACTCGCGCATTTCGGTTACAATTTCCCTTGGATTAACCTTGCCGATTTCAGTATTTAGTTTTTTAACTTCTTTTTTAACCGGCATAATTTTTATGGCTGTAGAACAACCACTTTCGCTTCTTCGCCCGACATGTCTTTCTTTTTAATTATTAATTTTTCTTCCGGCACGACAGATTTTATCCCTAATGTCTTTAAAAAATTATCCACTCCTTCCAGTTTCGATTTAAGTTTAGGCAAGGCGTAATGCATGGGTATGGTGACTTTCGGTTCAATTTGAGACATTACTTTTAACGCTTCCTTGCTGGAAATTGTGTAGACTCCGCCAACCGGTATCATCAAAACATCTATTTCTCCGATTCCTTCTACTTGCTCTTCGGTCAGCTCTTTTTGGCCTAAATCGCCTAAATGACAAATTTTTAAATCCTCAACCTCTATTATATATATAGTATTCTCTCCTGTTTCTTCATCATGAAAACTGGGGATACCTTTAACATAAACCCCTTTAACCTCGTACTCGCCGGGTCCTTGAATTAAAAACGGTCCTGAGCCTGCCGAAGGGCCTCCAACGGCTTTGATATTGTTGTGATCCTCGTGGCTATGGGTTGTTAGCAAAATATCCGCTTCCAATTTTGGAAGCTTTAACCCCGTTTCTTCAGAAAAAGGGTCGATAACAATTTTAACCGACGGAGTAATTAATTGAAAACAAGATTGTCCTTTCCAAAATATCTGCATAATATTTATATTTTACCACAGCCCTTGCCAAGATTCAAGAAATATTGTAAGTTGGGAGATATGAAAGACCTCTTAGAAAAAAGCAATTTAATAAAACTCCCCCGGCTCAACGACATTATTGAGGGGAAAGTTATTGGCGGAAAAAAATCTACCATTTTTTTGGATTTAGGTCCTATCGGTACCGGCATAATTTTTGGCAAAGAATTTATGGACGCCAGAAATAAAATCAGAGGATTAAAACCCGGCGATACTATTTTTGCCAAAATCATTGACTTGGAAAATGAAGAAGGTTATTTCGAATTGTCTTTAAGCGGAGCGGCAGCCGAATTAAATTGGGAAATGTTATTACAAAAGAAAGAAAATGGAGAATTGATTTTAGTAAAAATTATCGGCGCCAATAAAGGCGGGCTTTTAGCCGAAATTTCCGGACTCTCGGCTTTCCTGCCGGTTTCCCAGCTTGGTTCCGAACACTATCCTAAAGTGGAAGGAGGCGATCCTCAAAAAATACAATTTGAACTTCAGAAATTTATCGGTCAGGAATTGGAAGTGAAAATTTTTGACTTAAAACCCAGAACCCAAGAAATTATTTTATCTGAAAAAGCCAAAAAAGCGGACGCAACGAAAGAACTCTTAAAAAATTATAAAATTGACGACGTGGTGGACGGCGAGATTACCGGTCTGACTGATTTTGGCGCTTTTATAAAATTCTCCGAGGAGCTTGAAGGGTTAATCCATATTTCCGAACTGGATTGGAAAATTATTGAAGATCCTTCAGAAATTGTAAAAGTCGGTGAAAAAATGAAGGCCAAAATTATTGATATTGCCGGCGATAAAGTTTCCCTTTCTCTAAAAGCGCTAAAAGAAGATCCTTGGCTGGATATTGATAAAAAATATAAAAAAGGCGATGTGGTGGATGGAAAAGTGACTAAATTTAATCCCTTTGGCATTTTTGTCCAATTAACTCCGGAAATCCAAGGTCTTTGCCACATTTCTGAATTCGGCAGCCAGACTAAGATGCAGGAAAAAGTGGAAATTGATAAAAAATATAAATTTGAAATTTTACTCATTGACCCCAAGGAGCACAAGATGAGTCTGAAACCGATAGAAAAATAAAATACACAGGTTCAACCTGTGTATTTTTATTGACAGATTTAAAACATAATGCTATATTATAGCCAGTGTGGAAGCATTCGCTCTCGAGTATCTTTAAAAAAGGGGGAGGTCGATGATAACTCAAATCGTCGCTCATGGAAGCCCGGCACACTTGGATGAAATTGTAGCGTATATCGCACTACGAGACATGGGAGAATTAATGCTTCCCGGAATCAGCACCGCGGCATTCCGCTGTTTGACCAAAGAGGATAATGTAGCGGAATTAGCCGAACGCGAAGACATTGTCTTGTTGGGAACCGGCGCGGCTTTCAGAAAGAATGGGAACAGCCACCGAATATTTGACGAGCACATCGCCAATGGCGATACATCTCAAAAGGAGGAATGCGCTACAACATTAGCCGCCAAACGTCTTGGCTTAGAGGAAGATCCTGCTTGGGTGAGGATTTTAAAGTATGTTCTCCACACCGACAAGAATCCTCCTAACCTCACCCTGGGTCTGGCTGAAACTGTAATGCGACTTCAACAGCAAGGAAAGAATCTCGCTTTTACGGTTTCTTACACGGAAACTGCTCTCTATGCCAGTCTGGCGGGACAAGGAGAATTTGCTAAAGCGCTCCGGGAAATCGTGGATAATGAGCTGACAGAGGATTTAGTGATTAACGGGGAAACTTTAAAGATTGTCGTAGTTGATGATAAAACCCCACTAATCACCCAGGCGGCGAGGTTTTTCGGAGCAGCGGTTGTAGTAGTGAAAAGCCAATCTGGTCAAACCCAGATCCTTAGCACTAACAACCTAAGACTTGATATGCGAGACACAGTCCGCGTATTGCGTCTTCGTGAGCAATGGAGCCGTGGAAAGACAGAGATAACTGACTGGAGAATTCTAGAGGGAGAAGGGGAAATCGCAGGGATTCTCCAGTGGTTCTTCCATAAGGAGGCAGGGAACATTCTTAATGGAGGGAGATCACACCCTGATGTTCTTCCCACGAGGATCCCAATAAACCTTATCGTAGATAGTCTCCGACTCGGTCTCGAGAATAAATTCGAGCCGTCTCGGAGCAACAACTGCCAACAAGGCATCTGTGCTTCCACCTTAAGGAACCCTTGCCCTTGGTACCGCTTTGGACTCCTAAGGTGTAGGAGGATCCGGGCGGAAAAGTATAAGAAGGAAGAAGCTTAAATAGAGTTATTCCTCCGAAGACCCTTATCAGCCAGATAAGGGTCTTTTTCTTGAAAGATATTAGAATTTCTGCTATCCTCAAGATATGCGGAACTTATTGAAAAATTTTATTTTTGTTATTCTGATTTTCTTTATTATTGCCGGGGTTTTTAGTTTTTTACAGCAAGAAACAAAAAACAAAATTTCCATTACCCAGCTGGCTCAAAATATTAATCAGGAAAAAGTTAAAAAAATTACGGCCTCCGGTAATAATCTGGCGGTAATTTTTACCGACGATACTAAAGCGCAATCAAAAAAGGAAGCTGAAATCAGTTTATCGGAGACATTAGCCAACTACGGAACGGATAAAACAAAATTCGCCAAAGTGGAAGTTGAAATGAAAGAAGCCGGCGGGGCATGGAATTGGCTCGGTCCGATTTTATTTTCCGTTTTGCCGCTTTTGTTTTTTGTCGGATTTTTCTTTTTTATCTTGCGTCAAGCCAAAGGCGGCGGAGGCGGGGCAATGCAGGCTTTTGATTTTACTAAAGCTAAAGCCCGGCTTTTCGGAGCCGACGGGACAACTAAAGAAAAAATCACTTTTGGAGACGTGGCCGGATTAAAAGAAGCCAAAGAAGAACTGGGAGAAGTAGTTGATTTTCTGAAAAATCCCAAAAAATATCTGCAAATCGGAGCCAGGATTCCTAAAGGAGTTCTATTAGTCGGCCCTCCGGGAACAGGAAAAACGCTTTTGGCAAAAGCCATTGCCAATGAGGCCAACGTGCCATTCTTTTCAATCGCCGGATCGGAATTTATTGAACTTTTTGTCGGAGTGGGAGCCGCCCGCACCCGTGATTTATTCGCCACTGCCAAGAAAGCCGGGAAAGCAATAATTTTTATTGATGAAATTGATTCAATCGGCAGAACAAGAGGAGTAGGAGTTACCGGCGGACATGAAGAAAGAGAACAAACATTAAACCAAATTTTATCGGAAATGGACGGTTTTGAACGAGACGACGGGAGAATAGTTATTGCGGCCAGTATAACGGGCGACACTCCTATTTTAGCAAAACGAAACGGAGAATATGCGCTCTCGCCGATAGCAGAGGTTATTGACTCATATTATAAAGGAGGAGAAGAAAATGTTGAAAAGCCGGCCGAGGGGCTTGAGGTGCTGGGATTTGAAAAAAAACTTTCAAATAACAATAACATTTATTTTCAAAACAGCGCTTTTAAAAAAGTGCGGAGCGTCTTCAGACATAAAGTCAATGAAATTTACGAAATTGAATATAATGGCGGAGTAATGAAAACGACTGGGAATCATTCTCTTTTTGTAAGAAATTCCCAGGGCATTAAACCAAAATTGGTTTCAGAAATGAAGCCGAACGATATTTTAGTTAATTTGCCATATAAAGTTAACCGAACCACCCAGAAAAGAGAAATTAGGGCTCATGGCTTTAATTCTAATTTCAATCTCGAACTACCTGTCTGGCAGCCTCTTTTTGAAAAATTTGGATCAGTTAATTTTTCCTATCAATACGCTTTGGCTAATTCCGGCGAGATTTCCCAAACTAAACTTGGGGAAATGCTTGGCTTTTCCCAAAGAACAATCGGCAAATGGCAACAAGGAATATGCGGACCCAGAGTTTTATCTAGAAATTATTATCAGCACCAAAACATTCTTCCAGAAAAAGTTAAAGTCGCTCCGGAGTTAATGCGGCTTTTGGGATATTATACGGCCGAAGGTTATGCCAGGAAAGAAGTCGATTTTTGCTTTAATAAAAATGAAGTGGAAAAAATCGAGGACGTCAAGAATTTAATGAAAGAAATCTTCAATTTAGAGCCAAATAAGGTAAGATTTATTACCAGCAATGCTGTTAATATTGTTTACCACTGCAAACCTTTGGCTGAATTTTTTGCGAAACATTGCGGCAAGGGCGCTAAAAATAAACACGTGCCCCAATTTCTTTTTGAAGCGCCTTTTGAATTCTTTAAAGAATTTTTCAGGGGGTATTTTAACGGTGACGGCCATATTGATAAAAATGATAGAGGAGAAGCAACTTCAGTAAGTAAGCAGCTAATTATAGAACTAAACTGGCTTTTAAGAATGCATGGATTTAAAAGCTATATTCATCTGTTTAAGGCAAAAATAGGCAGACGAATACGCAACGGAAAACCCCTCGCGGAAACAATCGCTTGGCGGCTCGGATTCGGCAAAACTCAAAATCCTTTAAATATTTTAGATAGCAGAATGAAGGGATCGATCAATCGACCGATTATTAAAAGTATTAAAAAAATCCCCTACGATGGATATGTTTATGATTTTTGCGGTTGTGAAAACGAAGCTTTCTTTGCCGGAGAAAGTCCGCTTCTTGCCCATAATACCAACAGGCCGGACGTTTTGGACCCCGCCTTGTTAAGGCCCGGCCGATTTGACCGAAGAATTGTTTTAGACCTGCCCGATATTAGCGACCGGGAAGAAATTTTAAAAATTCACAGCCGGGGAAAACCCTTGGCTTTGAATGTTAAATTGAGAGAAGTGGCGGAGAGAACCCCCGGATTTTCCGGCGCGGATTTGGCTAATGTCGTTAATGAGGCTGCGCTTTTAGCCGCCAGAAAAAATAAAATCCAAGTTTTTCAAGAAGATATTTTAGATTCGATTGAAAAGGTCTTGCTGGGACCGGAAAGAAAATCCCATATTCTGTCTGTCAAAGAAAAAGAGATTGCCGCCTATCATGAAGCCGGCCACGCCGTAGCCGATACATTCTTGCCCGGCGGAGAACAAATCAGAAAGGTTTCTATTGTCGCCAGGGGCATGGCCGCCGGCTATACTTTAAAAATGCCTTCTGAAGAAAGAAAGATGAAAACCAAGACGGAATTTCTGGCAGATATCGCCACTTTGCTCGGCGGATATACGGCGGAAAAAATAAAATTCGGAGAAATTACAACCGGCGCTTCAAATGATTTAGAAAAGGCCTCTTACATAGCCCGAAAATTGATCAAGGAATATGGTATGTCTTCCTTAGGCCCAATTGCTTTTGGCGAGAAAGAAGAGCTGGCATTTTTGGGTTGGGAGGGCAGCGAGCATAAAAATTATTCTGAAAAAGTAGCGGAAAAAATTGATGCCGAGGTGGAAAAGATTATTAAAAGCGCGCAAATTACGGCCCAGAAAATTTTAATTAAAAAAAGAAACTTGCTTGAAAAAGTAGCCAAGCGCCTAGTTGAAAAAGAAACCATTGAAAAAGAGGAATTTGAAGAACTGGTGGGATTAAAAAAAATTGAAAAGTCCTTGCCAAAAAAGTCAAATCTGGTAAGGGTAAAAGTTAAGCGCGTGTAAATTTATTCTTTGTCCTTTGAAAATAATAATGCTATAATGAACCAACGATTAAGTTTTCATGTTTAATAAGTTAGGGTTCAATTATGGCACGCTTTAAAGATCGCGAAAGAGCATTAGCTCTCAGAAAAAAAGAAATGAGCTATAGCCAGATAAAGAAAATCTTGGGGGTGAGTAAAAGCACCTTAAGTACTTGGCTTAAAAATTACCCACTTTCTAAAGAAAGAGTAAGGGCGCTACGCGACTGTAACGAACAAAGAATTGAAAGATATCGCGAAACAATGAGAAAGAAACGCGAGAAAAGATTAGAACAATTTTATAAAGAGCAAAAAAAATTAATCTTTCCGTTAAATAAACGTGAGATATTCCTTGCCGGCCTATTTCTTTATTGGGGCGAAGGAACAAAAAGTCACCCCACCGAGATATCTGTTTCCAACACCGACCCATCAATTATCAAATTCTTTATAGATTGGCTTATCAAAAATCTACTCATCCCAAAGGAAAAAATTAAAATCCAACTGCAATTATACACAGATATGAAAATCGATAGAGAAATTAACTTTTGGTCTGAAGTATTAAATATTCCTCTTGGCCAATTCTCAAAACCTTATATCAAAAAAACTTCTAGCGAAAGAATAAATCATAAGGGAGGATTTGGCCACGGAACTTGTCTGGCTCGAACTGGAAACGCAAGACTTGCCGAAAAAATTTTAATGGGAATAAAAGCAATCACTATCCAGTACAATAAACTGCGCACGTAGCTCAATGGTGGAGCAAGGTCCTTATAAGGCCGAGGCTGTTGGTCCGAATCCAACCGTGCGCACTTTGGGCGGTTAGCTCAATGGCAGAGCGCCTCATTGACGTTGAGGATGTTGTAGGTTCAAGTCCTGCACCGCCCACCCTTCGGCTAAAAAAACACTTGTTTTTTGTTAAGGATTTTGTTATTGTATAAATTATGGAAAATAAGATGGACAATTTTTTAAAAGCGCAGATGAAAACTAATCTGCCCGAGATCCAAACGGGCGATACGGTTTTGGTTTCCCAAAAAGTGAAGGAGGGCGACAAAGAAAAAATCCAAATTTTTGAAGGTATTGTTATTGCCAGAAAACACGGTAAAGAGATGGGATCGACTATTATTGTTAGGAAAGTAATTGACGGCGTCGCCGTGGAAAGAATTTTTCCTTTGCACTCCCCTGTTATTGAAAAAATTGAAGTTCTCAGAAAGGGAAAAGTCAGACGGGCGAAACTTTACTATTTAAGAACGGCTAAAGGCAAAAAAGCGCGAGTGGTGGAACGGTAGACACGCCAGCCCAAGGAGCTGGTGCCGAAAGGCGTGGAGGTTCGACTCCTCTCCCGCGCACACTTCGGGACGGTTAGCTCAACGGCAGAGCATCGCGTTTACATCGCGGGGGTTATAGGTCCGAATCCTATACCGTCCACTATGTCTAGAAATTTCAAAACTATTTTGATTGTTTCAATTATCGGTTTAACTATTATTGCCGGAATTTTTCTTTTAGTCTCTAATAATAACCAGCCGGGAAAATTAGACGCTTTCGCACTTTGCCTTAAGGATAAAAGCGCGATGTTCTACGGCGCTTTTTGGTGCCCCCATTGCCAAACTCAAAAAGTAATGTTTGGCAAATCCCAAAAACTGCTCCCCTACACCGAATGTTCAACCCCAGACGGAAACAACCAATTAGCGGTTTGTCGAGATAAAAAAATTGAAGGGTATCCGACTTGGGAATTTTCAGACGGAAGCCGAGAATCTGGAGAAGTTCCCTTGAAAAAACTCTCTGAAAAAACCGGCTGTCCTCTTCCTTAATAAAAAATATGTCTCCCTTAGTCAGCGCGGCAAATCAAATATTGTCTTTATTCACAATAGCAGCCCAGATTTTAACAATTGGGCTGGTTAGTATTATTCTTCTTAAAAAAAGTGAATTTATAGACTTTGTTGGCAAGCGCGCTATCTTGTTCACTTTTGTTATTGCTTTAATAGCCACTCTGGGAAGCTTATTTTATTCAGAAATTGCCGGTTTTGAACCTTGTAAATTATGTTGGTTTCAACGAATTTTAATGTATCCCCAAGTAATTTTACTCGGAATCGCCTTTTTAAAGAAAGACGAAAATATCGCTGGTTATAGTCTTGGACTTTCAATACCCGGAGCTATAATAGCCGGCTACCATTATTTGCTTCAATTGGGAGTAGCTCCGGCTTTTTCTTGCTCGGCTGTAGGATATTCCGCCCATTGCTCACAAAGATTTGTCATGAATTTTGGCTATATTACTATTCCCTTAATGGCTTTTTCCGCTTTTGTCATAATTATCTTGATTCAGCTGATAGGAAAGGGGTATACTAAGAACGTGACAAAAACGCCGTGGTAGCTCAGTGGTAGAGCACAGCTCTGAAAAAGCTGGGGTCGATGGTCCGATTCCATTCCACGGCACTGAGGAGAAGGCGGGTGTAGCACAATGGTAGTGCATCTGGTTGCCAATCAGAGTACGTGGGTTCGATTCCCATCACCCGCTCAAGTGAGCTATTGACATTCAATTGCAGATATGCTAAGTTAAGAACATCCCCATAGAGGGGATTTTATTATGAAAAACTTACTCATTATATTGATATCAGCCGTGATTTTTGCCGTCACCCATCAAATCGAAGCTGAAAAGGCGATTTCAGGGTTCGACGATATGCCAAGATTAGCCATTTCTCAAGGAAATAGCTTATCGGGTCTGTCTAGTCCCAATAACCCTCCAGAGAGAGTAGTCAGAAAATTACTAGTGATAGCTACTGCCTATTCCAGCACCGTTTGGCAAACTGACGATACTCCCTATATTACAGCTTCCGGATCAACGGTAAGAGACGGCATTGTTGCCAATAATATCTTGCCCTTTGGCACGAGAATTAGAATTCCCGAGCTTTACGGCGATAAAATTTTTACAGTAGAAGACAGGATGAATTGGAAAAAAGGAAATTACCATTTTGATATCTGGTTTCCCGAATATCAGCAAGCCAAAAACTTCGGCGCCAAAACAATCTTAATCGAAATCCTAGAAGGATAAAAATACACAGGTTGAACCTGTGTATTTTTATTATCTGTGCCGCGGGAGGGAGTCGAACCCTCATGACCTTACGGTCAATTGATTTTAAGTCAATCGTGTAAACCATTCCACCACCGCGGCATAAACTAACAATTACAAACTACAAATTATAAACCATCTGCCGTGAGGCCGGGGCGGGAATTGCACCCACGTATAGCGGTTTTGCAGACCGCTGCCTTGCTGCTTGGCTACCCGGCCGTCTTTTTCAATTTTTCCAGAACTTCTTCGATTTGTCCAGCCTCAATAGTCAATTTTTCCGCCAAAAATCTTATTTTAGGAACTGGCCTCATTTTAAGCCGCTTATTAAGCTCCTGCTGGATAAAATAAATTCTTCTGTTCAAAAATGCTAATATATTCTCCTTTTTTGTTTCAGGCCAAACCGAAATATAAACATTACTCTCTATCAGATTAGAATAAGTATCCACCCTGGTGATAGTAACCAAAGTATCAATATTGAAATCCAGTTCTTTCAAAAAAAAC
This sequence comes from Patescibacteria group bacterium, assembly GCA_038078735.1. Taxonomy (GTDB): domain Bacteria; phylum Patescibacteriota; class Minisyncoccia; order Minisyncoccales; family CAZWNE01; genus JBBTTI01. The sequence continues at coordinate 18,001 of JBBTTI010000004.1, read as the reverse complement.
TTATTCAATTCCTGCTGTATTAAGCTATTGACCCGTAAAACTCTCGTTGACATATTTTATAATTCTCCCTTTCGTCTTTCTTCTCTAAAAAATACTAAAACATCCTCCTTTTCAATTTTTCCGCTGCCTTCATATAGAATACCGCACTCTTGGCCCTTTTCTGCTTTATCCGCCTCCTTTTTATTTTTTTGAAGATTGACCAATTTGCCTTGACCGATTATTTTTTCATCCCTCATAACCTCAATCTGGCTGGGCTTTTCAATCGCTCCCTCTAAAACTCTCCCGCCAATCACCTGGCGGTTTTTTTCTTCCAAAAATTTGGCTAAAACTCTCATTTTTCCTAAATTTATTCTGCCGATTTCCGGCGCCAGTTCCCGCTCCATCAACCTTCTAACTTCTTCCACCAAGTCATAAATTATTTCAAAATTAGCTATGCCGATATTTTCTCTTTCGGCTATGTCGCGGGCTACAGGATTTGTTTTTGTTTTGAATCCAAAAATTTTAGCATGGCCTGATTTGGCTATTTTCACGTCGCCGTCGTCAATATCTCCCGCTTCTGATTTTAAAATGCGCAGAAGGACTTTTTCCTGCGGAATCTGATTCAGAATTCCCACTATTGCCTCTGCCGATCCCAAACAATCTGTTTTCAAAATCAAATTTAAAACCACTTGATTGGGGCTGGCCTTAAGAAACTCGGTTTCTTTTTTTTGAAACCGAGTTTCAACGCTGATATTCTGTTCGGCGGTTTCTGCATTCGGAAATACCTTGAAACTTTCGCCCTGTTTAGGCATTTCCCCAAAACCAAAAACAATAATCGGATCCGACGGCAAGGCTCTCTCAATGGTATCTCCCTCGAAATTCGCTATATTCTTGATTTTGCCAAAAGCGGAAACAGTGCCTATAATCTCTCCGATTTTTAAAATTCCTTGAGTTAATATCAAGCTAACCGTAATTCCTTTTTTACTGTCCAAATGCGATTCAACTATCACCCCTTCAATAGAGGCTTCAGGGTCATATTTTAAATCTTCCATTTCAGCCACCAAAAGAATCATATTCAATAAATCATCTATGCCTTTCCCCATCGGGACCGATGTTTCCACTGAAGGAACTTTCCCTCCCATTGATTCTACTAAGACATCTTCTTTGGCTAATTCTCCTTTGGTTTTTATAAGATTAACCCCGGGCATATCAACTTTGTTTAGGGCAACAATAAAAGGAATTTCTGCTTTTTTAATGTGTAAAATCGCTTCTTTCGTCTGAGGTTCCACTCCTTTGGCGCTATCTACTACTAAAACGGCGATATCAGCCACTTTTGCCCCCCTGGAACGCATTGCTGAAAACGCCTCGTGTCCCGGAGTGTCAATAAAGGTGATTTTACGTCCGTCTTTTTCGATCTGGTAAGCGCCAATGTGCTGGGTGATTCCGCCTGTTTCTTTAGCTGCTACCCGAGTCTTTCTGATAGCGTCTAAAATTGATGTTTTTCCAGAATCAACATGACCCAAAACCACCACCACCGGCGGCCTAACTATTAAATTCTTAATTTCTTTTTTATTTTTCATTTTTGGCTTTTTCAATTGCTTGATTTTCTTCTTCTGATAACTGATACTCTGATTTACTATTTTTTATCGGCTTTCCGTAGATCCGATTTTCTTCCCGGCTATAAAGAGAAGAAATAACAATACCCGAATCATCGGCATCTAACAAGGCGAGAGAAAAACTTTGATCCCCGCCAACTTCTCGAAAAGGATTAAATCTGACGATGCCGATTTTCCTAATCCAAGATCGGCTTTCTTTTTTCAGCTCTTCCAATTCTTTGCTAACCTTATCAAAATCTCCCTTTAAATCCTTAAATTGGACTAAAATATCTTTCAAATTCTCCGGATCTTTTTTATTTTTTTTATTGTTAGAAAAAATTGACATAATTTTATATACTGGCGGTGGGGGTGAGATTCCCCGCCCGAGGCGGGTGCGCCTTGGGCGCAGAACTCTATAGCTTATAAATAGTTTCCTTTAACAAAATCTTCAACCTCTCTCTTCCTTTCCCAGTTTTTAAAAATTTTTCTTCTTCCAAGGTGTCTTTTTTATTTGTGAACACTTCTAAATATATTAATTTCCAAGGAACACCTTTGCTAGTAAACGGGACTTTACTATTATTATGTTCCTTTATTCTAAGTTTTATATCTTTCGTTGAACCAATATATCTTTTTTTTAATTTCTTACTGTATAAAATATAAACAAAATACATAGCGGTGGGGGTGAGATTCGAACTCACGAAGAGATTGCTCCCTTAATGGTTTTCAAAACCATCGCTTTCGGCCACTCAGCCACCCCACCCCTCCTAAATACTCAAAATATCATTTATTTTAGCACAAAAAACCAAAATAAAAAGCCTCCCTCCCTTAAACGTTAGGGTCTTAGCGGAGCGTTAGACATCCGATGTCTAACAGATCACGCCCTGAAAAATCATAACGATAAAGTAATTTCGCTTTCAGAATGTTTGCTGAAAAAAGAAACGACAACGAAAACAATTAAGCTGATTACGAAACCTGGGACGAAAGCAGTAGTCGGCATTTTTGGCAGAAAAAGCAAGGCTGAAAGGAAACCGATCAGAATAGAGAAAAAGGAAGCTGTTGAGGTAGCTCTTTTCCAAAAAAATCCGCCGAGAATTGCCGGCAAAAATACAAGTAGCATAAAAAGAGCGGTCGTTGATAATGTCAAAATATCTCTAACGTAGAAAGCAAAACCCAAGCCAGCAAGACCGGCGACAAAGGTTAGGATTCTACCCATTGTCAGCATTTGTTTGTCCGTTGCGTCTGGCTTGATTAGTCCTTTGTAAAAATCTTTCGTCAGCGTAGCCGTAACGACCATTATCATAGTATTGACCGAAGAAATAAACACTGCCAAAAATGCCGCAATACCCAATCCTAAAAATCCAGTCGGCAATTGCCTTTGCATTAAAATGAAAATGGCTGAATCTCTGTTTAGTAAATCAGGGTATAAAACTTTTGCGGCCATGCCAAAAAATATTGATAGCAGATAAAAAGCCGTGATGAACAAAATTGAAATAATCATAGCCCGCTTCGCTGTTTTTTGGCTATCGGACGCATAAATTCTTTGCCAAATTTCCATTGCGATAAATCCGGCTCCCATTCCAAAAATTATCCCGCCAACAAAAAATAGAATGCCGCCAAACGCGAAAGGTGCAAAATAAGAATGAGGTAATGCTAATAATCCGCCAAAGCCGCCGATTGATTTAAGAACGATTGGCAACATTACCCCGAACAATACTAAAACCATGACCCAGAAATGAATGACATCAGTATAAAAATCGCTTTTAATTCCGGCAAAAGCAGTGTAGATAATCGTTGTAATGGCCGCTAAAATTATTAGCACTTCAAAACTTAAATTTGTCCAAAGATGTAAAAGCATTGCCAAGCCGGTAAATTGCACGGCGGTAAAAAGAAAATAAGAAAGAATAACAATGCCACCCACCAAAGCTTGATTTGATTTTGAATATCTAACGCGAAAAAAATCGCCGATAGTATGAGCTTGAAACTTATCCCCAAATTTTTTAATAGTCGGCACGAAAAGAGCAATTGTAAAAACCCCAACCAAGGCACTTATGGCGGCGGTAAATCCAACGGAAATTCCAGTGTCATAACCGCCAGCCGCAGTTCCAACAAATGTGCCTACTCCAACCCAAGTTGAAACCATGGAAAAAAGAACCAATGAAACTTTTGCCTTTCGAGATAATATTAAAAAGTCCTCGGCAGTTTCTCTTAAACCAACAATAATTCCTACCGCAAAAAGCAAGACGATGTAAAAAATTACTATGGCTAAATCAATTGGATTCATAATTTTTATATTTTATAAATTGTTTTTAGTGCTCGCACTGCGTAGCCTTGGCGAAGCAGTGGACCCGAGGGGAATCGAACCCCTTACTTTTGCATGCCATGCAAATGTGTTACCGGTATACCACGGGCCCTTAATTATTGGTGTCCCTGGAGGGACTCGAACCCCCAACCTTTCCCTTAGGACGGGACTGCTCTATCCAATTGAGCTACAGGGACTCATCCGATATTAAGAGTATAGCAATTTTTGCGCTGGTTGACAATTATTTTTCGTGCTAAAATAAAATATATGTTGGAGCCATCGCCCATTGTTCAAATTGCCAAAAGAGCCTGCCCGGCAGTTATTACTATTGTTATTTCTAAAGATCTGCCCAAAGTAGACGGTTTTTATTTTATGCCTTTTGGCGACCAGGAAGTTGTCCTGCCAAAAGTGAAAAGGGGCGTGGAGAAAACTAAAATCGGCGGCGGTTCAGGTTTTATTGTTTCTAGCGATGGTTATGTTCTAACCTGCAGCCATGTAGTCGGCGACCCGGAAGCTGACTATACTATTATTATTGACCATGAACATAAATATTCCGCCAAAGTTTTAGCTAAAGATTCAATGATAGACGTAGCGGTTTTAAAAATAGATGCAAAAAACCCGCCCTTTCTGGAAATGGGCGACTCAGATAAAATTGAACTAGGGGAAACAGTGGTAGCCATCGGCAATCCTTTGGGCGAATTTGAAGATACTCTGTCTGCCGGAATTATTTCAGGCCTTTCGCGAAAAATTACCGCTTTTGGCGGACCGGCAATGAATGCGACAAGTTTGCGGGGATTAATCCAAACCGATGCCGCCATCAACCCCGGAAATTCGGGAGGACCTCTGGTAAATATGGAAGGCAAAGTAGTTGGGATCAATTCCGCCACCATAATGGGCGCCCAAAATATCGGTTTTGCTATTCCGATAAATTATGCTCAAAAAACCTTGGAAGAAGTTCAAAAATACGGAAAAATAAAAAGACCGTTTTTGGGAGTAAGATACGTAATTTTGAACGAACAAATTTCTAAAAGCAACAAACTGCCGGTAAATTACGGGGCATTAATCGTTAGGGAAAGCTTTGGTGAACCGGCCGTGATGAAGAGTTCTGCCGCAGAAAAAGCGGAACTTAAAGAATATGATATTATTTTAGAAGCCGGCGGCAAAAAAATTACAGGAGAAACCACTTTAACCGATATTCTTTCCAGCTGTCAAATCGGCCAGGAAGTTTCCTTAAAAGTCCTGCGCGACAAAAAAGAAATTCATCTCAAGGTCAAGCTGGAAGAAAAAAAATAGACACTAAACTAAAAAGCCCTTAAAAGGTTTTTTAGTTTTGCGTGGGTCAATCAGAGAAGAATATTAGAACCTATTTTAATCCTAAAGCTTTTTTCCAATGGTAGATTATAATACCTCTAAAATATGGATCAGATGCTAAATCGTTCACGACGTAAAGAGATTTTTTGAGTATTTTAAAACCTCTATCTCTATCTGTCCGGTTTAGTGTGCCTTTTGGTTGAGGACTTTCATCTAATCCACTTTTTGAAACCAAGTCTTTACGATTAAAACATGCATAACTATCACAATCAAAAAATTTATATGCTGCCTTACTTAATAATAATCCCCACCCCTTTGGAATTTTAGAAGTAATCACGCAGCACAACACGCTTCCGCTATATTTTGTTGCCGTCTCTGGTAATAAAACAAGGGCGAAATGTGCTTTTATTTGCCCTGTGTCTGTAAACTGATATTCTTTAAAAAACAATATATCTCCCACAAAAAAACTCATAGATCGGAATATGTTTCAATGACATCTTGGTCAACAGCAACTGATGAGAAGTCGATAACTTCCCCCGTCTTTTTTACTCCATTTCTTTCTCTATTTAAAATATCCTTCATGGGCTCGGTTGCATAAGCCCTTGCTTTAAGTTGAGCTTGTGTCAATGGCAATAATTCCGAAAGGAAACTATCTAGAAATAATAACTCTCCCTTATTAAAATTTAACTGAGGAAGTTTTTTGGCAAGACTAAAACAATGTCGTTCGTGCCCATAACCTTTATTTTCTTTAATTTCTTTTTTAATGTAACCTCTCCCAACCAAACCATCGGTGCTTTTATATATATCAACAGATATCGGGCCATTCTTTTCACGAATAAAAGTAGTTTGTGGTAGTAAGGAAGTCCCAGCATATTTAAGAGAATACACCTGAATCAAATAAATAATTTTAAGCATCTGGAAACGAGACAAATCTGCTTTGCCTTCTTTGTGCGTTCTATCTAATATGAGCAAGATTAATTCTTCTAATCTGTTAAACATCGTTTTTAACATATATTATAAAAATGACATCTTGTAAACTTATTTTACTACTAATCCTCCCTTATGAACTATAAATATTTCTTAATTTTTTCTTTCATGCATTATCGTTGCTTTATTTTATCTTCTATTTCCGCTATTTTTCTTTTTTCTTCCATAGATTTTCTTTTGAAATAAAGATTGATCCAATTATCTTTATTAAAAATTAGTGCCGAAATATTAATTATAGGCACTAAAAATAACATTAAAATTATTGGCACATCTCCTGCTTCCATTCCGCTAAAACCTTCTTTTATAGACATATACAAACCCCAGCCGAGAAAAATAATATTTAATAAAATTGCTATAACTTTTAACATAAATTTAAATTTTTGATTAATTTTATCTACTTTTAATTAAGGAACGGATGGGTGGGTGGGCGACCGGATTTGAACCGGCGATCTTTGCTGCCACAGAGCAACGCTTTAAGCCGCTAAGCTACGCCCACCATAATATCCGTAATATTATCAGAAAAGTTAAGATTTTACTATTTTTTTTGAAATTAAATCGTTAAGTATTTTTTTGACAAGCTCTATGCTGTCCCAGTCGAATATGGAAATCGGCGTTATATTTTTATCTAATTTTTTGAATTCTTCCGCTATTTTAGCGATAGCATCAGCTGAAACCGTATCTTTTTTGCTTAAAAAAATATATTCCGCCTTTTCTAAAAGCAAACTATTATAAGATCCCAGCTCTTTGCGCACCAGCTGATAATCGACAACGGGATCGGCGGAATCTGCGGCAACAAAATGGAATAAAACATTGGTGCGTTCTATGTGCCGTAAAAATCTGATGCCAAGGCCCTTGCCGCTAGATGCTCCTTCAATAAGCCCGGGGATATCGGCAAGTACTAATTCATAATAAGCTCCCAAATTCGGTTCCAAGGTCGTAAATGGATAATTCGCTACCTTGCTTTTGGCACTAGTCAGCTCATTCAGCAAGCTTGATTTGCCGACATTCGGCAGTCCTATAAATCCCGCATCGGCAATCATTTTTAATTCAAAACGAACTTCAACTGATTCTCCCTTCTCTCCGAATTCAAATTGCTTTGGAGTCGTATTGGTTGACGACCGAAAAAGAAAATTTCCCTTCCCTCCCCTTCCGCCAATAGCAATTACCATTCGCTGGCCGATTTTAGTTATTTCAGTATCGCCGGCAGTCTCTAAATTATGGACTACGGTTCCAACAGGAACAAATAAAACCACATCTTCTTGATTACTGCCGTCGCGAAATTGTGAACGGCCGTTTTCTCCATTTTTAGCCTTAATTTCCTCGTTGGGATGAAATCTGTTTAACGCCCTTAAATCAGAAACCCCTTCAATAAAAATACTACCGCCTCTGCCCCCACTGCCGCCAACCGGGCCAAGGGTCCTCATGTTTTTATTAAAGGCCACTGCTCCCCTCCCTCCATCTCCCGCCTTTACGCGTATTTTTATATCATCGACAACCATAATTATTGTGCCCCTGGAGGGAATCGAACCCCCATTTTGGCCTTAGAAGAGCCCTGCTCTGTCCATTGAGCTACAGGGGCAACGGGATTATTCTATTTGATTTCTTGAAAAATGTCAAAATATTTTTTAGTTCCGGTCTCTCCAAACTTTTTTTCCCGCTCTTGCCAAATATTTAGAACATCTTTATAAATTTTTTCGTCAAACTTGAGGGGATTTGCCGGAGCTTTTACCTCTTCTTTATTCATTAAAATATTGTATTGATAAAAAATAAACCCGCCGAAAATTAAAGAAATTAAAAATAAAATCAGATAAGATAAGAAAGCGCGCTCAGCCATTAGCCGGGGCAGCTTTTTAAAAAATATTTTAATTTTATTTAGATAAAACATTTAAAGAAAGATTGGCATTAATATTTCCCTTCCCTTGATTAGAAATATTAAAACTGCCAATTTCAATCAAATATCGGCTGTTCTGCAGTCTTTCCAGGAATCTTAAAAAATCTTGAGAAGAACCGGCCACGGTTATTTGGTAAGAACCGGAAGATAAAGAAATTTGCGTTGCCACGTTGGAATCTTTGGATGTTTTTTCCAAAAAACGGATAAATTCAACCGGCAAATCAGCTTTAACAAAAAATGTTTCCGTTTTTTTGAAATCCGGTTCAATATCAACGTAGCGATTTTGAAATTTTTCTAAATTTTTAAACTTTAACTCTAAAAGCAATAATTTTTGTTTCTGTTCTAAAATCCTTGAAGAACTCCTTTTGATGTCTTCGAAAAGAGGATAAATTAAAAAAATAATAAAAACCAAACATAAAGCGATAGTGGCTGATAAAGATATTTTTATTTTCGTTTTAGTATTTACCATCTTATTTTAAAAGTTAAGGAAAAATTAATATTAATCGGCTCTATCCAGTCAGTCGGCGGGAAGTAAACGTCGGAAAAGCTATTTTCTTTTTCTAAATTTTCTTTTAATTTAAGCAAACTTTCCCGGCTGGGTGAAAATCCGGTGATAGAAATTTGAGAGTTAACAGGATTAAAGCTTAAATTTGTCAGATAAACACCTGATGGCAGAGCATTGAAAACTTTCCCGAAAATAACTACGACATCTTTTTGTTTATGATAAAAATCAGCCAATTGGGAAAAAACGGCGTTGGCCATGGTAATTTTATTTTCTATTTCTTGAAAAGCAGTGTTTCCGAGTTCTTTTTCTTTTTGTTCAAAATTGATTTTTTGAACCTCGGTTTCCGCTGAAATAAAAATTTTGATTGAAACCAAAATAAAAATAAAAGAAACTAAAAAGGCTGTAATTATTATTCCCAAAATCAAAACCATCCTGAATTTTTCTTCCGATAAAAGCTCCTGTTTTTGCTCTGGCGGTAATAAATTCATTAAATATTTTTAATTCCTCTTAATGCCAACCCCAAAGCTGTAGTATATCTCAATGACTCACCTGGAGATAATTGAGATTTGTTTTCTTCGTTTATATTAATCCAAGGATTTCCCAGCTCTACTTTAATTTTTAATTGATCGGAAAGAAACTCGGGAAATCCTTTCAAATTTGCTCCGCCGCCGCAAAGAATAATTTTAGAAACATCCTTGTCCGGATGATGACTTTTATAGTAGTCCAGATATTTTTTTATTTGTTGAACCAAATCCACCAAACTGGGAACCAAGGCCTCAAAAATATTAAACTTTTTATCCGGGATCAGACCATATTTTAATTTTAATTTTTCCGCTTCCAACAAAGAAATATTTAACGATTTGGCAATTATTTGAGTAAAATTTTGGCAAGATACAGGTATGGAAGAAGTGAATCTTAAAGAAGGCCCGGAAAAAACAATAAAACTGGTTCTGGTCGCTCCCAGATCAATTAAAAGCGCCGGAGAAAAGCTGGTTTCATTTTTTATTAAGGCCCGGCCGATGGCCAGTGACTCAATCTCCATGGCCTTGGTTTTTAGCCCGGCCAATTTTAGACAATTAATATATGGATCAATTGTGCTTTTTGGTAAAGCAGCCAATAAAACATCCAAATGATCGACGTTACCGGCCGGCGGCTGGACAATCTGATAATCAAGATAAACTTGATTGATCGGCAAGGGAATATAATTTTCCGCCTCAAAAATCACGGCCCCTTTTAAATCTTCTTCAGACATCTTGGGCAAGCGGATAACCTGCAAAAACGCTTTTTCCTCGGGCAAAGAAGCGACGACATACTTAGTTTTTAATTTTTCCCCTTTTATTTTCTTTATAGCCTCTTTAATAATTTCAACTAAGCCCTCTTTATCTTTAATCTCGCCTTGCCTGATAATTCCCGGCTTAATTTTTTCTTCCCCGAAAGAAGCTAAATTGAAAAACTTGCCATGCTGTTTCAGGGCGACAATTTTTAAAGATAAATCTGAAATATCTAAACCGAAAGCTTTTGTTTTCAAATCTAATAAACCCATATCTTTATTTTACTCCACTTCTTTCCAGCTTACCACTTTCCAAGAACCGCCCGGCCCCGAAGAAAAAAACGCGTCTTGGATGCCCACCTCGTAAGTGATCCTGGCATTATTTTTTAGATGGATTCCGTATCCGGTTATTTCTCTCAAATTAGCGTTATTTTCTACCTGGAGCCAACCCGAACTGGTATAAAGAACATCAGCCCGGGCGCTATTTTTGATCGTCAAGGCAGGGTTCGAACCAGATGTAGAAATATACATTAAATAGCTACCAACCTGTCCTGATCCCGAAGAAATGCTGTTATTCTCAAGAGTAATAGTCCCATCGGCGATAATCATACCGCTTAAAAAACCATAGGAAAAAGAGAGATAGACTTTGGCATTATTTTTTATAATAATATTTCCGGTTACCCAAACAGTGCCATTAATGATAATCTCGGCATCATTTTGGACGGTCAAATCCCCCACTATCTTGACCGGGCCAAGAGAATTGGAACCACCAGAAAAATTCTGATTGCCATTTATTGTTCCTCCAGCTTCCGCTTCGGCTTTCCAATCGGCGATATTTTGATCTGATATAGGAAGAGAAACTGCCGAGGGAAGAGAAGAGGTCGCGACAAAAGAACTAAAAGAGCACCCGATCTGGATGGCAGAATATAAAATTCCACCGACATCAGAATCGTCGCAGATATTAACATAGGCATTCTCTCCGATGACGGCTCCGTCAATTTTGTTGCCAACGCCTGAAACCTGTACCGTGCCCGTAATTTCTGTTCCGGGTTCAGCCCCAATACTGCCGTTGGAAAAAACATTTCCCGTAATTCCACTAAGGTTATCTAACTCAATGCCACCGGCTCCGGCTTGAGCGCCGTAAAAAAATTCAGGATTAACGGATTGGATGCTTAATTGAGCTTCTAATGTTTTAGAAACATTACCCTTTGTCCCGATAGCTCTGATAACCCGAGTATTTGAATTCGGCGAGGCTATAGACACCGCCGCCTGTTCGGAACCGATTGTTACCGTGTAATTTGAAGAAATCGGCATTGAATTTTTAATCCGCAAAATAGCATCTTCAATGCCGGCTTCAGCTAAATAATATGACTGAGAGGATCTAACGGTATTTTGAGTATCTTTTTGCTGGGTCAAATTTAAAACAAAAATACTGGCAGTTAAAGCCAATGATGCCGTTAAAATCAGTAAAGTTAAATAGAGAGCGGCAAAACCCGATTGATTTGTTTTGATATTTGAATCTGACATTTTTAATATGACCTTAAAGAAACGGTTGAGGTAGCGCCAAATGATGCTTGGTCGTTATAATTAATTTTTAAATTAACTTGGATTGACGGCACGGTTGAGGTGGTAGCAATATAGTTAAAGATTAAATTATTTATTTGGACCATTCCTGACGTCAGGGCAATGGGATCTTGAGATTCTTTTTTTTGACAAAGCCTGGTTCCGCAAAGGAAAAAATCAATATAGCTTGTTGCTGTTTCCAGAGAAAGTTGGCCAAGATTAACATCAAATATGCTGGTTGGGGTATAAACGCTTTTGGCCTCTCTAATTTCTTTGGTCATAATTGATAACGCCTGCTCGGTATTATATTGTACTTCCCTTATCGCCCTGCTTTTGGCGCCTGAATTAATTTGCCATAGAAAAAAAGAAGAAACAGCTGAAATAATTATCGCCAAAATAGCAATATAAATTAAAATTTCTGTTAGAGTAAAGCCCTTTCTCATATTTACTTTTTCCAATTAGTGAAATAAGTATTAATAGATACTTGGTGAGATCTGCCTTTTTCGGTCCAAGAGACAGAAATATTTGCTTTTTTTGTTTCCGGATCGCTAACTCCGCCACTGGCTATGATATTACCGTTAATATCTCTCTGAACGCTGGAAAAAACGATTTTTCTCGTGAAATTATTAATAGTTTCTTGTCCTTGAATTAGTTGCCATTTAAGGGGAGAACTCGTCGCTTTAGAATAATAATCGGTGCTGGTGGCTAATTTCCCAAGCCCATTTATATTCCAAGATGTCCCGTCTCTGAAATTCCTAACAGCTTCCGCTGTTTCCTGGGCTAAAGCAACGGCTTGGACATTTTGCCCGGTTAGATTAGAAGATCCCAAAGAAAAAACGACTAATCCTGAAAGACTGGCAAAAGCAACAGCGATAATAGCGATTACCACTAAAATTTCCACTATTAATCCACCTTTATTGCCAATTAGGGTCTGCAACATAAATAGAATTTCCTTTAGCGGTCTGGCCATTAGCCTGATATCGAATTAAATCTCCGCTGCTGTCGCCGCTGATTTCGATTTTCAAATTTTTAGTATTATATCTTCTATCTCGATGTACAGAAAATTGAGTATCGAGATTATTTAATCTATGAGTTTGAATTTTTATATTTTGCCCTTCCCAAAAAATCTGACCATCCTGCAGATTATCAACAATGATAATTTCCTGAACAATAGGAGAGCTATCATAATCAAAAGTTAAAATCAAACGTTCAGCAGCAGTGGAAATAACTCTGCTGTAATCAAAGTGGACGTGTCGGGAATCTTTTATCCTATTTTCATCGGAAGGCGACGAGGTAGCTTGTTGGGGCGGATTCAAATCCATTTGGAAAAGATTTAATGCCGGAATAGATAATCCGGCTAATAAGGCCAAAATTCCAACCACAATTAGAATCTCAATTAAAGTAAAACTGCGCATAATAAATATCATTCTATTGCTCCGAGCATTGAATACAACGGCTGGATCATGGAAATGGCAAAAAAACCGATGACCGATCCGATTAAAACCATCAAAACCGGTTCTATCACCGAGGTCAAATTTTTAGTTGTTTTAGCCACCTCTTCTTCGTAAAAATCAGCTAATTTTTGGAGCATGCCGGCTGTTTCCCCTGTTTCCTCGCCAACGCTAATCATTTGGATTAAAGTTTGAGGATAAATTTTTTGAAAATCCTGCAAAGCTTCGGATAATTTTTGGCCCTTGCTGACTTTTCCTACGGCCTGCCTTAGCGCCTGCTGATAATAAATATTCCCCAGAGTATCGGCTGTAATCTCTAAAGCCTTGGGAAGATGAACGCCGGCGGCAACCAAAGAGCTCAAGGTTCTGGCCGTATAGGCCGAATTAGTATTTTTGATGATCGGAGAGATAACCGGTAATCTTAAAACTAAGGTGTCTATAATCTTTTTAACAGCGCCTGTTTTATTTTTTAAGGCCAAAAAGACAAAAAAAGCGAACCCCAATGAAATAATTATTGCCAGATACCATTTTTTAATTAGAAAATCGGCTAAACCGATGACGATTTTTGTGGTAAAGGGCAATTGTATTCCTAGTTCCTTAAAGGTTTGGGACAACTGAGGGATAACCACCACCAGCATTAAAATTCCGATGCCGATCATCGTGGCAATAATAACCGATGGATAAATTAAGGCTCCTTTGATTTTTCCCTTTAAATCATTTTCTTTTTCCATCTGCAAGGCCAGTGTTTTCAAAACATCTTCCATCATCCCGCCTTCTTCCCCTGATTTGATCATATTTTGGAAAAGCAAAGAAAAAATACCAGGATATTTCGCCACTGCCTCGGAAAAATTTTTGCCGCAGGTTATTTCCTCTTTAATATTTAGAATCGCTTTTTTAAATTTATCATTTTTGGTTTGGCTGGCTAATGTTTCCAAGGCCCTTGGTAAGGGCAGACCGGCAGAAATCATCACCTGCAAATTTCTGGTGAAAAACATTTTTTCTGACAAAGAGGGACCGAAAATAGATAATGACAAATTATTTTTCCGACCGGATTTGTCCTTTGTTTCCAACCGAATCAAAATTAAGCCCTGCTCCCGCAGAGTTCGGGCCAGTTGCCTTTCATCTTTGGCTTCCATCTCTCCAGTTTTGTCCTCTCCGGCTGAAGTTTTTGCCGTGTAAAAATATTTTGCCATTATCTATTTTTTAATTAACCCGCAAAAAATATTCCTGTAACAATCTCTACAAAGATGGAATTTTTTTACCATACTCCTCCTTGGCGGACTGAATAAAATCGCGCCGAATTCTTTTAATTCCTTTTTACATTTGTCACATTTCGGTCTGATAGCCATATTGTTTATATTTTTATACTAACTTTCCCACAATAGAATTATACAACTTAGAAGCTAAGCTTCTAAGTGCTCTCTGGGTCGTATTTTATAATTTCTTCTAATTCTTTTCTCTCCTTAGCAATTACTAACGCATCTTCCGCAAAAATTTGATATTTTTGTGCGTCGACAAACTGATCAAGAATAATTTCTTTATCACAAAATTCATAGCTTATGCCCGCCTGGATGTACTCCGCCCAACTCGATTTAAAAAAGTTGTTTTTGATTTGATGGACTCTATTATTTAAATTAACGTAAGCGCTGGTATACAGTAAATATTTATCCGAATTAATATGATTTGCCTTAAACGTTCCCTGAAATAATGAACCACTTCGCTTGTATTTTTTATTAAAATAATTTGTGTAGCCAGACCCTAAACGATGCATAAATTTTTCAATGCCACGGTCCATAATTTGTTTTAAAATAAAATGAAAATGATTAGGATTAAGACAATAACAAATAAAACTCACCAATTTTTCCTTAGAAGCTAAGCTTCTAAGTGAGCTTTCTTTACGGAATGACGCTACGTGCAAACCCCCAATCGGATTAAGGATATTAAATTCTTTCATGCTCAGAAAAAATCTTTCTAATTCTAAATTGTTAGTGAATATTTCTCTTTTTTCTACTCCTCTATTAAAAATATGATAATATTCTCCATTCGCAAATTGAATTTTTCTCATATATTAGAGCTTACTGAGACTTAGAAGCTTAGCTTCTAAGTCTCTTCGGATTTGCGTTATTCCACAATTACCCTTAAGACTTCTTCGATGCTTGTTGCCCCCTGAGCAGCTTTAATAAAGCCGTCTTCAATCATTGTCATCATTCCTTCTTTTTGAGCCTGGGCTTGAATTTGGTCGGAAGTGGCAAGTTTTACAATTAATTCTTTAATAGTTTCTGTCACCGGCAAAACCTCATAAATTCCGACTCGCCCCTGATAGCCATCGGGATTTTCCTTAGTTGCCTTTGGTTTGAAGAAGGGAATATTCTTAAAAGCGGTTTTGGGCTTAATTAATTTTTCTTCAACTAAAATTTCCAAAATTTTATCCAAGTCGCAGTATTTTCCCAAATTTTTGATTTCCGAATCCGACAAATTATATTTTTCTTTTCCTTCGCATAATTTTCTCACCAACCGCTGGGCGACAATAATGCTCAGTGTGGAAGAAATTAAGAAAGGCTCAGCCTCCATATCTATCAACCGGGGGATAGCGCCAGCAGCCGAATTGGTATGGAGCGTAGACAACACCAAGTGGCCGGTTAAGGCCGCATTGATAGCCAACGAAACAGTTTCATTGTCTCTGATTTCGCCAACCATAATAATATCCGGATCCTGTCGAACGAGCGACCGGAGACCGGAAGCAAAGGTTAAGCCGATTTTAGGATTAACTTGAGTCTGGTTAACTCTCGGCATGCGGTATTCAATCGGGTCTTCAACCGTAGAAATATTAATGCCGGGATTATTTAAAATTTCCATCATTGAATAAAGAGTGGTAGTTTTTCCCGAACCAGTGGGTCCTGTCACTAAAATCATACCGACCGGTTTTCTTAAGTTATGCTGAACATTTTCCAGGGGCTTTCCGCTGAAACCTAATTGCTCCAAGGTGAAAGCTTTGGCAGTTTCAGATAACAATCTCATAACAATTTTTTCTCCGGTAAAAACCGGCAGAATCGATACCCTGACCGAATATTTATAATCCTCGGTTTCTATTTTGAAACGGCCGTCTTGAGGCAATCTGTGTTCGTCTAATTTTAAATTAGAAAGGACTTTTATCCTGGCAACAATGCCCGAGGCCGCAAGAATAGGCAAAGTCATAGCATCTCTCAAAATACCGTCTATTCTATACCTTACCAGGACTTCTTTTTCCGTAGGCTCTATGTGGATATCCGAAGTTCTTTGCAAAATAGCGTGCTTCAGGAGAGTATCAACGATTTTAATTACCGGCAATTCTTCAGCAATTTTTTTTAAGTCTTCCCCCTCTTGAATTTCCACTTCCGCTTCCTCTTTAACCGCCTTTATGCCACCGACTTCTTTCTTAATAATTTCTCCGAATTCCGCTTCAAGCGTTTTCTGATATTGCAGAAGAACGTTTCTGATGCTTTCCGGAGTAGTCAATCGCGGCAAAATTTTAAGATTAGCGGTTTTTTTGATAAATTCAATTGTTCTTAAATCCTCCGGATCAAGCATGGCCACCTCCAAAGTATCGCCTTTTTTCCGAAAAGCCACGATATTATGAGATCGGGCGATGGGTTCCGGTATCATTTTCAAAACTCCCGGGTCTATTTTTTCTTTTTCCAAACTAACAAAAGGAATCCCCAAAATATAGGCCTCCAACTTAATTAATTCTTCTTTTTGAATAAAATTTTCAGAAACCAAAACATCGCCAACTTTTTGATTAGTTTTTTCCGCCCTTTTAAGACAGTCCTCAAAATCGCTTTCTTTTATCAACCCTGCGTCCAAAAGAAAGGCTTTTAATTGTTGCGGTTCAACTCTCATATCAAATTTTTAATTTTTTCCACTAATTCTTCTAAAGAATAATTTGCCTTGACCAAATAAGCAGTCGCCCCCAACTCAAGAGCTTTATTTATTTTTTCCATTTCTTCCAAGTTAGTCAAAATAATAACCGGAGTTTCTTTTGTCTCTTTTGTTTCTTTAAGTTTTTTTAAAACATCCAAACCTTGAACTTTTGGCAAAATCAAATCCAATAAAATTAAATCCGGCTTTTTGGCACTAGCCAAATTTAATCCTATTTCGCCGTCTAGGGCTGAAATTATTTCGTAGCCCTCTTGCGACAGTCTTTCGCCAACTGTTTTTTGCAAAGCCTGTTCATCCTCTATTAATAATATCTTTTTCATATTTTTTATTTAATTGGTAACGTAAACCAGAAGGTCGACCCTTTGCCCTCTTGGCTCTTAAATCCGATCTTGCCGCCGGCTTTTTCAATAATAGCCTTGGCAATATATAATCCCAGACCCGATCCCTGGGTTTGATATTTCAGCGCATTTTCCGACCGGAAAAATTTTTGAAAAATGTATTTTTGATCGACCTTGGGAATGCCCACTCCGCTGTCTTTAATTTCAAAATAAATGCCTCTATTCATTTTTGCTAATTTTATATCTATTTCTCCTCTCCCTTGGCTATAACGGATAGCATTATCTAAGAGATTTTCCACCGCCTGTCTGATTTGGGAAAAATCAGAAAGAATATCGGGCAAATCAGTCGGAGCAGAAAAATTAATTTTCACATTTGAAGCCTGACCGAAAGGGATAGAAACCCGAACAATCTCTTCAATTAAATCCTTCAAAGAAAATTCGGTTTTTTTAAAAAGCATTTTGGCTGTTTCAATTCTGGAAACAGTCAACAGATCAGATATTAAGTTCGTCATTCTCGCTGAATTTTCTTTTAGAATTTTTAAATACTCTGTCTGTTTTTCACTGACCGGATCAGCCCTGCCTGATATTAAAAATTCAAGCGCCCATTTCATATTAGAAAGGGGCGAACGCAATTGATGAGAAACAATGCTGACAAATTCTGACTTCATCCTATTCGCCTCAACTAATTTTTCAAATGACTGAGTGACGATGAAAGCAATAATAAATAGAATAACTGTGACGGAAAAAACAATCAAAGTGACGACTTGGGGGTTACTGATGAATCTGTTCCCGATCAGCCAAGCAGTCAGAGAAGAACTAATATTAACCAGCCCCATTATTAAAAAAAGAAACTGGGGAGACTGCCAAAGAGGAATCCCGTATTTTTTGTATTGGCCA
>JBBTTI010000003.1:0-77800 GCA_038078735.1 Patescibacteria group bacterium | reverse complement strand
AAATATCACTTATGCTAAAAGAAATAAAAAAAGTAGAAAAAGAGTCAGAATCTTCTTACGAGGCCAAAGATATTTATGTCCTAGAGGGCTTGGATCCGGTCAGAAAACGGCCGGGAATGTATATCGGATCTACGGGAATTGACGGCCTGCACCATTTAATTTGGGAGGTTTTTGATAATTCTTTGGACGAAGCCATGGGAGGATATGCCCATAATATTGAGGTGGCGCTTTTGCCGGGAGACAGAGTCAAAACAGTTGATGATGGCCGGGGTATTCCGGTAGACATTCATCCTCAAACCAAAAAATCGGCGCTGGAAACAGTAATGACCACTTTGCACGCCGGAGCCAAATTTGGCGGCAAGTCATATCAGATTTCCGGCGGTCTTCATGGCGTAGGCGTTTCAGTTGTTTGCGCTCTCTCTACTTGGATGCGGGTTGAAGTTTGCCGAGGCGGCGGAAAATATTTTCAGGAATATAAAAAAGGCAAACCGACAGCCAAGGTTCAGAAAGACGGCACTTCCAAACAAACCGGAACAGCGGTTACTTTTGAAGCTGATCCGGAAATTTTTAAAGAAACCAAATTTGATTTGAAAAGAGTTTTAAATCATTTGCGCCAGCAGGCTTATCTGACAAAAGGAGTTAGAATTGAAGTTTCCGACCAAAGAGAAAAGCCCGGTATTTTTTATACGTTTTATTTTGAGGGAGGACTAGCTTCTTATATAAAATATTTAATTCGAGGCGTTAACCCCCGCCATCCGAATATTTTTTATTGTTCAGGAGAAAAAGAAGGAATTTTAGTTGAAGCCACTTTCCAATATACTGATGAATACGAGGCTTACGAAGAAAGTTTTGCTAATAATATCAACACCGGCGAGGGCGGCAGTCATTTAACCGGCTTCAAAACCGCTCTTACCAGGACTTTTAATGATTACGCCAGAAAGAGCGGCTTTTTAAAAGGCAGCGAGGATAATTTAAGCGGAGACGACATTAGGGAGGGCTTGACTAGTGTAGTTTCGATTAAAATTAGAGAGCCTCAATTTGAAGGCCAAACTAAGGCTAAGTTAGGCAATCCGGAAGCTAAAACAGCTGTTGAAGCAGTAGTTTCAGAAGGCTTGACTGATTTCTTGGAAAGGAATCCCCAGGACGCCAGAGCGATCATGGAGAAATGCGTTCTTTCCCAGAAGGCAAGAATTGCCGCCAGATCTGCCAAGGAAACGGTTTTAAGAAAAGGAATTCTTGAAGGACTGGCTTTGCCCGGAAAATTAGCTGATTGCACGTCAAGAAATCCGGAAGAATCAGAATTATATATAGTTGAGGGAGAATCAGCCGGGGGTTCGAGTCGTCAGGCTAGAGATCGGCACTTTCAAGCAATTCTGCCATTAAGAGGCAAAATTTTAAATGTGGAAAGAGCCCGGTTAGATAAGATGCTTATGTCAAAAGAAGTTAAGGCTTTAGTTATTGCCTTGGGCACGGCTATTGCCGATGATTTTGATATCCTAAAGGCCAGATATCACAGGGTTGTTATTATGACTGATGCCGATGTTGACGGCGCACATATCAGGGCTTTGCTTTTAACGCTTTTTTATCGCCATTTTAAACCGATGATTGACGCCGGTTATATTTATATCGCCCAGCCGCCGCTTTATAAAATCCAATCGGGAAAAGAAATAAAACATGCTTACTCTGAAGAACAAAAAGTTCAAGTTTTAAAAGAGTTTAAAAAGACGACGGGAATTAATATTCAAAGATATAAGGGTTTGGGAGAAATGAATTCGGAAGAGCTTTGGGAAACGACGATGAATCCCCAGAACCGCCTTTTGCTTCAAGTTAAAGTTGAAGATGCTAAAGAAGCTGATCGGACTTTTGATATGCTGATGGGAGATGAAGTTATGCCCCGGAAAAAATTCATTGAAGCCCACGCCAATAAAGTGAAGAATTTGGATATTTAATTACTTGACAGGAGTTCTTGATGCGATAAAATAAATGTATGGACAAAAAATTTTTAACGGCAAGTATTTTTTTAAGTCTTTTTGTTTCGTTTTTTTTGATAGATATTCCTCAGGCAAAAGCATTAACAGCCGCAGAGATTTCAATCCAGATAAGCCAACTCCAAGCTCAAATTACCGAACTTCAAAAACAAATAGATAAAACTCAATTATTCCAAGCAGCCGGTTTTAATATTATTTCTCCCAACGGCGGAGAAAAATGGGAAATAGGTTCGACTCACGATATTACTTGGTATTATGCAACTAGTTCGGCGCGCATCGCTAAGATAAAATTAGAACTCTACCGAGTGGGGAGCCTGACTGTCGCCCAAACAATAGTTTTTTCCGCTAAAAATAGTGGCACTTACCCTTGGAAAATTCCTACGACTCTTTCACCCAGCGTTGATTACAAAATTAAAATTACTGCCATCTCTAAGTCAGCGGTTACCGACGTCAGCAATCAAACCTTTGAAATCTATTTTAAGCCGGCCGCTTTCACTATTGTTTCTCCTAATGGCGGAGAAAAGCTGGAAATGGGTTTGACTTATGATATTACCTGGAATTCCACCGGTTCTGTCCCCACTACGAATGTAAAATTGGAACTTTATCGGGGAGATAATTTTGTTAATTTAATTGCCAAATCAATTAAAAATAAGGGCGTTTACTCTTGGAGAATTCCGTCTAATCTTATAGCCACCGCCGGTTACAAAATTAAAATTACCGATATTTTTCGTCCGGCAGCGACTGATATGAGTAATAATAGCTTTGAGATATCTTATCCGTCAATTTCTGAAAAATTAAAAACCATAGAAAACCAATTATCCTCTTTGTTGGAAGAGATAAAAAAATTACCAAAGTGAGTTAAAAGCCCGTTGACAAGCGGGCTTTAATTTGTTAATATTCAAAGTATAAAGCTCTTCGGAGCGTTTTTTAAAATAGCGGATAAAATATGTTTGCTAAAATCATTACTTTTTTTAAGGAGGTTCGCCTGGAAATGAAAAAGGTCAACTGGCCCACCAGACAGGAAACTTTAAAATACACCCTATTGGTTATCGGAGTGTCTTTAGCCATTGCTGCGTTTTTGGGCGGGATAGATTTTATGTTTACCGCAGCATTAAATAAGTTTTTATTGTAAATATGCCAAAACAGCAATCGTCTCAAGAAAGAAAATGGTATGTCATCAGCACTTATTCCGGATACGAAGACGCTGTTTCCGCTAATTTAAAACAGCGGATTGAGTCTTTGGGCATGGAAGATAAAATTTTCAATGTTATTGTGCCGAAAGAAAAAAAGATTAAAATAAAAGATGGGAAAAGAAAAGTGGTGGAAGAGAAGATTTATCCCGGTTATGTGCTGGTAGAAATGATGGTAACCGATGATTCCTGGTATGTTGTCAGAAATACTCCCAATGTTACCGGTTTCGTCGGCGCCGGCACTACTCCGGTACCTGTTTCTCAAGAAGAAATTGACAGTTTAAAAAAGCGGATGGGCGTGGAACAGCCTCAGTTCAAAATCGGGGTGGAAGTGGGGGATTTGGTTAAAATTACCGATGGCCCTTTCAAAGATTTTGACGGCAAGGTTTCCGAGGTTGATCCCGAAAGAGGCAAGGTAAAAGTGTTGGTAAATATGTTTGGCCGAGATACACCCGTGGAATTGGATTCATTACAAATTAAGAAAATATAATTTTATGGCGAAAAAGATAAAAGCAATCGTAAAACTTCAAATTCAAGCAGGCGCGGCCAATCCGGCTCCGCCGATCGGCCCTTCTTTGGCCCAGCACGGAGTTAACATCTCCGATTTTTGCCAAAAATTCAATGCGGCTACTAAAGATCAAGTTGGCTGGAAATTACCCGTAGAGATAACGGTTTTTGAGGATAGAACCTATTCTTTTGTATTAAAACAGCCACCGGCTTCGGAATTGTTAAAAAAAGCGGCCGGTATTGAAAAGGGTTCAGGCACTCCCAATAAAACTAAAGTGGCGAAAATTACCCGGGCCCAATTGCAAAAAATTGCTGAGCAGAAAATGCCGGATATGAATGCTGATTCTCTTGAAGCGGCCATGAAAACCATTGCCGGCACCGCTAAAAATATGGGTATTACTATTGAATAGTATGATTTTATCTGACCGCGATATAAAAGAATATGTTAAGAAGTATAAAATGATCACCCCTTTTACTTCTTCGCAGAAAAGGAAGGGCGTGATTTCTTATGGCGTTTCTTCTTATGGCTATGATTTTAGGATCACAGATGAATTTAAGATTTTTAATAATATTAACAATGCTCTCGTTGACCCTAAAAATTTTGACCCTAGAGCGTTTATTAACTTTAAAGGCAAAGAATGTATTATTCCTCCTAATTCATTTGCTTTAGCGCGAAGCCTTGAGTATTTTAAGATTCCGAGAGATGTTTTAGGAGTTTGCCTTGGAAAATCAACGTATGCACGATGCGGAATAGTGACTAACGTTACTCCCTTAGAGCCGGAATGGGAAGGCTATATAACTCTTGAAGTCAGCAATACGACCACTCTTCCTGTCAAAATTTATGCTAATGAAGGCATTTGCCAAGTTATTTTTATTTGTGGCAAGACAGAATGTCTAACTTCTTATGCCGACAAAAAGGGAAAATATCAGAAGCAAACAAAATTAACTTTACCTAAGATTTAGATGGAAAATAACCCCTATGCTGGAAAATTTATTGTTTTTGAGGGTCCTGATGGCTCGGGCCAATCAACTCAAGCAGCTTTATTAAAAGATTTTTTAATCAAACAAGAGTACAACGTTATTTTAACAAAAGAGCCTACTCGAGATTCTGAAGCCGGAAAACAAATTCGTCAAATTTTGGATACAAAAATAACAATGGAATCCCAAAAAATACAGGAGCTTTTTGCTCAAGATAGAAAAGAGCATTTGGAAAATTTAATTATCCCTGCCTTAAAAGAGAGTAAAATAGTCATATCTGATCGTTATTTTTTCTCTACTTTTGCCTTCGGCGTTTCAGATGGCCTTGATTTAGAAAAATTAATTAGTTTGAATAATAATTTTTTATATCCGGATATAGTTTTTGAATTAAAGGTTAACCCAGAGATTTGTATCCAAAGAATTGAAAAAAGGGGAGAGGGCATAAAATTATTTGAAAAAATAGATAAACTGACAAAGGTTTGGCAGGTGTACGAAACATTATCTAAGAGGTTTGAAAATGTTTATATAATCGACGGGGAAAAAACCATTGAAGAAGTTTTTTCGCAAGTAAAAAATATCATCGCTAATAAATTAAAATAATGGCAAAAATATTTGTATACGATGAATTTCCGCCGGAGGATATAGCAATGATGCAAGCGCTTTATTCCTGAAGTCCGCAAAGCGTGGCAGAACATGTTGAAAAAGTAAAAAAAACAGGTTCAGGCAAATTCATGGAGCAATTTTACGTTGGCTACGGTCACGCAAGCATTGCTGATTGCGGCAGCACGACAATATTTATTGAAGGCATCAGCATTCTTGGCGATAAGGCAATCCAGGATTGGCCATTATATAGTGGTCAAGAAACAAGCACTCGTTATGTAGATATGTCACAACAACCGATAATCGACCCGATTGCAACTGACCAATCAAGGGCTGTGTTTCAAAACTGGATGAAATTTTATTTAGAAAGTTTGCCGATAATGGAGGAATTTTTGGCGGGCAAGTATCCTAAAAAAGAAGCAGACGACGAAATTGTTTATAAAAAAGCGATTAAAGCCAGAGCCTTTGATATTTTAAGAGGATTTTTACCGGCCGGCATAACAACCCAATTAAGTTGGCATACTAAAGGAAAGAGAACCTGTGTTGAAGCCCAATGGGAAATTAGAATTATCGCCTGGCAGATCGCGAAATATATAAAAGACACTATACCAGCTTTCAAAGAGTGGGCTGAACCGCAGTGCATCACTTATGGTAAATGTCCGGAAGTTAAAGATTGCCGATATTATAAAAAGGCAGCTCCCAAGTGATTGGGAGCTTTTTATTTTGGGGAAATTTTGCTAAAATTTGAGTATGGAAAATATTGCTAAAATAGTAGACCAAACATTTTTAAAAAAGGGAGCGGGGGAGGATGAAATAAAAAAGGTTTGCCAGGAGGCCGAGGAATACGATTTTCGGGCGTTTTGTGTTTATCCTGAACATACAAAATGGGCCAAAGAATTTTTAAAGGATTCTGGCGTTAAGGTCACAACTTTGGTTGATGCGCCGACTGGCGCCAGCTCTCACGAAGAAAGAATAAAAATAGCCGAGCAGGCCAAAAAAGACGGTTCCGATGAAATTGAACTGGTGATGCAGATAGATAGTTTTAAAAATAAAAAATACCAGGAAGTGTCAGAAGATTTAAAAGAATTATGCAGAATTTTACCGACTAAAGTTATAATCGGCTCAGGATATCTGACTGATGAAGAAATAAAAAAGGCTTCGGAAATGGTGAAAGAATCCGGGGCAATTTACGTTAAAACCGCCACAATTGAAGATCCTTTAGACAATGCCGAGTTGGCGGAAAAAGCCAAACATATAAAGATTATGCGGGAATCGGCTCCGGGAATTTTAGTTAAGGCCTCTGGCGCGGTGAGAACACTGTCTGATGTTAAAATAATGCTGGAAGCTGGCGCAGATATTATCGGCACGTCTTCCGGAGTGGAAATAGTGGAAGAATCAAAAAAATTATGACATATCAGCCTACTATTGGCCTTGAAATCCATATTGAATTGAATACAAAGAGCAAAATGTTCTGTTCTTGTTCAAATAATCCCGATGAGCGCAACCCCAATGTTAATATCTGTCCCATCTGTACGGCCCAGCCCGGAACTCTCCCGGTAATCAACGAAGAAGCGGTGAGAAAAGTTATCAAAACAGGGCTGTCTTTAAATTGTCAGATTCCGGAATTTTCCAAGTTTGATAGAAAAAATTATTTCTATCCCGACTTGCCAAAGGGTTATCAAATCAGTCAGCTTTACGAACCATTATGCAAAAACGGATATCTTAAACTAAAAGAAACTAAGCGCATAAGAATAAGGGAAATTCACCTTGAAGAAGATACGGGAAGATTAATCCACGAAAAAGACTATTCCTTGGTTGATTTTAACAGGGCAGGAGTTCCTTTAATGGAATTAGTGACAGAGCCGGATATCGCTTCGGCTAAGGAAGCGAGGCAATTTGCCCAAGATTTGCATCTGATTATGCATTATCTTGATGTTTCCGACGCTGATATGGAAAAAGGACAGATGAGAGTTGAAATTAACTTATCCATTTCAAAAAGTAAGGAATTAGGTACTAAGACAGAAATTAAAAATTTAAATTCTTTTCGTTCAGTAGAACGAGCAGCTGATTATGAAATTAAAAGGCAGACGGAATTATTGGATAAGGGAGAAAAAATCATTCAGGAAACTCGCGGCTGGGATGATCTGAAAGGGATAACGGTTAGCCAAAGAGAAAAAGAGTCGGCGCATGATTACCGATATTTCTCTGAGCCAGATTTGCCGCCCTTGCATTTTACAGCAGATTTTATTGATAAGATTAGGTCAGAAATTCCCGAATTACCCCAACAAAGAAAAGAAAGATTTATCAAAGATTACGGGTTAGACGAGAAAAATGTCGATGTTCTGGTTTACGATAAAAACTTAGGAGAGTATTTTGAAGCAGTTGCTAAGGGCTTATCTTTTGATTTAATTAAATCAGCGGCAGATTTCTTAATCAACACTGAAATAAAAAACTATAATATCCCGTCTGAAAATTTTTCACAGATGATAACTTTGATAAAAGACGGAAAGATATCTAAAACGACAGCCAAAGAAATTTTACCCGAAATAACAACAAAACAGCCCTCGGAAGTTATAAAAGAGAGAGGATTGGAGCAGATGAGCGGCGAAGGAGATTTGGAAAAAATTATTAAAGAAGTTATTTCACAAAATCCAAAAGCAATGGAAGACTATAAAAAAGGCAAAACTAATGTTCTACAATTTTTAGCCGGCCAAGTAATGGCCAAAAGCAAGGGCCGGGCTAATCCCAAACTAGTGGGAGATATTTTGCAGAAATTTCTTAGTTAGCTTCTCAGCTTCTTTTTGAGTTTTTAACCAAATAATTCTCTTATCTTTTTTGAACCAAGTCATTTGGCGCTTGGCATACTGAATAGTGTGTTGAATAATTAAATCTTTGGGGTTGGGCAGAGACCATTCTTGATAACCGATTATCGGCGCAAGAAATTTTTTTGCTTCTTTTTCCAATCCAAGCTTAATCATTTTTTCTACTCTTTGTTTGATTCTTTTTTCAAGTTCATTTTTTGTCAGTTTCAGTCCAATGATTAAGACCGAATATGGTAGAGGGTTTTTCTTTAATTCCGGAATCGGTTTTCCGGTTTTCATTATAATTTCTATAGCCCGGATTACTCTTCTGGGATTAAATTTATCAATAGATTTTGCTCTTTCGGGATCAAGCTTTTTTAATAGTTTATGCAATTCTTTTACTGATTTTTTTTCCAGTTTTTTTCTTAATTTCCAATCAGGCTTAACTTCCGGAATCACTATTCCGTCAACCACAGATTGAATGTAAAAACCGGTACCGCCGCAAAGAACGGGAATTTTATTTTTCTTAAAAATTTTATTTATAGCCCGAAGGGCTAAATTTCTGTATTGGGTAACAGTAAATCTTCTTTTGGGAGAAACGACATCTATAAGATGATGGGGGATACCTTCCATTTCTTTTTTAGTTATTTTTCCCGTGCCGATGTCCATACCCTTATAAATTTGGCGCGAATCAGCCGAAATCACCTCGCCATTGAACTTTTTGGCAAGCTTAACGGCTAAATTCGACTTCCCCGAACCCGTCGGTCCTAAAACTACAATAAGTCGTTTAAGATTTTCCATCTTCGTTTTTTTTCTTTTATAGGGATATTATCTTTTAATTTAAAGGCGGCAGTGCCGGTGCGGGAAGAATATTTAGAAATATAGGCCATATCATATTTTATTTCCTTAAAAAGTTTTACCGTATTTTCAAATTGTTTTTTTGTTTCTCCGGGAAAGCCGACGATAATATCCGTGGAAAGATTGATATCGGGGATTTTTTTTCTGATTTTTTTAACTAAATTTTTATATTGTAGAACCGTATATGGCCTATTCATTGCTTTTAAAATTTTATTATCGCCCGATTGCACGGGCAGATTCAAATAGCGGGCTATTTTTTTATGTTTAGCCATGGTGTCAATCAACTCATTGGTAAAATAAGCAGGATGAGGCGACATAAATCTGACTTGGAAATCTCCCGGAATATTACTCGCCATTTTCAGGAGTTTTGCGAAATTTACACCTTCTGAATTATAATCATTAACGTTCTGGCCCAAAAGCCAAATTTCTTTTAAGTCATTTTTTACGGCATTTTTAATTTCTGTTAATATTTTTTTGTGAGGTCGGCAAATTAAGCGGCCTCGCGTTAATGGTACAACGCAATAACTGCAGTTATTGTTACAACCGTTAGAAATTGGAATATAAGAAGATGGTCTGTCGCTAAGTAAAGTTTTTTTATTCCAAATTTCATCAAAAATTTTGTGGAATTTTATTTTATCAGATTTGAGTATGCATCCGGTCAGGACAGTTTTTATTTTTGGATTTTTTGTTTTTAGTTTAATCAATTTTTGACCGATGCCAAAAACTCTATCTGTCGCCGATTGTCTGACTGAGCACATATTGACCGCAATAAAATCGGCTTCATTTATTGTTGAAGCCGCAGAATAACCTTTTTTTTCCAAGACTGAAGAAATTCGTTCGGAATCAGACTCATTCATTTGGCAGCCATATGTAATAATCCAGTATTTTCGCCTATCGTATTTCATCTTTTTTTTCTTTGATAAAATAACGCCATTGTTCCAAGAGTTCGGTGAAAAGATGGAATGGCATATCAATTAAAGCCGTGATCATAACCATAACTATATTGAATCTCGTCCATTGCCCGGAGAGCCATTGCCCTAAACGTAAAAATGGCAAAGAAAAAGAATCAAATAAAAAAGAAAATAATCCGCCTTTTTCTTCTTCAACCGTCAATTCTTTCGATCTCTCTCTGATTTTTGCTCCGGCAAAAAAGATAAGAGAGAAGAAGATGATAAATATTATTTTAGACATCAACCCAAAACTTAATTTATCCAGGGACCATAAAATAAATGCGAAAGACACAAAGAAAGTAATAAGATAGACAATAAAGATTATCGCGCTTAAAAGAAATCCCCGTTTTTTGGTAGCGTAAATTTTATAATTATCTTTTTTTTCTGTTGTAAAAATTATTTTGGTAGTTTCCATTATTACTTTTTCTAAATTGCTTTTCTTCGGGGGCTTGATACTAAGAACCATAGCAAACATTAAGAGGGGGGGGATAATAACGCTTAATCCCAGAGCTTGCAGATTAAGTTGATTGTGTAATATATATATATCAACGGGAATTTCGGCGATGAATGCCAGCACCATTTTAGTCAGAAAAATTGAAATAGTGCTGAAAATAGCTGCTTTTTTTAATCGGGAGCTTAATTTATGTAATCTTTTAGAATAAGTTTCTTTTATCGCGCCCTCCAGAGTTCCGGTATCCAAAATCATTTCTTGCGCTTTTTGAGGATCAACAGAAAGGACATCGCCCAAAATTAAATATGGAGTATCATATCTTTCTAAAATCTTATAGAATTTTCCGGCCAAAGGGTGGGCAAGGTCTTTTTCAATAGTCTTCCAGATTGAATAGATATTTTGGCTGATTTCTTCAAGCCGGAGTTGCGGTAAATTGAACCAATCGGGATATTTCTCTTTTAAGAGTTGATAGCTGATGGTGTTTTTATCTAATTTGAACAGAGCTTGCTGCACGCCGATTGAAATTTGAGTATTTTTTTCGCTGTCTGGCATTCCGGTCGGAGCAATTATTTTTTCCCGCATTGATTCTTCCATAAATTCAATCAAAGCCCGTTCTCGGCGGTTGGGCTCTAAAATTTCTTCCACTTCACAAGCTGCCAAAGAAAGCAGCCAGTCATAAAGTTGAAATTTTATTTTTTCTCCGCTAATGGCGCGGCTCTTCTGAAGAATAAAAATATATTTATCAAGAATCCGTTGGACATCTTGAATTTTCGTTTCTTCTATTCGGTCATTTGGAAAATATCCTCCGCGAATTAGTTCTAAAACAAAAGATTCGGCTAAATTTTCGCCGGTTTTTGTCAAAAACAGCCTTCTTTTCAAAATTCTTTCTATCCCGGCTCTTCTGAATAAATGTTCTTCCCGCCAATCAATCACTCCTCGGATTTTTTCGTAAAAAACCGCCACTTTTGAGGCAACTTCGTCCACATGAATAACCGCCGTTCCTTGTTTGGCCGGTTCCAGACCCCTTTGCCAGGCTTGGTAGCGCTGGATTAATTTTTGCGTTTGTTGAGATATAATCATGCTTCTAGCTTAACTTTTTTTATGAATTTGCTCAATTTCATTGCTCCTAAGTCACCCTTTCCTCTTTGTCTTACGCTAATGGACTTTGCCTTAACTTCTTTATCGCCGATAATCAAAATATAGGGAATTTTTTGCATTTCAGCTTCTCGAATGCGTTTGCCGAGAGTCATATCTTCTTTGGCAATTTCCGCCCTTATGCTAATTTCTTCCAATTGTTTCAAAATATCTTTGGCGTATTTTGATTGCGATTTTCCGATATTAATTATTTCCACCTGAACAGGGGACAGCCAAAAAGGAAGATCGCCGTTTAAATGTTCAATTAATATTCCGATAAATCTTTCAAATGATCCGAAAATAGCGGCGTGGATCATGACTGGTTTTTCCCTGTCTCCTTTCTCGTTCGTATATTCTAAATTAAATCTTTGCGGCAGTTGAAAGTCCAGCTGAATAGTAGCTAACTGCCACGATCTTCCGATAGCGTCTTTTATATTTATGTCAATTTTTGGTCCGTAAAAAGCCCCGTCTTTTTCCTTGACCCCATAAATGATTTTTTCTTTTTTGAGGGCGTTTTTGAGATTTTCTTCCGCTTTATCCCAAATAGGTATCTCTCCCATAAAGTCGTCGGGGCGAGTAGAGAAAAAGAATTCAGGCTTAATTTTGAATGCCCGATAGTATTCTTTCACCATTTTCAAAAGAGTGGAAATTTCTTTTTCTACCTGGTCTTTGGCGGCAAATATATGAGCATCATCTTGGGTGATAGCCCTAACTCTAAATAGACCGTTGAGCTCGCCGGATTTTTCATTTCTCATAACCCTGCCAATTTCGGTGTATCTGATTGGGAGTTCTTTATACGATCGCGGTTTGGTCTGATAAATTTTAATATTAAACGGGCAATCCATCGGTTTGAGGCAGTAGGTTTCTTTTTCAACATCAAAATAAAACATATTGTCTTTATAATGATCCCAATGCCCGGATGTATCCCATAAAATTTTCTTGGCAAGCTGGGGAGTCTGAATTTCTTTAGAGCCGTATTTTTTTCTTAAGTCTTTTCCAAATTTTTCCAGTTCATTCCAAAGAATCATCCCTTTCGGATGCCAAAATGCCATTCCTGGGGCTTCAGGATGAAAGCTGAATAAATCTAATTTCTCGCCAATTTTTTTGTGGTCTCGTTTTCCGGCTTCTTCTTGAAGTTTGATATATTTTTCCAGTTCTTTTTTTGTTGTAAATGCCACGCCATAAATTCTTGTCAGCATTTTATTTTTTTCTGAACCCCGCCAGTAAGCCCCGGCAAGTTTGGTCAGCTTAAATCCGTCAAACGGGATTTCCTTTGTTGAGTCAATGTGAGGGCCCTTGCATAAGTCCGTAAATTCGCCACTTCGGTAAACATACAGAGACCCGTTCTCTGTATCTTTTATGAGTTCAAGTTTATATGGCTGGTTTTTAAATAAAATATTTGCCTTATCTTTGGCAATTTCCTTTCTTTCAAAAGTGATGTTTTGCCGTAGTAACTCTCGCATTTTTTTCTCAATTTTCACCAAGTCGGTTTCGGAAATAGGGAAGGGAAAGTCAAAATCATAATAGAAGCCGTTATCAATGGCAGGCCCCATGCCAAATTTGGTTGCAGGCCAAAGGTCCTGAACCGCATAAGCCAGAATATGCGCCAACGAATGCCTGATTGTCTCTATTTTTTCCATTTCATTATAATAGCATAAAACCAGCGGTTGTTAAATCCCTTGACAAGTTCAAGGCAGTATGCTATACTATAAATATTCGCAGTAGCGAAGTGGCCTTTCGGGCTTTATGTCAAAGAGAGGCCACCTCGCTGCCGCGAAAAAACGGTAAGAAATTATAGAAAAATAAAAAGATTTTTTAAGGAGGGAAAATGCGAAGGAGATGGGTATCTTTTCTCCTTGGGGACCCGAGGAGGACGCTGTGGGTGGTGGTGGGGTTGGCGGCGATAGTATTTATCGTCAACCCACATTGGTTCGGAGCCCTCTTAGCGAGGGCGATAGCAGCGGTATGGCAACCGTTGCTAACAATAACCATTTTTATTTTCCTTATCGGCTGGGCCATGGGTCGGCTGAGGGGGAAGAAAGGAGGAAAAAAGGGTGGTTAAAAAGTGGGGCAGGAGCAATAAAATGCTTCTCGCCCCACACTAAATCTTAGTTCGAAATGTTGTTAGACGTGGTGTTAGACGCCAGACGTCTAACATTCTAAATTGCGAATTCAGATTTGGGAAAGCTCTTTTATAAAATTCCTTGGCGGCGAAATGATCGTCAGCTTAACGGAGAACGGTTCTCCGCTGGTGTTCATCTCGCCGCTAGGGAAATAGCGGCCTTGTACTCTATAAGTCCTGACCTATTTAGGCAGGCGTGAGAAGGAGGAAAAAATGGAATTCGATATGGCAGCCAAAAGGGCGGAGAGGTTACTTCGCGATAATTGGGAATCATTCCGAACTGAGGCCCATCGCTTAGGCAGTCTAGGACTGCCATCATTGACCGTTTTGGTCAATGATAATAGTATTTTTTTCGAGGCTAGCGATGGTTCTCACAACTCTTTGGGTAGAGTTACAATAGGCGCCGGTTAGGATGTTAGACACTGAGTACCTAACACTAACATCCCTATAAAAAAACAGTTCCGTTTTGGCGGAGCTGTTTTTTATAGAAATAATTTATTTAAATTTTTCTTTTGGAATTTTTGATTGTTTTATTATGGCGATAAATGTTCCGAGGTGGATAGGATTTGATTTACCGTGCAGAGGAACAGGAACGATTATGTTGGTTTTTAGGTTTTTCCAAATTTGATGACTGCCTTTTTGGCGAGATAATACAAAATCGTTTTCTTTTAAGATTTTTATCAATTTACCAGTGGCAAGCGGCTTCATAATTTAAGGAAGAGCGACTTCTACTTCATCAATAATCGGTCTAAAAGTTTTAATCGGGATTTCCTCTTTTTGAGATGAAAGTTCTTCAAGCCAAAGTTCCAATACTTCTTTTGCCATTTTTTTAGATTCTTCAAAGGTTTTTCCAAAGGTAACACAGCCGGGAAAATCCGGGAAAGAAACGTTATATCCGCCCTCTTGGGCTAGATCAAAAACCGCATAGTACGATGAAATTTTTTGTAATCTTTTAGACATATTTTAATTCTATTTTTAGTTTATCATTTTGCAAATCGATGTCAACGGTTTTAGCTTTCAATAATTTCTTCTATTGATTCGCAGATGACTTTGGGCGTGCCGTTTCGGTCGTCAACTCTGCCTGAAATAAAAACGATTTTATTTTCCTGAAAGGCCGAGGGGTTTCTTTCAATGGCGTTAGGAAAAACGACCACTTCAATTTTGTCTTTCATATCTTCTAAGTTCATAAAAAACATCGGCCGGCCGGTTTTGGTGATAATTTTTTTGATTGAAGAAATTATCCCGCCAATTTTAACCGGCTTGCGAACTAACTTTGTAAAATTAGCCTTTATTTTCTCAATGCTCTGAGTTTTTTCTTCTAAAATCTTGCTGAAATTTTCCAAAGGATGCGAGCTGACAAATAATCCCAGTAATTCTTTTTCCCAAGCCAGCTTTTCCGCTTTAGTAGCCAAAACTGCCGGCTGAAGAGAAAAATCAGTATTTTGAGAAATTCCTTGGAAAAGACCTTGCTGGCCGTTGTTTTTATTTTTCTGAGTTTCTCTGGCCGATTCCAATAATTTTTCCATATTCTGCAATAATTGGTTTCTTTCGGTAAATTTATCAAAAGCGCCGGCTTTGATTAAACTTTCTAATGATTTTTTATTCAAGTCTTTAGAATTAACTCGGCTGACAAAATCGGAGATTGAGAGATAAGGGCCATTTTGTTTTCTTTCTTCAACAATAGCCTTAACAATATTTTCTCCAACATTTTTTATGGCAGTTAGCCCAAAGCGGATTTGGTTTCTTTGAGGAACCACGCTAAAAAAGGCAAAACTTTCATTAATATCGGGAGCTAAAACTTCCAAACCCATTTTTTTGCATTCGCCGATTATGAAGCCGATTCTTTCTACGTCAGCTTTTTCCGAAGTTAAAAATGAAGCCATAAACTCAGCCGGGAAATTAGTTTTTAAATAGGCGGTTTGGTAGGCGATTAAAGCGTAAGCCGTAGCGTGAGATTTATTGAATGAATATTGGGCAAACGGCTCAATCCAGCGCCAGATTTTCTGGGCGATATTGTTCGGAATTTCGTTTTTTTCGCAGCCTTTAATAAATTTTTCTTCCTGATCCATTAGAAGTTTTTTGATTTTTTTACCGATGGCTTTTCTTAAAATATCGGCTTCTGACATAGAAAACCCGGCTAAATCCCTGGCAATTCTCATAACTTGTTCCTGATAAACGCAAATGCCGTAAGTCTCTTCCAAAATCGGTTTTAATTTGGGATGTATATATTCAATCATTTTTTCCCCTTGTTTCCCGGAAATATAATCAGGAATAAACTGCATCGGACCAGGTCGGTAAAGGGCGACCATGGCAATAATATCGTCTAAGCCGTTTGGTTTTAATTCTTTCAAATATCGGCGCATACCGTCGCTATTGTGAACTATAAAACCGTTAGCTACAAAATTATTGCCCGGCGACTGCATCTTAATATCGTAAGTTTTTTCTCGCCCGCTATATTTTATTTTTTTTACTTTAATAAATTCGTAATTTTTCTTTGGTATTTGCGGACATTCCCAATTAACCAGTGTTTTATATTGTAGGGCAAATTCAGCGAATTTAGTTGTGTTGATTATTATAAAATTATATTGCGGATATTGCCGTTGAAATAATTCCATTTTTTCTTCGTCTAAATCTCTAAGGAAGCCTTTAATCTCATAGAAAGTATTATTAGATTTAACATAAAAATCCGGCGTGTAATGGAGGATTTCTCCATTTCGCCTTGTTAATTTAAAAGTTGATGGTTCATATTGATAATCTAAATTTTTAAGTTTTAAAATTCGGGCAAAATCTGCTTCCCAGGTAGAGCGAACATAATGTTTCAAATCTTCTCTAAAGCCACCTTTTCGATGAGGGCATTTTTTCCCGAACATAGGATTATTTTCTCCCCTCATCCTCTTCGAATGAGATTGTTTAAAATATTCTGCTCTTTCTTTCCCCCATAATTCTTCTAGGCTTCTGCCCTTTAGCGCTTGAGATATTTTTTTAGCAGTTCTTTTCCAGACTTCGTTATTTTCAGTAGTTATTCCGATATTCCAAGGCCTACCACCTTGCTGATAAAACTTTATTCTTGCCGCACTAATTTTTTCTCTCGATTCTCTTTTACTTGGATTCTTGTAAAAAATAGCCGAACAATGGTAACAAAATTTGCTTTTACCTTCTTTTTGTCCGCTTATTTGTTTTCCGCATGTTTCACAGTTATTATAAATTAAATGTTTGGCCTTATTACCAATTAAAACTTCGTCGTTCGGCTTTATATTTTCTAATTTTTTCCAGCCATCTTTTGTTAAAAAATAATGATTTTTAGTTGACTTAATATACCAATTATTCTCCGTGATCAAAGAATAAACATCCTTTTCACCACTTTCAAAAACATCAATAATTTTATTCAAATGAACCTTGCCTTCATCCAAATAGATAGATGTCAATCTTTTTTTATTTTTTCTTTCATATAATTTTTTAATTGTAGTATTTGAAATAATAGTATCTCCTGACAAACATTCTAATTGAAAAACGCCGACCGTCTCGGCTTTTTGAAATAATTTGAAAGTTGCTTTATCATCTAATGGGATATTCTCAATATCAATTGATTTATTCTGTACTTTATAAATTCTGGCTAAAGCATCTTCAATAATCGTTAAGTTTTTTAAACCAAGAAAATCCATTTTCAAAATTCCCAAATCTTCAATTGAATGCATCTCATATTGGGTAACAATGTTTTTATCATTTTGGGTCGGGTGCTGTAAAGGAATAATATTGTCCAAGGGTTCCTTGGAAATAACCACGCCGCAGGCATGGGTGGAAGCGTGGCGGGCGACGCCTTCCAGTTTTTTAGCAAAATCAATTAATTTTTGAGCTTGCGAATCTTCAAGATATATTTTTCGTAAATCAGCAACGTTGGCCAATGCTTGATCAAGAGTCATACCAAAAGGAACCATTTTAGCCAGTTGGTCGCAAAAACTGTAAGGATAGGCCAAAGCCCGGCCGACATCGCGAATAACAGCTCGGGCGGCCATTGTGCCGAAAGTAATAATCTGGGAAACCTTGTCTCGGCCGTATTTTTCGGCAACATAATTTATCACTTCATCTCTTCTTCTATCGGTAAAATCCAAATCAATATCGGGCGGCGAAGCGCTGCGACCGGGATTCAAAAATCTTTCAAATAAAAGATTATATTTTAATGGATCAATATTGGTAATTCCCAAAACATAAGCTGTTAACGAGCCTCCGGCCGAACCCCTGCCCGGACCGACAACGATTCGGTTCTGTTTGGCCCAATTAACGAAATCTTGGACAATTAAAAAATATGGGGCAAACCCGAACTTGGCAATCGTTGATAGTTCATATTCCAACCGGTCAATAACTTCTTTTGATTTTTCCGGAAATCTTTTTTCCAATCGTTCATAACAAAGTTCTTTTAAATAATCGTCTGGCGTTTTATTATCTGGCACGGGGAAAGAAGGAAGTTTTATTTCGCCTAATTTAAATTCAAAATTACAGGCGTCTTTAATTTTTTGGGTATTTTCAATGGCTTCGGGAATTTCCTTAAAATCTTCTGCCATGCGCTCCGCAGAGTGCATAGAAAAGTCTTCTCCCTTCATTGTTAAACGTTCGGGGTCATTGATATCGGCTCCGGTGTTTATGAGCATTAAAACATCCTGGGCATCGCTGTCTTCGGGCCGAAGGTAATGGCAGTCAGTGGTGGCAACTAAAGGAATATTTAATTTTTTAGAAAGAGAAATTAATACTTTATTGACTTTATCTTGAGCCGGAATATTGGGATGGCTTTGCAGTTCCAGATAAAAATTATCTTTGCCGAAAATTGTTTGATATTTCAAAGCGATTTTTTCAGCTTCATCAATTTTACCGGACAGAATCAAGCGGGGGATTTTGCCCTGTAAACAAGCAGTCAGGCCGATTAATCCCTCGGCATGTTGAGCTAAAAGTTCTTCATCAATTCTGGGTTTGTAATAAAATCCTTCAAGCTGGGCTTTGGTAATAAGTTTAACTAAATTCTTATAGCCGGTTTCATTTTTTACCAATAAAATTAAATGGTATTTTTTATCATCTATATTGGGCCTCTCCTGGTGCATTCCTTCAAAAGCAACATACATTTCACAGCCAATGATTGGTTTGATTCCTTTGGCTTTGGCTTTTTTATAAAATTCCACGGCGCCGTAAATTACTCCGTGGTCGGTTAAAGCCACCGAATCCATTCCCAGTTCTTTGACATAATCCAAAAGCTGGTCAATCTTCGGCAAGCCGTCCAAAAGAGAGTAATGAGAGTGAACATGTAAATGAGTAAACTTCATAAATCGATGCTAATATACGAATTAATACTAATGATACTAATTTTAGAGAAATTTATTTTTTATATCAGTATCTATCCTTATAATTCTATTTGGTTTTAAATAGCGGTTCCGAAAATTTATTAATAAGGCGAGTTTTATATTAAGCGACTGTAAATATCTTTGCGTTTGATAATAATCTTCTTTGACAATCAACGGTTTCGCTTTTAATTCTAAAAGAATTTTATCATCAATAAGGAAATCTATTGTATTGCCAGTTTTAAATATCCTTAACTCTCTTTTGTAGGGAATTTTTATTTCTTTAAACTTTTGTTCCAATAAATCGCCATATTGTTTTTCTCTAGCATATCTCCCTAATTTGTTATGCGCCTCAAAGCATATTCCCGTAATTAAATAAGATAATTCAGGATAGATTAATTTATTATTTTTTATTTGTATCATTAGTATGTATTAGCATATTGGCATCGCATTGTTTATCTTACAGAAATTGTTTTCTAAAAGCAAAAATTGAAGGGGCTTGCCACTTGACATGTCAAAATCACCATGCTATACTATGGGCATAAATAAAAGAAAGAGAGGAGGGCAAGTCATGCCTTTAGAGATTGAGATAACTAGGGGTGTTCGGGCGGATGAGGAGAACGGATTTCTTCCCAACTACGTTCGGATTTCCATAAATCCGAAAAGAAGAGTCCCTTTCACTATTGAATATTTTAACTCTTTAGTGAGAACGGCCTTCTCGCTGGCGGGGGAGAAATCATTTTATGTTCTTCGTTATGCCGCCCCGGATGGCATTATGGTCGTCCTGCCGAAAGACAAGGAGGACGAGTTCATAGGAAGGGTAAAAGAAAATTACCCTTATCCTATAAAAATAATTTCAAAGGAGGCGTAGCAGTTCTTTAAGAGAAATAACCTCATTTCTTGGCGCCGAAGTGTGTCGGTAAAAGGAAGAGGAATATATAAGGAGGAAATCGTGAGGATAATCTTGCTTGGAATCTTTTTGGTTGCTATTTCAGTTTTCTTGGGTGCATGTGCACCTAAGATGCTCGTGCCAATACCCGTGCCACCCACGGAAGAAATTACAGGTTGGGTGCTTGTAGCGAAAAATCCGAATCTCTACAGGTATTACGATCCTCTTATGGGTGGAATCATATGTTTTCGTTTAGCGTCACCCAATACCAATAGTGAGCAGCTACGCTGCGTGAAATAAAAAAAGCCCGGGCCGAACGGGCGAAGTTGAAGAGGAGTTTCGGCATAAAATAAAACAACTCCTCTCTCATTTTCAGCTCATAAATAAATTTGTAGGCTGAAAGATGGGAATCAACAAATTATAAATTATTGGATAGACACGTGTTAGGTACTGAGTATCTAACAACCTAAAATATCTTTTTTTTCGGAAGTTTCTATATCGGGAATTTCCGAGAGGAAGGAATGTCTATCTGGCCCACAACCGAAGTTTGGCACGTACGGTCGGGCCATCCTGTATTGCGATTGCAGATAGACGGCTCGGACTTCCGGCTAAAATATAGAAGCGTGCCATTCTATATTTTTCGCTGGTTTCCGCAAGGAAAAGTTCGAAGCCTTCCTCTAAAATAAGTTGGGAGTTGTCGGGTTAAGCCAGACCGGCTTGCGACAACTCCCACCTATATCAATTAAGATGGTTCTTTGGCAATAGCAGTTCGCCTTGGCGGACTGAAAAATAAAATAAAGTGAGGAAAAAATGAAAAAGAAAATAAAGGGATTACGAGGAGCAATAATTGTGCTCCTAACAATAATTTTAACTAAATTACTAATGAACTGGCTTGGCAATCCCTTGGGCGAGATTGTCATGATCATAATTTTGGTAATGCTTGTAATTTTTATTGCAGTTGCATTATGGTATGCACTGAGGCATTAAAAATTAAGTTCCTGTGCCGACAGGGGCACCTCTAGGAAAACAGATTTAATATCGGCAATATCTGTTTTCCTCCACTTTTCAGCTCATAAATAAATTTGTAGGCTGAAAGATGGGATAGGCACATGTTAGATACTGAGTACCTAACAACCCTAACACGAATAATAAAAAATCAAACTTAATTTATATGGCTTACCAAATTGTTCAATATGTGTTATATTTAATGAAAGTTTACTGGTAGGCTCTTTAAAAAAATCTTTATAGCGGCGAAGTGGACATTATAAAATTAGTGTTTAGTTCGCTGCTATGGAGAAATCCGCACTCTCACCGTTATGGGAGAGAAAATGCGCAGTATTTCTAAAGGAGGAAGCCGTTATGGCTAGTGGTGTTTTAGATAAAGTTGAAATCGTTAACGGCCCAGGGGAGCTGGATCTTATGACCGCTTTTCTTAGGGGTGGGGATGTCGAAATTACTCTTAAGAATGGGAAAAGACATGTGGTACGTATAAAAAAGAGGGATTTTTGGGATTTGACGGGCGATATGATTGAGCTTTTACCCGGGGTATTAGTAGAGTTAAAAGACGCTCGTTACTCACCTCATTCGCGCGCTGGGGAGATTATTCCCCAAAAATTAGAGAAACATCCTGTTTGCGAACATTTAGTAGTGGTAGGTCAGCGCTATTGCTCTAAATGTGGCGCGGACCGAATGAGTGCGGAGGAGTAAGTGATGAGAAAGACAG
Source organism: Patescibacteria group bacterium (assembly GCA_038078735.1). GTDB lineage: Bacteria > Patescibacteriota > Minisyncoccia > Minisyncoccales > CAZWNE01 > JBBTTI01. Next base: position 56,285 of record JBBTTI010000003.1, on the reverse strand, counting down.
AAAAAAATCAAAAATACCTTACTCTTACAGAAATGAAATTCACAGATAGGGTGGAAGCTATCGGTGGAAATGGGACTCTTCGGACGGAGGTAAAACAATCTTTTACTAGAGCGATTGCTCAAGTGAAAAATAACCCAAGAGCCGAAGAGTGGCTCGAAAAGAATAAGGATCTTTGGTAATTAGTCCTTAGGATGGGAAAGTTAGATTTATCTAACTTTCCCATCTTTTTTTGTGCTAAAATAAAAAACATGCGGTATGCGACACTAGCGGAAGAAAAAAAATTGTGGAAAAAAGGATTTAAGAATGTGGCTGGGTTGGATGAGGCCGGCCGTGGGCCGTTGGCCGGGCCGGTGGTGGCAGGAGCGGTGATAATAAATTGGAGAACGTTTCTCCAAGGGAGAAGCGTTCTCCTAAAAATTAGGGACTCAAAGCAATTATCTGCAAAACAGCGGGAATTTTTTTATAACTTAATAACAAAAGATAAAAATATAAGATGGGGGATTGGCATTGTTTCAGAAAAAATCATAGATAAGATTAATATTAAAAATGCGGCAGAGTTAGCGATGGCAAGAGCGATTAAAAAGTTGAAGCCCGATTTTTTGATAATAGACGGCAATAATATCAAAAACTATAAACTAAAAATTATAAACTACAAACTAATCGTGAAGGGCGATGAAAAAGTTTTTTCCTGCGCCGCGGCTTCAATTTTAGCCAAAGTGACGAGGGACAGAATAATGCTCAAGTATCATAAAAAGTTCCCAAAATACCGATTTGATCTTCATAAGGGCTATGGAACGAAATTACACCTTGAAATGTTGAAAAGATTTGGACGATGTGCTATACATAGAAATAGTTTCAAATTCTGACTATGGCTCAACCTAAACAAAGGCATACAAAAAATAGGAGAAATAGAAGAAGGATGCATATTTTTTTGGCGAATCCCGGCAAAGCTGTCTGCCCGAAATGCGGCAAGGCGGTTTTGGCGCATACGGTTTGCCATAGTTGCGGATATTACAAAGGGGTGGAGGCGATAGATGTTTTAAAGAAATTAAATAAAAAAGAAAGAAAGATGAAAGAAAGAGAGATGGCCGTCAAGGAAGCCGAAGGGAAAACAATTGGAAAAGAAAAACCATTAAATTGGGAAGGGCTTAGCAAAAAATAGTATGGCAAGCAGACATTTATCGCGTTCAATAGCAATGCAGTCGTTATATGAATGGGATTTTTCTGAAAAGAAATCTGATTTGCAAAAAATTACGGAAAGAAATATAGGGGAGTTCGGACCCGGGCTGGAAGATAAGTCATTTACTTGGCAGTTGGTGACGGGCATAGTCCAGCACATACAGGAAATAGATAAAATTATTGAAAAAGCCGCGCCCCAATGGCCGATTGATCAAATTTCAATTATAGACAGGAATGTTTTAAGGATGGGGTTGTACGAACTTTTATATGAAGACAAAACTGCCGTGCCTCCAAAGGTGGCGATTAACGAAGCCATAGAATTGGCCAAGAGTTTTGGCGGAGAAAATTCAGGGAAATTTATTAACGGAGTATTGGGCACGGTGTATAAAGAAATAGATAAATAGTATGCAAGATTTCTCGGGTTTAGAAAAAAAATTAGGTTTGAAATTTAAAAATAAGGACTTGTTAACTCAGGCATTTACCCATCGCTCTTATCTGAACGAAAACCCGACCTTTTATTTGGCGCATAATGAAAGAATGGAATTTTTAGGCGATGCCGTATTGGAGCTGGCGGTAACAGAGTATCTTTACAAAGAATTTCCCAAAGAACCGGAAGGAGAATTAACAACTTGGCGAGCGGCGTTGGTCAATGCCGACACTTTATCCAAGACTGCTAAAGAGCTCGGATTCAATGATTATTTATTGCTTTCCAAGGGCGAGTCCAAAGACAATCTTGGCAAGGCAAGGGATTATATTCTGGCCAACAGTTTTGAGTCATTTACCGGCGCAGTCTATCTTGATCAAGGTTATAAAAAATCAAAAGAGTTTATTGACAAAGTTTTGATTAAAGAACTGCCGAAAATATTGGAGAACAAACTTTTCCGGGATGCCAAATCGCACTTTCAGGAGCAGGCCCAGGAAATAAGTAAGATCACTCCAATTTATAAAGTTCTGGGCGAACAGGGTCCGGATCACGCTAAAAATTTTGTCATCGGAGTATTTTTAGGAGAAAAATTAATAGCCAAGGGAGAAGGTTCTTCTAAGCAGGAAGCGGAAGAAGTAGCCGCCAAAAATGGTTTAAAAATAAATAACTGGTAACCATATATGTTAACAATAAGATTATTTAGAGTAGGTAAAAAAAATCAGCCGTCATTTAAGATAGTGGTAACCGATAAGAAAAATCCGCCCAAAAGCGGCCGTTTTACCGAGGAAGTCGGATTTTATAATTCCCGAACTAAGGAAAAGGGTTTTAAAATAGAAAGAATAAAATATTGGTTGGGAATAGGCGCTCAGCCCTCGCCAACGATTCATAATTTGTTTATTGCCGAAAAGATTATTGAAGCCAAAAAAATTCCTTTGCAGAGGAAGAGCAAGAAGCCCCCAGTCGCAGCTCCCGCCCCAGTTCCCGCTACTTAGAAACGGAGTTTCTAAGTTTATTAGCCCCCGACGATATGTTGGGGGTTTTTGTGCGATGAGAGTTACGACTCTCATCTTTCGTCTCGCTCCATAAATGGAGCTTCGCCCATTGACAAATTATTTAGTTATGATATAAAAAAAATTAGAAATAGCTTTTTAATAAGGGGGATAAAATGAATAAGAGACTTATTAAGGGTATTATCCGGGGAATCTTTCAATTTTGGCTCTTAAGGGAGTTCAGGGAATATTTTGGATTTAAACCCTCATTGAACCCTAAAGAGCGGGAAGGGGAACAAAAAATTGTTGACTCTAAACTTTCTGAGCGCATGCGCATTCTCAATAAAGCCATGAAAGAAGATTGGAGACTTGAACAGTTTATGCAAGGAGCGCCTCCTCCTATCGATATAGGCCAAAGAATAACGAATTATCGTATGAAAATGGAGAGGGAGCTAATATTAAAAGAGCGCATTGAAACCGAGTTCCGGAAACCCTGCAAAGCAGCAAAAAAATTAGGATATGCTGTAAGGGAAAATTATAAAGATTATCTTTCGGAATAGACGTTTTACCTACGCCAAATCTGAGGCGAAACGGAAGGGAGCTTACTCTTTTGTCTCGCCTCCCAATTTCAGCTCATCATTGGCTTGCCTTAAGCGAGCCGAAGGGTGGGCTGAAAGATGGGAAAGTTTTTTAAGGGGTTGACAAAGGATTTGGAAGGAATAAAATATCAATACAAGTAAAGGTCGCTTGAATATAAGAATTAAAAGATAAAACCGAAGAGACTATGGCAAAATCATCTGATCAGGAATTTCTTGAATTTATAATCAAAGCCCTGGTTGATAATCCCGATGATGTCAAAGTCGACCGCAAGGTTGACGAAATGGGAGTTCTACTTTCTTTGAAAGTGAATCCCGAAGACATGGGAGTGGTTATCGGCAAGGAAGGCAATACTGCCAGAGGAATAAGATCCTTGGTTCGAATTGTCGGTCTTAAAAATCACGCTAGAGTGAATTTGAAGATCGAAGAACCGGAAGGCAGTACGAGGGTTCCTCGCGAGAGGACAGCTCCCTCAGCCGGCGGAGATTTAGACGAACTTAAGCTGTAAACCTAAGGTTTACTAATTCAGAAAGCCGTGCTATTATCATAAGATGGCGCGGCTTTCTTTTGACATAATAACAATTTTTCCAAATTTATTCAGTTCTTACTTAAGCGAGAGCTTAATTGCCAGAGCCCAAGCAAAAAAATTGATCAAGATTAATGTCCATAATCTAAGGAAGTGGACATCCGATGTCCACCGGACGGTTGACGATCGGCCATTTGGCGGGGGCCTTGGTATGGTACTAAAAATCGAACCGATATATAAAGCCGTTAAGGGACTTAGTCCCTTAAAAAAGGGACTAAGTCCCTCTAAGCGAAAAGTGGTTTTATTTACTCCTCGCGGGAAAAAATTTAATCAGCAGATTGCTTACAAACTTTCAAAATTAAATCAGATTATTATGATTTGCGGCAGATACGAAGGGGTGGATGAAAGAGTGGCAAAAAATTTGGCAGATATGGAATTATCAATAGGGGATTATGATTTGATGGGCGGGGAATTGCCGGCAATGGTTTTAACGGAAACAGTAGCAAGATTAATCCCCGGAGTCTTGGGCAAACCTCAATTATTGAAAGAGAGAATTACAAAAACTAAAGGCTTTATTGAATATCCGCAATATACGCGCCCCGAAATTTTTAAAAAGTGGCGAGTGCCCAAGGTTTTGATTTCGGGCAACCACAAAAAAATTCAGGAGTGGCGATCAAGATACGGCAAAAATATTGGCAATTAAAGAAAATTTTGATAAGATGATTTTGCAGGGGCAGGTGGCGGAGCGGTCAATCGCAACAGACTGTAAATCTGTCGTCCTCTGGACTTCGGGGGTTCGAATCCCTCCCTGCCCAACGCCCATGTAGCTCAGCCAGTAGAGCACATCATTGGTAATGATGAGGTCCGCAGTGCAAATCTGCGCGTGGGCTCATAAATAATTAACATAATACAAATCCATGGCGACAAAAAAACCGTTTATAAAACTTATTTGTGAAGCTTGCAAGAGAATCAATTACTACACTCACAAATCCAAAAAGGCAGGTGAGAAGAAGTTAGAATTGAAAAAATACTGCAAATGGTGCAAAAAGCATACCTTGCACAAAGAAGGAAAAAAATAATTTAGTAGAGAGGGGGCGTAGGCTAATGGTAAACTTCTTCTCTCCAAAAGAAGAGTTCTAGGTTCGAATCCTGGCGTCCCCGATGGCAATAATCTTTAAGATATTTAAGGAAAAAATTATTTTCTTTATTCTCAGAATTTTTTCCCGGCTGGAAACTTATTTTGGTTTGGCCCCAGGCTATCTTACGGGCAGATTTTTTAGCGGAGGATCGGCCGGAGAACAGGGCAGATTCCAATTTAATACTTTTAATTTTGGAGACTGGCAATTACATTTGCATCATTGGCTGATAAGCTTGGCGATTTTAATTTTTATGTTTTCTTATTTGGCCAAAAAATACAAAATACCCGGCGTTTTATTGTTTTTAGGATCAGGTTTTTTAACCGGACTGATAATCCAGGGGATATTTTCTTATCCGGACTGGTATAAAATATTGCATAAAATATCTTAAACTATGTATTTTTATATTTTAATTGCCGGATTTGGCGGCGGGGTGTTAAGGGGTTTAATCGGCTTTATCAAACATCAGTTTTCTTATAAAAATACGCCTTTTAAATTAGGCTATTTTTTAGCGATGAGTTTTCTTTCAGGAGCAGTCGGTCTGATTTCGGTGATAGCCATTAAAGAAATCGGTTTCACTTTAGAGGGTTTATTTACCCCGGCGCTCGGCTTTATTATTGGCTACGCCGGCGGCGACTTTATTGAAAATATTTATAAAATCATTACTAAAAAATCAAACTTTAATGGTACTGAAAATTAAAAAATTTGGCGATCCTATTTTGAGAAAGAAGGCGAAAGAAGTAAAAGAGATAACTCCTGAAATTAAGGAGTTGATTTTTAATATGAAAGAAACTCTTCAGCACGCTCAAGGGGTAGGATTAGCTGCTCCTCAAATCGGCGAATTAAAAAGAATAATTATCGTTGAGAAAGAAGCGTTTTTAAATCCGAAAATTATAAAAAAATCTGAAGAAACTGAAATTAAAGAGGAAGGATGTCTTTGTATTCCGGGATTATTTTTAAAAATAAAAAGAGCGATAGAGGTTGAAATTGAAGTTCAAAAAGAAGGAGGGGAGAGTATCAAAATAAAAGCCAAGGGGCTTTTAGCCCGAATTTTTCAGCACGAGATCGACCATTTAGACGGCATTTTGATATTAGATAAAATTCCCTTTTGGCAAAAATGGAAGTTCAAAAAACAGTTAAAAAATATTTAGTCTTATTGGTGTTGGTTTTAATCGGGTTTTTGAGTTGGGGGATTTTTTTGCCTGTTTCTTCAATAGGCAAAGAACAGATATTTTCTGTGGAAAAGGGGCAGGGAAGTTTTAAAATTGCTGAAAACTTAGAGAAAGAAGGGCTGATTAGCAGTAAATTATTTTTTAGTTTTTATATTTTTTTAGCGGGGGATCAAAAAAGACTTCAAGCGGGAAAATATTTTATTTCTCCTTCGGAAAGTATTGCTAAAATTGCCAATAAAATTATTTCCGGCGATACTGCTAAAATAACAATAACTATACCCGAGGGTTGGACTCAAAAACAAATTGAAGAAGCTCTAAACTTGAAATTGCCCGGAGACAATTTGGAAGGATACCTTTTCCCCGATACTTATCATCTCCCATTTGGCGCAACCGGAGAGGAAGTTGTCAAGATAATGAAAGATAATTTTGAAAAAAAGACGGCTGATCTTAAAATAACTAATGATATTGTTGTTATGGCCTCTCTAATAGAAAAAGAAGTCAGGACCCAAGAAGATAAAGAATTAGTTTCGGGACTTTTATGGAAAAGATTAAGGGTCGGTATGCCTTTGCAGGTGGATGTTGAAATGTGGACTTATAAAAATAGAGGCCTTCCTCCGGCTCCTATCGCCAATCCCGGGTTAGAATCAATTTTAGCCGCTTTAAATCCCAAAGCCAGCCCTTATTGGTATTATTTATCTGCTAAAGAAGGCCAAACCATTTTCAGTAGAACCCTGGAAGAGCACAACCTCGCCCGAGCAAAGTATTTAAAATAGGGTACTCGTATATCCGTAGATGTTTGACATCTACGGTTTGACACCTACGGATGGATTGGATTAAAATAAACCTATGAGAAAAGAAGCATTTACGGTGGGTGATTATATCCACGTTTATAATCGAGGTAATCGGAAAATGCCGATTACACAAGACGATAATGATAAATGGCGTTTTTTGAAAATTCTTCGTTATTTTAATGACGAATATTCTTTATCTAATATTTTTCGTCAAGTAAAAAATAATACTTTTAGTAGGCCAGCAGAATGGCCGGTGCCAAAACCGTTAGTAAAAATTCTCTCTTTTTGTTTAATGCCAAACCATTTTCACTTGCTGCTAAAAGAAATAAAGGAAGGCGGAGTAAGTATGTTTATGAAAAAACTTAGTGGTGGTTTCACTAATTATATTAATACAAAATATAAAGAATCGGGGAAAGTTTTCCAAGGATCATATAAGTCAAAAACAATAAAAAATGATGAGTATATCCAGTATCTTGACGCTTATATTCAAGTTTTGAATCCAATTGAACTTTATCCCGGAGGGACAGAGGCGGCCGTTAAACAATTTGATAAGGCTTTTGATTTTGCTACAAATTATTCTTTTAGCAGTCTTCAGGATACTTTATTAAAACGTAATCTATTTATTATAGATGAAGGGGATAGAAATAGTTTAGGACTATCATCTGGTAATAATAAAAGTTATAAGGAATTTATTTATAATGCTCTTTTAGTTAGAAATACTAAAGAAATTCTTGGGAAATTATCAATTGATTAGGCTTGTAGATGTCAAACATCTACGGTTCATCTTCGGCTCTTGACAAAGATCTTGGGGTGAGTAATATATAAATATCCGCAGACAAGGGGCATTTAAGTCCTCTCGAGGTGAGTATTTTTTATTGCCTGCGGCGGAAGCCGTTTTTTTTATGCCGTTAAATAAAAATCAGAAGACAAAAATAATCGAAGATTTAAAAGAGAAAATTGCTAAACAGAAAGCGATGGTTTTTGTTGACTTCACGGGGCTGAAAGTAAAAGATATTTCTCGCTTAAGGAAGGAATTGAAAAAAGACAAAAATGAGATGAAGGTGGCAAAAAAGACTCTTTTAAATTTAGCTTTGAAAGAAAATAAATTAGAGATAACTAAAGACAAGCTGACAGGCGAAGTGGCTATGATTTTTGGATTTGATGATGAAGTTTCTTCTGCGAGAATCGTTTACCAATTTTCAAAAAAAAATTCGGCCATTAAAATATTAGGCGGATTTTTGGAAAATAAATTCAAAGAGATTGAGGAGATAGTCGCCTTAGCCCAATTACCAAGCAGGGAAGAGCTTTTGGCAAGATTAGTCGGCAGTATTGCCAGTCCGATGTCAGGTTTTGTTAGAGTATTGCAAGGAAACATTAAAGGTCTGGTTTATATATTAGCTAATATAAAAAAATAATATGGCAGATGAAATAAAAGAAGAAAAAATAGAGGTTCCAGAAAAATTCAAAAAGTTAGTGGAAGATGTTGAAAAACTTTCTGTTTTGGATTTAGCGGAATTGGTAAAAGTAATGGAAAAGAAATTCGGCGTTTCAGCCGCAGCCCCGATGATGGCAGCCCCTTCGACGGGCTCAGGGCAAGCAGCCCCAGCCGAGGAAGAAAAATCTATTTTCAATGTTGTGTTGGTTGCTACCGGCGACAAAAAGATTGAAGTAATCAAGGTAGTCAGAGACATCACTGAAAAGGGCTTGAAGGAAGCTAAAGACTTAGTCGATGCTTCAGCAGCCGGACCTCAGGTAGTGAAAGAGAATGTTAAGAAAGAAGAAGCGGAAGAAATGAAAAAGAAATTTGAGGCGGCAGGAGCAAAAGTAGAATTAAAATAGAATTCTGTATACTTTTGAGCCGTTGAGCAAATAAATAGTTTTTCCGTCTTGAGAGACCGTAAAATCCAATAAATTATTGAATTTATCACTTCGGAACTGGCGAATTATTTCGCCAGTTCTGTTTGTTATAACCACTCTTTTTTGCTGGGGGTCTAAGATATAAATATAAGAAAGCTCGGGGATGGCCAAAATTTTAGAAAAATCCTTAGCTGCGGGGAAAATATTCAATTTTAAAGTTTCTTGCAGTTGGCCGGCATAATACCTGGATAAGGAATTATCTTTATTAAGAATCCAGGCGCTTCCGGCCACAGCTATTGATTTTGCTCCGATAGCTTTTTTAGTTGAAGATAAAAGCCAAACTTCGGGAGAACTCCACTTATAATCTCCTAAATAAGAATATTTTATTATTTGTCCCTTTTCCTCATCAAAAAAATAAAGATTTAATTGGTAAGAAGAAAAATCATTATAAACATAATTTGATAAGGTTTGAATGTTTATTGTCTGCTGAAATTGACCTTCCTTTAAAATAGTAAGCTCATTAGGTTTGGAAAAAAGCAGTAAAAAATTATCGGAAACAGCCGCCGTGTTAAACTTTTTATTAATAAGTTCGCCTTTTTCCCCATTTATTTTAAAGATACCTTGAACGTAAGGGCTAAAAAGATAAAGAGAATTATTATTTGAAATTATTTTTTGAGGGATAAATTTTTGGGGGTCTGTTTCAAAAATCAGTTCAGGGTCAATAATTTCCGTCAGTTTATTCAACGTAAAAAGCTTATCAGAGATTTTTTTCTCAAGCTCGTCAATTTGGTTCCTAAAAATTGCGGGAGCTGTCGAGGAAATTTTTAGTAGATTTAAAATATCATTTTGGCTTTCCTTTAAAAGCGAATCGGCTTTCTCTTGAAGCGGAAGGTTGTCTTTTAAAATTAAATAACTTTCAGCTTTGTTTATTTTTTGTTGGATTTGCAGGAAGGTTTCCTGGTAAGTTTTAAATTTTTTCTGTTCTTCTTTTTGGGAGATAAAGAAACCTAAGGCTAGAAATAAAATTAAAGTTAAGATTAGGATTGTGTTCTTTTTCGGAAGCGTAATTTTAAAAGAGGGCAATTTAATGGAAGGTAATTTGAAAATCGGTTTTTTTATTTTTATTAATTTCTTAATTTTTTTTAAAATAGGAGAGACAATATTTTTAAAAGCAAATTCTTTCGGTTGCTGGTTACCTAAAATCATTTCTTTCTTGCGGGGCAAAATAGCCCTGCTTAAAGAAATCAAAAGGCAAAGGCCGGAAGTTTTTGAAAGGATTTCTTCTTTCTTTTTAAAAATTTCTTTCAATTTCTTATCGCTGAAAGGGGATAGGGCGGCAATTTCTGTTAGTAATTTTTGGAACGGATCCAGCAGTTCTTCGGTTAAAATCAGAATTATGTCGTCTTCGGAAAGTTTTCCGGAAATAATATTGCCGAATATTTTCAAAGGATAAGGATCTATCTCTTCAAATTTTAATCGTTTATCAATGTCAATAACCTGGCCCTTTCTCAGCAAATAGATTTTTATCTCGCCGGTTTTAGTAAAATTGAGGTCGTAGTTTTTTAAAGAAAGAGCGGCAAAATCCAAATTCCCAAGCCAACTGACATCTCCTTTTTTGGAAATATTTTCTAAGAAAGTATTGCCCAGTCTTAAACCCTCTTGAAGAGCTTTCGCCGGATTTTTTAAGCTGTTTTTATAATATTGTTGTTTTATCGTTTGGGTTAAATGTTCTAAAAGATGAATATTTTGGGGCAGAACGTTTTTCAGATCTCCTGCCAGATAAAGGCCGCCCAGCCGTTTTTCGTAAATATTTCCCGGTTCAAAACAAAAAGCGTTAAAAATTAAATCAGGTTTTACTTTCGGGTTAAAATGAAATTCAAAAATCTGCATTAGTTTATTATATCAGATTTTTTAAAAAACATTATGGGATTGACTTTTTATTAATTTTATTTATACTAAAATTAGTTTATCTACAATAACTTTTTAGAAAGGTAGGCGAGAGAGTAATGATAAGAGTAAGGTGGTTTGTCTGGGCACTAGGTGTCACTCTTCTCACTGTTGCTTATTTCAGGGGTGAGTTGAGAGAACTGACAATTTCTTTCTGTCTCGGTATGATAGGAGGTTTCTTTTTTGACATTGTGGGAGTAAAAATGATGAATTTATGGTATTACTCCCGGCAACCTTTTCTAAGTTGGAAATATTTTTCAATTGTGGTGTCAGCCTGGGGAGTCTTCGGCGTGGCAATAAATCTCCTTTGGGAATGGATAATAGCGCTAATGGGGCCATCATTGAGAGTGTCATTATCAGCGTTTATAGTTGTGACGTTGATACTCCTTTTATTCCACGAGCTTCCTAATTTAAAGGCGCGTAATTGGAAATATAATACTCCAGCTTGGTTGGTCATAATCGGTTGGTTTCCTATGGTTATGCTATTCAGGCTTATTTTCATAGTAATTCGCTAGTGATGGGAAAAGGGGTGCTTTGGCGCCCCTTTATTTTTTGAAAAAATCGATTAAAATAAATAATAAGGGCGCTTAGCGCAGTGGTAGCGCGCTTCGTTCACATCGAAGAGGTCGCTGGTTCGATCCCAGCAGCGCCCACCACAAATTTATGTCAGAAAAAGCAAGTCCTTCAACGAAGTTCAGGACTAATCCCGATCGAAGGATTAGGGTTCATATTTTTGTTTTAGGCAGGGTGCAAGGTGTTTTATATCGGCATAATACGCAAAAAATGGCCCAAAAATTGGGTTTAACCGGCCAGGTGGCTAATTTAGCCGACGGCCGGGTAGAAGCGATTTTTGAAGGGGAGAAAGATAAAATTGAAGAGATGATAAAATGGGCTAAAAGAGGCCCTTTTCTGGCCAAAGTGGAAAACATGGAAATCATTTGGGAAAATTATAATGGCGAATTTCATGGTTTTGAAATTAAATAATCTCGCAAGTTGTGCGATGTAATGTTAGACGCCAGACGTCTAACATTTCTAATTGTTGATTAAATTTGAGATATATAATATAGTTTAATTAGTAGATTAGTAGTTTATTTAGAATAAAATATGGAGGAGGCAATAGATTGTTAGGAATAAAACAGAAAAGAATTTCTATTCCGGAATCTCATTTTATCTTCTATTATCTCGTTCTAAATGAAGCTCCTTGGGTAAGGAAAGACGGCTATGATATTAAGGGTCAAATTCTGCCTGGACAATTTGTGCACTTGATACAAAAAGAAGGGGCGCAAGCAATGGCAACTGCCATAACTATAGCTCAGAAAGATGCTAAAATTGCTCAATCGCTTCCTCAACAAGGAGAGCTTATCTCTCGGGCACGGCCTTGAATTTCTCCACCGTGCCTTTTTTTTGAGAGAAATGTAATGATAGACGTTCAACGTCTATCATCTCACGCTCCGTTAATTTATCTGTCAGGAACGCCGAACGGGCAATAGCGGCTGCTCCGGGCAGAATTGTGCCGTAGATTGTCATACGGCAACCATTGTACCTGCCTTTCATATTTTTCAAGTGCTGGGTGTATCATATTATGTGAACCAGTACAAAAACTTGACAAAGTTGGAGTAGTATGATATAATTTAGGCATTGAAACCAGCTTCTTTAAAAATTTAATAAGGAGTTGCGAAGTAGCAATAAGCTGATTATTAATTAGTCATTTTATTGCTGCTTCGCAGCAATATTTCCGATCGGCTTTCTGAACGACTTGATGAGTTTTTCTGGCAAGGAGGCCAAGAAAAAACAGGACAAGGAGTTGCAGAAATGAAGGCGGAAAAAGAAAAGAAAAAGGACGAAAAAAATGAAAACCCAGATGATTAATAATAGAGTGGAAGAAATAAAGACTTTCGCTGGCAAAGTAGGAGAGGAAGTGGCTGCAGTGGTAGCGGGGATGGAGGAGGTGGATAGGGTTGAGTTGCGGAGGTTGCGGGTGTTGCCAACGCATAATGATGACCACGGATTATTCGTGGCCGCCAAAATTGCTTTAGAGGGGAAACTATTGTGGGGTTACCTAGACTTTTATCGCCCCGGAGAATTGGTAAATGGACCCGGCCGGGATGGTAAAGTCGAAATAGTAATTAAGAGTCCTAGCTGGGCCAGTGGTACATCCCCTCATGGGGATGTACTCGATGATGTAGAGGGTTTTCTCACTTCCTTTGGAGGGGGGTGGGGGAAGGCTTCGGAGAAAGTCGAAGTCATAGTTGCTCAAGCAGCCGAATTTTTTCGGAGAGGGTTTACAGAGGTCACCGGTAAGTCGTTCGATTACAGTAGGGAGATTACTACTAAAATTGAGCGGTCGATGGAAAGAGAGGAAATAAATCGCCTCCATTACGACCTTGAGACGGAAAAGAAAACCGTTTCAGGTCTAAGGGCGGAAATTTCCCAACTCCAAGTGCAAATCTCTTCTAAGTCCGCCGAACTCGCCGAGGTAAGGCGAGAACAGCAGACCAAGGAGGAGATCGCTAGGGCGATGGCGGAGACCATAGTAGTTCAGTCCAAACTGGACCTCGCCATCCTAAAACTGGCTGTCCAGAAGGCCGTCGCCGACCTTGCGGCGACCAAAGGGATTTCTAAGTCCCGGCGGTTCGCCCAAATTCGCCAGAGTTTGGAGGCGGCAATTTGCCCAGTCCGCACATCGGACGATGATTTCGCGGACGGATCGGACGACCAATTTTAGCCCGAAATCCCGGGCAGAGCCGGCGCCTTGTCGGCCCAGATCGCGCTAGCGGTCTAAGGTAAATTCGAAAGAATAAAAAGGAGGTGTCAATTCTACGACACCTCCTTTTCACGTTTACGGGGCTCGGTTTTATGATAAGATAATAAAATGGATTTTAAGATTCTAAAAAAATCTAAAATATCTCGGGCGAGGTTAGGTATTTTGAAAACATCTCACGGCGTGGTGGAAACGCCGTGTTTGGTGCCGGTGGCTACTCAAGCGGTTATAAAAACCTTGACTTCAGAAGAGGTTGAACAAACTAAAAGCCAAATTTTAATTTGTAATACTTTTCATTTACATTTAAAGCCGGGAGAAAAAATTGTGAAATCAGCCGGCGGTCTTCATAAATTTATGAATTGGCAAAAGCCCTTGATGACCGATTCCGGAGGATATCAAGTTTTTTCTCTGGGCTTTGGCAAGGACTTTAAAATGGGAAAGATGTTGAATAAAGAAGAATCTTTATCTATTAAATCCGGCAGGCAGCCGAAATCCTTAAAAATTACCAGAGATGGCGTATTTTTCCAATCGCCGATCAACGGCAGTGAATTATTTTTAGGGCCGAAAGAGTCTATTAAAATACAAGAGCAGTTAGGGGCTGACATAATTTTTAATTTTGATGAATGTCCGCCGCCAATTGCCGATTACGAGTATACGAAAAGATCAATAGAGAGGACTCATTCTTGGGCGAAAATTTGTCTTGAATCCCATTCGACAAGCTCAGGGCAAGCAAAACAAGCATTATATGGCATTGTGCAAGGGGGCAAGTTTAAAGATTTAAGAATTAAAAGCGCTAAATTTATAAGCGGGCTTGATTTTGACGGTTTTGGCATAGGCGGCGAATTAGGATTTGATAAGAAAGAAATGTTCAAAATGTTAAATTGGGTTACCGAAGTTTTACCGGAAGAAAAGCCAAGGCATTTATTGGGTAATGGCCATATCGGCGACTTAATAAAAATTTTTAAAAGTGGCATTGATACGGTTGATTGCATTATCCCGACTCATTACGCCAGGCATGGCATTGCTTTCACTTCTGGTGGTAAAATGGATATGGCTAAGACAAAATTTCTGACGGATAAAAATCCTTTAGACAAAAAGTGCTTTTGCCTTGTCTGCCAAAATTATAAAAGAAATTATGTCTCTCATCTTATTCGGGCTAAAGAAATTACTGCCTTAAAATTACTGACTTTCCACAACCTGTATTTTTTCAACACTTACATTGAAGGCATCAGAAATAAAATCAAGCAAGGCAAATTTTAAATTAGAAGCTTAGCTTCTAAGTGAGAAGCTAAGCTTCTTTTGGGATATGAAATTTTTAAACTGTCAAATTGATTTAAGGGAAAAAGTTTTGATTCCTCGTATTGAAACTGAATTCTGGGTAGAAAAAGCTCTGAAGAGGCTTAGCTTCCAAAAGGAAGCTAAGCCTCTAAAAGCGTTAGATATATTTGCCGGTTCGGGATGCATTGGGGTTGCTGTTTTGAAAAATATTAAAAATAGTCGAGTAGACTTCGTTGATATATATGAAGGCGCGATTAAGCAGATTAAAATTAATTTAAAGCTTAATAGAATATCTCCAAAAAGATATAAAATTTATAAATCAGATTTGTTTGAAAAAATCAGAAGGAAAAAATACGATGTCATCTTTGCCAACCCGCCTTATATAGCAACGGAACGCATCAATGAAGTCCAACTTTCGGTTTTGGAAAAAGAACCGCACATCGCTCTTTTTTCCGGAGAAAAAGGATTAGATATTATTAAGATATTTTTGAGAGAAGCTAAAGACAAAAGTAATATGATCTTTATGGAATTCGATCCATTGCAAAAAGAAGATATCAAAAAAATGCTGGAAAAATTCGGTTATAAAAAATATCAATTTTTTAAAGACCAATTTAAAAAATATCGTTATCTCAAATGTTATTAAGTTGGACTCAACATTCAAAAATTAAAATGCGGCAGTATCGGCTTTCCGAACAAAGGGTTCTGCGAGTTTTGCGTCGGCCCGACAGAAAAGAAGAGGGGATAGCGCCTGACACTTTGGCCGCAATGCAAATTACCGGCACCAAGAAACATCCAACCGAGATATGGTTGATGTATGTGATAACTAAAATTAAAAATCAAATATCAAAAATAAAAATTATTAGTACTTGGCGGTATCCGGCCAGAAGTCCAATCGGCAAGTCCATACCAGTGCCCCAAGATATCCTTGACGAGTTAGACAGTATCTTAAGGGAGTAGTATAATTTGATAATGGCTCAAAATATTATCTTTCAGTATATTGTTTGGCAATTTTTGGAGTCACCCAAAAATGTTTTAGCCGGATGGAAGAATTTTTTAAAATTCGGACTTAATTATTTTTCTTTGCCTCTTTTATTAAAAACCCTATTTTCTCCTTGGCGGAGATACAGCTGGTCTTACGGCAGGGGTTTTGACATCAAAAGATATCTCGAGGTTTTTTTCTCTAATTTAATTTCTCGGATCTTAGGAGCGATCGTCAGAGTATTTTTAATAATTTCCGGCATTTTATTTGAAGTTTTTATATTATCCGCCGGTTTAATCATTTTTTTGGCTTGGTTAGCCCTGCCTTTTCTTTTAATCAGCGGTTTTTATTATGGATTCTCAATTCTATTTTAATTTAAAAAAAGCAAAAATATTTACGGCGGTAAAATGGGGAAAAACTCCGGTTTTCAGATTTGCCAAATTAATCAGAAGGTTATTTTTTGCTTTATTTTTCTTTTTCTTGGTGGCCCTTTTTTATCGTTCCTTCCCGGAAAGATTTTTGGCGCTTTCCTTAATCACTCTATCCTCGGCAATTACTTTTTGGCTTTTGGAAATTTTTTTCAAAACTAAACTCCGACGACCATCAGTATCGGAGCTCCGACCGCTAGGAAGCGCGTCGGAGTTAAAAAAACCTCGGTTGCCAGATTATAAAGAAGGAGTAAATTTAGCTGAATTTTTAAGTCTTGGGGCGGCTAATGCTTGTTGGGAAGCAATCAAATTTTCCCGCAAGAAAAAATTAGCCGAAATTTCTTCCGAGGCCCTGCTTTATTTTGCGCTTAAAGACGGCAAGGAGATTAATTTTATATTTACCCGGGCCCTTTTATATTTAAAGGGGATAAAAAAAGACTTGAAAATTTGTTTAGATAAGCTCCGGGGAGACCCTTCAGCTCGTTCAGGGGAAGAAATTTTTTCCCTTGATTTCCAGAAAGTTATTTTACTTGCTTTTCAGGCCGCTAAAGACCGAGGAGGAGAAAGAATCGGCGTAGGGGACTTAATATCGGCCTTCAGCGAAATTGATATTACTTTCAAAAAGTACTTGGTTGCCGTTAATTTAAAGAATCAGGATATTAAAAATTTAAATTGGTGGCTTCAGTCGCTGAAAGAAGATATTGAAGAGAGAAAAAAATTCTGGGAATGGAAAAATTTAATAAAACAGGGCTCTCTGGCAAAAAACTGGACAGCCGGATACACTTTAAATTTGGATAAATTTTCTCTTGATTTGTCAGATATGGTCAAAAGGCAGGGCTTTCCGGAAACTATCGGCCATCAAAAAGAAATTCAAGCGATAGAAAGAATTTTATCCCGCAGAGAAAAAAATAACGTTTTGATGGTGGGAGAGTCGGGGTCCGGCAGAAAAAGCATAATTCAGGCTATAGCCAAAAGAAGTGTTTTGGGCGAGAGCTTAAAAGAAGTTAATTATAAAAGAGTAGTGCAACTTGATTTGGCAAGTCTGACCAATCAGGGAGCTCCGGAGAGCCTTTTAAACGCTATTTTTAATGAAGTAGCGACTGCCGGAAATATTATTTTAGTCATTGACGAGTTTCATAATTTTTTAAATATTTCCGGGGTGATTTTGCCCTACTTGGCTTTGCCAAATTTCCCGGTAATAGCCATCACCACTTTTGAGGGCCTTCACAGAAATATTGAGCAGAATTCTTCTATTTTAGATCTTTTTGAAAAGGTTGAAGTGGCGGAAATTTCAGAGCGGGAGACATTATTGCTTTTAGAGAATTTATCTTTAATTTTGGAAAGAAGATACAGGATTTTTATTTCTTATTCCAGCTTGCGGGAAATCGTCCGGCTTTCCGATAAATATTTGCCCTCGCAGACTAATCCTGAAAAAGTAATAAAATTATTGGATGAAATAATAGTCTATGCCTCTCAGAAAAAAGCCAGAATACTTTTGCCGGAAGATGTCTTTAAAATTGTTTCAGAAAAAACCCAGATTCCGGTTGGCGAAATAGAAACAAAAGAAAAAGAAGTCCTTTTAAATTTGGAAAATTTAATTCATCAGAGGATTATTAATCAAGAAGAGGCTGTTAGGGAGGTTTCTTCGGCTCTAAGAAGGGCGAGAGCCGAAGTCAGTATCAGAAAAGGCACGATCGGTTCGTTCTTATTTTTAGGACCGACCGGCGTTGGCAAAACTGAAACAGCTAAGGCCTTGGCCACAATTTATTTTGGTTCGGAAAATAAAATGATTCGGCTGGATATGTCGGAATTCCAAGACATTGCCGATATTCCCCGTTTAATCGGTTCTCCCGGCCAAGAGGGGTTGTTAACCACTAAAATTAGAGAAGCGCCTTTCTCTTTAATACTTTTAGATGAAATTGAAAAAGCTCATCCCAATATCTTAAATTTATTTTTGCAAGTGTTGGATGAGGGCCAGTTGACTGATGGTTTGGGCAGGAAAACTGATTTTAAAAACTCAATTATTATTGCCACGTCAAACGCCGGATATCAGATAATTCTCGAAGCGTTAAAAGAAAATACTGTTTGGGACCAAGTCAAGGCAAAGCTTTTGGATTTTGTTTTTGAGAAAGCGATCTTTAGACCGGAATTTATTAACAGGTTTGATTCAGTGGTTGTCTTTGGTCCATTATCAAAAAATAATCTTTTAGGCGTAGCCGAACTTCTGTTAAAGAAGCTGAAAAAGAATTTAGCGGAAAAGGAAATTGAATTTGTTATAACTCCCGAGTTGAAAGCAAAGATTGTGGAATTAGGATATGATCCGACTTTTGGCGCCAGGCAGATGCAAAGAGTTATCCAAGACAAAATCGGCAATGTCCTAGCCACAGCCATTCTCTCTGATCAAATAAAGCGCGGCAGTAAAGTAGAAATCGACCCCGAAACCTTCCAGATTAAGCAGTAGTTGTGGTTGGCTTAGCCAACCACAGAAAACAGCGGAGGACAGACCTCTGCTGTTTGACTTTTATTGATTTATGGTTAATCTAAACATAAAGGAGGACAGAAGTCCTTTTGAAACTGAATAAAAATTGAGGAGGTGTTTAATGTTTAGAATAGGGGTATTTACTTCAGCTTGGGACCAGGTTGCTTGGGAGTTAGTTAATGAGATTTCCAAAAACTTCCAATTAAGTTTTGCCTTTGTCAGTCGCGACCAAAGCGAAACTCGTTTCGGCGATTTGATGATTCGTAATATCCAAACGGCCGGAATACCTTTGGTAACTTTTTCTTCGCTCCGATTTAAACCGGAAAAATGTTGGCCGAAAGGAGAACGCTTTTGGTAGACGGCTACGATCTGACTGCGGAAATCAACGCCGCAGTGGAAAAAATTTGAAAGGAGTTAAGAGAAATGAGGTGGGTAAAAATAAATGGAATTTGGGTTATCCTGGATTTGGAAGGGCCGCAAGTCATTAATGACAATGCTCAACAGATTATGGTGGCATTGGCTGAAAAGTCCGGCTTAGGTAAAGAAATCGGGGAGCGCGCCTACGCGAGGTTTAGTGGGATTGATGACGTATGGGGCGACTGTCATTTAATTCCCCAAGACCCAAACTATTCTTCCGGTCATACCTTGAAAGTTGTTCTGCCGTTCTTCAAGGCGATGGGAGCTGACTCTCGATGGTTACAAGATTTTTCCAGTAAGAGTCTCCGAGTGGTGCCTTTTGTCAAAGAGGCCTTGACCGATCTTCGTCGCGGCTGCAATGTCTGGATGATTTCCACCAGCTACGAGTGGTTTGTCAGGGCGTATTGTCACAAGGTGGGATTCAATTTCAGTCAGACCAACTGTACTAGAGTTACGGGGTTTGATGAGATTCCTATCAGTGCGACAGAAACAGCGCAACTCCTGGGCTTCATGGTATCAATCGCTAGAAAACCAGTTGTTGATTACTACAAAGAAACAGGGGATATCGTTCCTGAACATCAAGCCGACTACGACGAATTCACCAGATTTATTTGGGACAAGGTTTACAATATGCCTGTCGGCCGATTACTAAGGACGGTTCATCCTGTTGGCCAAACCCAGAAGCGGGAGGTAATGGAAACGGTTTGTCAAAGATTCGGCATTCCAAAAAGGAGGGTGATGTATGTCGGGGACAGCCAGACTGATGTTCAGGTCGTGGAGTGGCTCAAGGGCGAGGGTCTGACAATGATGTTTAATGGCAAGGGCCGAGTTTTCGCGCTTTCCGACATCGCTTATGTCGGTGAGGATGCAAGAATGATCGCTTGGGTTGCTAACCATTTTGCCAAAGATGGTCGGGAGATGACGCTCGCGGGAATAGCGAATCTCTACAAAATGTCGCAAGGCAAATCCGATTCGATCGGCGATATTATTGCTACCATTACACCGGCAAACCGCAAAATTCTTGAAGAGCAAAGTCTTCAAAAGCGTAAGCAGTTTCGTGGCGTAGCAATCGGAGAGCTGAGTTAATATCAATAATCGCAAAGCGGCGAGGTTTTAAATCTCGCCGCCTTTTTATTATTAAAATAGTGATAAACATAGTAATAGACGAATGATAGACGTTGAACGTCTATCATTTCGAATAAAAATTAACCCTGAAACCTTCCAGATTAAGCAGTAGTTGTGGTTGGCTAAGCCAACCACAGAAAACAGCGGAGGACACCCCTCTGATGTTTTATTTATGTGTGGTGGGGAAAAGGTGTGCATAAATCTTGATTTTAGCCTTATTTTTAGAAGTGGGGAATTTTGTTGACGATGTGGCTTGAGGTGGGGTATAAAGGATACATAAGGGTATGAAATGGCACGTTGTGGATAAGTGTGGGATAAGTGCCTTAATCTGTGGATAACTATTTATGCTTATAGGAGAATTTCGCCATACAATTGACGCCAAAAAAAGACTGGCCTTGCCAGCTAAGTTTCGCAAGGAACTCGGCGAAATGGTTATCATCACCAGAGGACTAGATAACTGCTTGGTTGTTTATACCCAAAAAGAATGGGAGATTATGTCAGACAAATTGGGTAAATTGCCATCTGGGCAAGCGGAAGCCAGGGGATTCGCCAGAATTATGCTGGCCGGCGCTATGGCAGTGGAATTGGATAAATTAGGCAGAATTCTTGTGCCGGATTATTTAAAAAATTACGCCAGTTTAGTAAAAAATGTTGTGGTTTGCGGTTTATACAACCGATTGGAAATTTGGAATGCCGATAGTTGGGAAATTTATAGGAAAAAAGTGGAGGGAGAAATAGGGGATATTGCTGGGAAAATAAAAGAATTAGGAATTTAAAGAATGGACCATATACCTGTTCTTCAAAAAGAGGTTATAGAATATCTTGACCCAAAGCCAAACGAGAATTTCATTGATTGCACAATAGGCGAAGGCGGGCATACATCAGCTATTCTCGAAAGAACAAAGCCTAATGGAAAAGTACTTGGGATAGATTTTAATTTAAGAATTAAGAATCATGAGCGATTAGTCCTTGCGGAAGATAATTTTACCAACCTGAAAGAAATAGTTGAAAAAACAAAATTTGGCAAAGCAGACGGAGTCTTAATTGATTTGGGAATGTCCAGTTGGCATTTGGAAGAATCGGGCAGGGGATTCAGTTTTCAAAAACAAGAACTCTTGGACATGAGATATAGCGTTGAAAATCAATTAACCGCAGAAAAAATAGTAAATTTCTGGTCAGCCCTGGAAATAGAAAAAATCTTGACTGATTTCGGCGAAGAAAAGTTTGCTAAGGAGATTGCCAGAGAAATTATAACCTCAAGGCAGATAAATCCCATCCAAAATACTTTCCAGCTTGTGGGAATCATAAAAAAAGCCACCCCTGTCTGGTACCAAAGTCAAAGAATAAACATTGCCACCAGAACTTTTCAGGCATTAAGAATAGCGGTTAATGATGAATTGAACAATTTAGAAAAGGTCTTGCCGCAATCTTTAGAAGTTCTGAAAAAAGATGGCAGAATAATTGTAATTTCATTCCATTCCCTAGAGGACAGAATTATTAAAAATTTTTTTAAACAAGATTCGTTAAAAATTTTAACAAAAAAGCCAGTCGTTGCATCTTTTCAAGAAATTAAAATTAATCATAGAGCGCGTTCAGCAAAATTAAGAGCCGCAGTAAAATTATGTCAACCACTTTAACTTTAAATTTTCCGGTTTCAGTGTTTATAAAGCCAAATTTGAATTTAAAATTCTTTCGGGCGATATCTTTGATTTTTATTATTTCCTTATTAATTTTTTATATTTTTCAAGTGACATCATTGGCTAAAGACAGATATGTTTTAAAGGACAGCCAAACAAAATTAACTGATTTAGTGAAACAAAGAGGGGCGTTGGAGATTAATTTTTCTAAAATTCAATCACTGACCAACTTAGACGCTTATTTTTTAAGCCAAAATTTTGAAAAGTCTAAGCAAACAAAATATATCCAGATTTACTCTCCTCTAGTAAAAGTCGATGAGAACTAACATCGTTTTTATTGCTCTTTGCTTATTTGGGCTGGCGATTATCGGCCAACTAGTTAGTATCCAAATAATTCAAGGAGAAAAAAACAAGGCCTTATCTGAAGGCTTTTTTTTGCAGTCAAAGATTAAGAACGGGGAGCGGGGCGAAATTTTTTTTAAAAATGGCGAATCATTAGCTATCAATAAAAGTTTTTTTTCGGTTTATACCGAGCCGCCTAAAATTAATGATCCGGAAAAAACAGCTCAAATTTTGAATCAGATTTTAAATTTACCCGTTGATTTTATTTTAGAAAAATTAAATAAAGAAGGCACTTTATATTCCTTGATAAAAAACCGAATCAGCGACGAAGCAGTTGACGGGTTAAAAAAAGCAAAATTATCCGGCATTTATATCAAAGAAGAGAGGGGCCGTTATTTTCCTCAAGAGACAATGGCCTCTCAATTAATCGGTTTTGTTGATGCCAATTCTCATGGCCAATATGGTTTAGAAGCATACTATAATAATATTTTAACCGGCAAAAACGGCGGGAAAGGCAAAGATTTAAATCTGACCATTGATTACAATGTCCAATTTTATGCCGAGAAATTATTGAGCGCAGCAGCTCAAAATCTTAAAATTGCCAAAGGGTCTATTTTAATTTTAGAGCCAAGTTCCGGCAGAATTTTGGCCCTAGCAAATTTTCCTAATTTTAATCCAAATTCTTATCAAGAATATGCTCAAGACAAAAAATTAGAAATATTCCAAAATGAAGCCACTCTTTCGCTTTTTGAACCCGGCTCGATATTCAAGCCGATTACAATGGCCGCTGCCTTAGAAGAGGATAAAATTACTCCTGATACGAAATATACAGACACGGGCATAGTCCAGATCGGAAGTTATTCAATTAAGAATTACGATGATAAGGTTTATGGATTGCAGACAATGACCAATGTTCTGGAAAAATCAATCAACACCGGCGCTGTTTTTGCCGAAAGGCAGCTGGGCAATAATCTTTTTCTGAAATATCTGGAAAAATTTGGGTTTTTTAAAAGAACCGGCGCTGACTTAAGCGAAGTTTATTCCCAAAATAAGGAATTTAAAAAGGGCTACGAAATTAATTTTGCCAATGCCGCTTTTGGTCAGGGGATACAGGTCACTTTAATGCAATTAGCTAAGGCTTACTCGGCTTTAGCTAATGGCGGAAAATTAGCGACGCCGCATTTGGCTGATAATTTCCCGTTGGAAAATTCCGAGCAAATTATTTCCACCAAAACTGCTTCCCAAATAACCTCTATGCTTGTCAGCGTGGTGGACAATGGTCTTGTTAAGGGAGCTAAGATTCCCGGTTATTATATCGCCGGAAAAACTGGCACGGCTCAAGTTGCCGAAAAGGGGGGATACTCGTCAGATAAGACAATTCAGAGTTTTGTCGGATTTTTCCCGGCTTTTCACCCTCAATTTTTAATCTTGGTAAAATTGGATGATCCCCAAACTAAAACCGCCGGATATTCCGCCCTGCCCATTTTCCGCGATTTAGCCGACTACATCATTCATCTTTATCAAATTCCTCCCGATTACCAGTAGACAGTTTCTTTATTTTTTGGTAATAGTTAATTAGAAATTAGTAATTAGTAATTAGAAATTTAGTATTTGGCCCCATCGTCTAGCCTGGTCTAGGACACGAGATTCTCATTCTTGGAACAGCGGTTCAAATCCGCTTGGGGCCGCTGGAAAAGTTTCTTTTCCAACTGAATATAAGAAAGGAGAAATCAAAAAATGGTTAGCGCGCCTGTTTTTATTTCTTATCTTAAGGTGTAGGCGTCCGAGGGGCTTTAAATGAGCCCCTTTTTTTATTACAATTAGATTATGTCTAAGATTAAAACTTTTATTTTGGCAACAGCGACTTTGTCGGGAACGATTATTGGAGTGGGGATTTTTTCTCTGCCTTATATCGCCTCCCAAGTGGGCATCGTCGTTATGGCTGGTTATTTTTTTATCTTGGGATTTTTTGTTTTATTAATCCATTATCTTTATGCCGATGTGGCCTTAGCTACGCCTGATTTTTTGCGTTTGCCCGGTTATGCTAAACTTTATTTAGGCAATTGGGCCAGAAGTTTGGCTTTATTAAGTTTAGCGATAGGCTCTTTCGGCTCCTTGTTAGCTTATCTGATTGTCGGCGGCGAATTTCTGCGAAATTTATTTAGCGATTTTTTAGGCGGCAGCGTTTTTTTCTATACGTTTTTATATTTTGCCTTAGGCGCTTTGTCAATCCTTATCGGGGTCAAAGCTATTGTCCGGATAGAGTTTTGGGGATTAATTTTGTTTTTAGCCGCCTTGGTTTTTCTTTTTTTTAAAGGTATGCCATTATTCAGACCGGAAAATCTTTTGGCTGGCAATTTCAACTTGCAAAATATTTTTCTGCCGATCGGACCGATTATTTTTTCTTTGTGGGGGGCGACAATGATTCCGGAGATAGAAGAAATACTCATTGGCGACAAAAAGAGTTTAAAAAAGGTTATTTTGATTTCAATTTTAATTGCCGCCGTCGTTTATGCTCTTTTTACTGTTTTCATCTTAGGAATCAGCGGCCGTCAGACAAGCGAATTCGGCTTAACGGGATTAGCCGGACTTTTAAGCCAAGGAGTTTTAAGGTTAGGTTTTCTTTTTGGCTTTTTAGCCACTTTTACCTCCTTCATTATTGTCGGTCTCTATTTAAAAAATATGCTTTATTATGATTTTAAGATCCCGAAAATTTCAGCTTGGTTTTTAGTTTCTTTTATTCCGATTATTTTGTTTTTGGCCGGGCTGAAAGATTTTATTAATATTATTGGTTTCGTCGGCTCAATTACGCTGGTCATAGAAGGAATATTGGTTTTATTAATGTATAAAAAAATAAAAAGAAAAATAAAATGATCTGGCTCTATATTCTAATTTTTGTTGCTTCCACTTTTTTTATAATCGTTTCCAGTAAAATGGTTGTTTCTTCGCTTTCTTATATCGCCAGATTTTTAGGCTGGAAAGAATTCATCGTCGCTTTTTTTATGATGGCTTTTGCCTCTTCCGCTCCCAATCTTTTTTTGGGTATTATTTCTGCTGTTCAGGGTATTCCCGAGCTTTCTTTTGGAGATGTTATGGGCGGAAATCTTATTGATTTGACTGTAGTCATGGCCATAGCTGTTTTTATGTCAAAAAAGGGGTTGGAGGCAGAAAGCCGAGTGGTTCAGTCAACCGCTATTTTTACCGTTATTTTTGCCCTTATGCCGTTCTTTCTGGCAATAGACGGAGTTCTGGGCAGACTTGACGGTTTTGTCTTAATTTTATCTTATTTTCTTTATGCGGCATGGCTTTTCAAAAAAAAGGAAAGATTTACAAAGGTTTATGAAGAAAATATCTCTACAAAATTTTCGTTCTTTTTGAAAAATATAGGATTAATTATTTTGGCAACCGCTATTTTATTTTTTAGCGCTCAAGGAATTATAAAATCAGCGATGTTCTTTGCTGATTCTTTTCATATGTCTCTGGGTTTAATCGGAATACTAATCGTCGGATTGGGAAATTCTATGCCGGAAACTTTTTTCTCCCTTATTTCGGTAAAGAGGGGAGAGACTTGGATGATTTTAGGAAATCTGATGGGCGGAGTAGTTAATACCGCCACTATGGTGCTTGGAATCGTGGCCTTAATCCAGCCGATTATCTTTACTAATTTTTCTCCATTTTTAATTTCCAGATTCTTTTTAATTATTGCAACTTTGGTTTTTTTACTAGCCATCAGAACCGGCCATAAAATCACCAAAAAAGAAGGCCTTTTCTTGTTGGCAATTTATATTATATTTTTAATCGTCGAAATCTTGACAAAATAGATAGAAAGGTTCTGTGTTATTATAAACTAGCGAGAACATTTCTCGGCACATTATATGTCCACAAAACGACCGCCATTAGTTACTGGAGAAATATACCATGTTGTAATCAGAGCGATAGAAGGCTTGAAGCTTTTTCGCGACGAAAAAGATTATTTTAGGATGATTCATGATCTGTTTGAATTTAACGATGAAGCGCCAGCGTTATGGAATTTTCGTCGAAGTTTCAATAGTTCGAGAACATTTCTCGGACTATTAGAAAGGGATAAAAGAAGGAAGAGAAAACTATTAGTGGAGATATTGGCGTTTTGTTTGATGCCGAATCATATCCATTTATTGCTTAGACAGCTTGGCGAAGGTGGGATTAGTAAATTTATGAGAAAGCTTGGCGCTGGGTACGGCGGATATTATAATAAAAAATATAAAAGAAGCGGACATTTGTTTGATGGAAGATATAAGCTAGTTCATATTAAAAATGACAATCAACTAATGACCGTTTTTGTTTATATTCATACTAACCCTGTGGCGATAATAGTTCCGGGTTGGAAAGAAAAGGGGATTAAGGGTGGGGACTTTCAGAAAGTATTAAAATTTTTAAAGAAATATCGCTGGTCAAGCTACATAGATTATTTAGACGAGAAAAATTTTCCATCTTTAACCAGCAGGGAATTTCTAACCGAACTAATGGGCGGCGTTCAAGGCTGCCAAAGATTTGTTAACGATTGGTTGCAATCTAAAAAAGAATTAGCCGATTTTGATCAAGTTGTAATTGAATAAATATTAGCGAGAACACTTCTCGCTAGTTTTGGTTAAATTTTTAAAAATGCTAAAATAATTTTATGACTAGTTTAATTTTAATCTTAGGAATAGCTTTAGCGGTAGCGGTTTTTGTTGCGGTATTTTTTTTCTTAAGCAAAAAAACAAGAACTGATGAAAAGCAATCCGAAGCGATTTTAAATCTAGAGAGGCGGTTGACGGATTTGATGATGGGGCAGTCAAAAACAATGAACGAGCAAATCTATTCTTTCACTAAAGAAACTACCCAGATAAAAGATAATTTAAAACAGATTGAAGAGTCGGTAAAAGATGTTTCCACTTTTCAGGATATCTTTAAATCGCCTAAACTACGGGGCCAATGGGGCGAGGCCAGCTTGGAGCATATTTTGTCCCAGCATTTTCCGCAGGAACTTTATAAAATCCAGTATCTTTTTTCTTCGGGCGAACAGGTTGACGCGGTTTTAAAACTGCCCAACGGCCGGGTTTTGCCGATTGATTCTAAATTTCCTTCAGAAAATTTTGATAAAATGATCAACGCTGCGACTGATATTGAAAAGAATTTTTTCAAAAAAAACTTTTTAGAAGACGTTAAAAATAGGATTCAGGAAATCAGTTCAAAATACCTTTTACCCTCGGAAGGCACGACCGACTTTGCTTTAATCTATATTCCGGCCGAAGCTATTTATTATGAAATAATCAACAGTCTAGGCAAAGAAATGGATGTGGCCGCTTTTGCCTGGTCTAAAAAAATTATCTTAACCTCGCCGAACACAATTTATTTAACTCTGCGAACAATTGAGCATTGGTTTAAAGACACTCAAATTTCCAAGCAAACGCAGGAGATTCTAAAGAAACTGGCCAAGGTCCATCAAGACGCCAGTAAGTTGATGGATGACTTTAGGAAGCTGGGAAGCCATATAAAGAATGCCGGTTCGGCTTACGAAGATTCAGAGAAAAGGCTTTCCCTACTTGACGAAAAGGTAGAAAAACTGGTAGAAATAGGTGAGACCAAACAGCTCGTTGACGAAAAATAATCAATTTGCTATATTTGAAAATATGTTGGCTGTGATTAAAACCGGGGGAAAGCAATATATTGTTAAACCCGGAGAAAAAGTTAAAATTGAAAAACTGGAAATTGAAGACGGCAAAGAGGTTATCTTTGACGAAGTTTTGCTTTTGGAGAAAGACGATAAATTGGAGATCGGATCTCCAACTGTTAAAGGAGCTAAGGTGACGGGAAAAGTACTAAGTCAGGGAAAGGCCAAAAAAGTAATTATTTTTAAATATAAAGCCAAAAAACGCTATCACCTCAAAAAGGGCCATCGTCAGCAATTTACTGAAGTAGAGATTAAAACCATTGACCTCAAGTCTTAGAAGCTTAGCTTCTAAGTGAGAAGCTAAGCTTCTTTTAACTACTTCCTGCCTTCCAAAGCCGAAGAGAGAGTTTCTTCGTCGGCATATTCCAATTCACCGCCGACTGGCAGACCTCGCCCAAGGCGAGTTGTTTTTTTCTTAAAAGGTTCCAATAATCTTTGTAAATATAAAGTCGCGACTTCGCCTTCAGTGGTAGAATTCATAGCCAAGATAATTTCTTCAATTTCAGGATGTTCTTTTAATTTTTTTTCCAATTCCTTAATCCTTAATTTTTCAAAAATAAAATAAAAACCTTTATATTTTTTTGTTTTTTCAATCGCCTCTAAGTCGGTTTCATTAGCCACAACACAAAGAAGAGATTTATTCCGTCTTGGATCAGAACAAATCAAACAAACGTCGGATTTACCCTGAGTCGCGTCGAAGGGCTCAAATGGATTAAAACAAGAAGGGCAGATTTTAACTTTATTTCGGATATCTGCGATGCTATTCAGCAATTCTCTGACCTCTTCTTTTTTTAATCCTAATAAATAAAAAACAAAACGGCTGGCTGTTCTGGAACCAACCGTTGGAAATTTGGAAAACAAATCAATTAATTTTTGAATAGTAGGGGAGTGCATTATTCTTCAGAGTATCTTTTTTCTAAATTTCTAAAAGTGACTGTTCTTTCATCGAAATAAACTTCTGCTTGGCCAACCGGACCGTTGCGGTGTTTAGCTATGATAATATCAGCAATTCCTTTTTTCTCGGTTTCCGGCCGGTATCTGTCTTCGCGATAAATGAACATAACCACATCCGCGTCTTGTTCAATACTGCCTGATTGCCTTAAGTCGGCTAAACGGGGAATTTGGGGAGATCTGCTCTCAACGGCTCTTGATAACTGGGAAAGAACCAAAACCGGAATATTTAATTCTCTGGCTAAAGCTTTTAATGCCCTGGAAGCCTCTGTCACTTGTTGAACAGGCGGAGCATCCGGATTAAACGGTTCAACTAATTGCAAGTAATCAACAACAACTAATCCCAGTCCTTTTGAAGCCTGCAATCGTCGGCACATGGCTTTCATTTGCAAGATAGTCGGTGAGGCAGCATCATCAATATAGAGCGGCGCTTCCGATAAAACCGACATCGCTTCCCTAATTTTAGTAAAATCATTATCTTCGCCTTCATGGGATAATTTTCCGGTTCTTATTTTCCATAAGTCTACCATTGAGATTGAGGAAATCAGCCTGTCAACAATTTGATCTTTGGACATTTCCAAAGAGAAAACTCCAACGGGTATTTTTTCGTTGATAGCGACATTAAGGGCAAAATTCAAAGCCAAAGCCGATTTTCCAAGAGAAGGCCTGGCGGCTAAAATTATCAAGTCGGATTTTTGCAGACCGGCCAAAATATTATCTAAAGCCGAAAAGCCGGTGGCTAATCCGCGAAGCCCTGCGCCTTCGCGCGATAACTGATCTATTCTGGTGAAAGCGTCTTCCAAGGTAGTTTTGACCAGCACAAAATCTTGGCTCAAACCGCTTTGGGCGATGCCAAAAATTCTTTTTTCAGCCTTGTCCAAAAGAACATTAATATCTTCGCTTTCGTCATAGCCTAATCTTGAGATATCGTGAGAAGCGCTGATTAAGTCGCGCAGGATGCTTTTTCGATGAACAATTTTCCCGTAATTTGCGGCATGGGCCGGAGTAGCCACCATATTTATCAGTTCAGAAAGATAACTGCTGCCGCCGACTTGCTCTAAAATCCCTTTGTCTTTTAACCGATTGGAAACTGATAAAAGATCAATCGGCTCTCCTTTTTCAAAAAGTTCCCGGCAAACTCTGTAAATATCCTGATGAGATTTTTGATAAAAAGAGTCAGGCGCCAAAAGGTCAGCCACTCTTATTATGGCGTCTTTGTCCAACAATAAAGAGCCTAAAAGCGATTGCTCGGCTTCAATTGATCGAGGAGGAAGTTTGTCTATTAATTGCTCTGGCATGTTGAGATATTAACCATATCTCAAATTACCACAGAAAAAAAATCCTGACAAGCATTTTTAGGTACTTAGAAGCTTAGCTTCTAAGTGAGAAGCTAAGCTTCTTTTAATTACTGGTCCTTTACTTGTGTCTTCTATTGAATATCCTAGTTTTTTAATTTCCTCTCTCATCTCGTCAGCTTTTTGCCAATTGTCCTGTTCCCGATATTTTTGCCGTTGCTTAACTAGGCTAAGCAACCTCTGAGGTTGCTTATTTTCGGATTTCTGCCAAAAGATAAAACCAAAGAATTTATCAATTATTTTTAAAAAGCCTAAAATATTTTTAGCATCGCTAGAAGATAATTTATTTTGGGCAATTATAGCGTTTCCTTTATTAATCAAATTAAAAATTACAGCTATTGCCTTTGACGTATTAAAATCATCATTCATAGCGTTATCAAAAGCGTTCTTGAATTTTAAGAGGCCGAACCTCCCCGATTTTAAACTATGGAGGTTCGGCCTCAATAGTTTATCAATAAATTCATCTATCCGTTCCAATTCTTTTTTAGTTTGAGAAATAACTTTCTCACTATAATCAATCGGAGATCGATAGTGGCTTTTTATGACTAAAAATCGGAGTAAGCGGGGCGAGTGATTTTTGAGAAAATCTTGGATAGTAATGAAATTCCCCAGTGATTTTGACATTTTCTGGCCATCGACGGTTAAAAATCCGGTATGAAGCCAATATTTTACCAAAGGTTTTTTACCGGAAATCGCTTCCATTTGGGATATTTCCGCTTCATGATGGGGAAATATCAGATCTCTGGCGCCGCCGTGAATATCGTATTGCGATCCAAAGAACTTTTCCGTAATGGCCGTATCTTCAATATGCCACCCGGGCCGGCCTTGACCCCACGGACTAGTCCATGTTGGTTCTTCTGGTTTTGAAAATTTCCACAAGCAGAAGTCGCCTTTATTTATTTTTTTAACACTTTCATCAATCCGAGAAACTCCGTCTTCGGCCCGGAGAACCGTTCTCCGTGAAAGTTTGCCGTAATCTTTAAATTTTAAAATATCAAAATAAATTCCGTCTTCTATTTGATAGGCAAAACCCTTTTTCAAAAGTCGTTCTGTCTGACTGATAATTTCCTTAATATAATCCGTGGCTCTGGCGTATTTTGAAACGCTGGTTATTTTAAGGGCCTTAATATCTTTTAAATATTCTTTCTCAAAATCTCTGGCTAACTTTTGGGGCGTAATATTTTTTTCCTCCGCACGTTTTATGATTTTGTCATCAAGATCAGTTATGTTTTGCAGATAAAAAACATCATATCCTTTTTGCCTTAGATATTTCACGATCATATCAAAAGCAATATAGGTTCTGGCGTGGCCTAAGTGAGAAAAATCATAAACCGTCGGCCCGCAGATGAAAAACTTTAGTTTTTCGCCCTGAGCCTTAGCGAAGGGTCTCAATATTTCCTTTTTTCGCGATAAAGTATTATAAAGTTTAAGCATTTTTTTATTTTAGCACTTTTTGGGAATTTGTGGTAAAATTTTTAAATGGTTTACGATTTACTGGCTTTTTTAAGTAATTGGATTGTCAGTTTTATTTCCGGCGCGGGGTATTGGGGAATATTTATTCTAATGGCTTTGGAAAGCGCTTTGATTCCGATTCCTTCGGAAATTATTATGCCGTTTTCCGGTTTTTTGGTCTGGGATGAAAAATTTTCTTGGTGGCCGGTAATTCTTTGGGGCACTATCGGAAATTTGGCAGGCTCCTTAATCGCTTATTTTATCGGAAGATATGGCGGCAGGGCATTGGTTCTAAAATACGGAAAATATATTTTAGTGTCGCCGGATGATGTGGAAAGAGCTGAAAAATGGTTTAATAAATATGGATCAGCCAGCATATTTTTCTCCAGATTATTACCAGTCGTCAGAACCTTTATTTCTCTGCCGGCCGGAATTGCCCGAATGCCCCTTTTTAAATTTTGCCTTTACACGTTTTTAGGCTCTTTGCCCTGGTCTATCCTTTTAACTTATTCGGGGCTTATCGCCGGAGAAAATTGGAAAAATTTGGAAGTTTATTTCCGAAAACTTGATTGGGTTATATTAGTATTAATAATTTTAATAGTCGGTTATTATCTATATGCAAAACTTACCCATCGTCATTCGGCAAGCCGTTAAATTTGTTTTAGTCGGCGGTTTGAACACTCTTATTGATTTAGGGGTTTTGAATTTGCTTATTTTTATAACAGGGATTGTGTCTGGTTCGGGGTATTCTATTTTTAAGGGGATATCTTTTACGGTTGCGGTGATTAATTCTTATTTTCTGAATAAACTCTGGACTTTCAAAGGTACCGGCAGAAAATTTTTACAATTTTTTATAGTCAGTTTAATTGGTTTTGGAATTAATGTCGGAGTAGCTTCTTTAGTCGTAAATTTTATAGGTAATCCGTTTGCTTCCCTCGGCATTTCAGCCAAGATTTGGGCCAACGCCGGCGCCTTGGCCGCCACGTTTGCGGCTATGGCTTGGAACTTTATCGGCTACAAGTTTATAGTCTTTAAGAAATAGATGGCAAATTTAGTTTTATATAGAAAATATAGGCCTCAGACTTTTGCCGAAGTAATCGGCCAGGAGCACGTGGTTAAAACTTTAACCAACGCTCTTTCGGCTAATCTGATTTCCCACGCTTATTTATTTGACGGTCCCCGCGGTTCGGGCAAAACTACTATTGCCCGGCTTTTGGCTAAAGCCTTAAATTGTCAAAATAGAAAAGAAGGCGAAGCAGAACCATGCAATAAATGTCCTTCTTGTCTAGAGATTAATCAGGGGAATGCGATGGATATAATTGAAATTGACGCCGCCTCCAATCGGGGTATAGACGAAATAAAAGAATTGAAAGAAGGAATAAAATTTGTCCCGACAAAATCAAAATATAAAGTTTTTATTTTTGATGAGTCGCATCAGCTGACGAAAGAGGCCTCCAACGCTCTTTTAAAAACCCTAGAGGAGCCGCCTTCTCACGCTATTTTTATTTTAGCCACCACCGAAATCCATAAAATGATTCCGACAATTATTTCCCGTTGCCAGCGGTTTGATTTTAGAAAATTGACGGTGCCGGAAATTATAGAATCGCTGGAAATAGTTTCCGGAAAAGAGAAAATAAAAATAGAGAAAGCGGCTTTAGAATTAATTGCCTTGAATTCGGCCGGAGCTATCCGCGACGCCTTAAGCCTGCTAGACCAAACAATAACTTTTGCCGGGGATTTGGGCAGGGAGCTCAAGGCGCAGGATATTAAAGAAATTTTGGGGTTAGTGGAAACAGAACTGATCGCCCAGTTTTGCGATTTTTTGGCTCAGAAAAAACCGAAAGAAGCCATTGATTTTTTAAACGAAGCGGGGGACAAGGGATTAGATTTTCAGGAATTTGCCAAAGCTTTGATTAATTATTTAAGGCAGGTTATGCTGTCAAAAATAAGCAGTTCGCTTGTTGTCGGTTTGACCAAAGAAGAATTTGAAAGAATTAAATCTCAAGCGGCAATCTTCAGCGAAACGCAAATTCAAAATATATTAAACCTTTTTCTTGAAGCCCAAAATAAAATGAAATATTCGCCGATTCCCCAGTTGCCCTTAGAGTTGGCGATTATTGAAGTCTGTGGTATAAATTAGCCATTGCGGGATCGTCCCTACGGGCCGTAGGCTAATGGTAGGACCCTACGGATCGTAGACCTAAACCTATGGCTTATTACGTATATATTTTGAAAAGTTTAAAAGATGGGAATTTTTATACTGGATACACCTCTAATCTTAAAAATAGAATAAATGCCCATAATTCTGGAAAGGTTAAATCTACAAAACATCGCAAACCGTTTATACTTATCAAGTCAGAGGAATTTGGAAGTCGTAAGGAAGCAATGTGGCGGGAATGGCAGTTAAAATCAAAAGAAATTGGTTCGAGAGAAAAAACAGAATTAAGAAAAAATAATTAATTTTGCCGGGTCGTCTAATGGTAGGACAACGGCCTTTGAAGCCGTATATTCTAGGTTCGACTCCTAGCCCGGCAGCACTTCTTCGCCTCCTTTGTGACGGAGGCTCATCAGTGCCTCCGGCCCATATATAAAAAAGAAGAAGTCCCTGAGGAGTCCCGAGTAATATAAGGGACGACGAAAGGCATTGATTATGTTTTACACTTATCTTTTAGAATGTGCCGATGGATCTTTTTATATCGGTTGCACAAATAATCTTGAAAAAAGAAATTAGCTTTAATTAATAATTTATGTTAATTTGGATAGCAACAATTATTTTAATTCTAATTGCCGCTGGCGGGTGGTTGTTTTTGAAAAGAGATCCCGACCGCTATATCCACGAAAAAACATCGCCAATAAATTTTTTCTTCAAGTGGGGTCGTCTGTATCATCATTTTTTTAAAGTTGGAATAATTATTTTGTTCGCAATAATTATATTTTCTTTTTACAAATATTTCCTAAATGCTTCTAATGATTTTTCATTGACATCAGCTTTGATTGCCGGCGCTATTTTGGCTGGAGGGAAAGAATTTTTAGATAAAGGTATTTCGTTAGACGATATCTTTACATCTATTTTGGGCGTAATACTTAGCTTCTTTGCGATTCGCTTATTCTTTTAAATGCGTTAAAGGTAATTAATCATGAATTACGGAGAAAAAATATTAAGATTCAGTGAAGTGTCTTTCGCCTACGGGCGCAATAAACCCATATTAGATGAGGTTGATTTTTCCGTCAGGCAAGGATCAAAAATAACTTTGATGGGCCAGAACGGCGCCGGAAAAAGCACGATTTTTAATCTTATTACGGGAGCCATTAAACCCGACTCCGGAGCGATCAATATCGGTGTCGGAATTACGGTCGCCGAAGCAAAGCAGGTAATTCCCCGGGATTCGCTTCATTTAACTCTCCGAGAATTTTTTCAGAATTGTTTTAAGGAAAAAGTATACGATATTGATCCGAAAATTGACGAAGTCCTTAAAATAGTTAATCTTACTGCCGATAAGGACAAAATTATCAAATCATTTTCCGGCGGTCAGCAAGCCCGGCTTTTATTGGCTTCGGCTATTATTCAAGATCCCGATATACTGCTTTTAGACGAGCCGACTAATAACCTTGATAAAGAAGGAATTGCGTCGCTGACGCAATTCCTCATTGGTTATAAAAAAACCTGCATTGTCATTTCTCATGACACTAATTTTTTAAATGCGTTTACCCACGGCGTTTTGTATTTGGATGTATTTACCCGCAAGGTTGAGCAGTACATCGGAAATTATTTTGATTTATTGGTTGAAATTGAGGCCAGAATAGAAAGAGAAAACAGAAAAAACGCCCAGTTGGCAAAACAAATCCAAGAGAAAAAAGATAAGGCAAATTATTTTGCCCATAAAGGGGGGCAATTGAGATTTTTGGCGAAAAAAATGCGGCAGAAAGCCGAGACAATGGAAGAAGAAAAAGTTGAAGTCAGAAAAGAAGATAAAACAATCAGGCCATTTATTATTCCTTCTCAGCAGGATATTGTCGGAGAAATTTTAAGCATTACCTCTTTCTCTGTTATGAAAAATTATAAATCAGTGCGCCGAGAGGTCAGTATTTCTTTAAAAAAGAAAGAGCGTTTGCTTCTTGTTGGGCCCAATGGCATCGGCAAGACCACGCTGCTTGAATCCTTGGCCTCGGGCAAAGCCAAGGGCGCTAAAATCTCTCCGGATGTTAGGGTCGGATATTACCGCCAAGATTTTTCCACTCTTAATTTTGATGACACAGTTTACCACTCTCTCAGTTCGGTGGCTGAAAATTTTTCCGAAGAGAGTCTCCGTTCTTTGGCCGCAAGTTTTTTGATAACTGGCGATTTAATTTATTCCAAAATCGGCAGTTTATCCGAGGGGCAAAAAGGATTGGTGTCTTTTGCCAGAATAGTGATGCAAAAACCGGGGCTTCTTATTCTGGATGAGCCGACTAATCACATTAATTTTCGCCATTTGCCGATTATCGCCGCCGCTTTAAATAAATATGAGGGAGCGATGATTTTAGTCAGCCACATTCCGGAGTTTGTAAAACAGATAAGGATAGACGAAATTATTGATTTAGATAAATAAAAACATTCCCCCCGACACAATTAGGATGTTAGACATTCAATGTCTAACAACCACTTTTGTGGATTTTGGCATAGTTTTCATATGCCACCAGATTACCTACAAAAGTGCAATATGTCTGTATACATTACCTAAAATCATTGACAATAT
This sequence comes from Patescibacteria group bacterium, assembly GCA_038078735.1. Taxonomy (GTDB): domain Bacteria; phylum Patescibacteriota; class Minisyncoccia; order Minisyncoccales; family CAZWNE01; genus JBBTTI01. The sequence goes on along the minus strand of JBBTTI010000003.1, from coordinate 20,035 downwards.
TACAAAAATATGATATTGTTTTTTATTAGATCGTAACTTAAAAAAGAGATGGGTTTGAATAAAACCATTTAATATAGGATTTAATATAAATAAAAAAAGGAGGGAAACAAAATGGCAGAGGAGAAAAAATGGAAGGACATACCGCATCGCTACATGATGGCAACAAAAGCTATACACCTGCTCGGAGACATTAGTAGCAAGACTCCCAACCTGTGTAGTATCCATGGGGAAGACGATGAAAATTACATCGGGAACTGGGTTGAAGGATTCGGCTTCATCAATGTTAAATTCCCCAAGGCTACGACCCGGGAACTTACCCAGGAAGAGAAAGACAAATGGGACGGTGTCGTGATTGGCATTAATGATAGTCCACGTTTTCGTATTCACGTAAAAGATGCCAATCCAAAACCTGGCGAAGAGTCAAAAAACTGGGTTCTTCCCGAAATCATTAAAGATTTTCTGAAACCCGAAAGAATAGTAGAAGGTTTACGGGGTGATCTCCAGAATATCATCGAAAGGCTCGAAAAAGAGAAGGAATCACCGGTTCTTGTTTTGCCTGAAGATAAGAAACGTCAAAACCAACTCAAGATAAAGCTGGCAGAGTATAAGAAACGATTGGATCCCTATTGCCCTCCCTGGGTCGAGATGCAGATGGATACTATTTGCAAAAAAACGGTGCTGGAGCAGCTCCTCAAGAATGGCCAAATAAAAACTTGGGATATTTCTCTTGAGATGGCTAAAACCTATGGATCGGGCTTTAATGTGGATCTTTTCAATAATGCCTGCGGAGTTATCGAGGGCTACTGCAAGACTGGGGGTGCGAATCTTAGGGGAGGAACTGGTCTCGCCAAAGTTCATTAATGATTATTGACGACTGACGTCTTACCCTTTTAACGCAAAAAAAAGAGCGGTTCTGCACACCATGTGTAGATCCGCTCTTTCTTATTCTTAACTTAAGACAAGTGTTTTGAAACAAGCTTGGTCATTTCAAACATCGAAACCTCGCCCTTACCGCTGAATACCGCCTTCAATTTTGCATCAGCCAGTATATTTCTTTTGTTCTTGGGATTTTGAAGCGCATTCTTTTTGATATATACCCAAAGTTTTTTAACAACTTCGGATCTGGGCATGGGCCCTTTGCCGACGACTTCAGCCAACTCGGAGCTGATTTTCATCGGCTTCATGAACGCAGAGTTAGATTTTGCCATAGTATTTTTTTAAAAATTTATTGCCCGACCTTTACCTTACTATCTTAATATACCACTTGGATTAAAATACATCAACAAGAAGCAATTTAATTGACAAAGCTTTGGAGGATGTTAATATAACGCCAGCAACCCAGCTCAATCTGTAAAAAAATAAGGAGGAAAGGTGAAAAAAATATACTTGGTAGCATTGGCACTGATTTTGGTTTTAGTTGTGGCATGCCAAGGGGCACCCGGGATAACTGGTTCTCAAGGTCCAATCGGACCAATGGGCCCAGTAGGGCCGGCAGGTAAAAACGGAGTCAACGGTCCGCCCGGAGAAAGAGGTCCAGCTGGCTCAGCCGGTGATCGTGGTCCGGCAGGTCCAGCAGGTCTGAAAGGTGATGCTGGTTTTCAACTTTTTATATATTCGCCAGCTTTCATATCCGGTGGCGTGATTCCACAAAAATATGCAGGCGAAAAAGCGGTTTCTCCACCTCTTAAATGGGGAGGTATTCCAGTCGGGACAAAGGCTCTTTTATTGGTAATGACCGATCCTGACTTTCCTTGTAATCAAGAGGTGCCTGTGTATGGGAAAATGCCCCCTTGTAGTACTTTCCCAGGAGACGTTTTCTTACATTGGGCAGCATTACTCCCGCCAGAAATTAACGGACTGCCTGAAGGCGCGAGTCCTGGGAAGATGCCGGCAGGATCGTTAGAAATAACGACTAATTTTAAAGAATTTGGTATGCCGGCGAATCAATATGGTCCTCCCGGACCACCACCTGGTATGAAGGGTCACGGTTATGATATCCGATTAATTCCTTTAACAGATAAGCCCGACTTTAATAAAGAAGGAAGACTTGTCGGCCTAAATTCTTTAGCCCAGTACCAGGTTGGACCAATCGCTGTGTTGACCGGTTACTTCGGCCAGAAATAACTGGCCAAAACAATTAGGCGAAGAGATAAATCTCTTCTTCGCCTTCGCTTCTGCATAACAGAAGCTCGGCAACAGATTGAGCTAAAACGGGTAAACGCATTCGCGTTTACCCGTTCTTATTTATTCAAATATAAAATTTAGGAATAGTAATATCATTGCTATAGCATAGTTATTACTACTGGTGGGGTTTGATAATAAATTAAAAATTTAGTGTATAATAAAATATAGAAAGGTCGATTAGGCGATGAAGCTGTTGCTTCATCTTTATCTGCGTCCGCCAGAGGCGGACTTGATCTATGATGGATTATAATTATATGATGGGCGGAGCAGGCGGCGGGATGATGTTTTTTTCTTGGATTACCTATACTTTAGCGACTACCCTGTTGGTTTTAGGCATAATCGCTTTATTAAAATACATAAATAAAAAATAGCCTACGCTATTTGGACATCCGATGTCCAAATAGTTGTCTCTTGGCGGAGATGAAATGAAAAGGTAAGCTAAATTTATGGAACCGCTGGCGTCGAAAATCAGACCGAAAAATTTGGAGGAATTTGTCGGGCAAGAACATTTGGTCGGGGAGAATAGGCCCTTGAATGTTGCTATAAAGCAAAAGCATTTGTTTTCTTTTGTTTTGTGGGGGCCTCCGGGAACAGGAAAAACGACTTTGGCTAAAATATATGCCAATAGTTTAGACGCTAAGCTTTATGAATTATCAGCTGTTTCAGCTGGCAAGGCAGATATAAAAAAATTACTGGAAGAAGATTCGCAGGGAGTGCCCAAGGTTTTATTTTTAGATGAAATCCATCGCTTTAACAAATCACAACAGGATTTTTTACTGCCTTATGTTGAAAGAGGGGAGATTACCTTGATTGGCGCGACAACTGAAAATCCAAGCTTTGAAGTTATCCCGGCTCTGCTTTCTCGCTGTCGAGTTTTTGTTTTGAACGAACTTTCAGAAGATAATATGAAAGCCATTATCAAGAGAATCGGTTTAAAAATGGATAAAGAAGCCGAGGACTGGCTGATTAACATGGCCAATGGCGATGCCAGGCAGGCGATAACTATGCTGGAAAATACTAGAGAACTTTATAAGGAAATTACTAAAGAGAATTTAAAAAATGCTCTCCAGTCAAAATTTTTAAGATACGACAAAGCAGGGGATGAGCATTACAACACTATTTCCGCTTTTATTAAAAGCATGAGGGCTTCGCAGCCAGATGCGGCTTTGTATTATTTGGCGCGGATGATTGATTCGGGGGAAGATCCCAAATTTATCGCCAGAAGAATGGTTATTTTTGCTTCAGAAGATATCGGCCTAGCTTTGCCTACGGCCTTGGTGGTGGCTAACGATGTTTTTAGGGCAGTAGAAATAATCGGTTTGCCTGAATGCGGCATTAATCTGGCAACCGGAGTGGTTTATTTATGCCAAGCTAAAAAAGATCGGAGCGCTTACGAAGCTTATATAGCGGCAACGGCCGATGTCAAACAATATGGCAATTTGCCCATTCCCATGGAACTGCGTAACAATCCCGGCAACGGTTACGATAAATACTCCAAAGAGTCATTTTTACCCGATAAATTAAAGGGTAAGCAATATTTATTGACAAAGCAATAGTGATAGTGTATAATTTTATTATATGTATAGTAGAAACTTTCATTACACGGGATCAAGAAAATTCTTGACTAAAGCGCCCCCTTCTAGAGGAAGGGGGTTTTCACGCGGAGAAAGAATAGATCCGGCAAGATTTATTAATAAAGCAGTCGTAGTTGAAAAGATAGAAGGAATGGAGAATTTTATATCTGAACACAAATTTCAGGATTTTAAAATTGACCAGCGAATAATTCGGGCTATTTTGGCCAAAGGTTACGATGCGCCTACGCCCATCCAAGATCGGATTATTTCTCATATTATTGACGGTTCGGATGTTGTCGGTATTGCCAATACCGGCACGGGCAAAACAGCCGCTTTTCTCATACCCCTTATTAATAAAATTTTATTAAATCCGAAAGAACAAGTTTTGATTGTCACTCCGACCCGCGAGTTGGCCATTCAAATAGACCAGGAGCTTAAATCTTTTACTAAAGGAATGCGGATTTTTTCCGTTTGCTGCGTCGGCGGAATGAGCATCGGCAAACAAATTTCCGAGCTTCGCTATAATTATAATTTAATTATCGGCACGCCCGGCCGGCTCAAGGACCTGATAGAAAGAAGGATGATTAATTTATCCAGATTTAATACCGTTGTTTTGGATGAAGCTGATCGGATGCTTGATATGGGTTTTATCCAGGACACCCGTTTTATAATGAACGGTTTGCCAAAAGAAAAACAGGTGCTGTTTTTTTCGGCAACCATTCCTTACTCGGTGGAAAAAATTATCAAAGAATTTCTTAAAAATCCGATAAGAGTTTCGGTAAAAACCAGAGACACTTCAAGTAATGTTGATCAGGATATTGTCAGAATAGATCGGGGTAAAAATAAAATAGATGTTCTTGATAATCTTTTGATTAAAGAGGAATTTACCAAGGTGCTTATTTTCGGCAGAACCAAGCACGGAGTGGAACGGCTCTCAAAAATACTTATTCAAAAAGGTTTTAGGGCGGAATCCATCCACGGAAATAAAAATCACTCCCAGCGCCAAAAAGCCCTAACTATGTTTAAAGAAAGCCGTATTCAAATTTTAGTGGCAACTGATGTGGCGGCTAGGGGTCTTGATATTGCCGATGTCAGCCATGTTATTAATTTTGATGTGCCGGCGACTTTTGACGAATATATCCACAGAATCGGCCGAACCGGCCGCTGGAACAAAAAAGGCAAAGCCTTGACATTTATAGAGTAAAGTGTTATCATATGGTATGGAAAGAGAGTAGAATTCTTTCCAAAGCACCTTAAAGGTTTCTCTCTCGTTTCCAAATTTTTACAGAAAGGAGGTGAGAACAATGGACGAGAGGAGAAAAGGCGAGATAGCTTTAGCCCTTGTAAAAGCTCAGTTTCGGAAAGAAATGGCTCTTCGGGATATTGCCAATATTAAACGGAATATTGGTAATTCCGTGAAGGAACCAGAGATGGTTGCCATCCACGTAACGGCTGAAGAACTTCTTGAGCTTTCAAAGAGCTTGTTAGAAGAAGTTTTTCAAAAACAGATGAAAGCAATCTCGTAACCCAATAAGAGAGAAGGCAAGGTGGAGAAATCCTAAAAAGGGTAATTGGACTTCCTTTGTGAGTAATTACAAAGTTAAGGATAGAACAAGAACCTTTCCTCCCTTCTCTCTTTCCCCTAAGTAAGTGTTCAAAAGAAGATTTATTTAGGACAAAAAATCACCCTGAGTTTATTAAAGGGTGGTTTTTTATTTTAAGTCTCTGTTAAAGTCTCTCTATTGAAGCCTGACTTCAATAGGGTGCCAGTAGAATAGAATGTTAGGTACTCAGTGTTTAACATCTCAACAAGAATCGCCAAGCAGGCGATTTTTTGATAGGATAAATATATTATGGAGAATATTTCTATAAAAGAGAAAATTTTAAGATCGATTGATCCTGTTATAAAAAACAGTTCTTTTGTCCAGATAGACAACTCAAAAATACCCTTATTAGCAAAGAAACTTGTAGTTTATCAAACATTCAATGTTTAATAACGTAGGATAAGAAATCATCCCGATGAATTTGAAGGGTGGTTTTTTATTTTATCGCCAAAGTCTTAGGTAGAGATCGGGTCTCTACTATACTACTGGTCGGATGTTAGGTACTTAGTGTCTAACATTCTATTTGTGGAGTTAAGCGACTTCGGGAGTCACTTAATTCGGCCGAACCGGCCGCTGGAACAAAAAAGGCAAGGCCCTGACATTTATAGAGTAAAAAAATCGTCCCTCTTTCATCGGGGCGATTTTTTGATATGATAGATTTATTATGGAGAATATTTCTATCAAAGAAAAAATTTTAAGATCAATTGATCCTGTTGTAAAAAACAGTTCTTCGGTTAGGATAGATAATTCGAAAATTACTCTTTTAGCAAAAAAACTTGAAAAATATCCTATTCCTGGCTGGGATAATGTCTTGCAATTTTTAGGGAGTCCCGAAGAAACTGTTCAATACTATTTTTTTCTAGATAGTATTAATTTTTGTTTTTGGAATACTCAAGAGAAAAAACGGTGGGAGTTTGAAAAAGACGACCAGTGGCTGCATGGCTATTACGCTTTTTCTTACGCGATTAAAAAAGCGTTTTTAGCTGATAAAAAATTACTTGATGCATCATATTTGTCGGAAATAACTTTTGACGAATTTGCTAAGATTTTTGAGAGTAGGGGAGAGTTATTACTGTTGAAAGAACGACACGAAATTATCCGAGAAAACTTTAAAATACTTCAAGAAAAATATAATGGCAAGGCTATAAATTTAGTTACGGCGGCAAAAAATAACGTTAATAAACTTGTGGAGTTAATTATTAATGATTTCCCAAGTTTTAATGATTATTTCGAATCCAATGGACAAAAGATATATTTTTTAAAAAGAGCCCAATTATTTGTCAGTGATATAAATTACGCTTTTCAAAATAAGAATACGGGATATTTTAAAAACATGGAAGATCTAACTATATTTGCCGATTATAAGTTGCCACAACTTTTAGAGTCAGAGGGGATACTAGTTTATAGTGAAAAATTAAAGAATAAGCTCGCGAATTATGAGTTAATTGAAAAGAATTCTCGGGAAGAAATAGAAATAAGGACAAATACCATTTATGCTTGTGAATTGCTCCTTGGGGAATTAAACGGCTTAGGCAGGGGTTTAACATCAAGTAATCTCGATTGGATTTTATGGGTTTTATCTAAAGAAAATGAACCGTTATTGCCTTATCACCGAACGATTACGACAAATTATTAAAAATTAAACTATTTATGCTCAATTATGATGTTGTGGTTATTGGCGGGGGACCGGCGGGGATGATGGCGGCAGGAAGGGCCGGAGAGCTGGGAGGAAAAGTTGCGTTGCTGGAAAAAAACGCTTCTTTGGGCAGGAAATTATTAATTACCGGAAAAGGGAGAAGCAATATCACCAGAGCTGATTTCAATCCCCAAGAACTTGTTAAAAAATATGGCAGAGAAGGGGATTTTCTTTTAAGTCCTTTGGCGGCCCTTAGCGTGGAAAAAACCATTGAATTTTTTGAAAAGAGGGGATTGAAAACAAAAATTGAACGGGGAAAAAGAATATTTCCCGAAAGCGATAAAGCCAGCGATGTGCTGGATATATTAATTGATTATCTGAAAAAAAGCGAGGTTGAAATTATTACAAATTCCGGAGTAAAAGAGATTATTAGAGATAATAATAAGATAGCAAAAATTATTTTAAATAATAATAAAACAATCGCGGCTAAAAATTACATTATTGCTACCGGCGGGAAATCGTATCCCGAGACCGGGTCTCGGGGCGACGGCTATCAATGGGCAGAAAAATTAGGTCATAAGATTGAAAAACTAAGACCGGCCTTGGTTCCTTTGAGAATAAAAGAGGCCTGGCCAAAAATGGCCCAAGGGCTATCTTTAAAAAATGTTGAGTTGACGGTTTTTCTGAATGGCAAGAAAAAAGACAGCCGTTTTGGCGAATTTCTTTTTACTCATTTTGGCATATCCGGTCCCATTGTTTTGGATTTAAGCGGAAAAGTAGGGGAACTTTTAGATAAAGGTAAGGTAGAATTAAATTTGGATTTGAAACCCGCCCTTAACTTACAAGTACTAGATAAAAGAATTCAAAGCGATTTTCTAAAATATAGGACGAAATTTTTTAAGAATTCTTTAAGGGATTTATTGCCTCAAAAATTAATTCCCATTATTATTGAGTTATCAGGGATTAATCCCTTGAAAAAAGTGAACGAAATAACAAAGGAAGAAAGGCAGGGATTGGTTAAATTATTAAAAGGGTTAAAAATGACAGTTTTATCGTTATTAGGATTTGAAACGGCGATAATCACATCAGGAGGCGTTTCTTTAAAAGAGATTGATGCAAAAACTATGAAATCAAAATTGATTGAAAATTTGTTTTTTGCCGGAGAAATTATTAATTTACACGGCCCGACGGGCGGCTATAATCTCCAGCTTTGCTGGAGCACCGGTTTTCTCGCCGGCCAATCTGCGGTATAAAATATGGATTTAAAAGTTTTATACGAGGATAATCATTTGATTGCGGTGTTTAAGCCGGCAGGGGTTTTGACGCAGGGAGACATTACGGGCGATAGGTGCTTGATGGATGAGGTGAAGTCTTATCTCAAAGAGAAGTATAAGAAGCCCGGAAACGTCTTTTTGGGTTTGCTGCACCGCTTGGACAGACCGGCTTCAGGCATTGTTTTATTTGCTAAAACCAGCAAAGGGGCTTCCCGGCTTTCAGAACAATTTAGAAATAGAACGATTGAGAAAATATATCACGCCTTGATTTTAGGAAGGCCGAAACAAAACAAAGGAAACTTAGTAAATTTTCTTAAAAAAGGCGATGCGGGTAAACCAAAAAGAGCCGAACTTGACTATGAAGTTATTACTTCTAATAATAAATACTCTCTTCTTAAGATTAATCTTAAGACCGGACGATTCCACCAAATTCGCAATCAGTTAGAATTATTGGGTCATTCTATTGTTCGCCAAGATAGAAACATCTGCCTTTGCGCTACCTCAATTTCTTTTAAATTAGCAACAAAGGACGAGATAAAGACAATCGCTATTCCAATTCCCAAATGGCTATGGTAAGATAAAAACATGAAGGGATTTATTACAAATATAGAACAAGACGTCCGAAATAATAATTTTTTTAGAAAAGTTATTTTTACGGCAAAAAATTGCCAGTTGGTTTTGATGTCTTTGAAACCATTGGAGGAAATAGGGGAGGAAGTGCATGAAAATTTGGATCAGTTTTTCAGATTTGAAAAGGGGACAGGTAAAGTAATTTTAGAGGGCGAGGAATCAATAATTAAAGACGGCTTTGTTTTAGTCGTCCCAGCCGGAACAAAACATAATATTATCAATACTTCTTCAAACGAACCGCTTAAACTCTATACTATTTATGCTCCGCCAAATCATGCCGACGGAACAATCCATAAGACTAAACAAGAAGCCGAGGAATAAAATATATGCCTTTATCTATCGGGATAGTCGGCTTGCCTAATGTGGGCAAGTCAACTCTTTTTGAAACAATAACTAAAAAGCAGGTGGATAGAGCGAATTATCCTTTCTGCACTATTGACCCAAATGTGGGCGTGGTTGCGGTTGCAGATGATAGGGTGGATAAACTGGCCGAATTAACTAAATCCCTAAAAAAAATATATACCACGATTGAATTTTTTGACATTGCCGGTTTGGTCAAAGGAGCCAATAAGGGCGAAGGTTTGGGCAATAAATTTTTGGCTAATATCAGGGAAACAAACGCCATTGTTTACATTCTAAGAGCTTTCTTAAAATCAGACATAATAAACACTCAATCGGTAGTGAACCCATTATTTGATAAGGAGATATTGGATACGGAATTAATACTGAAAGATATGGAAACGGTTGAGAAAAAAATAGAAGTTCCGGGAAGGGTTAAGGATTTTCTGGCAAATGGGAAAATTTTAAGCGAGCAGAATTTCAGCGCCGAAGAATTAAAAATTATTCAGCCGTATCAACTGCTGACGATGAAGCCGAGATTATATTTACTGAATGGCCGGGATGAAGAAGTCCCGCAAAATATAATAGAAGAATTTAAAAAAAATAATTGGCCGTTTTTAATAATAGACATTTTAACTGAGTTTGAAGCCACCGGTTTAAGCAAAGAAGAAAGATTGGAGCTCGGCCTGCCCTTAGATTCAGAAATGGATATTTTAGTTAGAAAAGCTTATGAAATACTTGGTTTAATAACTTTTTTTACAACTGGACCGGATGAAACCCGGGCTTGGACAATAAAAAAAGGCCAGACAGCGCCTCAAGCCGCAGGCCAAATCCACAGCGATTTTGAAACCCATTTTATCAAGGCGGAAGTAATAAATTGGCAGGATCTTCTAAATGAAAACGGTTTTGCCCTGAGCCGCGCGAAGGGCTTAATCCGCACCGAAGGCAAGGAATATATCGTTCAAGACGGCGATGTTATTGAAATAAAACACAACGCTTAGTCCTATTCCGCCTCAACTCGTTTTGTATACTCGCCGGTTTCAGTGTTGATTTCAATAACGTCGTCCTGCTCAATAAAAAGAGGGACATTAATTTGAGCTCCGCTTTCCAAGGTAACGGATTTGGTCCCGCCTTGAGCGCGATCTCCCATAACTCCCGGTGGCGCTTCGATAACTTTTAGTTGAATTTTAATCGGCAAAGAAATTTTGATTATTTTATCTTGAAAAGTTACTACCTCCATAATTTGGTTGGGTTTTAAAAATTTGGCGCCCTGGCCTATTTGTTCTAAGCTCAAATCAAATCTTTTTGAAGGATTATCTGCATCGCAAAAAAAATAGCGATCCTTGTGAAAATATAAAAACTTTTTTTCAAGTTTTATAAGTTCCGCTTCTTCAAAAGTATCGCCCTGCTGAAAATTTCTTTCAGTTGTTCTGCCGGTAATTAAATTTTTTATTTTTGACTGAATAATCGGCCTTCTTTGGGCCATTTTTACCGACTGGGATTCAATAATTTCGTATGGCTCGCCATCTATGACAGCGATTATTCCTTTTTTTAAATCGTTATGCGTTAACATGGTATTTTAAAATCATTATGTCCGCGGAGAAAATCTTCAAAATTCATCGGTTTTTTTCCTTCCGGCTGGACCTCTTTTATTATTAGCTTATTGTTTGTTATTTCTACCTTTAGTATTTTTAATATTTTCCCGTTATATAGGGTATAGGTGCTAGGCCACGGATTTAAGGCTCGCACTTGCTTTTCAATATAATCTATTGAGCTCTTCCAGTCAATAAGTCCATCTTCTTTCTTAATCATTTTCGTATAAGTCGCTTTTGTTTCATCTTGCGGCAAAGCTTTTATTTTCCCTTCCACCCAATCTGGGATTACTTCACTTAGGGACTTAGTCCCTAAGTCCGCTAATTTGTCAGAGAGAGTTTTATAAGTCTCGTCTCTGGATACTAAACACTTAATACTAGATACTATTCCGCCCGCATCAACCCTTTCTACCATTTTAATAATACTGACTCCGGTTTCCTTATCGCCGTTTAGAATAGCAGATTGTACAGGGGTTGCACCCCTGTACTTTGGTAGCAAAGAAGGATGAACATTTAAACAGCCATATTTAGGAATTTCCAAAATCTCTTTAGGTAAAATCTGACCATAAGCAGCCACCACAATTAAATCTGGTTTCAAGTCTTTTATGTTAGACATTGAATGTCCAACAGGAATATTATATTTTTCAGCAATAATCTTAACAGGTGATTCGGGTTTAGTTATAACCAAAACCGGCTTATATCCGGCGTCAATAAGCCCGTTTAATATTGTCGCCCCGAACTCCGGCGTCCCGATAAAAATGATTTTTAGGGATTGCAAATCTTTTTCCATTATTTTATAGTATCAATAAGCACAAATAAAAGGAAGAAAGGGGTGAACCATGTTCTTTAAAATTTTTAGAATTATCATTACCGTTGTATTATTGCCTTTAATCTTTTTGTCCACTAGCTGGAATTGGTTTCTAAATGATTTTCCTGTTGAAAAAGGAGATTGTCGCCATGGATAATACTAAGTCAAATAGATTGTCGGCATCTCTTTTTTTCCTTCTTGCGGCCTTCTTTGTTTGGTTAGCGTTAATCTCAAATAAAGATTGGGTTATAAGGAGCGTTTGGCTGGCTCCAATTTTATCTCTCACTTTTACCGGGTTAGTATTTCTAAAAAACAAGATAGCCATGAAAATAATTCACTATTATGAAAGGAGGTCGGAATGAAATGCTGGGATTGTAACTACGAATTGACGAAAGTGGGGGATACCGGTAGGGAAAAAAAATTAAAATGTCCAATGTGTGGCTCCGTATTTTATGCCGTATATCAGCCATTTATTGTCAGGTTTCTGATAGCTCCAATTGCGATAATGGCGGGACTGCTGGTTCAGGGTAAATACGCTGTTGAATTGTTAGCGTTGGAAATCTCTGTAATAAACATAATTTCGGTTGCTATCGGTTCGATAATATTAATCTGTGGGGCATTCTTTGTTTGGGGGTTTGGATGTGTTCCATGGGTGTATGGGGGCAAACGCTAAAAAGAGAATCTTTTATTTCCATTTTGGTGGTTTCCCTGGGGAGCCTAAAAAATAAAGCAGAGATTAAAACAAAATGGCGGCGAGAGTTATCTTCGGTGCCATCTTTTTTTATCTCTTGAATTATTTATGTTTGTTGTATATGCTAAAGATAGGAGTTAAAATAAAATAAAACGATAAGGAGTGGTCATGAGGCAGTTCTTTTTAAATTTACGGGAAATTTTTTGGACTGATAAGAATTTTTTTGTAATGACTGTTTCGTTTTTCATTTTTCTTTTTCTGTCCTTAAAGATATTTTCCTTTATCCTCAGTTGGTTTGGAGCTGCGTTAACGCTCGTTTTCATTTTCTCTTGCAGCATAATCCAGTTGAGATATGAGGGAACGATAATAAGACTTATCTCTCGCGCCGACAATTGGCTTTTACAGAGAATGCATAAAATAACAAAAAGGAGGTGAGAAAAAAATGTCAGGAGGTATGTTCATTGTGTTAGGGGAACTAATCGCAGTTGTATTGTTGTTCCTGTTGTTAATATATACTAAAAATGAATCACCTTTATAGTATTGGATGGATAGATTAAAACAAAATGGCACCGAAAATTATCTCGGTGCCATCTTTTATTTTTACAATTCATTAATTAATTTTTGCTGAAAATTTTGATTGTTTTGGCTAAAATTAATCCGAAAAGAAGCCAAACAATAAAGCCGAATAAAGTTGCTTTTGGATCAACCAAGCCGAGAGCAGAAGAGGGGATTCCGCCAATTATGCCTAAACAAAGCAAGCCGAATATAAGCCCCATTAAGTAAATATTGAAAGAAGCGAATCGTTTAACGAGTAGTCCAAAAAACATTCCTAAAATTCCGCCCAAAATTACATGGCTCAAAAATACGGAAAATCTTTCGGTTATTCCCATCAAGGTGAATAACCCGGACGGTCCGACAAAAGTAATATAAATTAAATCTACGACCGCTCCGCCGATTGCCCCGCCTAAAAATCCAGCTGCTATTAATTTATTTGTTGTTTTGTTCATTGTTTTACAAATCGCCTATTTAATTGTTCTCCATTCTATTTCGCTTTCTTTTCCGGCGAATTCCAACCAGTCGCCAGTAGGGGAGATGACATACCATTTCTTTTTAGTTTCCGACCAAATCATTGGATTACCCCAGAAATAGGGCTTTTTTACTATTTCTTTCGGTTTTAATCTATCCATTTCCAGCCATTTTTTAAAGACTGTTTCAATGGAATAATCTAAGCCGCGCGAATTGGCCCATTCCGCCACCTTGGCCATTGTTTCTTTGGCTTTTTCCAGCGAACCGGCCAAGTCTAAAAGCTGTTTTGCCGGCTTGGTAAATCTTGAATAAACTATTTTCTTTTTTTTAGCGTTTTGTTTAAGTTCGCTTAGAGATAAGCCCTTTGTTTGAAAATAATAAGCGATAATCTGTTGGATAGCTGTTTCTTTTTGTAAATTTTCATAATCTTTAATTTTATTTTTTTTGAGATATTCTTCAATTTTTTTAGCCATTTTGTCGCCGACACCTAAAAATTTTTTTATGCCGGCAATGCCCGATTCTTTATAAATTAAAGCAATGTCTTCGCTTAAAGCATTTAATGATTTAGCAGCTTTTTGATAATTCAATTTTCGAAAAACAGTCGACTTTGCAGCCGCTCCTTTTATTTCCAGTAATTCAGCCATCTCATTAAAAATTTTCGCAATCTCTTGGTTTAGCATAGATTATTTGATAATACTTCCGGGGGGAGTTTCTTTTTCAGGGATTAGAAGAATCGGTTGGCCGGCAACATCCGCCGCCAAAATCATTCCCTGGCTCTCTATTCCCATAAATTTTCTTGGTTCTAGATTAGCTAAAATCACCAGATTTTTATTTAAAAAATAATCTGGTTCATAAAATTCCGCCATTCCTGTGATAACCTGTCTTTTTTCTTCTCCTAAGTCAATCTCTAATTTTATCAATTTGTTGCTTCCTTCAATTTTTTCTGCCGATAAAACCTTGCCAATTCTTATATCCAATTTTTGAAACTCTTCAAATGTAACCATAAAATTATTTTAAATTGTAATTATTATGCCATGGCATAAAGATTACAATTTATTATTTTTTATAATTTAGCTTAAATCTTTGCCTTCCCATTCTTTTTTAAATTGATCTAAAAATTTAACTACGAAATCATACCTAGTTCTGGCAATCTTTTGGGCAGTTTTTGTGTGAAAGGAAGAAGGAATAATTTTTAATATTTTTTCGTAAAAATGATTGATAGCCGTTGCTTTTTTGCCCTTATACTCCTTTAACGGTTTTATCTTCGGGTCGTATACCGGAAGCCCATGCAAAGCGCCGTGCGACAAAATGCGAGTTATAATAATCGCCTCAAGTGCGTCTAAACGGTCAGCGTCTTGGATAATTTTAGCTTCTTTAGTTTCGGGTTTTTTGCCCCGGCTAAACCTATGGACCGCAATGCAATGAACGATATTTTTTATTTTTGCTTCGGGGAAATTAATTTTTTTAAGATATTTTTCTGCCATAGTTGCTCCCTCTATGGCGTGATCTAACTTTTCGTTCTTATCTTCTTTTGTTCTAGCTATATCATGCAAAAGCGCGGCCGCTTCAACGATCTCCATATTTCCGCCTTCTTTTTTGCATATCAATTCAGCCATTTTCAAAACTCTTTCCACGTGATCAAAACCATGCCCGCTTAATCCGCCATACCCTTTATAAAATTTTTTAATTTCATTAATATCTAATTTCACAGTTTTAATTCTACGAGAACACTTCTCGTAGTGTTTAGGTAATTTGTTTTATCCTTTCGGCTTCTTGGGTAACTAATTCACTATCGTATTCGCCGGAGTGGGCGGAAGAGCCCTCGTAAATCGGCTTCTTTTGGTCTAGGTGCAGGTTAAAAACCCAAACTCCCGCCTCATTTTTCAAGTAAAGATGGAATCTGGGATAACGATCGCCGGCTACTGGGCGAATATAATTCAATTCGGTTTCCCGGCTTCCGCCTAAAGAAAAATACCCCGCCTTTCTCATAAAGTTGAATATATTATCCCTTAAGGGATTATTTAAAGTAAACCGCATATTTTTATAATAGCTTAATCGGGCAATTATTTCAAAAAAAAGACCCGTATTAACATCCAGTTAATACGGGTAAGGGTAAAAAGAACGAACCTTCTTAGACTAAATCATAGTCACAGCAATCCGCCATGGGTTTTCTATCTTATCGAGAAGCCCTTTTTTTGTTTCATCGTTTTCGTCGAATTGTCTTCTATTTCCTTTCATCAACCAGTTAAAATAAAAAGAAAAAACTTTCTTTCCCATCGGGATAATACACTGAAAATCCTTGTCGAAACGTTGACATTTTATTTCCAGCGTCTCTCCTGCCTTATTTTCCAGGGACAGGGGCATTAGTTTACAATTGGATTCCAGTTCAACCGTACCGCCAAAGGGGAAATCGGGATTTTTACGCCAAATACTGATGTCTACCCTCATGGTCTCCCTCCTTATGGTAAATTTTATATTAAGTATACGATTTTATATGTTTTTGTCAACTGGCTAGCTGACCGCAGGCGGCTTGGATTTCTTGGCCGAAACGATGGCGCTGAGTAAAGGCAACTTTATTTTTCTCTAAAATTTCTCTGAATTTTTTTATACTTAAATCCGATGACGGTTTAAAAGTAGAATGGCTTACGGGGTTAAAAGAAATTAAATTAACTAGGTATAATGGTTTTTTCATTATATTAGATAGCTCCTCAGCTTGAGCTTCAGAGTCATTAACTCCGTCTATCATCAGATATTCAAACATCACCTTTCTATTAGTTTTAGCAATATAGTTATCAACCGCGGCTAAAATTTTTTCAATCGGATAGATTTTATTTATCGGCATTAGTTTGGTTCTTAATTTATTATTAGGGGCGTGAAGAGAAATCGCCAAATTAACCTGGATTTTTTCATCGCTGAATTTTTTAATGCCCTCAATAATGCCGGCAGTAGAAACAGAGATATGTCTAGCGCCCAAATTAAACCCGTCTTTATCGTTTAAAATTCTTATTGCCTCCAAAACATTATCATAATTCAAAAACGGTTCGCCCATACCCATAAAGACAACATTTGTTATGCGAGCGTTAGCGAAAAATAATACTTGATCAACCATCTCGCCTGAAGACAAATTCCTTTTAAAGCCCTGTTGGCCAGTGGCGCAAAACTGACAATTCATTGCGCAACCGACCTGCGAAGATACGCAAACCGTTATCCTCTCGCCAATATGGTGCATTAAGACAGACTCTATTTTCCAGCCGTCTTTTAATTTGAAAAGCGCCTTAATTGTTTGCTTATCTTTTGAAATTAGGACCTTTTCCTCTTCTAATTCGCTGATCAAGCATTCTTTAGATAATCTTTCTCGTAAATCTTTGGGCAAAGTTGAAATTTCATCCCAATTTTCAATCAATTCCCTAAAAACCGCTTTTTTAATTTGTTTCAACCGAAACCCCGGCTCTCCTTTCAAAATTTTCTCAAGTTTATTCTGATCCATAGTAATTGGATATTAACATAAATTATGCTAAATTTTAAATATGAGGCATAGAATTTTTATTGCTATCAACCTACCGGAAAACATTAAGAAAAGACTGGCGATCTACCAATCAAAATGGCCTGATTTGCCGGCCAGATGGACAAAAAAAGAAAACTTGCATATTACTTTGGAATTTTTGGGCGACACAACAGATGAAGAGCTTTTAGATGTTTTAAAAAATACAAAAGAATTAGCGGAGAAACACGAGCCGTTTTTTATTAATTTAAATAAGATAATTTACGGGCCGCCAAAAGGCGCGCCTCGAATGGTTTGGGCTATGGGAGAAAAAATTAAAGAATTTGACCTTTCACCCCATATTACTTTAGCGCGGCTGAAACAGTGGGAATTCAAAAAGATGGAGCAAGAAGAAAGACCGGATATCAATGAAGATATTAATTTAAATTTTGAAGTAAGTTCCATTGAAGTAATGGAGAGCGAATTAAAAAGAGGAGGACCAATTTATACAATCTTAGAATCATGTCAATTAGAAAGTTGAAAGAAAAACTTGCGGTTTTGTAAATTTTTTGCTAAAGTAATATCGAAAGGAGGCGCGACATGCGTAGTATTTTAATAATATTATTTGTTACTCTGTCCCTTATCGGGGTAGCGGGGTTCGGGTTCGGGGCTCCGTTCGATCCCCCACCCCCACCACCACCACCACCACCACCCCCACCACCACCCATTGCTTCAACGCAGGTGGGGCATGGATTACCCACTAGTTGGAATAACCCCGACCAGATAGAGCTCGCCACTTCCTGGATTGAATGGCGAGGACGTGTGCCATATATCAACTCGTCCAACCCCAACGCCGTAAAAACAAAATTCAGCGGCGCGGCATTAGGGCGGTGGAAAATTTCTTCCAGCCAAAAATTGCTGGAAGGAAGGGCAATAATATTTTTAGTAAAAGAAACAATCCGTGAGCGTATGCTGGCGGATTGGCAATTAGCGTTATTCCCCTCTGCCGTTGAGAAGGTGATCGTGCTACCCGGGACCCGCATATGGGGCGGGACATTAGAGAACATAAACGAATTCTCTCTTGTCCTCGCCATTCCAACGTCTCAAGGACTAATAGCCCTTGAGATTAGTATCCCATAGCCCCTGCATATAATGCGCAGGGGCTTTTTTATCTAAAAATCTTTCCCCCAATTTACTTTAAGATTTTTTAAGCTACCCACATTAAAACAGTTATATCCCTGATTCACCAATGTCGCAGAGTTATTTTTGTTTTCCAAAGCGGTGTGAATAGAATATCCTATAGTCGCAGGATCGCCGCCGCATATGTCCATAGTAAGATTAATTGAAGTAACAACAACCAACAGAAAGCCGTCTGTCAAAGGAGAATTCTCGTTGCAGCCGCTTGGGCAGACAGCAGGAGATGCGGGATAATGTTGCCAATCTCTATAGGCGTTTTTTGGATCGTTGGGAAGAATTGGCAGAAATTGTGAAAGATGCCCTTGTAGTGTTCCCCAGGAATTATGCCCCAGACCCGTAGGACGATTATTATCATTAGAATAGAAAACCGCTTGGCAAAAAGACGGATACCCGGGAAAATTGGAAACTAACCAGCCATTCCCGCCCGCGCAGTTGTTCGCGGGCAATCCGGTAATGTTGCTAAAGCCACCCTGTTTGTCTGCGTACATCTGCAAGGCCTGTTTCAGCATTTTCACCTCCTGATTGCGCTTGGCGTCTCTTGCGCTCGCCATTATTCCGGGAAACTGAATTAAAACAACGCCGCTTAAAATACCAATAATCGCGATGACGATGAGAATTTCAATAAGAGTGAATCCAGTGAGATGTTTCATTTATTTTATTATTACAAATCTTATTATTATAGGCAAGGTATAAAAAAGAAAAGCCCTCGATCGCCGTGTTTATTTTCGAGGGCTTTTGGCTACTATTTCAATCTTTCCCCTTCTTCCCCGCCAATCAATAACATTAGTATCAAGATAATCTTCGCCGTTTAATTGGAAATAGTAACCGATAGCTCCGACGAGAGCGCCTAAAGGAATTTCTTCCCAGCTATCTGTTAAAATTATAAGGGGAGGGGATAGGGGCTGGGTAGTCGCGCCCAAATATTCAATCCTGACTTGTTTTTCCGCTTTTCCGACAACTACTCCGGAAAAGTGGATAAAGCCCGCGGGGGCTTCAAATTTTTGCCATGACGGCGCCAAAGTTTTGGGTTCAAGGGCGGGCGTCGATGTTCCCACGAAATCCCAAGAACTGGCAACTGGTTTAGCTGTTGAACCTTGCCTCCACTTCCATAGAATTTCTTCGGATTTTTCAGTTACCCTGAAATAAGGAGAGGTAAGAAAGGCCAGAGATGTAGCAATAATAATTATTAATATTGCTATTGCGCTCGCCAAAATGGGATTGTTCAATTTTTTCATGTCGTCTCCTTGTTTGTTTTTTGAAGTAAAGGTTCTAGTTATATTCTGTCAAAAATTATCAATTTTGTCCAATTTTATGCTATTATAACAAAACATGAAAATACATTTTCTCGGCATCGGAGGAATAGGGGTTTCAGCGCTTGCTCAATATTATTTAGCCAAAGGCCATGAAGTTTCCGGCTCCGATTTAGCGTCTTCAGAAATCACTCAAGCCCTAGAAAAACTAGGAGCCAAGATTTTCATTGGTCAAGAAGATATTAAAAATATATCTAAAAACTTTGACTTAGTTATTTATAGTCCCGCTGTAACTGTTAGACGCCAGACGTCTAACATATTGAGTTATCCGGAGGCGTTGGGAGAGTTGACTAAAAATCATTTTACCATCGCTGTTTCCGGCACGCACGGAAAAAGCACGACTACTGCCATGGTTTCTTTAATTTTAATAAAAGCCGGTTTTGATCCAACGGTTATTATCGGAACAAAATTAAAAGAGTTCGGCGACAGCAATTTTAGGGCAGGAAAGTCAAAATATCTCATCATAGAGGCAGACGAACATATGGCGTCTTTTTTAAATTATTGGCCGAAAATTATCGCTATCACTAATATTGAGGCAGACCATCTTGATTACTATAAAAATCTTAGAAATATTAAAACCGCTTTTAATAAATTTATCGGCCACTTACCTAAAGACGGAATTTTAATCAACGAAAAATCAATTAACAAAAAAGAGATTCCCAAAATTAAAAAAATCCTAAAAGTGCCGG
>JBBTTI010000002.1:0-1183 GCA_038078735.1 Patescibacteria group bacterium | reverse complement strand
CCCATTTAGGGCCGGTAGCTCAGCGGTAGAGCAGGAGCCTTTTAAGCTCTTGGTCGTGGGTTCGAATCCCACCCGGCTCACAGTTCTTCGGTTTTCTATGGATTTCTTCGGATTTTTAATTACAGTATGCTAGAATTGTTTCAATGAGGAAAATCATCACAACCACAATGCTTACACTTGACGGCGTTATGCAAGCTCCAGGTGGCTCGAAGGAAGATGCCGCTGAAGGGTTCAAATACGGCGGTTGGCAAGGTGGTTACTGGGGTGAAGATGGGGACAAGATAATGGACACAAAGATACAGGCTGCTCCTTTTGATTTGCTCTTTGGAAGACTCACCTATGATATTTTTGCTGGTTACTGGCCGCATCACAAAACAGAACCGCATTGGGGAAAACCATTTGACAGAGCGAAAAAGTATGTTGTCTCACATAAACCTTTTGCACTCTCTTGGGATAATTCAGTACTTATTACAGGAGACGTCGTGGCAGAAATAAAAAAGCTTAAACATTCAGATGGTCCTGACCTGTTGATATACGGTAGTAGCAATCTTATCCAAACGCTTCTTAAACACAACCTAATAGACCGAATGCACATCTGGACATTTCCCGTTACTATCGGCAACGGCAAGAAATTATTTGCAGAAGGCACTCGTCCAGAACTCTTTAAACAGGTAGACGCAAAAATTACATCTACAGGCATAATATTTGCTACCTACGAACCCTCAAGCCCGCTCAAAAAGGGTAGAATTACAGAATAACTGAGTGTGAATAACTTTTCTGAATTTTCTTTATTTCATTCCATATTTGCCTAGAAAAAACTTCACCTAGATGCTAGGCATATAGAGGTACTTGGATGTTATATTCTTGGAATGTTTGATAAACTCTGTTGAAATAGCTTTGAAAGGTGTTCGATTCTAGTCTGAGCCGGTTCACATTTCCGTAAACTCTTGATCTTCTTTGACATAGTTTTTTAAAATTTGTATAATCTTTTCTTACGTATGGCTTTAGCTGAATTGGGAAGACCATTAGTAGAAGACGGAAGGCCGATCGTTATAGTAGAAGATAATAGATATAGATCTCCATATCTTCCTACAATGCTACGTGTTTATAGACACATCGATGCTTTTTTAGATGAAATTTTAACAAATGCAGAAATGGTTGGAAAAATATCATCTCATGATCA
>JBBTTI010000001.1:0-88250 GCA_038078735.1 Patescibacteria group bacterium | reverse complement strand
CAAAAAAAACAATAATTGCCAACGGCCTAAGAAATTAAGCCAAGATAGCCGCGGATAGGAACCCGCACCTTGGTTTTCATACTTCCGTCGCCCGAAACCATATTTCATTTGGCACGTTCTGATGTGATTGATTCTCGTATCCCTGTTCCGTGACGATCTGGATATATTCCTTCCACCAATTATCCCAGAACTTTTTGGCTTCCTTTCGGGACATAATCGAAACATTGGAATTTTTAATTTTCACTACCTCCTCCTTCAGTTTTTCTGGTTCAATTTACGGAAATAAGCGTTACGACCTCTTTTCGCTTGGATTGGCACAAATAGAAAAAGAGCCGCTACTATAATCACCAGCACTAAAAATATTTTATCTTCAATAAAAGGATCGTGCACACGAAAAAGCACATAAAGCCAGAAAGAACAAACTTCAATCATTGCAATCGCGTCCCAAATCAATATATTCATAGTCATATTCCAATCCTTCAGCTCCTGCTTAGTCATTTTTCATCTCCCCTTATGCCAAATTTTTAAGGAGCTATGCCCCTTTTTTTACTGCAGATTCTTCTATCTTGAGATTAGGATATCTAGAATAAAAAGTCAATTTTGGATTTTTCTGATAATAATGCTAAATTGAGAAAATGCGACTAGTAATCGTTGAAAGTCCGGCTAAGGGAAAGACAATCCAAAAATTTTTAGGACCAGAATATAAAGTTCTGGCTTCTTTTGGCCATGTTCGGGATTTGCCTAAAGGAGATTTAGGCATTGATGTAGAAAATAATTTTGAGCCAAGATATATTATTCCGACCAAAGCCAGAAAAACTGTAAAGCTTCTCACGCAAGCTGTAAAAGAAACTGAATCTACTATCTTGGCGACTGATGAAGACAGGGAAGGAGAGGCAATTTCCTGGCACCTTGTCAAAGCCTTGAAATTAGACGGCGATAAAGAACCATACCAAAGAATTGTTTTCCATGAAATAACTAAATCAGCCATAGAAGAGGCATTAAAAAATTCCCGCAAAATTGATATTGATCTGGTTGATTCCCAGCAAGCCAGAAGAATTTTAGACCGCTTAGTCGGCTACAAGCTCTCGCCTTTTTTATGGAAAAAAGTAGCCAGGGGATTATCAGCCGGCCGAGTCCAATCCGTAACAGTCAGATTAGTTTGTGAAAGAGAAAAAGAAATTAAAGATTTCAAACCGCAGGAGTATTGGCAAATTACTGCTTTATTCGACGGATTTGAGGCAACGTTAAAGCTGGAAATTAAGAATCAAAAAGAAGCTGACAAAATTTTAAAAGATTTGGATGGCGCCGTCTACACAATAATAAATATTGAAAAAAAAGAAACCAAAAAAAATCCTTTACCGCCTTTTACTACCTCTACTCTTCAACAATCAGCTTGGAAAAAATTCCATTTCCCGGCAAAAATGACAATGCAAATTGCCCAACGGCTTTATGAAAGCGGTTTTATCACCTACCATAGAACCGACTCTTTAAATCTTTCCGATCTAGCGTTAGGCGCAGCAAAGAGTTTCATATCAAAAAATTACGGAGAAAACTATTATCAATTCAGGCAATACAAAACAAAATCCAAGGGCGCCCAGGAGGCTCATGAAGCGATAAGGCCGACCGATCCTTCCAGAGTCCCGACAAAAGAAGACAAACTTTATGGCTTGATTTGGCAGCGCTTTATCGCGTCTCAAATGAGCCAAGCGATTTTTGATTCTACCAGAGTAGAAATTGTAGCCAAAAAATATAATTTTCAAACCAATGGGTCAACTTTAAAATTTGACGGATTTTTAAAAGTTTATCCGCTCAAATTTGAAGAAAAAAATCTGCCGGCTCTGAAAATCAACGATATTTTAAAGTTGATAAAACTAAATCCTTCCCAGCATTTTACCGAACCGCCCCCCAGATACAACGAAGCATCTTTAATAAAGGTGCTAGAAGAAAATGGCATTGGCCGGCCATCAACTTACGCGCCAACTTTATCTACTGTCCAAGCTCGCAATTATATTGAAAAAGATGAGCAAAAAAGATTCCAACCGACGGAAATCGGCACAGTAGTCAATGATCTTTTAGTGAAGAATTTTCCTCAAATAGTTGATTTGCAATTTACCGCTAAAATGGAAAAAGATTTGGACGACATCGCCGACAATAAAAAAGAATGGGTGCCGATAATAAAAGAATTCTACGGCCCTTTCGCCAAAAATCTGGAAGAAAAATACAAAGAAATTAAAAAAGACAAAATTTCAGTTGAAACTACTGATAAAATCTGCCCAAAATGCGGCTCGCCTCTTTTATTGCGGCTTGGCAGATTCGGAAAATTCTATGCTTGTTCCGGCTTTCCAAAATGCAAATATACCGAATCTTTAAAAGAAAACATGTTAAACATTGAATGTCCAACATGTAAAATCGGCAAAATTACCGAAAAAAGAACCAAGAAAGGAAAAATATTTTACGGTTGCGACCAATATCCCAAATGCGATTTTGCTTTGTGGGATAAGCCGACTGGCGAAAAATGCCCCGTATGCCAATCGCTTTTGATTGAAACCAAAAGAAAACAAACAAAGTGCTCAAACAAAGAGTGCCAATATAAAGTGGAAAAATAGAACAAAATCTGATAGAATGAAATGGCTTGCCGGGGTGGTGAAATTGGCAAACACGATAGATTCAAAATCTATTGTCCGTAAGGACTTGAGGGTTCAACTCCCTCCCTCGGCACTAAATTTTTTTTAAAATTCTCACTATTAACCAACTGGAGATTATACCAATAAACGCGCCGGCAAGGATATCGGACGGCCAGTGGACTCCGACAAATACTCGGGCTATGCCCATTAGAAAACTGACGGCAAAAAATAAAATACCGATTTTTTTATTATAAAAATAAACAATTGTAGTCAGGGCAAAATAAAAAGCAGCGTGGCCCGAAGGAAAAGAGGCGTTCGCTTCGTGCGACAAAAGCAGATTAACATTGTTTTCAACAAACGGCCGCAATCTCGGCCAAATCCAACGAATAACCTCCGTGATAATGCCACGCGCCAAAAGGCTGGCAACTGCCACTTGCGCGATAACTCTCCAACTTTTTTTAGTATTTCGCAAAAAAATAAAGGCTAAAATCAAAAGTAAAACATAGCCCGAATACTTAGCAAAAAAAATCGCCACTGCGTCCAAACTCTCCCATCTCCCCGCAAAACTATTTAAAAAATTAAAAACTGCCAGATCCATAATATTTAATCATTATAGCTAATTTCCCCCGTATTTAAAACTATCTTTCGCAATTTATAGGTATTTCCATGTCGCAGAAGCCCCAAATAGGAATCCAGAGTTTCGGGAACCGGGTTGTTTTTTATTCTTTTTATCATTCTTCTTTTTGTTGCAGTCCGCAGCACGTGGTGATCCGGGAAATTAATCCAGCCGAGAAAATCTACTCCGGAAGCAAGGGTTTCTATTGATACTTTATTCGGGTGCAATTGCAAGTCTAGCTTATCTTGCAGAAAATTACCCATTTCCTTCAACGCCAATCTGAGCCATTCCTTATTTTTCGATAAAATGACAAAATCGTCCGCATAGCGGATATAATATTCTGCTTTGAGTTTGTGTTTTACAAATTGGTCAAATTTATTCATATAAATATTGACCAGCAGCTGGGAAGTAAGATTGCCAAGGGGCAGACCCTTGCCTTCCTTGGTTGAATAAAAACTGCCGATAATTTCAGAAATGAGCCGAACAATATCTTTGTCTGGTATGAAATCTTTTATAATATCAATCAGTATCTTCTGGTCTATCGAGGCAAAAAACTTTCTAATGTCGCACTTCAAAACCCACGCTGTTTTCGTATTATTTTTAGATACTTTACGGCTAAAATCTCTAAATCTATTAATTGCCTTATGAGTGCCCTTGCCGAGCCGGCAGGAAAAAGAATCTGATATAAAAATTCTGTCAAAGAATGGATATAAAACCCTGTAGACGGCATGATGCAACAATCTGTCCCGTACGCTTGCTTTGTGGATGTCCCGCAGTTTCGGGTCATAAATTTTGAAGGCATGATAACCGCCATGAATATAGGTTTTAGCGGCTAGATCATCGTGCAGAGAAATGATATTATTCATCAGCCGGAATTCAAACTCCTGCATATCTTTGCGATGCCTTTTCCCTTTTAAAAATTCCTTCCACGCCAAAAGCAGGTTTTCAATGGAAATGATATAATCATAATTATGAACCAGCTTAATTTTATTCATACTTCTAACCCCCCCCGCCCCGCCCTTTTGCCAATTTTACAGAAGGCGAAAAGCGCTTATCTTCTTTGGTACCAATATTATCCGATTATACCAAAAACGCACCGGTATTCGCTCGGGCAGAAAATCGACAATCTTTTTGTTAACGCCATAGAAGCAATAACTACCGCCGGATTTCTTAACAAAGAAGAAAAATTGCCTTACGTCCGTTTAGCACGAAGAAAAATAGACACTCTTAAAATATTCTTAATGATGTGCTGGGAAACAAAATCCCTGGATGATAAAAAATACATAGCTCTATCCTTAAAAATAGACGAACTAGGGAAAATGCTCGGCGGCTGGCAGGGCCAGCTTGTAAAACAAACCCGCCTAAAATTGGGCGGGTAAATAAAGAAAGTTGCGAGGACAGCGGACGGATTGTTAGCGTTCCAGTCGTTGTCGAGCCAGTTGTAGTTCCAGTTCCACTGGCCATCTTTCCAGTACAGGTAGAGGACATAGCGATTACCATCAGGGTCGCGCAGAAATGTATAGAATGCCACCTATGCCACCACCCCCTGAAGCCATAATGGCGATCTCCGGGTTGAATCTAATCCGGCATCGAAAATGCCATAGCATTCTATACCAAGTATCTTTAGTTTTTTGGAATCCTCGTGCGCCGCCCTATCTCAAGCCGTAGCCAGAAATATTCCGAGCGCATGAATACTGGGTTCGGCAGCGGAAAGCCGTAGCCGTCCGCGTATTCGCCTATTGCCAACTTTATTTTATCACAAAATAAAAAATCCCCGAAACATAATGTTTCGGGGATTTACAGACGAAGTTCAAAGGGCAAAATTAGATACTTGCGAGGACAGCGGACGGATCGCTAGCGCTCCAGTCGCTGTCGAGCCAGTAGTAGTTCCAGCGCCACTGGCCATCTCTCCAGCACAGGTAGAGGACACAGCGAGAACCATCAGGGTCGCGCAGAACGGTCCCATCAAAGAAGATATATGCAGCATTTCCTTTGGTCTTCTTTTTCCAGGCCTCGGGAATCAATGATTTATCTTCCCAAAGGGTCTGGAAAACCTTGGCATCCAGGCGGATGCTGTTCGCTTTCTTCAGGCGCCTCAGCTTCTCTTCGCCCGTAATCCAGTCTTCGCCCTTGTTGAGCATGTGCTCAAGCCAGACGTTGGCGAGATTCACCTGGGTCAGGGCAAGGGAACGCTCGTCCTGCTCCTCGATGGTCCAGCCCTGGCCCAAGAGTTTTACCGGGTCAAAAGGCGCGGTGCGGTCGATGGGAATAATTCTCGGTTCGCCGACAATCATCTTGCCGCTATTCTTGAGAAACAGGGTAAACTGCTCGCCAGACTCTTGCGGATGGTCAATTATTGCCTGTAAAGCATCTCCGCTGTTTGCAAGGGCATTCCAATCCGCATTGTTTGCCAGGATCGAGATAACGTTGTGAGACTGACCAATTGTAATAGGCTTACTCATTGTTCTCCTCCTTCTGCTTATGGCCACTTCTTGCAGCCATAGCCAGAAAACACCGAAAGAGTCAGTGGTTTCTGGCTATGGCTACTCGCAAGTGAAAAATAAAAAAAGCTATTTATATAATAGCACTCTATGATAGTTTAGTCAAGTTTTCCAACAGACAGGCGACGGTTATCGGGCCGATGCCGCCGGGGACAGGGGTGATATAACTGGCTTTTTTAGAAACTGATTCAAAATCAATATCTTTAGCAAAATCAATCACTACTACCCCTTCTTTAACCATATTGCCCATAACTAAGTTCGGTTCGCCAACGCCAGAAATTAGAATATCGGCTTTAGCGGTATAAGAGGAAATATCTTTAACCGACTCGTCTAATACGGAAAACTTAGCCCCTTGTAATTTTAGCCAGGCGACTAAGGGCTTGCCGACTAGACGGCCAGCACCAACAATAACAATATTCCTATTCTCTATTTCTATTTTATAACTTTTAAAAAGAACTGAAATGGCTCCGACAGTCGGCGGCAGAATCAATGATTCGCCTCTGGAAAATTTTCCGAAACTCTTTTCGGACAAAACATCAACATCTTTTTCTTCAGGAATTAAATTCAAAAATTCTCCGGTATTAAATTGCTCGGGCAGAGGAAGTTGGATAATTACTCCAGAATTTTTAGGATCACCAATAATTTTTTTAATTTCTTCTTTAAGTAACAGAGACCCGATCTCTGCTGAAAACTTAAATAGCTCAAAATCTATTCCTACTTTTTCGCAAGCTTTTCGTTTTTGTTCAATAAAAATTAGGGAAGCCGAATCTTCCCCGACTAAAATTACCGCCAGTTTTATTTTTTTCCCGCGGGTTTTTAAATTAGCCAAAATTTCATCAGCTATTTTTTTCCCGTCTAATAAAACCATCAATTTATTGCTGGGATAGGATATCTTTTACTTAGTTCCAAAACTTGCTGTTTTATTTTTTTCAATGTTTCGTTTTTAGCAATTTCTTCTTTAAATCTTTTTAAATATTCTTGCCTTTCTTCTTTATTGCCCGGCAATTTATAATTTTTTATTTCATTGACAACTTCAGCTATCCAACCGGCAATTATTTTCATTTCCCCTTCTTTCATTCCCCTGGTAGTAATTGCCGGAGTCCCTAATCTTACGCCACTCGGATAAAATGGCGAAGACGGTTCTAAGGGAATAGTATTTTTGTTTACAGTAATACCGGCCGAATCTAAAGCTTTTTCCAAAAATACTCCCATGCCATTCCCATAAAGAGTCAGATCAATCAGCATCATATGGTTATCGGTGCCATTAGAAACTAACTTTACCCCTTTTTTCATTAATTCTTCGGCCAAGACTTTAGAATTTTTAACAATTTGTTTCCCGTATTCTTTAAATTCAGGTCTTAAAGCCTCGCCTAAGGCAACGGCTATGGCCGCTATCTGGTGTTCGTGCGGGCCGCCTTGCGCGCCACCGGGGAAAACAGCGCTATCCATTTTTTTAGCCAAATCCGGATCCTTATCTAACCCCTTTTGAGTAATCATTATAAATCCGCCCCTTGGTCCTCTCAAGGTTTTGTGGGAAGTAGAAGTAATAATATGAACAAAAGACACCGGACTTTTATGAACACCGGCAACAATCAGGCCACCGATATGGGCAATATCAGCTGCTAAATAAGCTCCGACTCCATCGGCAATTTTTGATAATTCCTCGAAAGGAATTTCCCTCGAATAAGCTGTGGCTCCGCACCAAATTAATTTCGGCTTATGCTCTCTGGCCAAAGTTCTCACTTCTTCCAAATCAATATAGCCGTCAGCTTTCACATGGTAAGGAACACTTTTAAAAAATCTTGAAGACCAGTTAGTTTTCCAACCATGAGTGAGATGGCCGCCGTCTGAAAGATTTTGCCCCATTATCGTGTCCCCGTTCTGACAAACCGCCAGATAAACAGCAAAGTTTGCCGGACTGCCCGAATACGGCTGGACATTGGCATAAGGCACGCCAAAAGCCTGTTTTACTCTTTCAATAGCCAAAGTTTCAACCTGATCAATAATCTGGTTGCCGCCGTAATAACGCCGACCGGGATAACCTTCGGCATACTTGTCAGTTAAAATAGAGCCAAGCGCTTCCAGAACAGCCGGCGAGGTGTGATTTTCTGAAGGAATCATTTCTAAACCCTCTCGGCGCCTTTGTTTTTCAGCCTCAATCAGCTCATAAACTTTTGGATCGGATTGTTTTAAATTCATAAACTTAGATTACCATTTGCTTTGATGTTTTGAAAGTTTTTAACTTTTTTGTTTCTGTGAAAATAAGCTGCGACTGCGATCATAGCGGCGTTGTCAGTCGAGTATTTAGTATCTGGTATCAAGTATTTAGTATCCGGGATTTCTTTATTAATTCTTTCTCCAAATTGTTTTCTTAACTCTCGATTAGCCGTGACACCGCCACCTAAGATTATTGATTTTACCCTGAAATCTTTAGCTGCTTTTATGGTTTTTTTAATTAAAACATCAATAATCGCTTGTTGGATTTCGTGGCAGAATTCAGTTTTTATTTTAGAGTTTATTTTTTTAAATTCTTTAGTTTTATACAAAACTGCCGTTTTTAACCCAGAAAAACTAAAATCATAGTCTTTCGTATACATCATCGGCCTCGGTAAACATACAGAGACCCGTTCTCTGTATGTTTTTGCTAATTTAGAAATTATGGGGCCGCCCGGGTAACCTAGCCCCAAAATCCGAGCAGCTTTGTCAAAGCATTCACCAGCGGCGTCGTCTCTCGTTTCGCCAACCAATCTGTATTTCCCGATTCCTTTCATTAAAATCAGCTGTGTATGCCCCCCGGAAACAACCAAACAGATAGCCGGTAATTTGAGTGGAATCCGATTCCCCTCAATTAAATTGGCCAAGATGTGGCCCTCTATGTGATTGACTGAAATTAATGGTTTTTTTAGTTTCTCTGACAGCTCTTTGGCAAAATTAATCCCTTGCCATAGGCAAGGTTCAAGCCCCGGGCCGACGGTCACCGCGACATAATCTATATCAGATAGTTTACCCTGAGCCTGTCGAAGGGCGCGCTTAAAAACAAGAGGTAAATTTTTCAGATGCTCTCTCTTGGCCAACATAGGATAAACCCCTCCATATTTAGCATGAAGTTTCACTTGCGACGACACGACGTTAGACAAAATTTCTAATTTCAAATTTCTAATTTCTAATACGGCGATTGCGGTGTCGTCACAAGATGTATCTATGGCTAAAATTTTCATGGTCTTAGTATTTTTGGCGGGCATACAGTTAAATCAATTATTTTTGATGGCTTACTTTTCGGCAGATTGCCGGCATCTATTACCAAATCAGGCTGGTATTTTTGATTTTCAAATTGCTTTAAAACTTTTTTAATATTGCCCGACGCTGGTTGGCCGGACAAGTTCGCTGAAGTCCCAGTTAACGGCCTATTGAGTTGCTCGGCTAAGCCGAGCAATAACTTGTAATTTGGAATTCTAAGGCCGATAGTTTTATCTTTTTGCTTTCGCGATTTTAATATAACCGTGACCGCACCGGGCCAAACTTTTCTTAAAAATTTCTCTTGTTTTTCATCAATCTGCGCTAATTCTTTTGCCATTTTTAGGTCTTTAATAAAAATCGGCAAAGGCTTATTTTTTGGCCTCTTTTTTATTTTAAAAACTTTGGCGACTGCTTTTTTATTGGTCGCGTCACAAATTAAACCGTAAACCGTATCGGTTGGGCAGATAATCACTCCTCCATTTTTTATAATTTCCACGGCTAATTCTATATTTTCCATATTCCTCATTCTAAATCAAAAACTAAAAAACTCCAAAAAAATAGCCCCCACTCTAAAACTATGAGTGGGGACGATAGCGGAGAGACCTTCCCTCCATGTAAATTATGGCCAGGTAGCCTTTTACTCACCCGCTTGAAAGGAGCGAGTTTTCTTTGGCTACCCATTGTGAAAGGAGCATTCATCCTCAAGAATTCTGTTATTAAAAGGTGTATTTATTTAAAATAGCATAGCAAAAAGCCCTGTCAAGTGGACTTTTTCACTCCCTTGAATTCGCTGTAAAAAGTTGTGTTGTCTTCAATGTTTTCTCTGACTAAGGAGGTCGGACCAATTTGGCAATTAGAACCGATTAAAATTCCCGGCATTAAAGAAACATTGATGCCAGTTTGAGTATTATTGCCAATAACGCAACCAAACTTTTCTCGTCCTGTGTCCAGAAGATCACCTTTAACTTTAGCCTTGATTGTTTTTTTATCAAAACGAAGATTAGCGGTAATTGTCCCGGCGCCCAAATTGCAATTCTCCCCGATAATAGAATCGCCGATATAACTTAGATGGGGAATACGCGTACCATCGCCAATAATTGAATTTTTTATTTCCACGCCATTGCCGATTTTGCAATTATCGCCGATGGAAACAGGGCCGCGAAGATGGCAATTCGGGCTGATTTGACAATTCTTCCCAATATAAATTTTATCTTTAACGTCTTTTGATAAGTATTCTAAAATAGGAAATAAATCCCAGGGATATTTCAAAGAAAGAACATCTTCCGGCCAAAGCAACAGTTCGGTTTTTTTGTCTTTTAAATAAAGATTAAGAGCCTCAATAAAATCAGCTTCGTGATGCTTTGAAATTTTTTGGTAATAATCAAAAAAACTAGGCTCTAAAAAGTAAATCCCAACTTTTTTAATTTTAGAAGGTTCTTCGCCCTGTTTGGGATTTTCTACTATTTCTACCACTTTCTCTCCCTCCAATTTAAAAACGCCGTAATCCCAAGGGGTATCAGTTTCAGCTCCCACCAAAACTGCCCGGGAATGATTTTTTTCTAAAATTTTACCAACTATTTCTCCAGTTAAAACCTCTGCTCCCCAGACAATGAAAAACGGCTCTTTTATAAAATCCTTAGCCAAAAATATAGCATTGCCCGTGCTTAAGGGCTTTTCTTGGACAATAAAGGAAAAATTAAGGTCTAATTCTTGAGAGATGGGCTTCAAATCCTCTTCTAAAGACGAACCCGGGCTGATAATTATGGCTATATTTTTTATCCCGTTTTCCGCCAGTCCTTTTATCGTCCAATAAATTAAAGGCCGGCCCATTATTTTAATGAGCGATTTATGTTTTTGATTTAATGGCCAAAAGCGAGACGACTCACCGGCGGCTAAAATTACAGCTTGCATAGTTTTAAAATAATTTTTGCTAATTTATTTGGATTATGTTCAACTGTTCCTGATTTTAATAAGTTTTTTCCAATAAACTTTTTATTATTTTTCAAATCATCATTAATTCTAACATTTCCCTCTTTATTGTTATGGATAATAAAATCAACCCTGCCTTTTAAATATTTTTCTATTTCATTTGTAAAATCTAAAACAGAAAATCCGTCAGTTTCTCCTTTTTTTGTCATTATGTTACAAATATAAACTTTTTTGGCCTTGCTTTTATTAATAGCGGCTGAAATACCATCAATCAATAAAATTTGCATTAAAGAAGAATATAAGTCGCCGGGTCCGATAATTATCAAATCAGCTTTTTTTATCGCCTCTACTGCTTCAGGATATGCTCCGGGTTTTGGTTTTAAATAAACCTTGCTGATTTTTGAGTTATGTTTAGGAACGTCAATATTAGCCTCTCCTTTTATAATTTGACCGTTTTCCAATTCGGCATAGAGAGTGGCGTCATCAAGGGTTGAGGGTAAAATATGATACCGAGAAGAAATTTTAAAAACTTCCCCATAGACCCTAAGCGCTTTTTCGTAATCGCCTTCTTTCGCTACGGCTGTGCCTAAAATATTAGCGACAACCGCACCGGCATAAGGGCCATTTTTAAAACGAACGTTAAAGGCGTCTTTAACATCTTGGCTGGCTCCGGACAAAGCGAGGAATGCTCGACGGATATCGCCAAAAGATATATTGGTTTTATAAATCTCTCTTTCACGGCCGGCCGATGCTCCAGAATCCAACATAGCGCAAATAACGGATAAGTTTACCGGGTATTTTTTGAGACCGGCAAGAACCGCCTTAGGCATGGCATTGCCTCCCCCTAAACAGATAATATTTTTTAGTTTCTTTGACATAGCTTATTTTTTAGAATAGACTAAAATTGACTTAAAAACAAGTTTTATGGCATCTAAATTTCTCATTCAGGGCGGGGTGCCACTTTCCGGGGAAGTGGAAATTTCCGGATATAAAAACTCGGCCGGCGCCTGTTTGGCGGCGGTTTTACTTTCCGAAGAGCCGTCAATTATTGATAATTTACCCAGAGTTTCCGACGTTTTAGATCAAATTGAAATTTTGAAGCAAATGGGTGCCGGAGTTGAATGGCTGAACGATAGAAAAGTAAAAATTGATCCTAAAAATATCAATCCGGAAAAAATACCAAGCGATCTTTTTGAAAAAATGAGAGTTTCGGTTTTACTGATAGGCTCTCTTATAACCAGATTTAAAAAATTTAAAGTTCCTCATCCCGGCGGAGATAAAATCGGATTACGGCCAATCTCTACCCACCTGAAAGCTCTGCAAAACTTTGGAGTAAAAGTGGAAGAAAAAGATGGCTTCTACTGCTTTGAAGCGCCGGAAATTCTGGAAGGAAAACATATTGTTTTAAAAGAATTCTCAGTTACGGCTACGGAAATTTCTATGATGGTGGCCAGCCAAGCCCAGGGCAAAACTAGAATTGAAATTGCCGCCGCTGAACCTCAAGTCCAAGATTTGGGAAATATGTTGAGAAAAATGGGAGTTAATATTCAAGGTATCGGCACTCATAATATTGAAATTGAAGGCGGAAAGAAATTAAATGGGGCTGAATTTAAAATTTCACCCGACCCGCTGGAAATTGGCACTTTTTTTATCGCTTTTGCCATTACAGGGGGAACGGGAAAAATTAAAAATATTGATCCCGACCATCTGACAATGTTCTGGGGAGAAATGAAAGAAATCGGCGTAAATTTTGAAATTGGCGCTAATGAAGTTTTAATCAAACCGGCAAAAGAATTCTTCCCCACAAAAATTCAAGTTCTTCCTTATCCCGGATTTCCAACCGACTTACAGCCGGCAGTTTCGGTCCTGCTTACTCAGGCTCAAGGGAAAAGCCTGATTCACGATCCTCTTTACGAAAATCGATTCCAGCATTTGCATGAATTAAGAAAAATGGGAGCCGACATCGAAATTACCGACCCCCACCGAGCTTTAATTTTCGGCAAAACCGAGCTGACCGGCAATAAAATAGATTCTAACGACATCCGGTCGGGAGCGGCTCTTATTTTAGCCGGTCTGATTGCCAAAGGCCAAACTCAAATTGACAACGTTTCCCAAATAGAGCGGGGCTACGAAAAACTCGATGAAAAACTCCGCCTCCTCGGCGCCAAAATAGAAAGAGTTTAGCTTATTATGGATGATTTATCTAATTACAGTAAATTAAAAGAGGATACGCAGAAATTTTATAGTTCGACAGGTAGTGTTTTTTCTCCCGCCTTTAATCAAAAAATTTATTTTACTTCTGAAGGATTCAATCATATCGTTTTTAAAAATGCTCGTTCTGAAAGGGAAAGATCCTCCCAAATTTTAAGATTCAAATTATTACCATTAGCAATAAAATTAGTAAAAATTTCTACAACTTATCAAGAATTCGAAGAAACCATAAAAGAGTTTGACGTAAAAAGCTATAAAAAAAGAATCAAAAAGAGCCTGAGTGTAAATTATTGGGGAATCATCGCCATAATTGACGGAAGAAAAATTAAAGTGATAATTAGAAAGATTGGCGATAATGGCGCGATGCATTTTTGGAGCATTGTCCCCGCTTGGGTAACTAATCAATATCGCGACACGAAATTTTTCACAACGATGAAGGGAAGTCCAGATGAAGATTAAAAACAAAAATACCGCCTTAAAGCGGTGTTTTTGTTGTGCCTGCCTTCGGCTTATGTATTTAGCCGAATAGGGCTGACGCCCCACAAGCACATTTTTAGTATAGCAAAAAGTTATCCCCAGTCAAGCTTTTACATGTTAGACATCGGATGTTTAACATATTTGATCGAGATTATGAAAAACTCGACGAAAAACTCCGCCTCCTCGGCGCCAAAATAGAAAGAGTTTAACTAATTTAACTAATTTTTCTTAATAGCTCTGATATTTTTTCTTTTAATTCTGGGATATCTTTTTCAATAATTTTATAAGTAAGCTTTAAATCTACTCCGAAATATTCATGAATAATAATATCTCTTGTCCCCGCAATTTTTTTCCATTCAATTTCCTGGTGATTATTTTTAAAACTTTGGGGTAAATTTTTAACTGCTTCTCCAATAATTCCTAATCTTCTAATAACTGCGTCTTGAATCATTTCCGACTCTAAAAACTTCTCGCGAGATATCCCCGCTGTAAAACTTTCTATCCTTTCTATGCTTTCTAAGATATGAAGGAGAAATATTCTTATATTTTTCCTCATAAAATTATTTTTTGCTCTTTTAAAATAATATTTCTTAAAAGCGGATGGATAGAATCGTAAGTTAAAACATCTACCTTTTTATTAAGTTTTTCTTCTAATTCAATTTTTAATCCAACTAAATCAAACAATGTTTTGTTATCTTTTTTAAATTTTATAAGAATATCAACGTCGCTATTTTTTTTCGCTTCACCCCTTGCGGCTGAACCAAAAACCGCCGCCCTTTTGACATCATTGCGTTTTAAAATCGGATTGATTTTATTTTTTATATCTTTAATATTCATATATTGTTTATATCACAGATCGGCTCCCTTTACTAAAAATCAGCTAATTTAAAACTCCACATGCAATAGTAATATCTATGCTATAGCAATGATATTACTATTATATTATTCTGCTATTCTATAGAGTTGTTAGACATTGAATGTTTAACAATGTTTAACAATTTACCTAAAAATAAAAAAGCAGGGCGAGATAATTTTTCCCCCTGCTATTACGCCGATTCCCGACAGAATATCATCGTGTTAATATGTTTAAACCCTCGGAAACCTTCTGACCCAGCACGGCTAACTCAACTTTACGCTTGTCCGAAGTATTAGGATTCTGATATTCTAGCTCTATTTTGTCATATGTTTCCTTCAAGGCCTCGATGTAATTAGAAACACGAACTCTTAAGTTCAATCCTATTATGTCTACAAGGCGGGCAGACAGCTCTTTATTCTCTGTCTCTGTAGCTCTCATTCGATCAATTTCCTCAAGCTCCTCCTCACTCAATTCTTGTCCCAGCTTTAGTCTATTTTCAAAAAGATCTATTAATGACATTTTATCCTCCTAATGAACAGTATATCGTTAATTCTTTAATTGTCAATTTTATTAAACAAAAGTGGAGGTCAGAGGCCCCACTTTTTTAGTGAAAATCTTTGGTAAGGTCTTGCCAGTCGGTTTTTCTTTTTTGAGTATACCAAGTATTGTGCGGCAGTTGTTCTTCAAAAACCGGCCTTTCTTTTTTATAAAAAATGCCGATGGGAATTTTTTGATCCCTATCAAAACAATAATCCCATTCCTCGGCTCTCTCCATGGCCTCTTTTGAATTAGTCAGATCGCGAATCGGGTCTAACTTATAAATATTTTTCTGGAAATAAGGAACAGTATTATGGAAAACAATACAAGGCTGTAAAATATCAATAAAAGAAAATCCTTTATGCAAAATCGCTTCCTTAATAAGATTTTTCAAATGTTCTATATCTAAAGCTGATCCTCGGGCGACAAAACTGGCTCCGGCCGTTAAAGCTAGGGCAATGGGGTTTAAGGGCTTTAAAGGGCCCTTTTCCGATGTTGGCGTGGGTTGGCCAACAGTTAAGGCAAAAACCTGATTATTATTAACAATCATCGTCATATCCGAGTTATATCGGCAATTATGGATAAAATGCTCCATACCTTCAGAGTAAGTGTCGCCATCGCCGCCAAAGCCGATAACCGTTAATTTTGGATTTCCGATTTTCATCCCCAAAGCAATCGGCAAGACCCGGCCATGCAATCCGGAAAAACTATTCAACTCTAAATAGTCAAAAATTTTAGCATGGCAACCGATGCCGGTGACGATAGCCGTATTTTTGATTTCAATTTTATTTTCATTGACCAATTCAACTAAAGCCCTTTTGGTTGACTCCAAAATACTGAAATCCGGACACCCCGGGCACCAAGTATTCTCTTCTTTTGTATTTAAATCTTTATTTTCCATGGATTTCGTTAATTAAGTATTCCGCAGTAAATGGTCTGGCGTCGTATCTTAAAATTTTATTTTTAATAATAAATCCTGTTTGTTCGGCGATAACATCTCCAAGCAATCCGGTGGAATTATTTTCTACTAAAATAATCTTTTTTGCCTGCCTGCCGGCAGGCAGGGACTTCTTAATTTCTTTCAAAACCTCTTCTTTCGGAAAAGGCATTAAATAAGAAATCTGCAGGAATCGGAAATTTTTTAATTTCGGCAAAGCATCAATAATAGCGCCTTTAGTTGATCCCCAGCCAATAATTAAATTACGTCCTTTTCCGTAGATGCTAACGGGATTTAATTTTTTAGTTTCTTTAGCAATAGACTCCTGTTTTCTCTGACGCTTATCGTTCATTTTTATTATCCATTCCGCATTTTCTGTGGTATTGCCAAAATCAGTGTGCTCATAACTATTGGCGCGAACCACCGGCCCTTGACCCGGAACCAATCGCGGCGACACGCCGGTTTTTGTGATTTGATAGCTTTTATAATTCAAAGGAATTTTATCTAAAATAAATCTGGAATTACTTATGGATGATTTAGCTATATTGTCAAAACTATAGCTTGATTCGCTTAAATGCTTGTCTCCTAATATAATTATTGGCGCCAGATATTTTGAAGACAAATAAAAAGATTCCTGGGTTCTAATAATAGCTTCTTTGGCGTCTCCCGGAGCGACAACTACTCTGGGAAATTCGCCCTGGCCGGGATTTAAGGCAAACTTCAAATCACCTTGGCCAGTATAGGTGGCAACTCCGGTTGAGGGAGCAGTCCTCTGACCTAAGAAAATCACCAAGGGCAATTCCACCATGCCGGCTAAGCTTAAAGATTCGGTCATTAAAGCGAAGCCGCCGCCGGAAGTGCCCACCATTGTTTTCGCCCCGACAAAAGAAGCGCCGATAGCTGCGTCAACAACAGCGATTTCGTTTTCCAATTGCAAAACTAAAATGTTCTGCTCTAGCTGCCTTTTAGCCAAAAAACTCAAAATGGAAGTAGCCGGAGTCATTGGATAAGCAATGTAAATATCCATTCCTGCGGCAATCGCTCCCAAAGATAATCCCTCATTACCAGAAAGTAAGTATTTTTCTTTGCCGTTTTTCACTAATTTCTCTTTAATTTCAATTGAATTATATCCTTCCTCTATCGCTGTTTTAGCCATTTCAGCTTTTTCCTTGAATTCTTCCTCAAAAGCCTTAAATATAGGACTTTTATCAACGCCAAAATATTTAAAAAGCTTGCCGATCAAAACATTATTGCCAAAAATCGGTTTTAAACCTTTACCGTCAAAAATTATTCCTCCTTTGTTTAAATTTTTCTTATGAAGATCAATAGTCTTTTGGTCTAAAGCCAAGATAATATCAAACTTATCTTTATGGGAAGAAATAGGTTTATCGGAAATACTTATAACGTTAAAATTGTGGCCGCCGGTAATTAAAGATGGATAATCGCGGTAATTAAAAACATAATAGCCTAAATGGCAAAAAATCTTCGCAATTAAATGTGAAGTAACCGCCGTACCCTGTCCCGCTTTTCCACCAATTAAAATTGTTTTCTCCATAATATCTTCCAATATATCACAAAAAATAATGATTTGAAAATAAAAAAGTCCCCCCACGAGTACCGAAGTACCATGAGAGGACTTTTGCTCAATGCCCCTTATTTTAAGGTAACCATCCATCGGCAGACTTTGTCGAAAAGAGAATTAGATTTGCGAAATGCTCTCAGCAACTCATAATTACTAATATCGTGGAGGTAGGCCACGACACGTGTCTCACCGTGTGGATTTAACCACTCATCACCTCCAAAAACTATGGGCCCGGTATCATTATATTTAGGAAACTTATTTCTAAAAGGTTCCATCATTTGGCCACCAACAAGTCGGTAGCCCATCCCATCTGCTCTTGCTCTTGCCTCATTAAGATTATTATTATGACCCAAATGAATGAGCTTCACCCTGCGTACCCGCTTGCCCGTATATTGAGGACCGAGATATTTCCAATCTTTAACCTCGTAGTTAGCAAGAGCAACAACCGTCATAGGATCGACATCAATAACCTCGAGATTAAACCACACACCACCAGCCGGTACAATAGTTAATCGTCGACTCGTGAATACCTCCCGGATGTTGGCTATAAAAGGACCTTTACCACCGATTATTTCCTGAGCCTCTTTAAATGAGAGATCGTGTGGTATGGCAGCAACTATAGTGGCAGCGATATCCCTTCGCTGCCCATCGGTTGCCTTGTGGTGGACTGTTCCATTCTTCATGGACTGTTCCTCCTTATTTAAGGTTCTCGCACAGCAGAAAAATTTACTATGCGTGAACTTTATTTAGCACGCTTTATTTGTTCTGTCAAATTTATCCCGACACCCGATGTCGGGATTATACTCCATATATAAATTATTTTACTCTACGGTGACGGATTTTGCCAGGTTGCGGGGACGATCCACGTCGCACTCTCTTAGCGTCCCCATATAATAGGCAAATAACTGCAAAGGAATAATAGACAAAATCGGCGTCAGCATTTCCAGAGTTTTGGGGATATAAATTACATCGTCTGCCAGGTTTTTTATTTCCTCATTGCCTTCGGTAGCTATAGCAATAACCTTGCCTTTTCTGGCTTTTATTTCTTCAATATTAGAAACCATTTTTTCATAGACCGAATCTGACGGACAAATAGTCACTGTCGGAAAATTTTCATCAATCAAAGCAATTGGGCCGTGCTTCATTTCCCCGGCGCCGTAACCCTCGGCATGGACATAAGATATTTCTTTTAGTTTTAAGGCTCCTTCTAAAGCGATAGGGAAGTTATATTTTCTGCCTAAGAATAAAAAGTTTCCGCAATTTTTATATTTTTTAGCCACTGCCTCAATCTTAGAGCTGTCTTTCAATATTTTCCCGACTAATTCAGGAATTAAGGCTAGCTCTTTAGCAATTCTTTGCCCCATAACTAAAGAAAGCTGACGCTGTCTGCCCAAATACAAAGTCAAAAGAGCTAAAATTGCCAATTGCGAAGTAAAGGCTTTGGTAGAAGCAACGCCAAGTTCCGGTCCGGCGTGATTATAAACTCCGGCCTCTGTTTCTCTGGTGACACTGGAACCAATGGTATTAACTAACCCTAAGATCATTGCTCCTTTTTCTTTCGCTTCTTTTAGGGCGGCTAAAGTGTCAGCGGTTTCACCGGATTGAGAAATAGCTAAAACCGCTGTTTTCTTATCAATGATAGGCTTCCGATAACGATATTCTGAAGCTAAGTCTACTTCAACCGGCACACCGGCATATTCTTCAAGCATATATTCTCCCACCAGCCCGGCATAATAAGCAGTGCCGCAAGCAATAATGTTCAGCCTTTCAATATCTCTTAATTTATCTTGGACAGAAGCTAATCCTCCCAACCTTGCCTTGCCATCTTCTAAAATCAATCTGCCGCGCAAAGAATTTTCTATACTCTCCGGCTGCTCCATAATTTCTTTGAGCATAAAATGGGGATAGCCGCCTTTTTGGGCTTCTTCAATCGTCCAATCTAGTTCTATGGGCTCTTTGGCTTTTTGATGATTCATCAAGTCGGTAATTGTAAATTCTTCAGGAGTAATCACGGCAATTTCTCCATCCTCCAGAAAAACCACTTTATTTGAATGAGAAAGAATAGCCGCAGAGTCTGAAGCGACAAAACCGCCTGCGCCGTTAACGGAGATGACTAAAGGACTGGCCATTCTGGCGACGACAATTTTTCCGGGATCTTCTTTGGCTATTACGGCAATACCGTAAGTGCCTTTAATCAATTTCAAAGCTTTGCGAACCGCATCTTCCAGATTCCCTTGGAAAAAATTTTCAACCAAGTGAGGTAAAACTTCGGTATCTGTTTGCGAAACAAATTTATGGCCTTTTTCTTCCAACTTTTTTTTCAATTCTTTATAATTTTCAATAATCCCGTTATGAACCAGCCAAATATTGTTTTTGCAGTCGTGATGCGGATGGGCATTTTCTTCGGTCACCTCGCCGTGAGTTGCCCAGCGGACATGGCCCAAACCGACATTTCCATTTATATCGCAGGGAATAATTTTTGTTTCTAATTCTTCTAATTTGCCCACCGCCTTAACGCTGGTAATTTCATTGCCGCATAAAACAACAATACCGCTGGAATCATATCCTCGGTAGCTTTCTCTTTTAAGCCCTTCCATTAAAATTGGAACGGCATTTTTTTTACCTATATAACCGACTATTCCGCACATACAATATTGATTAGTTTATTTTTAATAAAAATTATTTTTTTAATCTCTTTACCTGCTACCCATTGTTTAACTTTTTCCCGATTTAAAGTCAATTTTTTAACTTCGCCTTCGGAGATTTCAGCCTCGACCTCAATCTTATCTCGGAATTTGCCGTTAATCTGAATAATCAAGTTGATTTTATCTTCCTGCATTAATTTTTCGTCGTATTTCGGCCAAGATTCTTCAAAAATAGAATTTTTATTGCCTAAATTGCTCCATAATTCCTCAGCAATATGCGGCGCAAATGGCGCCAGCAATTTCAATAAAATTTCAAAACTATTTTTTGTTATTTGGTCTGATTGATTAACTAAAATCATCAAGGCTGAAATTGCCGTATTATAATTTAAACTTTCTATATCCTCCGTCACCTTTTTAATCGTTTGATGTAACAAGCGACTTAGAGACTTAGTCTCTAAGTGGGAGACTAAGTCTCTTTTAACTTTAAATTGTAATTGCCAAACTTTATTTAAAAATCTGTAACAACCTCTTAAGCCGTTCGTGCTCCAAGCAATTGCCTGATCAAATGGCCCCATAAACATTTCATAAAGACGTAATGAATCAGCGCCAAATTTTTTGACAATATCGTCCGGGTTAATGACATTGCCAAAAGACTTGGACATTTTCCTGTTGTCTTCGGCTAAAACCATGCCATGGGAAGTTCTTTTTTGGTAAGGCTCGGAAGACGGCACTATCCCGATGTCATATAAAAATTTGTAAACAAATCTGGAATATAAAAGATGCAAAGTGGTATGTTCCATACCGCCGTTATACCAATCAAGAGGCATCCAGTATTTTATTTTTTTAACATCAGCCAAGGCTTTATTATTTTTCGGATCTAGATATCTTAAATAATACCAGTTAGATCCGGCCCAATTAGGCATAGTGTCAGTTTCCCGCTTAGCCTGGCCGCCGCATTTCGGACATTTAACATTAACCCAATCCGTGATAACTGCCAAGGGCGATTCGCCGGTTCCTGTTGGCTGGTATTTTTCAACGTAAGGAAGCTCTACCGGCAAATCTTTTTCCGGCACCGGCACTTGGCCGCATTTCAAGCAATGAATAATTGGAATGGGCTCTCCCCAATAATGTTGCCTTGAAAAAACCCAATCCCTTAATTTGTAATTTATTGTTTTCTTCCCGCCAACAAACTTAGTAATTTCCCATTTAGCAACATCTGACTCCATCCCGTTAAATTTTCCAGAATCAACCAAGCGTTCCTTATCGTCAACAACAATTTTAATCGGCAGATTATATTTTTTGGCAAAATCAAAATCGCGCTGATCATGAGCCGGAACCGCCATAATGGCGCCGGTTCCATAAGAAGATAAAACATAATCTGCCACAAAAACAGGAATTTCTTCATTGTTTGCCGGATTTATCGCTTTTATTCCCTTTAATTCCACACCGGTTTTATCTTTAGTTAATTCCGTTCTTTCCAGCTCGCTTTTCTTTTTCGCTTCTTTGCGATATTTTTGGACTTCGTCCCAATTTTCAATTTTTAATTTTAAATTTTCGATTAACGAATGTTCCGGCGATAAAACTAAATAAGTACAGCCGAATAACGTATCTGGCCTTGTTGTAAAAACTGGTAAATTGTCATAGGTGTCACCTATGACAATTTTAAATTTAATTTCTGCGCCTTCTGATTTTCCTATCCAATTTATTTCTTGGGATTTAACGCGCTCGGGGAAATCAACATTCTTCAAATCGTCTATCAATCTGTCGGCATACTTGGTAATTCGTATCATCCATTGCTTTAATGTTTTCTCTCCGACTGGCGTATGACATCTTTCGCAAGCTCCATCAACTACTTCTTCATTAGCCAAACCAATTTTGCAAGAAGGGCACCAGTTAACCGGAATTTCCGCTTGATAAGCCATGTCTTTCTCAAAAAGTTTTAAAAAGATCCATTGAGTCCATTTATAATATTCGGGATCAGTTGTATTTATCTCCCTTGACCAATCAAATGACAGACCCAAACTCTTAAGCTGTCTTTTAAAATTAGCTATATTTTTTCCCGTGGCCGCGCTCGGATGGATGCCATTTTTTATGGCATAATTTTCTGTCGGCAAACCAAAAGCATCCCAGCCAATCGGGAACAAAACATTAAACCCTTCCATTCTTTTTTTTCGGCAGACCGCGTCTAAAGCAGAATAACTTCTGACGTGGCCGACATGAAGGCCGTCGCCAGAAGGATAAGGAAATTCAACTAAAATATATTTTTTAGGTTTTTTACTCGAATCTTCAGTTTTATAAAACCCTTTCTTCTCCCAAAATTTTTGCCATTTCGCTTCAATTCTCTGCGGGTTGTATTGTTCCATAATATACTTAATTTAACATAAAAAATCAGCTCTCTCAAGCTGGTTTTTGTCTAATTTATCACGAGAACCGTTCTCGTGATATTAAATTCTAAAGAGTTTTCTGGCATTTTGAGTGGTAGCTTGAGATATTTCTTCAATGCTTACATTTTTTAGTTCCGAAATTTTTTCAGCGACATATTTCACGTATAAAGGCTCGTTGCGGCCTTCCATGGGCTTCGGAGTTAAATACGGACAATCGGTTTCTAAAACAATTCTTTCTAGGGGAGTTTTTTTAATCACGTCGTTTAAATCAAGCTTAAAGATTATTCCATTAAACCCTAAATAAAAACCCATTTCCAAATATTTCTGCGCCTCCTCCCAAGTTCCTGTGAAACAATGGATTACCCCGCGTATTTTAGGAGATCCGATTTCGTCGCGAGATCGGATCTCGTTTATTAAGTCGTTATGCGCTGAACGGCAGTGAAAAATAACCGGCAAATTTAATTCTTTTGCCAAATCCAGCTGTTTACAGAGAACCGTTCTCTGCAATTCTTTGAATTCCTCGAGTTTTGTTTTAGTTTTTGGCCGGTAATAATAA
The DNA here is from genome assembly GCA_038078735.1 of Patescibacteria group bacterium. Lineage (GTDB taxonomy): Bacteria > Patescibacteriota > Minisyncoccia > Minisyncoccales > CAZWNE01 > JBBTTI01. The sequence continues at coordinate 65,158 of JBBTTI010000001.1, read as the reverse complement.
TCTAAGCCGATTTCACCGATGGCAACAACTTTGGAAGATTTGGCGAGTTTTTTATATTTTTCAGAATCAAATTCTTCATTTTTGGTCGGAATAATTACTTCTTCTTCGTCTAATTTTGTTTTAAAAATGCCATCGGCTAAATGAATCGGATGAAGCCCAATGGCCGCATAAACTCCGCTTTCATATTTCTCAGCCATTTCTACCGCTCTCTTTGAGGTAGAATACTGCGAACCGACATTTATCATTTGAACTCCTCCAGCCAAAGACCGGCCAATCACTTCGTCGGCATCATCCTTAAAAGCATTGAAATTCACGTGGGCGTGCGTATCAATTAGCACTTTCATTTTCTTTTAATTTTTTATAAGACAATAAAATGGAAATTATCAAAACCGATAAAATAAAGCCGATCGAAAAAGCCAGGGGAATATGATAAAACTGGTTTAAAATCATTTTCAAGCCGACAAACGCCAATAAAGCTATTATGGCTTTTTCCAAGTAAATGAATTTTGGCAAAAAAGTGATTAAGAAAAAATAAAGAGCCCTTAAGCCGAGTATGGCAAAGGCATTGGAAGTATAGGCCAAAAACGGATCTTGCGTGATGGCTAGAACTGCGGGCACGGAATCTAAAGCAAAAACCAAATCCGATCCTTCAATCAAAATCAAGGCAATAAAAAGAGGGGTAAAATGGAGCTTTCCTTCTTTTTTTATACAAAATTTATTTTCCTTGCAATCGTCTGCCATGGGAATAAATTTTCTTACAATCTTCAAAAATAAGCTTTTCTGGGGGTTTATTTTTTCCCCTTTTTGAAGAAGAAGCTTAAGCGCTGTAAAAATCAAAAAAGCGCCAAAAATATAAAAAAGAAAATCAAATCTCTGTAAGAGCCAAATGCCCCCGAAAATGAAAACGGCTCTCATTAAAAAAGCGCCCAAAATTCCCAGTTTTAAGATTTTCTGCTGGGCAATTACGGAAAGATCAAAATAAGAAAAAATTACCAAAAAAACAAAAAGGTTGTCTAAACTAAGCGATTTTTCCAACAAATAAGCGGCGAAAAATTCCAAAGCTTTTTCATGCCCCAAGAAAAAATAAATTAGCAGATTGAAAAATAACGCCAAACCTATCCATCCTAATGTCCAAAAACCCGCCTCCCTCATGGAAAGTTCTTTTTTCCTTCTTCCTTGTAAATAAAGGTCAAAAATAACGGCTCCTAAGATAAAAATTACAAATAAAACCCAAAATATTTGAGAAACAGAAATCATATTTTAAATTCGCGGGAATAATGACTGACTAACCCTATTTTTTATCTGCTCTATTATTTTTCCCGAGGTTTCGGGCATAAATGGCTTTATTAAATTTGCAATTTCGATGATTGTTATTTGTAAATCATCTATAATTTTTTCTTTTCCTCCCTCCCAAGGTTTTTCTTCGTTTATAATTTTGTCGCAAAAACTGATTAACTCCCAAATCGCAATTAAAGCTTCGTTAAATTTAAATTCCTCAAGCGCCTTTTTATATTTCTCTCGAGTTTTATTTATTTGAATTTCGAATTTTGGATTTATTTTGGATTTTGAGATTTGAATTTTGAATTTTTCGGCCAATGTTATTACTCTCGCCACCAAATTTCCCAGCCCACTGGCTAAATCAGCATTGTATCTTTGCTCAAATTTTTCAATAGTAAAGTCTCCGTCTTCGGTTGCTGGAATTTCCCGCAAAAGAAAATAACGAACTGCGTCTGCGCCGTATTTTCTAATTAATTCAAACGGATCGACTACGTTCCCTAATGATTTCGACATTTTTTGGCCGTTAGAAGTTATAAAGCCGTGGACAAAAATTGATTTTGGCAAGGGCAATTTTGAAGATAAAAGCATTCCCAGCCAAATTGTGGCGTGAAATCTTAAGATATCTTTTCCCAGACAATGGATATCGGCCGGCCAATATTTCTTCGGGAGAAGGTAATTCACAAGAGCGTCTGCCCAAACATAGATTGTTTGAGAATCGTCATCTGGCACAGGTATGCCCCATTTCAAATCTTTACTCGGCCTTGAAAAACTGATGTCCTCTAATCCCTGCCTGACAAAGTTTAACATTTCGTTTTTCTTTTCTTGGGGAATTATTTTTACCTCATCTTTTTTAATCAACTCTTCTATTTTGTTTGAATATTTCGAAAGCCTGAAAAAATAATTTTCCTCGCCAATGGCTTCCGGTTCTTTAAGATGGATCTTACATTTTCCGTCAATTAAATCTTTTTGAGTGATAAAAGCCTCACAGCCTAGACAATAAAGGCCTTTGTAATTTTTTTTATAAATATCGTTATTTTTTTTCAGTTTCAACCAAATATCTTTTACTGTCGGCCAATGCCGCGCCTGATCGGTGGTTCTGATAAAATCGTCATTAGATAAATTTAAACCCTTAGTTAATCCATGAAATTTGGCAGAAATTTCATCGGTGAATTCTTGCGGGTTTTTACCTGATTTTTCTGCCGCCTTGGCGATTTTCGCGCCATGCTCATCGGTCCCGGTCAAAAAGAAAACATCCTCACTTAAATTTCGATGATAACGGGCTAAAACATCCGCCTGGATCGCTTCTAAGGCAAAGCCGATATGCGGAGACGCATTTGTATAAGCAATGCTGGTTGTGATATAAAATTTATTTTTCATCTGTTTATTATTACCACAAATTCTCCTCTAATTTCCTCTTTTGTCAACTGGTTTAAAACGTCTTTAGCTTTACCGCGATAAACTGTTTCAAATTTCTTAGTCAATTCGCGACCAACCACAATATCTCTCAGGGGTTCAATCTCATTTAAAGTTTTAATAATACGATAGGGTGATTCGTAAAAAATTACCGGATATCTTGAAGTGGCGACCTCTTCAAAAAATTTTTTCCTTTTATTCTTTATCGGCGGAAATCCCAGAAATAAAAATCTATCCATCGGAAAACCAGCAATACTTGCTACCGCAGTTAAAGCAGATGGCCCAGGCACAGGTTGCACCTGTGTAAATTCGGCAATAAGTTTATTACCAGGGTCGGAAATGCCCGGAGTGCCGGCATCGGAAACCAGGGCCAAGTTTTTGCCTTGTTTTAAAAGATCTAATATATATTCTATTTTATTTAATTTGCTGTGCTGATGGTAGCTCAATGTTGGTGTTTTAATTTCGTAATGGCTGAGTAATTTTTGAGTTACTCTCGTATCTTCACACAAAATTAAATCAACCCTTTTAAGGGTTTCAACGGCTCTAAAAGTTATATCTTGAAGATTGCCGATAGGAGTGGCAACAATATATAAAACAGCCATTTTATTCAATGGATTCTTTTCTCTTTTTTAAAAAATCTCTGGAAAATTCAAAGATTACGCCAGCTAAGGGAATAACTAGAATTGCCCCTAAAATTCCCCAGAGCTGGCTGCCGATCAGTAAAGCGATGAACACCAGCACTGCCGGTATTCCGACAAATTTCCTGGTTAAAATCGGAGTTATAATATTGCCCTCGATTTGCTGTATAAGAAAAAAAATAATCAGAACGAAAGCAGCTTTTGTCCATGAATCTAATCCTGTAAAAACAAATATAATAATTCCCGTAACAATCGGACCTATGATCGGAATAATATTTAAAATTCCGGCGAGAAAAGCAAAAGAAATGGCATATTTCACAGCTAAAATTTTACAGGCAGCGAAAGTAAGCAGTCCCACAAACAAACCGGTAAGGATTTTTGAGCCAAACCAACCGGAAACCTTTGCTTGAGATTTTTTCCAAAGGATTAAGACATACTCTTCGTATTTTTTAGGAGAAAAAATACCGACTGTTTTCTCAATAGCATTTTGTTCAAAGGAAAGAAAAATTGCAATAGTAAAAATAGTGATGGTGGAAAAAATACCGCCAAAAATAATTGAAACTGCGGAAAATATATTAGAAGATGCTTTTATCGCCAACCCTCCCAATCCGTCAACAAAACTGTCAAAACTATCAAACGTTTCAAGCCCCAATCCCTTTAAGGGCGGAGCTAATTTTTCAAAGTACTGAGGGAAAAACTGAGAGAATTGCTTAAGTTCATTGACAAAAATTGGAATAGTTAAATAAACAAAAAAACCTAGAATACCGAACACTCCGGTATAAATTAGGATAGTAGCTAAAACTCTGGGAATTTTGTATCTTTGCAAAAATTCAATGGCGGGATTAAACAAAACGGAAATAATTAAGGCAAATATCACTAAAACCAAAATATCCCTTAGTAAAAATACAAGATAAAGGGAAAATCCGATTAAAACAACTTTAAAAATTGTTTGCCAAGATATGTCTAATGTTTGGTTCATCGTTTTTAAACGGGCCGATTAAAGCCAAATTTAATTTTCCCGGCTGAAAAATATCTTTAGCTACTTTCAGGATATCACTTTGGGAAACTTTATCAATTTCCCGGAAAAAATCATTTGGGGTTAAAATTTTCTTTTCTAAAAGTTCCTGAAATCCGAAAAAAGAGGCCTGGGAGTCAGACGGCTCTAAATAAATAGCTGTTTTCCCTTTGATATTATCTTTGGCTTTTTTAAGCTCTTGAGCGGAAACTTTAATTTGAGAAATTTTTTTATACTCTTTTAAAATAGTTTGGATGCTTTTTTTCACCCTTGTATTGTCCACACCGGCATTGGTGACTAAAAACCCCGTGTCAGTGCTGGTGTCAGTTTCCGTTGAAATATAATAAGCCAATCCTAATTTTTCCCTTACCTCGGTAAAAAGCCGATTGCTCATCATCCCTCCGGCTCCCAAAATTGTTGCCAATAATTCTTGAGCGTATTTTTGAGGATGAAAAATATTATATCCCCGAGCTCCCAAACAAAAATGAGTCTGGTCGGTTTTCTTATAATGAATTAAGCATCCCGGCTTATCCTGTTTCTCAATAACTTTTAATTTTTCCTCTGTCTGTTTAATTTTTATTTTCGAAAAATATTTTTCTACTTTGGCCAGTCCTTCAGATTCGTTAATTTTTCCGGCAATACAAACGATAACGCTGGAAGAAGTGTAATGATTATTGACATAATCTACGAGATTTTGCCGGTTAATTTTAGAGACCGTTTCTTTCGTCCCGGCAACATCCCAGCCGGCCGGCTGATCGCCGTATAAAAGTTTCGTCCATAAAGTTTGGACATATCTCCTTGGATCGTCATAATACATATTTATTTCTTCAATAATCACCCCTTTTTCTTTTTCAATTTCCTTGGCCGGAAAAGTGGAGTTTAAAAGAATGTCCGAAACCCATTCCAAGGCTAATTCGAAATGCGACGCCTCAACTTTAGCGTAAAAGCCTGTGCATTCTTGGGAAGTGAAAGCGTTGTAAACGCCACCGACTTTATCTAAGGGTTCAATTACAGCTAAGGCCGTCGGTTTTTCTTTTGTTCCTTTAAAAAATAAATGCTCCAAAAAATGAGAAATGCCGGAGATATCTTTGGTTTCATATTTTGAACCGGTCCCGACCAACACTAAAACCGTCACCGTTTCCGTATTATCCTGCGGCACGGTAATTATCCTCAACCCATTTTTTAACGTAGTTTTGCGAAACATATTATTTAACAAATTCAATCTTAAGATACTGACCTTCTTTCTCGTATGCCTCTCTAAATACCTTATCTTTCATCTGTTGGGCTAAATAACGCTCAAAAGACAAATATACAATTTTTTTATTATTCTTTCTCATATTCAATAAGTTTCTTATGGATGTTAGACGTCTGGCGTCTAACACTACCCGACTAATCATTACTTAATTATATCAGAAAATTCAGTTTTTCAAAATAAAAACCGCTCGCTTGGCGATTTTTCGTAGACATAATATCTTTTCTGTCCAGCTTAACGGTTTAGTTTATCTTTTAGAATATTCGCTAAGTCTTTAATCTTAACTCTTTCTTGTTTCATAGTGTCGCGGTCGCGGATAGTGACATCATTTTTTTCTAAACTATCAAAGTCAACGGTAATGCAGGCCGGCGTGCCGATTTCATCTTGCGAATAATAACGCTTGCCGATATTCCCCCGATCGTCAAAAGCCACCATAAAATCTTTCCGCAGATCATCATAAATTTTTTTAGCCAGCTTTACGAGTTCCGGTTTATTCGCCAAGAGCGGGAAAACTGCGGCTTTGTAGGGAGCCAGTTTCACGGGCAACTTTAAAACGATTCTTTTATCTTCTTCTTTATACGCCTCCAGAAGCGCCACTAAAACCGAACGATCAACTCCCCATGTCGGCTCTATGACGTGCGGATAGAACGCATTGACGCCCTCCTCTTTATACGGCGGTTCTTTGAAGTGGTTTTTCAAATCGAAATCGGTTCTATAAGCCAAGCCGTATAATTCTTTCCGACCAAAAGGAAAATCATAATCAAAGTCTATGGTTCTTTTAGAGTAGTGAGCCCGTTCCTTATCGGAAATTTCATTTTCATGGATATTTTTAATATCAACTCCCAAATCTTTAATCCATTCTATTATTTCTTTTCTCCAGTATTCAAAATATTTTTCCCAATCTTCTTGGCGGATAAAATACTCTATTTCCATTTGTTCGAATTCGCGCGTTCTAAAAATAAAATTCCCCGGAGTAATCTCATTGCGGAAAGCTTTGCCGATTTGAGCAATTCCAAAGGGCAAAGTTTTTCTAGAGGTGTCTAAAACATTTTTGAAATCAACGAACATTGCTTGGGCAGTTTCCGGACGGAAATAAGCAATATTGTTTTTTTCTTCCGCCGGGCCGATAAATGTCTTAAACATCAAATTAAACTGCATTGAAGAAGTAAATTCTTTTTTGCCGCAATCTGGACATTTCGTTTCCTCTAAAGAATCTTCGCGAAATCTATTATGGCAATTTTTACATTCAACAAGCGGATCGGTAAACTCTTTCAAATGACCCGATGCCTCCCAAACCTTGGGATTCATAATAAGCGAAGAGTCTATGCCCACCATATCATCGCGGCTCTGAACAAATCTTTTCCACCAAAGCTGCTTGATATTATTTTTAAGTTCCGTGCCTAACGGGCCGTAATCCCACGAGTTAGACAATCCGCCGTAGATTTCCGAACCAGGGAAAACAAAACCCCGCCTCTTGCATAAACTAATAATTTTATCCATTAAATCTTGCATAATTTTAAATTTACTGCACTATTCCAAGCGCCGGGGTGATGGTCTTATCATCGGGCAAGGTGGTATTTATAACGGGCGCTGTTGCTTCTAAAGTAGACTCTGTCCAAGTGTCTTCGCCGGTAATCTGAACTTGGCCGATGATATTCGGCGTCTGGCCTCTTTGAGATACTGTTGGAGTAAAAGCAACTTGAAAAGAAAAATTAGGAGGGGAGTTCAAAACTCCTTTTCCTCGTTCCAAATTTCCCAGAGACCAAACAATCTCCCTAGACTCTGAATCAAAAGTAAATTTTTGAGCTTCTTCTTCCGGGAATATTTTCCCGGTTAATTCCACTCCTTGGGGTAAAGTAGCTTTCATTTTTACATCTCTGACATCTGAATAATAATTTTTTGCCTGCCAAAGTATGGTATAAGTGGTAGTTTCTCCTCCTCTTGGCGGCAGAGGACCCGAATTGCCAAAAACCTCATCCTGAAAATAACCTTTTTGGATCGCTTCCATTTTAGAGCCAATTTTGGTGACAAATTCTTCTTCAACCTGAGAAGCAAAAACCTTGTTTCTTAAAACCGGATTTTTAACGTTGCCTAAATCGTCTTTCACTCTTACCCAAAAATCAACCTTGCCCTCTTCAGTCGGCGCTAAATATTGAAGTTTTGCCACCCTTTTCCAGTCAAAAACAATTGAGTTGTCTCCGGATTTAAAAATACCCGAATCAGATTTAATCGTATTAAAATCAAACGCATCGCCCTCTAACTTATTAACAATAAATAAATTAGTCAAAGCGTCATCCCCGATATTTTTGAAAAAAACTTCATAGTGCAGCCAATCGCCGGGGGAAGCCGGATATTTAGGATTATTATTAATTTCCTGGCGCAAAAAGACTGATGCCTTGGTAATTTCCACTCCGCCTTCAGCCTCCTTCAACAAGACAAATTCTCCATTTTTCCAGATGCCTAATTTTGCTTTAAAAATTTTTGCCGAGCCCACGTCTCCGGAAACTTTGCCGGAAATTTCTACTCTGCCGCCTTGCGATTTATTTAAAACAGGGATATCCCATTCGGTTTTATCCAACGATTTTGGAGACGATTCCAAGAACTCAAAATCAACAGGATACTCCAATTGGACCCTTAAGTCCGTTAAAAGAGAATTTATATTGGAAAAATAATTCAATCTGAATGTAAAATCTTGCGCTGATTCAGCTTTGCTTGGCAAATCAAACTCTAGGGTTAAGGGAACTGATTTAATATTAGAGGTAAAAGTAGTCGACGATTCATATCTTGCCTTTAATCCCTTCGGCTGATAAGACAAAGTCGCCTTGGCAGTCCTTGCCTCTCCTTCTTTGCCTAATAGCCGTACTGAAAAAGTGAAAGCTTTTTCTTCTCCGGGATAAATTGCCTCGCCTAGTTTCTCTTTGCCTAAAATTTGCCTTCCAACGACCTGATCGCCCGAAAGCGAGTGATCGGGTGGCGCAAAAATTAATTCCGGATTATCTAAACGAAAATTACCGTTATTTTTATACTTGACGGTATATTCTGAAATTTCCCCTAAAATCACCTGATCTGGCCCTAAAATTTCCAATTTTAAAACATCTTTAGAATAAGTATTCCTTTGATAATTCCAAAAACCAACCAATCCTCCTATTGCCGCTAATATTATTAAGACGATGAATAATTTACGCATATTAACTCCTTTAAGTATTGTGCCTCAAATTTCAATTTAAATAAAGTGGCCCAATCCCTTTTTAAAATAATCCTTAAAATTTTTATCGCTTCAGGGCTTATGTTCCTGCCTTCAGATTTACAACTGCCGCAAATTATTCCGCCCTCTTCAGGGACGAGATAATTCCTCTCGGTTATTATTTTTTTCCGGCAACGGACGCAATGATATAATTCCGGCCGGTATCCTAAAATGGAAATAAAATTCCAATAAAAATAGCAGTAAATAATTTCTCCGCCCGAGGCGGACCAGCCTTGGGCTGGTAATTTCAAATCATTTAGTTTTTGAAATGTTTCAATTAGAAGGCGCCAGATTTTTTCATCCGGTTCCTGTCCTTTTATCAAATTATCCAAAACTTCAGAAATTTTGTGAGCAATTCTTATTTTTTTTAAATCTCCCCTAATTCCGGAAAATTTATCAACCAAAGTGGCATCGGTCAAAGTTTTCTGAATTTTCCCTTGAATAAACTCAATTTCCGATAAATAAAAAACTTCCGCCGACGGTCTTAACTTAGAAGCGATCTTTCTGACGGATTTTCCCAATATTTCCAATTTGCCGAAATCCTTGGTGTAAACAGTAAATAACAAATCTGCCTCGCCCCGCTCTTCTTTTTTGAAAATTAACCCTCGGCCGCGATAATGAATGAACATTGTTGATTGTTTAACGCTATTGCTTTGTCAAAAACCAAGTCCTTTAATTTTGTCTCCTCTAAAATTATTTTCTTATTCTTAATTATAACCTTATCCAAATCAGGCGCTGCGGAATAATTCATCAAAACTTTGTCTTGCGGTTTTAAATTTGCCTTTTTTCTGGCATCCTGTATGTTCCGAATAATTTCTCTGACTAATCCCTCTTCTTTAAGTTCAGGAGTGATTTCAGTGTCTAATTTTAAACACTCCCCGAGAATGATTTTTTTAACATTCACTTCATCTTTTATCAACTCCAACATCCCCTCATCAAGCTTCTCTTTTATACACAGCGAAGCGAGCGGTTGTCTGACTTTGATGCCAAGTTCCGCTCTTTCAGCTAAGGCTAAAGCAACTATCTCCCTCGTTTTTGCCATACTCTCTTCTAATTCCAGATCAATATATTTCTCTTGAGCTTTTGGCCAATCAATCAGATGGACTGATTCCGGCATTTCTTTTGACCGCAGTTTTCCATAATTTTCTTCGGCAAAAAACGGCATAATCGGAGCCATAAGTTTTATTATATTAATAAGAACGCTCCAAAGAGTTTGGATTTCTTCTTTGTCTTGGGATTTTTGGAAACGTTTTCTTGACCTTCTCACATACCAAAGAGATAAATCGTTTATAAAAAAATCCTCGATAGTTAATGTTGCCCGCATGGCGTCAAAATCGTCCAAACTTTTTGTTACTTTTGCAATAATATTATTCAATCGCGAGATAATCCACTTATCAAGAATATTTTTACTTTTAGGCGTCTCTTCTTTTTTGGGATATTGTTCGTGCGGAATATAGGTAATAAAAAATTCAATAACATTATAAATGGTCAGAAGTTTTCTTTTTGTTTCCTCGGCGGCATTATAGCCAAATCTTAAATTATCAACCGGGTTTTGTTTGGCATACATCCAGCGCATGACATCGGCTCCTATTTTTTCAACCGCCTCATCAAACCAAATAGCATTGCCCTTTGACTTATGCATTTCTTCGTCTTTTTCATCGCGCACCGAAGCATAGCCAAAAATAGTTTTTGTCGGATTAGTCTCCTTAAGAACCGTACTCATAACAATTAAAGAGTAAAACCAATTTTTGAATTGGCCGGGGAACGACTCACAAATAAAATCTGCCGGAAACCACGACTCATCCATTGTTGAAAAGGAAACAATGCCGGCATCAAGCCAGGGATTGCCGACATCAGGCACTCTTGAAACGATTTCTCCGCATTTTGAACATTTTATTTTTACTTCATCTACCCACGGCCTATGGGGAGAATGGCCGGCAAATTTTTGCCAGCCGTCAACTGCTCTTTCTTCTAATTCCTCTTTGGAGCCGATGACTTCAAAATTACCGCACTTTTTGCATTCAAAAATAGGCAGGGCCAGCCCCCAATAGCGTTTTTTTGAAATAAGCCAGTCTTGCATATTTTTCAGCCAATCAAGCTCGCGGTCTAAGCCGAAAGACGGCAGCCATTTAATCTTTTTGGCTATTTCCATTAAAGGTTCTCTCAATTTGTCCATTGAAATATACCATTCATCAACCACCCGCCAAACCAATTCTTCTTTGCATCGCCAACAAACAGGATACCTGTGGCTGATTTTTTTTATCTCAAAAAGATACTTGCCGCCATCTTTATTTTTTAAATAATCAATGATTATGGCTGGATCATTTTTGGCGTTTTTGCCGGAAAACTCATCAAGCCCGTCAAGATAATTAGCTTCTTCATTTATAAGCTCAATAACCGGAATGGCCAATTTTTTGCCTAATCTAAAATCTTCGCTGCCTGCGCCGGGAGCAATATGGACAAGACCGGTCCCTTCAGTTTGGCTGATCGGCAAAATCTGCGGATCGGCAGAAATTACTCTGTGGATATAATTTTCTAAAGATTTTTTAACCCTAGACAGCTGGTCAAAAGGAGATTGGTATTCCAAGCCGACTAATTTTTCTCCTTTTAAAATTTCTAAAACTTTCAAATCCAAACTGGCGGCTAAATCCTTTAAAATATAATACTTATTGCCGGCAACGGAACCGGAAACAAGAGCATAGTCTTTTTTAGGATCTACAGCAACAGCCACATTGCCTGGCAAAGTCCAAGGCGTAGTTGTCCAAACAAGCAAAAACTCATCCTTTTTATTTATAATCGGGTATTCCAGATACAAAGAATCATGAGTAACTTCTTTGTAGTCTTCAGTCAATATCTCATGTTGGGAAATGGCTGTGCCGCATCTCGGGCACCACGGCACCGCATCCCTGCCTTTATACAAATTCCCGTCGTTCCAACATTTCTTCAGGAAATTCCAAATAGCGTAATTGTTCTCATCCGACATTGTGTAATAGGAATTGTCCCAGTCCATCCACTGGCCAAGCCGGATTGACTGTTCGGTTTGAATTTTTGAATATTTCAAAACACGCTCTTTGCATTTTTCAACAAACTTATCTATGCCATAAATCTCAATATCTTTTTTTGTCTTAAATCCGAGTTCTTTTTCTACTTCAACCTCCACCCAAAGACCTTGGCAGTCAAAGCCGTTTTGAAATTTCTGATCAAAACCCTGCATCGCTTTATATCTTTGGAATAAATCTTTATAAGTCCGCCCCCAAGCGTGATGAACGCCCATTGAATTATTAGCTGTAATCGGCCCATCTAAAAAAGACCAGCGTTTTTTACCTTGGTTTTTCTTCTGAAGCTTTTCAAAAATCTTTTTTGCTTTCCAGAATTTTAATATTTTTTTTTCTAATTGCGGAAAATTTAGGTCCATAATTAATTTAATTTTCTCAATTCCCCGACTTTAATATAGGGACTTAATCTCCTTACCGCTCCTTCTAACAGCCATAAAGGATCGCCATGGCCGATAATCAAAATATTTTTGTTTTTACTTTTTTTTATCAATATCTTTAATAAAGCTCACTACTCTTTTTTTAACATCATCCCAACTTTCGCCCTTTAGCGGTTTTGTTGAAAATTTTCTGTTTTTATAATCAATAAATTCATAAAATTCTTTTTTTGTTCTGCCGTGGTATATACCTAAATTTATATCTCGCAATCGTTTGTCAAAATTAATTTTTTTAATTCCTAATTCTTTTGCCACGATCTTAGCCGTTTGGCGAGTCCTGAAAAAATCAGAAGAATAAATCAAAACGACTCCTTCTTTTTTTAATTCTTGAGCGGCTTTTTTGATCTGTTCTATCCCTTTTTTGGTTAACTTTACTGATGGCGCAACTCCGGCAGGATAAATAAAATCCTTATTTTCTATCATATAGTTATTCTCTCCGTGCCGCAGAATAAAATATTTATTTTTAAATCGCATATATATTAAAATATCATTTTTTTACCCGCTAATCAAACAATACGTAATAATTATGCCATGGCACAAATGTTACTATTTAATCACGACAATTTAAAAAACTTTTTAAGGAACCAGTCTTTTTCCATCTTTTCTACTAAAAGAGTTTGAATCTGTTTATCGTTTAAGCCGAAAAATTCCCGAAGAAGTTTTATTTCCTCCTCGCAATCAAAAGGGTGGATCCAAACACTTTTTTGCAAAGAATAAAATCCAAAACTCTTCAATTTGTATCTAAAAGCGTTTCTTTTTACTCTATCTCCGTGAGGAACATCAAAAATTACTACTCTCCATTTTTTATCCCACCTCTCCGGTTCCTTGATTCTTAAATCGTCTATTTGATATTTCCCCGCCCTTTTTCTACCATCTTCAGTCAGTGTAATATTGATATCGTGACCATCTTTTTCGACTTCAATAAGTCCTTTCTTTTTTAAATAACTAAATGCGTCCGTAAATTTTTTCCCATTTAGACTGTGGCGTCTATTTCGTTTGATATTCTTTATTAGTTGAGGAATAAAGTAAGGCGAAGAAGCGGCAATACTAATCGCTCCGGCCAAAAGTAAATACTTTAAAATTTCTTTTGAATAAAATTTTGCTTTAATTTTAGTAATCTTTTTCATAAAATATAAATATGTAATATTTATGCCATGGCATTATTATTACGCTCCGCCTGAGACGAGAAGAGTGCCTCTTCCTGCCGCTTCCCAGAATTTACTTCCGAGATATGCTCCGTTTAGACGATCTAAGTTTGCTTTATTAATACAATATTGTCAATTACATCCTTTCCGGAGCGGAAATGCCCATTAAATCCAGAGTGTTTTTTAAAGTTATTTTGGTTGACAAAACCAAACCCAAGCGAGCTTTCTGCAATCCTTCGGCTTCGCTCAGGATTTTACAATCCCTGTAAAATTGGTGAAAAGCTACCGCTAAATCTATTGCGTATTGGGGCAAACGCTGAACCTGATAATCTCCAGCGGTATCTCCTACTATTTCCGGTAATCTGATCAATTGCTTAATTAAATTGAGTTCCGAAGGGTGGCTTAATAATTTTAAATTTTTAGTTGTAATCTTGATTTTTGAATTTTGATTTTTGAATTTCGCGAGAATACTGTGTATTCTCGCGTATGCGTATTGGATATAAAAAACTGGATTTTTTTCTGATTGTTCTTTGGCTAAATCCAAATCAAAATTCAAATGAGTATCCGAACTTCTGGTTAAAAAGAAATATCTGGCGACATCCAAGCCAACTTCATCAATCAGCTCATCTATGGTTACATAAATTCCAGTGCGTTTTGCCATTCTGACTTCTTGGCCCCCCTGCATCAAGCGCACTAATTGCATAATAATTATATCTATCTGATCTTTTCTGTAACCTAACGCCTCGGCTGCAGCTTTCAATCGCGCCACATAGCCATAGTGATCTGCTCCCCAGAAAAATATTAACTTTTTAAAACCACGATCAAATTTGTTTTTTAAATAAGCGATGTCTGATAAAAAATAAGTTTCCTCTTTGTTCTCTTTAATTAAAACCCGGTCTTTGTCATCGCCAAATTGAGTCGATTTAAACCAAAGAGCTCCCTCGTTTTCATAAACCAAACTTTTCTTTTTTAAAAGATCCGAAGTTTTTTTAATCTCACTTTTTTGATATAAACTCTTCTCGGAAAACCATGTGTCAAATTTTATTCCCATTTTCTTAATTGCCGGTTTGATCATTTTCTCCAAAATAATTTTTGCGGCTTGACTACCAGCCTCGCCAATATTATTTCCCTTCTTAACATCTCTTTTTAACTCTTCAATATATTTCCCCTTATATACAGCTTCTTCGTCGCCTAAAACTGAATGGCCTAATTTTATAATTTGTTCGCCCCGATCGTTAAGATAATATTCGCGTGTTACTTTATACCCGGATTTTTCTAAAATATTTGTCAAAACATCTCCGCAAAAACCGCCTCGACCATTGCCTAAAGTTAATGGTCCGGTTGGATTGGCTGAAATAAATTCAACGTTAATTTTCTGGCCGCAGCCAGTCCTGAGCTTGCCGAAGGATTGCCCTTGTTTTAAAATCTCGCTAACTTGTTTTTGCAAATACTCTTTAGCGATAAAAAAATTGATAAATCCGTTTTTTACCTCTATTTTTTCCAAAAAATCTGACTTTATGACATTAGCGATTTCTTGAGGATTTTTCTTAAGCAACATCGCCGCATTAGTGGAGTAATCGCCAAACTCCGCATTCTCCGGCTGATCAATTCTAACCTTGCCTTGTGGCGAGGCAAGCTCCCCATAAAGTTCTTTTACCGCTTTTTCCGTTAATTTTTTGATTTCTTCGCGGAGCGCCATATTGATATTTTAACTTATTTCGCTTAAAAACTAAAGGATAAGAAGAGACAAAATTTGACTTTAAAACTATAGGGGTTATACTAAAATTATATGGCTAACACTATTTCCCAAAACGGAAAATTAAAACTAGACCAAATTCTTCAAGAAGTACAATTAATGCGAAATCAACTTCAGAAGTTTTTAGTTTTTATTCCCGAAGAAAGTATAAAAGAATATAAAAACGGAGGTCAAATTAAAAAAGCTCACCTAATGGCCCTACAAAAATATCCGCCAAAATAATGATTATATATACCAAAGATTTTTTAAAAGACCTTGATGATTTGCCGAAAGAGATTAAAAAATTATTTAAAAAACAAGAGAAAATTTTTATCGTAAACTGGTTTGACGCAAGATTACATACGAAAAGAATAAAAGAACTGCCTGGTTCTTTTTCTTTCAGGATTACTCGGCGATATCGAGTATTTTTTTATTTTAGAGAAGGAGAAACAATTTTCTTTAAAATTGGCCACAGAAAAGAAGTTTATAAATAAATATGTTTATTGTTAGACGTTGAATGTCCAACATACACTTAGAAACTCCGTTTCTAAGTGATTAAAAAATAGTTAGAGCCTCGAGTGTTGGTAGGACACTCGAGGCTCTTTCTGTTATCTCAGGAAAACTTGATGCAGGGCGTAGCTTAGTCTCTGCTTGAATGTGGGCTTAATCTGTTCTGCTTCCCAGCTTTCGGCGGGAAGAATTGTACCAGCACGGATCTTACTATAAAGGCTACGGACATCTTCTATAGATGCTCCATTAACCTTAATAATCCCATCCCTTACACCATCTACAACTGCTTTAGATTTACCAAGCACGTAAATACCCCGAAGTCGTCGCGTTCCGCTAAGGCCGCTCATTATAGAAAATCCAGTAATCATTTGCGGTGGAATTTGGTATGGTACAACGCCAGCAAGGTCGTCGACATTCAAATAAAAATTGCCATCGTGATCATTTTTAATTTGAATGTCTCCTAAAAAATATGTCTTGTAAGAGCGGGGATTATTCTGAGTGCCACATTCTACCGTTTCCGTTTTGAATAGATCACTTTTTTCCTGAATTTTGCCATTGATTATAATAAGCATTCTTTTTCCTTTTTTCGCCTGGGTTTTATTTACGCCACTCTTCGTGGTCGCAGACCTCAGTGCGATATGCGATAGAGTATAAAGAACTTTATCGACCTACCCCGATAATATTAAAATTATACACGTTTTAGAAAATTTGTCAATAGCGTAAAGCTGTGTTAAACTAAAGGTGATGATAAAAATCTTTGCCGAGAATAGAAAAGCGGGGTTTAACTATGAAATCCTGGAGAAATTTGAAGCCGGGATGTCTTTGATTGGCCAAGAAGTCAAATCAATCAGAATGAACCGAGTTAATTTGGCCGGTTCGTATGTTGTTATTGATAAAAACAGCGAAGCTTTTCTGGTTGGCGCCAATATTCCTCCTTATCAGCCGAAAAATATGCCCGGCGATTACGAACCCCAGCGTTCAAGAAAACTGCTTTTGAGAAAAAAAGAAATCCTTTATTTAATCGGCAAATCCAAGCAGTCAGGCTTGACTTTAATACCCCTGAAGGTATATACTAACGACGGAAAGATAAAGCTGGAATTCGGGGTAGCTAAGGGAAAAAAGAAATATGACAAAAGGGAAAAGATCAGTAAACGGGAACTGGACAGAGAGATAGCCAGAGAGTTAAAAAGGGGGTGAATTGCTTCGACGGGAATTTGATAAAGATAGGCAATTTGAGTTTTCTCAAATCTCATAAAACTTTGAGAAGCTAGAATAAATGCTAATCTATTCAACAAACAACCCGCTTTAGCTTTAGCTTAAGGCGGCATCCCCTTCTCGGATTCTCGCTAGGTGCTATAGGGGGTGTTATATCAGCGAGATAGATAACTTTTCAGCGGGTTTAGAAAAACTATTGAACAATCAAAGAACTCAAAGTAGGAAGATTTTTCTCATTTTAAACTTCTTGCTTAAAGCAAATGAGATACATTTGTAGAACTATCTTTAGAATAATTCTTGGATGCGAGCTCACACTCGCCACCTCCACACTTGATTAAAAGGCCATTATTAAACAACCAAATAAAAACTGATACGGTTCGCCTGATAGATGATGCGGAAAATCAGATTGGAATTGTGCCGCTGGGCGAAGCGCTCCAAATGGCCCGGGAGCGCAATTTAGATTTAATCCAGATAACAGAGAAAGTTGATCCTCCTGTTTGCAAACTGATGGACTATGGAAAATATCTTTACTGGCTGCAAAAAAAAGAAAAAGCGGCCAGTGGCGGGAAAAAAGGAGGAGAAATGAAAGGGATAAGACTAACCTTCAATATTTCGCCTCATGATATGGAAACCCGGGCAAAACTGGCGGAAAAATTTTTAAAAGAGGGGAACAGGGTAAGGATCGAAATGGTTTTAAGGGGGCGGGAAAAAGCTTTGGCTAATTTCGCCACCGGAAAAATAAAACAATTTTTGGAAATCTTAGGGAAAATGACTCCGATTAAAGTTGAAAGAGAATTGAAAAGAGAAATGAAGGGCTTTTCAATGTTAATATCAAAATCAACGAATAACTAATTTATCGCAAATATGCGAATTTATGCGCAAATCAATTTTAAAACGTTTTAAATTCACCAAAAACGGAAAAATTTTAAGAAGACATACCGGTCTTGATCATTACCGAGCGAAAAAATCGGGAAAAAGAGTCCGGCAAAGTCGGAAGTGGGTTAAAGTTTCTAAAACCGAGGTCAAAGCGATTAAAAAATGGCTTCACTGTTAAAAATTTATGTCTAGAGTAAAAGGAGGAATATTTTCGCAAAAAAGAAGAAGGCATTTATTGGCTTATACCAAGGGTTTTCACTGGGGCAGAAAATCCAAAATTGCCGCCGCCAAGCAAGCCGTGATGAAGGCCCTGTCTTATCATTACCGCGACAGAAAAGTCAGAAAAAGGGATTTTCGCAGGGCTTGGCAAACCACCATCTCATCCGCCTGTAAATTACAGGGAACAAGCTACAGCAAATTTATTTTCGGCTTAAAGAAAAACAAAATTGAACTGGACAGAAAAATCTTAGCCGGTTTAGTCCAAGATAACCCTCAAATCTTTGAAAAAATCATCGAAGCAGTGAAATAATAAAAATAGCTCACACTCGGTGAGCTATTTTGGGCAATTCCTCATCGTGGCCCGGATTTCTAGGGGACGAACCGATGATCTCAATCACTAAGGGACAACCACAAGAAGAACAAAATTCTTGAGTGAGCGGATGAGAGATATTGCATTTTAGACATAACAAAGTACTAAGCATTTTACTACTCCTTTCTCTTATTTTATTATTTTAACTCCTTTGCTGTCTAAAAGAAAGCCACTGGCTTTTTTGAGAATGTTTTTTGGCTTACTGAAAGTCAGCTGTTTTAATGCCTCCTTGTAGGGAAGCCATTTAAAGCCGACGTGCTCGTCTGAAATTTTTATGTCTTTAGTTTTTGTTTCGGCTAAATAAAAAATGACTGTTTTAAAAATAGTTTTTTTGCCGACCGTAAAATAATATTTTATTATTTCTTGAAAACCGTCAAGAATTTTAATATCCGCCAAGCCGGTTTCTTCTTTTATCTCCCTTTTAGCCGCATCTACCTCATTCTCGCCTTTTTCTATATGGCCCTTGGAAAAATCCCAATGTTCCCTTTTAACCCTTGATGATCTGTTAGGGTAATGCAAAAGTAAAAACAAGACTTGATCGCCTTGATTCCTAAAAATTATTGCTCCGGCTGATTTTTCCATAGACTTACTTTTTAAAAAAATTTAATAATCTTTCCAATGGCCAGCAATTAATGATATCTTCCTTCTCGGCCCAGCCTCTTCTGGCTTGAGCCACGCCAAATTCCATAAATCTTAATTGGTCTTTGCTATGGGCATCAGTATTAATAACCATTTTTATTCCCATTTCTTTTGCCTTTCTTATATTTTGGTCATTTAAATCCAATCTTGCAGGAGAGGCGTTAATTTCTAAAATAGTACCGGCTTCCTTGGCTGTTTCCATAATTTTTCCGAGATCAGTCTGGTATTCATCGCGTTCTTTAATCAGTCTGCCGGTCGGATGGGAAAAAATATCTACATTTGGATTTTGTATCGCCTTTATTATTCTTTTTGTCATTTGGTCTTTAGACATTTTAAAACCAGAATGAATTCCAGCAATAACATAATCCATTTGAGCTAAAACCTCGTCTTTGATATCAATTGAGCCGTCCCCTAAAATATTTGCTTCGCAACCTTTTAGAATTTTAAAGTCTTTATATTTTTGGTTAAGTTTATCAATCTCTTTATTGCGCCGGATTAATTGTTTTTCATCCAGTCCATGCTCAATGCGTAAAAATTTTGTGTGGTCGGAAATCCCCAGATATTCATACCCCATCTTTCTCGCCTCTTCGACAAGCTCATCTATGGAATCATCTTTTTCATGAATATGCAAATCGCCCTTAATGTCTTTAAGATTAATCAACACCGGGAGTTGATTATTTTGGGCAGCATCTATTTCTCCCTGATTTTCTCTTAATTCCGGCGCTATCCAGTCCATGCCTAAGGCCCGGTAGATATCTTCTTCTGTTTCCGAGGCAATCATTTTTGATCCCTTGAATAATCCGTACTCGGAAAGTTTCAGTCCCTTATCTATGGCTATTTTTCTCAAAGCAATATTATGCTCAACTGAACCGGTAAAATATTGAAGTCCGGCGCCGTATGATTTTTGTGGTAAGACCCTGATATCCATATCAAAACCATCTTTAAATCTTACCGAGGCCTTAGTATTGCCTTTGCCCCAAATTTTGACGACACCGGGTAATCCAACAAAAAAATCCATAACTGATTTGGAAGTTCTAGAAATTACTAAAAAATCAACATCGCCGATTGTTTCCTTTCTTCTTCTCAAAGAACCCGCCTCGCTGATCGCCTCCACTCCTTTCAAGGATTTTAATTTATCATAAACCTCTTTGACTTTTGGCAAAATTTCACCCAATAAAAAACGACCCTTACTCTTTTTCAAAAAATTAATGCTTTCTAAGATATTCTTTTCTGTTTTTTCGCCAAAGCCGAATAAAGGAGCGATTTTATGCGCTTTAGCGGCTTTTTCTAAGTCTTTCAGATTGCTGACTCTTAATTTTTCATAAAGAACCTTTACCTTTTTTGGCCCCAGCCCTTCAACGGCAATCAGCTCCGGCAAATTTATCGGCAAACTCCTTTTGAATTCTTCGTAATATCTGACCTTGCCGGTTTTCAGATACTCTTCAATGTTCTCGGCAATGCTTTTTCCGACTCCCGGAATTTCCTCCAAAGCCCCTCTCCCCCCTTTTTCATAAATATCGCCGACATCTTCTTCCATTGCTTCTAAAACATTGGCAACTTTCCGCCAAGCAAAAGGCTTGAAAGGAATTTTATCCATTTCTAAATAATCGGCAATCTCATAGAATATTTTCGCCAGCTCCTGATTGATCATATTTTATTTTATCATAAAACCATTAAAAAAATAAAAAAAAGCTGTAGATGTTTGACATCTACAGCGCGAGCCTTACGCAAAGATTAACAAATAAACGTCTTTTGTCAACTTTTTACCCAAATAAAAAAACATACAGAGACCCGTTCTCTGTATTTTTTATCGCAAATTTTAATAATAACATTTTTTGACGAAAGAAAAACCCCGACAAAAATTTTGTCGGGGTTTTAAACGACGAAGTATCAAAGATCTACTCGCGGGAACGGGGCAAACGGTCACCGGAACCCCAATCATTCTCGAGCCAATGGAAGTCCAGAATCCACCGCCCGCCATCCCAGAGGAGACAAGCCACACTCAGGCCGCCGTCTGGAATGCGCCAGATTGTTCCGGTAAACACTATATAGTATTTCCGGAACTCTTGCGGGATCTCCCGCTGGTGTTCCAGCAGATATTCCGCATGACGTTGGCCGAAATTGGCATGGAGCTCGCGAGCCCGACGAACCATTTCGTTGCCACCAATAGAACCCTCACCCGGCTTCAGAAACGAGATGAAATCCAACTTAGCCGGGTCAATGGGAGTAAAATCCACATCCTCCACCAACTTCCAACCGTCTTTCCGTTTGTCGTAAGCGAAAAGATGACCGCGGTCTATTACGCTTTGGACCACACGACCAACCTCCTCGGGGTCAAGAGACCCTTCCCTTACCCTCCTGAACCAATCATTTTGCTGCCGGGCGAACCTACCCAGCACTTCGTCTGCGACAATAGTTGTCATGACGACTCTCCTTTTACGCTTTTCGCGCTACTAATGTATTTATGCGGCAGTAAAATTTACTGCGTATTCTTTTTACGTAGCATACTTTATCAAATTTGTCAAATACCGAGCCCTACACAGCATGGTGAAGGTGAAGATGAGAACGAAGTTCTCATCGCCTTTAGAATGGTTTTTCGGTGGGTGGAAGGCGGGGAGTAAATTTATTTTTAGGATAAATCTGATGACGGATTAGAAGTAAGGCCGAAGACGAAAGCGTTCCGAAAATGACGAGTAAAATAAAAACCACGTTGAAACCTAGGGTACTGGCCATAATCCCGCCAAAGGCTCCGGCAATTCCGGCGGCAAAGCCGATACCGGTGCTCTCTAGACTCCAAGAAAAGGCCTCTCTGCCCTTATCTATGTGTCTGGTGAAAATACCTGCCCAAGTAGGGATAACGCAGGCCATCGCTAGCCCTCTGATAAATTCCAAAGTAAAAATATGCCATGGTTCAGTGGAAAAAATATAGCCTAAGGGAATTAAATTAGCCACATACATTCCGACAACTAAAAAAATAAAATCATCTTTCTCGCCATGATTTTTATCCAGCTGATGGGCGATAAATGGCTGAGCAATTGATTTGACAATCCAATAGATGGCAGCGACAAACCCAACCATTTCCAAGCTGCCGCCTTTAATTTGTCCGATTAAAAAAATAGCAAAAATCGGACCGATCAAACCCCAGCCCGACTGAAGCAGAAAGTCAGAAGCAATTAAAATTTTAATAACCTTATTTAATGATTTAAGCATTTTTTATTAAATTTTCTCTCTAAAACTTTAATGAAGTCAATTAAAACCGGGTCGTCCACTAATTCCTCTATTTGAATCCACCACGGATTCATAGAAAAATTTTTTCCTTCTTGCCGATACTCCAATGCTTGTAATAAATTTTCTACTCGGTCAAGCTGGCGGACAAATCTTCCTTCGGGAGTCAGCCCTTTTTCGTAATCGTCCCAAAGACTGACTATTTCATTTCTTAAAAGCGGCGGGAGTTTTAAAATAATTGCCCTTAACGCTTTGTCCTCTTTTTTGTGTTTTTCGTAAAAAATTTTTTCTTTTTCTTTTTTGGAAAATCTCGGCCATGTTTCCGTCAGGCCTTTAGGTAATTTTTTATTATTTAACAAAAACGGATGATATGGAGTGGCGTCGCCCGCATAAACCTCGCAAATATCATGAATAAGAGACATTTTAATTATTTTGCATATGTTAAGCTTCCGCTCTTCGCCTAAAAGCCAGGCCATAACAGCCATGCGGAAAGTATGAGAAGCAATGCATTCCGGATTTTTAATCCCCCTTAATACCCATCCTTGCCTTAACATCTTTTTTAACTTCCCGATTTCAATCAAAAAATCAAGCACATTTTCCATATTTTAATCTTAACATTTTTTGAACCAAACAAAAAAGAGGAGAATTTCCTCTTTTTCGTTTAAATTGTTTTATATTTTATCTTTTTTATTCTATAAATAGTTTTAATTGGCGAAGAGACGACAACTTCATCTCCAATTTTATGGCCTAATAATTGCTGACCGACCGGAGACTCATTAGAAATCATGCCTAAAGAAGGATTGGCCTCTAAAGTGCCCACTAAAGTAAATTCATCCATCTGACCGTTAACCTGCACCATCACCGTCGCCCCTAAATTAATATTTTTTTGCTCTTCTCTGTTTGGCGACTTGATCAATTCGGCATTTTTAATTATATGTTCCAAGTCATTCAGCCGTGATTCTAAAAATTCCAGATCCTCCTGAAAAGCAAGATATTCGGGATTCAAATCTTCTGAATGCCAAATCTTAGGAACTTCGCCATTGGTTTTGGAGAGTTTAAGATTTTTTAAATCTTCGTACTCTTTTTTTGTCTTTTCCAACCCTTCTTTTGTTAAATAAAACTTTTTTGGAGCCATACTTTTAGAAAAATCCCCTCTCGAGGGGGATAGTTTTTATTTTTTATAATCTTTTTATTTATCCCCTCAACGAATCACTGCGCAAAAAATACCAGTCAAATAAACCAATTTATAAGAGTTGGCTATCTTGATAAGATTTTTTCTTTGATTATCTATATTCAACATCTTTTTTTCTTTATTTTCTAAACTTTTCTTGCTTGTATACTTTAGTTTACAAAATCAAGAGACCTTGTCAAGGGGTAAGTCAAGAGATTGGCGGTTTCCAAGTTTTGGGAATTATCGGCAGTTCTCCCACATGAATCTCAATATGTTTTACTCCTTCAGTTTTTCTTATCTCTTTGTCAATAAAATTTTCAATACTCTCCAGATTAGGAGCAACGATACTCGCCATCAAATTATATCTGCCGGAAATTTTTACCAAATGATAAACTAGGGGCGATTTCTCAAATTTGTTTAATAAACGGTTAACGGTAGCGCTGTCGGCTTCAATTTCAATATGGGCGCTAACCGAATAAACTTTATCCATATTAAGCATGCCCTGAATTTTCAAAACGCCGTCAGCAACTAAACGTTCCACCCGATTTTTAATCCCGACCGAGCTTAATCTGGTTTTTTTGGCAATATCAACAAACGATTTTCTGCCATCCTTGGCAAGATCCTGAATAATTTTTAAATCTATGGCATCTATTCTCTCTAGACTCCAAGGGGCGTAAGCGGAATAATTTTCAACTGAAAAATCAGCCAAGCCGGTCCTATCGCACAAAACCGCATATTTTATATCTTTTATTTTAAGCCGCTCTTTTACCGAACGCATCGCTTCCATTGCTCTTTTGTACCCCTTGCCGCTAACAACGTCATTATCAATTAATAAAATCTTTCTTCCTCTTACTTTTTCTTCTTCCAGCCCCTTTCCATCGTCATCCATTATAGTAAAAACTACATCAACTTTTTCTCCAATCAGCCATTGATAGAGACCCTCTCCGTAGAACACGCCATCATCTTCCAATCCGACAATGCAACTTTTATCTTTGCCGAAATATTTTTTAATATCCCTACCGATGCCATTTATTAATTTTTGAATTGGTTTAAGGCTTAAAAGAGTATTTTTCGTCATATTTTTTGACATATTCTTTTATTAATTGATCTCTTATTTTAGAATTATTTGAAGCAATTAACAAGTCAACTTTATCGTGCTGGCGCGCGGGCAAAAATTCATAATCCCGATACCGGCCGTCGGAATCAACGCTGACTATCTGACAACCGGCAGCTTTAGCTATAGGAAATCCGGGATCAACCTCTGATCTCGGTTCATTAAACATTACATAGGCGTCAACAAGGCCGCAGGCCAAATAAGCATAGATGAAAGAACCTCCTTGGGGATATAAAAGAGCTTTGGGATGCATATTTTTTACTATATCTCCGAAAAATTCCAAAAATTTGGCGGAATAAATTGACTTCATCATATAGCTCGCTAAGACAATCGGTTCGGTCAGATTTTCCCTCTTTGAGGGAGAAATATTTTTTTCTTCGCCGGTTTTAATGTCTAATAAATAGGCTCTGCTATTTTCCATTATATAAAACTTTTCATTTAGAATGTCGGCGATTCCTGTGGCTATCGGTTTTTTCTCTTTATCATAAAAGCTTAAAGCAGTGTACCAATTATGTTCAAACCCTTTCATATAAAGCGCTGATCCGTCAAAAGGATCAATAGAGCCGTAAAAATCATTGCCGTTTTCAATATCCCGATCTTCCGGTTCAGAGTAGATAGTAGCCTTTAATTGGTTTTTCTTTAAAAGGCTCCCTAAAATATCTTCTCCCACCCGGTCAATGCCGATTTCCAAATCTTCCGGCCGATTAATGACCTCGCCCAAAACCTCCCGGCCTTGGCCGAGAGCTGCCCGTTTTTTTACTTCTTTGACTGTTTCTGTCAGGTATTCAATTAAAACTTCTTTAATTTTTTCCATTTGCGCAGGTTTAATCTTACAATATCTCTTTTAAAACCGCAATAAGCCGTTCGGTATCTTCCATTGTGCCGATACTTATCCTTACCGCGTCTTTACCCTCATGATCAGGTTTTGGTCTGACTAAAATCCCCTTAGATTTTAATTTTTCCACTATTTCCTTCGGATTTTTTAATATTAAAAGAATATAGTTGGCCCGACTTGGATAAAAGAAAATTCCTTTTTCCTTTAAAAATTTTTCTAATCTTGGCTTAGAAACTTCCATCACTTCCTTAATATACGCTTGCATATAATCAATGTCGGAAAGAGCCGCTAAAATAGCGGTTTTAGCAAACATATTTACATCATAAGGTCCCCTGATTTTTAATAATTCCTGAATGTTTTTCTCTTGTGAAATAACATATCCTGCCCTGCCTGCCACCAAGCCGAAGGCTTTAGCAAATGTTCTGATAATATAAAGATTGTCATATTTTTCTATTAAGTCTTTGGCGGTAATTTTTGAGAATTCAAAATAAGCTTCATCGTGCAAAACGGCAATGTTTCTTTCTTTAGCTTTTTCTAAAATCTTTTCTACGTCGTTAATTGAGATAATACTGCCGAGAGGATTATTGGGATTACAAAGAATAATTAATTTTACTTTCGCATCGTCTAATAAAGACAATATTTCTCCTAAGGCGAGTTCTCCATTGTTGTTATATTTTGGCTCCAAAATTTCCGCCCCCTGAATGCCGGCCGATTGATAATGCATAGCAAAAGAAGGAAAGGGAATAATAACTTTATCGCCCTCATCCAAAAACCCTCTGCAGACAATATCAATCCCCTGATCGCCGCCGTTAGTTACCATTGCCTGGCCATTTTTTACGCCGGCATATTCGGCAATTCTTGCTTCCAAATCGCCATATTCGGGATAAACCTGCAACCTATCCGACTCAATAAATTTTTTTAAAGCCTCTTTAACTTTCGGACTGGCAGGGGTGGTTCTTTCATTAAAATCCAAAAGCAAGAAATCGTTAGAACTCCTTCCTTCTAAAGGAGGGTTGTACCGGCTCATTTTTCTGATGCGATCTTTGACCATACTTTAAATTAAACCTTTAGTGCTTGGTAGCTCTTTTAAAACTCTTTTATCTTTAGAGCAGGCCATTTTCATCGCCTTGCCGAAGGCTTTAAAAAGGGATTCGGCTTTATGGTGCTCATTCTCGCCGATTAAAATCCTAATATGCAAAGTGGCCTCCAAATGTCTGACAAATCCCCAAAAAAATTCTTTTATTAAATCTGAATCCAATTCACCTATTTTTTCTTTCTTGAATTTACAATTAAAATCTAAATAAGCTCTGCCAGAGATATCAACCGACACCACCGAAAGAGCTTCATCCAGGGGAAAAACAAAATAGCCCGCCCGATTGATCCCCTTTTTATCTCCTAAAGCTTGTTTAAAAGCTGCGCCTAAACAAATGCCGATATCTTCCACCGTGTGATGCTGATCAATTTCAATATCACCCGAAGCCTTAATTTTTAAATCAAAAAGCCCGTGTTTGGCAAAACCGCTTAAAAGATGGTTAAGAAAGTTAATGGGCGTATTAATTTCAGCCTCACCCTTACCATCAATATTTAGCTCAATTTTTATATCCGTTTCTTTTGTTTTTCTTCGGAAAATAGTTTTTCTCATGTTAAGAATACGATAACACAATTTGACAGATTATAAAAGATTATGTTATTCATAATTTAGTATTGCAACAAAAAATATTGGATAAGGAGAAGTATGGAAGTACGAAATATTTTAGTTGACCTAAACGGCTGCGTTATGGGACCGCCTTCTCGTGAACTCTATGAGGGCCTATACGAACTTTCGCACCTCGCGGAATTAACCAGGAGCGAAAAACCACCGTTCCTTATGGGAGCCTGCTCTGGAAGGGAGATGCCTTATGTAAGGGCTATTCTCCATATGATCGGCAGTCCCAATGGGTGGTCTATTTGCGAAAATGGTTTGGGAATTTTTCATATTCTGAATGAAATATGGAAGCCAAACCCGCGCCTAAAATCCGACGTCAAGGGTTACTTCGAGGGTCAAATTCGTGATGTTGTGGTGCGGCAAATACTCGCCAAATACAAGGAAGCGATAAGACTCTATAAAGGAAACGAACTCAACATCGCGCTAGAAATGACCGCCAAAGCGACTTTCTCAATAGAGGAGTTTTATACAGAAGTTCAGAAAAAATTGAAAGGCCCTCTCCAAGCAGAATGGGTAGTAGTTCACCACTCTACTGATACCGTGGACATCTCACCTGGCGGCATAGACAAAGGAACTGGAGTGCTTCAAGTTGAAGAGGTCACGGGTATTCCCATATCTCAAACACTTGGAATCGGAGACAGCGATGGCGACAGTCCTATGCTAAATTTAGTCAGATACGTTGGGTGTCCGCAAAATGCCTCAAGGGAGTGTAAAGAGATCGTGGTTTCCAAAGGTGGATATGTTTCACCATTCTCCTATGCTAAAGGGGTAGCGAATATTATTCGCCGTTTCACTGGGGCTAGCATGAACTAGCCCCATTTTTTTTACTTATAATTTTGTATAAATCTAAAATTCCCTTTGCTCTTTTCAAAACATAATCTTTGAAATATTTCTTTTCCTTTTTTGTTTTAACGTCAAAATAACGAAGCAGTCCCCACCAAACTTGCATCACAGCAACCGTTGCCACTAACCACCAAATTTGATTTCGATCGAGTGATTGCCTGTATATTTTATCAGCCACTCTTAAAAATTTTTCAAACAATTCTTTAGTTATCGTCGGCTTGCGAAAAAGATTATCGGCGAATAAAAATGCGAAATCGTAAAGAGCTCCTCCTTTCTCGCTCATTCCGGCGTATTCAAAGTCTAAAAGATAAATTTTCCCGTTATTTCCTGTTAAGAAATTTTGGAATATAAAATCATTATGCGCAGGAACTCTTTTTTTGATAGGAACCATCAGCGCAGCTTCTTTTTCGATTTTATTCAGATTTTCAATTATCTCTGGGCTAATAATTTTTTGAATGGGATATTTTTTGGCAGCCACTCTGTATTTTTCAATTTCATCGCGAAAAACATTATATTTATTATTAAAACGCGCGCCACTGGTATGGAAAACATAAAACATGCGCGCCAATCTTTCCTGATATTTCTTTATTTTAAATAAAGAAGCCGTAAATATCCTCCCCAGGATATACTCTGCCACCATCGTGCCGTCGGGCAGGTTAAATTTTTCACCCTTTGGAGATAAGATATTTTTACCCCTTAAGATATAAATATAATATTTCGGTAAAATTTCTCGCAATTTTTTATTGCGGCTTAAAGCTAAAATATTCTTTCCCTCGGTGTTTCTGTCAATCACGCTGGTTTCCCAGGGAAGCCGAACAAAAAACTTTTTATTTTTGTGTTGAACAATAAAATTCCTATTTGTCTGACCGCCGGCTTTCTTGATTTTAATATTATCCGGCCGCCAATCTTTATTTAGTTTACAAATTAAATCAATGTCCTTCATTACTCTAATTATAGATTACGTTGTGCTAAAATAAAAATATGATTGAAATTGATGGCCCAGCAGGATTAGTCTGCGCTTTATCGGCAGTAACTAAAAAACCTTGCCGGATTTTTAATGTCTTGCCCCAAGACCTTTTAAATATTCAAACATTAGCCCGGCTTTGCAATGGCCGGATAGAAGGTAATTGTTTTTATCCCGGAGATATTTACGGAGAACGGTTCTCCGTAAATATTCCGGCGGCCGAGAGTATTGTTTTGGTTTTACAGGCCCTGATTTTACCCGCCCTGTTCTCCCCTGTACCAATAAAAATTATTTTTGGAGGCGGGACGACTGACACATTTTTTTCGCCAACCATTGATTATTTTCGCTATGTTTTTTTAAAGATTTTAGAAAAAATGGGAGTTAAAATTGAAATTAATATTTTAAAAAGAGGCTATTATCCGGAAGGAGGAGCCAAAGTAGAAGTGAATATCTTTCCTTCAAAGCTTAAAAATTTGAACCTTACCGAGAGAGGGGATTTAAAAAAAGTCTTGGTAATTTCCGGGGCTTCAGAATCCGACGAAGAGAAAAAAACGGCAGAAAAACAGATCACCGGAGCAAGAGAAATTTTGGGAGGATTAAATTTACCGATGGAAGAAAAAATAGAATATTATCCTGCTCAATGCCCGGGCAGCCAAATTTGCTTAATTGCCGAATTTCAAAACACAATAATCGGCGCCGACGGGTTAGGTAAATTAGGGAAAAAAGCTGAAGACATTGGTAAAGAAGCGGCCCTAGAATTGTTAAAAGAACAAAAATCAAACGCCTGTTTAGATAAATATATGGCTGATCAAATTTTACCCTATTTAGCCATGGCCAGCGGCAAATCACGAGTTACGGTTTCGGAAGTTACCGACCGCTGCCAAATCAATATGCGAATAATTGAAAAATTTATTGATAATAAATTCGAAATTAAAACCGCCCCGAACGGGACGGTTTTAACAATCAGAGGATTATCTTTGAAATCTGTCTGATCTCTTGTTCCTCCAGCATTCTCTGCAGTAGATAGGTCTGTCGGCGGCTGGCTCGAATGGGAGCTCGGTAATCTCCGCTCCGCATTCTGAACACTTCCAGTTGCCCTTGATCATCTCTCTGGGAGGAAAGTCCCTTTTGGGACCAAAATCTTTGAAAGCCATAAATAAATATAACTACTAGTGCGAATAAAACGACCTTTTAACCCTAAACTAGAACAGCTACTTTAAGGATATTTTTATAATACACGAATCATTTAATATGTAAAGAGTTAAAACAAAAGCCCTTGTTTTATCGGTTTTCTTTGCTTGCCCTTAGAAAAAATATGAACTTTGCCGTAAACGCCGTCATAACCCGGCTCCACGGAAATCTTGCCTTCCCTCACTCGAATAATTCCTTCGGCAATTTCAGGCAGAGTGGCTGATTTTAAATCTTTTATTGAAGCGTTTAATAAAATATTAAATTCCGGACCAAGTT
Source organism: Patescibacteria group bacterium (assembly GCA_038078735.1). Classification (GTDB taxonomy): domain Bacteria; phylum Patescibacteriota; class Minisyncoccia; order Minisyncoccales; family CAZWNE01; genus JBBTTI01. The sequence continues at coordinate 34,795 of JBBTTI010000001.1, read as the reverse complement.
TACCGATTAGATTCTGATAATGTTTAATAACTTCTTTTGTCGCTACTCCGCGGCCTAAAGTTTCGGCAATAATTTCCGCCAAAGGTACCAAACTCTTGAAAGGAATGGCGTTTGGCGGCTTGAATCCTTCCGGCTTGTCAGCTAACTCCGCCACCCTGTTTAAAACGCCGATAGTTAATGGTTTACCGCAATTAGGACAAAGATTATTATATTTTTTTGATTCTTTCGGCGATAAAGAAACTTCGCAATTTCTATGCCCGTCAAAATGATACTTGCCCTCTTCGGGAAAAAATTCAATTGTATAAAGAAATTTTTCAGGATCTTTTGATTTTATAGCGTCGGTAATCGCGGAATAACTTATTTCCGCATTAAAAACATTCGCCTCTCTGCCGATTTTCTGCGGAGAATGAGCGTCTGAATTACTGATTAAGGCAACTTTATCAAGCATTGATAATTGCCAATTCATCAAAGGATCCGAACTTAGTCCGGTTTCTATCGCATAAATATATTTTGAATATTCTCCGAAACATTCTTCAATTGAGTTAAACCCTGATTTTGATCCAAAAATTGAAAACCAAGGAGTCCAGGCATGAGCAGGAATAACTAAACAATCCTTGGAAGCGTCTAAAATAATTTTCGCTAATTCTTTGGCATCTAATCCCAGAATCGGCCGGCCGTCTGATTTTAAATTGCCGATTTTGTTCAAACAAGCATTAATTTTATCAACTGTTTCAAATGAAGGAGCAAAAACAATAATATGAATTTTTCTAACCTTATCTGCTTTTTTATAGATACAACTTATCTCGCTTGTCAAAATAAAACGAACTCCGTCTGTTTCTGTCTTCAACTTAAAAAGACCAGCTTCAGCTGGCTCTAGTTTTGCTTTTAAATTTTTAAGCCATTCGGGATGAGTAAAGTCGCCCGTGCCTAAAACCTTAATTCCTTTGATTTTCGCCCATTTATCAAGGGCCTCTAAATCCATATCTTTGCTCGTAGCCCGGGAATATCTGCTATGAATATGAAAATCGGCTATAAATATCATTTTTTGAAAATTTTGCTTTCCAGAATTCCGAAACCGGTAAGAATTAAAATTGCCAGGAAAGAAGTAAAGATAGCCAAAAAATAAAACTTGGCGCCTACGGCTATACCAATCGCCGCTGTTGTCCAAAGCCCGGCAGCTGTAGTTAATCCTTGAGTTGAATTTTCGCGGTGAAAAATCACGCCTGCGCCGACAAAACCAATGCCCACTGCTAATAAGGCTGGATTAAAACCAACAAACCGAGAAGAGACTAAGGTGAAAAGACAAGTGCCCAAAGCTACCAAACTATAAGTTTGAAGTCCGGCTTCTTTTCTTTTATATTCCCTTTCTATACCTAATAAGGCACCTAAAAATGTAGCTAAAACTAGCTGTAAAATAATCTCCAGCTCCATATAAAAAAATTACAATTTATATACTTTATAATCTTCTCTTACTTTCTGACTAACTTTCATTCCCACCGAATCGCCCTTTCCCGCTTTTTCAACTTTCTTCCGGTCAATTTCCATTGAATCAACCGCTTGGTCAAAGTCAACTTCGCCACCGATGATTCTGATATTATCTCCTATTTTTAATGCGCCGTTTAAATCAATAACCGCCACTTCAATATTAGAAAAATAATGGGAGATTTTGCCGATTAATTTTCCTTCTTCGTTTGCCATAAAATTTTTAGTTTAATTTTGAAAACGACCTTTCTAAAATCAATATACCATAAATTCCACCAACAAAAAAACTGTCAAGTAAGGCTTAACAGCTTTTTAGTGAGGGAGACCGGCCCTAATAAAATCGGTTCTTTTACTTAAATCTGGTTTGGACTTTAACCAGTGCATGCATTTAAACCTCCTCCATCAGAAACCGTTTGTCCTTAAGGTAAAAAACCCGCACCCCCTCGCTATTGAGTTTACTAAATCAAAATACTTTGTCAACAAGCCCGCCATTCTGTGTCCCCGGGCTGATTTGAACAGCCAATCTTCTCCTTCGGCCTCAGGCCCGTTGGGCCTTACGGCCCAGAGGGAGGGAGACATTAGGATATATTTTCTATCCACTTATAGAATCGTTATCCAATACCGTCGCCTTTTAGGCTTACCTTTCTCGACTGTAATTATATTTTCTAGTATACCACCATTTGCTTCAATGATACGTCGGGAACCAAAATTGTCGTCGTCGCACGTTATCAGGACTTTCGACAAACCCAGCTTTTCCGCATATACCAACGCCAATTCAAGTATTTTTGTGCCATACCCCATCATCCTTTTTGACGGACGGATATAATAACCGATGTGTCCTCCGTATTTCATTAAGTAGTCGTTTAATTCGTGGCGTATTTGCACCCGGCCAATCACCTTATTTTTATCTATAAGCCAAAGCATTGTCGCCGGCACATATCCTTCCGGCAAATTTATACCTTTCGCATTATCGTTTAGCTGTTGCACAAATTCTTCGAATGATTGATTTTCTGCAGGTTTATTCAATTGCGTTTCTTCTGTTTCGTTTTTCGATTCTTCCAATGCTTCAATATACGATGCTTTATATTTTAGAGACGGTAAAATTAATTGCATATAATAATTATGCCCCCACGGGGAGTCGAACCTCGATCCGCGGCTTCGGAGGCCGCTACTTTATCCATTAAGCTATGGGGACAAAATCTTTCGATAAATTTTTTCTTTTTTAAATAATTATGTTTCAGCTCATATTCGCGCCATCTTGCTTTTTCCCGCGTATCATATTGTTCATACCCCAACACTATCCATGGCACTCTATTTTTAGTCGTCTGGACAAATCCGCTGTTATGTCTCTGAAGTCTCTTCTTAATATCGTCCGTTTGTCCTATATAAAAACTCTCGTCTTTTATGCTTTTTAATAAATATACATAAAACATACTGGCTTCGGCCTCAGGCCCGTCCTCTGGAGCGTACGCTCCAACGGAGCGGAGCTTGGGCCTTACGGCCCAGAGGGAGGCCTCCATTCTATCCAGTTGAACTACGGGGACGAGAAAATCTTTTATACAATTCTGAGATAAAATTTTCCCGCTCTTTCGCATCTGAAATTTCCCGGCGAATCCTCGTCTTTTCTTTGCGGATAAATTTCCTTATTGAATTCGGCAGTTTTTTGTTTTGCATAGTATGCGCATCTTATACTTAAATTCAAAATTTTGCAAATTCTTCTTTTACCACCTGCCTGTCGTCCCAGGGGATTTTTTTGCCACCAGCTAGGCATATCCACGGTTCGCATCCCTTGCCGGTAATAATCACCGTATCACCAGGATTAGCCAGTTTTAATGCTTCTCTTATTGCTTCTCTTCTATCTAAAATCTTTTTGGCTTTTGGGCCCGCGCCCTCTGCCACTTGCTCAATTATTTCCATTGGATTTTCGTCATAAGGATCTTCATTAGTAATGATAACTTCTCCACAATATTTTCCGGCTATCTCGCCCAACACTTTTCTTTTCCACTTATCCCTGCCTCCGCCAGCCGCGCCTAAAACACAAATTTTCGGTTTCACGGCTTGATAAACTTTTTCCAAAGCATTGGGAGTAAAAGCATAATCCACAAAAACCTTAAATGGTTGAGAAATTACCAATTCCATTCTACCCGGAATCCCCTCAAAACTTTCCACGGCTTTTTTACAAATTTCTAAATTAATTCCTTGCGATAAGCCGACGGAGATTGCCGCCGCCGCATTATAAAGATTAAAATCGCCTAATAATTTTAATTGCGGATTAGCGGAAATCGGATATCCATTAAATCCGTTAATGGATATCAGATTTCCTGACATTTGGTATGTTATTTTTTTCTTTGCGGGAAATTGCCAAAAATAATCTGTGTTTTTATCGTCAAGATTAATAATATGAATATTTTTGACTGCCTGAAATAATTTTCCTTTGGCTTTTTTGTAGTTTTCAAAACCGCCGTGGCGTTCAATATGCTCTGGCGATAAATTAGTGAAAACAGCTGTGTTAAAATTTATAAACCTATGGCGATGCTGCAAAATTCCTTCGGAAGTAACCTCTAAAATAAAATATTGGCAACCGGCTGTTGACGCCTGCTTTAAAAATTTTTGGATAAAAAAACGGCCCGGCATTGTCATTTTTAATTTATTGGGCCATTCTTTTTCGTTGATTTTAAATCTGATTGATGACAAAAAAGCGACTTTGAAGCCTGCTTCCTCTAAAACTCTGGCGGTTAATTCAACCACTGTTGTTTTCCCGTTAGTTCCGGTTACTCCAATAATTTTTAATTTCCGACTGGGAAACCCGTACAAAATCGCGGCCAAAAAGGCCAAACCAAAATGATACCAGCTAATCAAAAACTTCGGAATAAATTTTCTAATCAGTCCCACCATGCTCCCATTTTATCTTAAAAACCAAAAATAGCCAAAAAAATAAGGGTGAACACATTTGATCAGATGTGTTCACCCTTTTAGGGCGAGAAAAACTTGAGAAATGGCTGAGGTTATCCGGTAGTTAGCTGGTCAGTGTGGGTGCGGGCCGCGCCAGAAGCCACCAATATCGGAAACTTCAGAGGGAGCCCTCCAGATCCGGTATTTAACGCTGCGGTAAAAGTTGCCGTAGATGTCACCAAAGGGGCCACCGCTATGGTAATTGCGGGCTGGCCGGTGTCAGCAAAAGCCGCTGACATTAACGCTACGCTGGGAGCTATCGCCACGCCATTTTCAATTGAAGCTGTGGTTACTGCTCCCTCATGCAGGACCGACACAGTACTGGCCGGGGCTGCTGAAGCTACTACGGGAAAACCTGTTGCGAACATTAGGGCTAACACCAACAGAATCGGAAATAGGAATACCCATTTTTTTCTATGCATGAGGTTCCTCCTTTTTAGACTTAAACCGGATCTAACGTCGCAATTTTAGACAGTCATTGCCATCATCCTTTCCTAGCACCCATTTATTTTATTTCGATCCAAATTGCCAAGGTGCTGTATTAGAATATACTATCACTTTGTGAGAAGTCGTGTCAACGGGGTTTTAAATGTTAGACGCTGAGCGTCTAACATAGTATAATAAACGATATATATGAGAAAAATTAAATTTGCCCAAAATTCGTACTATCATATTTGCAACAGAAGCAATAATGGGGAATCTATCTTTATTGATAGCAAGGACTATGTGAGATTTTTATTTTCTACTCTTTTTTGCCAAGCAACAATTCCCTTTTACAACATAGGTCGCCAATCTTCTTATTTTATTAAATACTCAACGTTTAATGTACCGCGAGAAATAATTCAGAAAATAGTGGAGACAAAAAAGATAGAACTTAACTCCTTCGCTATTATGCCTAATCATTTTCATCTCCTCGTCCAAGAAAAAACTAATAATTGTGATGGAATTTCTTACTACCTTCAGCGGCTACAAACTAGCTACGCCAAATACTTCAATGCAAAATATAAGAAAGAAGGACATCTTTTCCAGGGAGCTTTTCGAGCTATTCCGGTGGAAACAGACGAACAACTTCTTTATCTCTCCGCATATATTCACCGCAACCCAAGAGAATTAAAGCAATGGGAAAGTAAAGAAATAAATTATCCTTGGTCGAGCTATCAAGATGTGGCTAAAAATAACAGATGGGGAGAACTCTTGAAGCCAAATATTATTCTTAATCAATTTTCTAAAACTAATACTTATTATAAATTTGTAGAAACAAGCACCGCAAAAATAAAAATTAAAGATCTCTTTCTCGAATAAAAACACTCAACGGAGGATTGTTAGACGCTGAGCGTCTAACAATTAACGAATACTTGATTAAAAAATAAAGTATGATAATATAGCAAATATGGCAATTACATCATCGGCTAAAAAAGCTTTCAGACAAAGTTTAAGACGAAAAGCTCAAAATTCAATTTATAAAGAAAAATTAAAAAACCTCTTGAAAGGGGTGAAAATTTTGATCGTTCAAAAAAAGACAGACGAAGCGAAAAATCTCATGCCCCAAGTTTTTAAAATCCTTGATAAGTCAGCTAAGGTTGGAGTAATTAAAAAAAATACCGCTGACAGAAAAAAATCCCGCTTAGCCAAGTCTTTAGCTAAATCCCTGAAATAAGCAAATCAAGGGCTGTTTGCGGTTCTATTCTGCCAGTTTTAATATTAACATCTGCCTCAAATACTTTTTGGTAGATTTTTTTTATTTCAAGAAAAGTGAATCTTTGGCAAAGCTCATAACTTTTTCTAACCACAAATGGATGAAGGCCTGATTTTTGGGCGATTAATTGATACTGCACTCTTCTTTCTAAAAGGTCTTTGATAATTAAAAGATTGCGGAACTGAAAGTTTATCATTGAAAGAAGATAAGGCACGGAGTCGCCGTCTTCCAGATGTTTATGAAGTAATTCCAGGGCCTGTTTTTTATTTTTTCTGGCGATAGCGTCAATTGTCTTGAATATATCGGTTTCAATTTCGCTATTGACCATTTGCTCCACGTCTTTTAACCCTATTTCCGAATTTTGATCTTTAAGTTTAAAAGCGGCCAATTTTTTAATTTCGTTGGAAAGCCGCCAAAGGTCATTAGCGCAAAAAATGACCAGCTGCTCCAGAGCCTCTTTTTGGATTTTGGCTCCGTATTTTTCGAATTCTTTCTTCGCGAAAACCATCGATTGCGCAGAGGAAAGAGGTTTGAATTCTTGAGATTTTGAATTTTTCTCCAAAAATTTAAAAAAAGACTTGCGCGAGTCTGCCTTGCCGTCTTCAAAAAAAACAATCGTATTTTCTTCAGATTTTAATAAACTATCTTTGCAATCCAAAAGCGGATCTTCGAACTTAACAGAAGAAATAGCGTTTTTTAAAATAATAAGTTTTTTTTCTTTGAACATTGAAACTGTTTCCAACTCGCGTTTAAAGTCAACAAAATCAGCGCTTTGGCAATCTATGATAATTAAATTAAGCCCGTTTTTATGGACTTTTTTATATTTCTCAATTATTTCCTGCAATTTCTGTTTTGACCTGAAGTTATCCTCGCCGTAAATAAAAATTAACATATTTAAGGGACTAAGTCCCTAAGTAAGATCGATTTTTAATATTTTTTCTAATTCCTTTCTTTCCCTAGCAGTCGCCACAACGTTTTCTGAAAAAGATTTATATTCCTGAAAATTGGCAAATTGATTTAGAATAATATTTTTATCACAAAAACCACTATTTTTCTTAATACCCTCAGAATACTCACCCCAGCTTGAATCAAAAACTTCTTTTTCTATTTTGTGAATTCTATTATTTAGATTAACGTAAGCGCTGACATATAATAAATATTCATCCGAATCAATCTGATTCGCCTTAAATGTTCCCTGGAATAAAGAACCGTTGCGATTATATTTTTTATTAAAATAAGTTGTGTATCCCGACCCTAAACGGTGCATAAATTTTTCTATACCACGGTCTGAGATTTGCTGTAAAAGAAAATGGTAATGATTGGGATTGAAACAATAACATACAAAGCTCACTAATTTCTCCTTAGGGACTAAGTCCCTAAGCAGATTTATTTTAACAATTTTTGACTAACATTTAAATGCGTTGGCAGATAGGACAAAAGTGAGCAGAACGACCGCCTATTTTTAATCTTTCTATAACGCCGCCATCTTTGCGAGGACAATGTTTGCCTTCCTGCCGGTAAACTTTTTGGACATTTTGATAACCGCCCTTCTCTCCTGTAATTAAACGATAATCGCTCATACTATCACCCTGTAATTCAATAGCTTTATTTAAAATCTTTTTCATCGCCCTGTAAACACTATTGAGGTTCGGCCTCGATAGTATTTGCGCTTGAGTGGAGGGATGGATTTTCGCCTCCCATAAAATTTCGTCTGAATAGATATTGCCGATACCGGCAATAATCTCCGGCTTCATTAAAATCTGTTTTATTTTGCCTTTTTTATTCTTAAAACAATCTTTGAATTTTTCAAAAGTAAAACTTTTTTCCAAAGGCTCCGGCCCTAAAGAGCTTAATTCTTTTTCTATAATTTCTTTATCCAAAAATTCTACTTTGGCAAACTTTCTTAAATCCGAAAGGGCGAGCATCAATCCTCCACCGCTTAGTTGAAACATCAAATGAATATATAAATTAACCGAATCTTCAAGCGGACCTTTTAATAGGGGCTTCCATCTGCCATCTTCCAGTTTCCACCTCCCTGCCAATAAATGCCCTGTCATTTTTTGATGAATAAGCAAAATTTTATTCCCCGACAGTCCGATTAAAATATTTTTTGCCCGCCTTTTAACGCTCTCAATTTTTCGGCCAATAATTTCTTTTTTAAACTGCCCAAAACCTTGAGGGCGCTTGATTATTTTCTTTGTATCAGACCAAACATCCTCGATCTTTCGACCGAGGACGGTTTTATTCAAACTTCTGACAATAGTTTCAACTTCGGGAAGTTCCGGCATTATTTATCAAGTTTTTAATTTATTAAAAACGAAGATGGAAAAGAGATTTATCTCTTTGACTATTTCAGAATACTTCTCACTTTCTCAATAATTTCGCCGGGAGTAAAATGGGCTTTAATCAGGTAATCAACCGCGCCCAGTTTCAGCCCCCTTTCCACGTCTTCTTTCTGGCCTAGATTAGAGAGAACAATCACCGGGATTGACGCTATGGAGGGATCGTTTTTAATTCGGGAAAGAACTTCAAAACCATCCATGCCGGGCAAAATTAAATCAAGCAGAATAATAGAAGGGTTGAATTCTTTTACCATCTTTAATCCTTCTTCTCCGTCAATGGCGCCATGGACATTGAAACCATCCTTAATGAGTTTTTGAGAAATTAATTCCCTTAAAAATTTATCGTCTTCAACAACGAGAACATTTATCATATATTATATATTTTACTTTATTATAAAAAAAACACAAATAAACCAAACTAAAAGCCGATGATAAATTCTTCAAGCGCCTCTTCTTTCTCCGGAATCAATCTTTCCTTAAATGGCAAGGTAAAATGAACAGTCGTGCCCTTACCCTCTTCTGACTCTATCCAAATTTCACCGCCATGTCTTTTAATTATATTTTTAACAATAAAAAGACCTAGACCGGAACCTTCGGTCTGCATTTTAATAACATTCTCGCTGCGGAAAAATTTAGAAAAAAGCCGCGGCATCTGGCTATGGGGGATGCCCACCCCCGTGTCTTGTATTTTTATTTCAAGATAATCTCTGCCAGATGGTTCAGCATTTATTTGGATTTGCCCTCCGGCCAGAGTGTAATTAATAGAATTCTCTAAAATATTTTTCAGAGCTAATTTAATTTTTTGGGAGTCCATTTTTATTTTAGGGAAATCTTTTTCAGGCGGCTCAAAGATAACTTTAATATTTTTCTCCTGGAACCGGAGAACCTGTTCGTTTAATGTCTCTTTAATCACAGCGACAATATCGCCAAATTCAAAATTATATCCAAACCTCCCTTCTTCAATTTTAGCGACATCCAGCATATCATTAACCAATCCAATAATTCTCTCGTTGGAATCATAGCCTTTTTGTAAAAAATCTTTTTGCTCTTGGGTGAGTTTGCCGACATCGCCGTTAATCATCATCTTCATCACCCATTTTATCGCCGAAAGGGGAGTGCGAAGCTGATGGGCGGCTAAAGTAATAAATTCTGACTTCATTTGTGAAATAGCTTTTTCTCTTTCAATGGTTATTTTTAATTTTTGACTAATCTCATTAAAATAATCAGCGAATATCGAAAACTCATCGTTGGATTTTATTTCTATTTTCGCGCCATACTCTCCGCGGGCAAGCTGACGTACGCCGTTTAATAACTTTTTTAAAGGTCTGATAACAATCCGCACTGAGAGAAAAATACCGATGGAAATTGCCGCGATAAAAAGTAAAATCAAAAAGCCCGCTTGAATTTTCGTTGCGATTAATAACGGCAAAAACCCAAAAAGAACAAAGACGACAATAATTTTGGCAAAAAGCGGAAAACGAGTCCGGCCCTCTAAGTCTTGAGGAAACGACTCTGCATCGCCTGACGATTTTGAAAAAATACTTTGAGCCATATAATTATTTCCTTATTTAATCGGCAAAGAAAAACAGAATGCCGTCCCCTTGCCTTCTTCTGATTGAAACCAAATTTTCCCGCCATGAGCTTCAATAATATTTTTAGCGATAAAGAGGCCGAGCCCGGAACCATCCGTTTCTATTTTTACCGCATTGGTCCCCCGAAAGAATTTTGAAAACACCCTTGCTTTTTGATCGTCCGGTATACCAACACCGGTATCAGAAATCTGACATTCTATACTCTCGCCAGCGCGCCGCAAAGAAACTGTTATGCTGCCGCCGGAAACAGTATATTTTATGGCATTATCTATAAGATTTTGAACAGCCAACCTCATTTTCTCTACATCTATTTTAACTTGCGGTAATTCTTTTTCCAATACTTTGAATTCCAACCCGAGGCCCTTCTTTTCAACCTGTTCTTTATAAGAGTTAACTACAAATTGAATAATCGTTTCCATGTCGGCGAATATCGGTTTAAAAATATATCTTCCCTCTTCAATGCGGGCAACATTTAAAAGATCGTTTACTAAATCAATCATTCTTTCATTCGACTCATAAACCTTATTAGTTAATTCTGTTTGTTTTTTGGTTATTTTTCCGGCATCTCCATCCAGCATCATCTTTAAAGCCCACTTCATTCCGGAAAGAGGAGTTCTTAATTGGTGGGCGGCAAGCGAAACAAACTCTGTCTTCAACCGCTCAATTGTTTTCTCGCGGGTAACATCGTGCAGAATGACTAATATCCCTAATTTTTCTCCTCCGCTTACCATGAAAATAGTTGAAACCTCCAATATTAAATCATCCCTAATTAATAATTCTTTCCTAAAGACTTTTAAAGACTCTCTTTCTAGTGTTTCTATTAATAACTTAAACCCCGGCTGTTTTTTAAGTTCCGACATCAACCTTTTCGATATTTCTTCGGCTTTAATTTGTAAAAATAATTCAGCTTGAGGGTTTATCAAAGAAAGTTTATTTTCATTGTCAAAAACCAATAAGCCATCGCTAAAATTAGTGATTATAGATAAAGTTTTATCTTTTTCTTCCTTTAGGGCGATATAAGACTGCCTCAAATTACCGATTGTTTCGTTAAAAGTATCTGCCAACTCCCCAATTTCATTTCTTGACCCCACTTTAATTTTGGCGTTTAAATTTCCCTTAGAAATCTCCCGGCAAACAGTAATTATTTTTTTGATAGGATTAGTTATGGAGCGAAAAACAAAAAACAACACCAGAAGGATAAAAAACAAAGACCCTATTCCTAAAACAATGCTTTGAATGGTGGTCCTGGCTATAATATCTTTTATGCCTTGCAGAGAAAAACCGATAAAAATAGCGTTATTACTTTGGGTCGGATAGATAATTAATTTAATTTCTTTTCCATTGAAAAAACTGTCTTTGGTGACTGTTTCCTGGGATGATAACGCTCTCCGGATATCTGCATCCTTAATTATTTCTCCCACCTCATCTTTCAGACTGCTTAGGCGAACTGCGCCGTCTAACCCAACAATTTTTATATAAACAACATCCTTGGCTTTAGCCATTTGACCAATAAACAAATTTTCTATACCGGGAATAGAAGAAACTCGGAATTTCCAAGCCGAAGAAAATGCCGTTTCATTGATGGCTTCCGCTAAATTTATTTTTTCTGAAATTGCCGTTTTAGTCAGTTCATTCCGCTCTTTTTGAATAGAAAAATAAAGAGTAACCGAAACCGTCAGCCCTAAAAACGCAAGGGTGCCGAAAAGAAGAGCATATAATGAATACTTTCTCATTAGAAATTTGCTACTGCGGAGCAACAGAAGAAGAATGGCTTGCAGGCACTAAATAAATTTTAATTTTGCCTATTTTTTCCACGGGATATCCTATTTTTGCAAATTCTTGAGCGGTAATGTTGGCTCCTTTATTGGCTAAGGCAAAAACCGACTCCGGAAAATTAATACGTTCCTGGACCCAAGTGCCGAGCTCATAGGGCGCTATAAATATTGGATTATACATCTTGCCCAATTTATTCAAATCTGAAATCACCGTGTGATCAGGATGACCGTGGGTTAATAAAACCAAATCAACTTTGCCAAAAGCGGAAAAGTCCTTGTATTTTTCCGGAAACACCCCTAATGGAGTGGCAGGATCAATCAAAATATTTTTCCCCTCCGGAGAAATTAATAAAAGCGAAGCGTGCCCCAACCAAACAAATTTTACTCCCATTATATTTTTTTCCTCGCCATTTTTTGGCGCCAGAAAACGATCAGCTAAATCATACTTTTTGAGAGCATCTTTAAATTCAATTGGATTTTGGGTTAACATCGGATAACTGCCATAATGGTATGGGATCACATAATTTTGAGGCTTGACTAAAGAGGCGGAAAAAGCCGCTTCCGTGGGACCCATAGTGAAGAATCCGCCGATAGGCAAGACAGCCACTTCCGGTTTAAAATAATCCCTTATTATCGTCATGTCGGCCATAGGACCAGTATCTCCGGAAACATAAAAGGTTGTTCCGTTTTCAAATTCAATAACATAACCAACCGGTTCGCCGGAATAAATGTTAGTAGTGGTTCTTTTATTCAACCTTTGAGCCTCAGCGTCTATTCTTTCGGTCAATTTCGTCAATCCGTTTTTGAGTTCGTTTCCGTTTTGAAATCCTTGGTACAAACCTCCCAAAGAAAGGATGAAAGCGATAACAACTGCAATAACAATTTTGCTTTTCATTATTTTATTATTTGTTAATTAAATAAAAATATTTCCGGCCTTTACATTATTTATATTTTACCATAAACGGGAAATTAAACTATGAAATCCTAATTTTTCTAAAGCTTCCCTAACCGCATCCTGTTTGTAATCAATAAAACTGCATTTTGCCAAGTCAAAATCAATCGGAACTTTTTTTTCGATCGTGGCCAATTCCCGACTTAAATATGCCTGCTCTTTATTTCGGATTAATTTTTCCTCAACTTTTGATGTAATTAAGGCCAGATTATTATATATTAGATCCAGTCCGCCGAATTCCAAAATTAAGCTCGTGGCAGTCTTTTCTCCTATTCCGGCTACGCCGGGGATGTTATCTGAAGGATCTCCTCTCAACCCTTTAAAATCAACTAGCTGTTCGGGGGTTAATCCTCCGTATTTTTCTTCTACCGCTTTTCTGTTATATAAAACTATATCTTTAACTCCTTTTCTTAATAAATAAACTTGAGTTTTAGCGTCAACTAGTTGTAAATTATCCGCATCGCCGCTTAAAATAATTGTTTCAACCGGAGATAAAGAAGCGATCGTGCCGATGATGTCATCCGCTTCAAAACCCTCCTTCTCAAAAATCGGGACGCCAAAACTTTTTAAAACTTCTTTAACTTTAGGAATCTGTGAATAAAGTTCTTCGGGGGCATGCGGTCTATTGGCTTTATACTCTTTAAATTTTTTATGGCGGAAAGTTGGCGCATGAAAATCAAAACAAGCCGCAATATAATCCGGCTGGAAATCTTTTATAGCCTTAAAAAAGACCAATAAAAATCCGTAAACCGCGCCGACCACCTCTCCTTTTTTATTGGTTAAAGGCGGCAAGGCATGAAAAGCCCGATGAATAACCGAATTTGAATCAATAATAATCAAACGCTTATTTTTATCTTCCATTTGTTTATTCTAACACAGCTCAATCTTATTTCTTAAAAAATACAGGGGTGCAACCCCTGTATTTTTATTCTAAAACTAAATCTTTAATTTTTTCGTAACTCTTTTTCGTCTCTGACCCCTCTAAAATGCGACTCTCGATAAATTTTTTAATATTCGCCGAACCGCCGAAAAGCTCCATTAAAAAATCTCTTTTCGTTACTGAGGGAAAATTGGCAATTCCTATACAGTCTAAATAACTAGACCAACGATAAGATTTTAAATAATTAATAACTTCTTGGGGATTTTTGACTCCCATTTCTTTCCAATCTTTTTCTAAAAGACCTACCGGATTAGTGAAAATATACCAGACAAGATTTATCAATTGCTCGGTAGTTTTAACATGAACTGCCTTAAAACGGCCCTGGAATAAAGAGCCCATTCCTTTTCTATTATATTTCTGATTAAAATATCCGACATAACTATCGCCTAATTTTTTCATAAAAAGAGAGATGCCATTTTCCACCATCTGGCGGACAATTAAATGATAATGATTCGGCATTAGACAAAAGATTAAAATTTCCACTAACGGCTCTCTTGAATTTACAGGGGTCGTACCCCTGTATTTTTTTTCTTTACGTTTTTCAATCTGATTTCTCATTATAACCAAATTTTTAATATTTAATTCATAAATGCAAAAAATAAATCGGAAATAATCCGAAATTTGTTGAAAAATATTTCTTTTTTCCACTCCTCTATTAAAAATATGGTAAATTTCCCCAGTAACAAATTGAGGTCGTTTTGTAGGCATAATTTTTAGTTTAATCTGGTATTGTTCTATTATTTTACCAAAAGAAATACAGGGGTGCAACCCCTGTATTTCTTTTGGTAAAATAAAAAAGCCCGATTCCCGTTTTAAAATTAAAACAAGAATCAGGCTTTGTTTTTAAGTTGTAACCTGCTCAACTAAAACAGATTTCTCTCTTAGCTCTGGAAAGCGTTTCAGTCCATTAGCTAAATAGGCAATATTGGGAGAAGCTACCTCTACAATAGTTGACGCTACACATCCAGCCCTTACAAGCCTAAACACAACCTCGCTGAAATCTGTTGGATTTATCACTGAATCTATTAAGTTTCTCTTTATCTGTCTGGGAGACTTTTGTTTATTTTTAGTTAAACAAGAGAATACAGGGATACTTGGGCTGGATATCTCCATGTCGGGAAGGTCAAGAACAAAATTGAGAGTTTGTTGAGGATGGCCCATAAAGTCTTTGTTATGAAAAGCATCAATTGTTTCTAAAACCTTATAGCCGATTCTCTTTTTTTCAAGATTATCTGTAAATTTTTTGAGTATTGCCCTTGGCCCAGAAAAAACAACCTCTTCGGGGTTATTGGTATTGGCGATTTTAAACTTTGCTTTCTTCGCATAATTTTCAGCCATTGTTCTTTTTTTTGAATCACCGAAGACCGCTATCATACAACCATCGTTGATAAAATAAGCGGCCGAAAACATAGCAAAATTACGCATCATAACCAATCTAAGTCCTTGGGAAAAGCTTAGGGCTCCGCCAACGACCAATGCAGTAATTTCTCCTAAACTGGGCCCGGCAAGAAAGTCAGGAGCTTTTTCTTCTCCTCTGTCAACTTTTTTAAGGCGAATCTGCGCCCGGCAGTAGCAGTCAATAAACACTGCCGGTTGGGCAAACATTTTTATCATCATCTTTGCCCAAGGTCTTTTCGCTTCTTCTATCTCGCTCTCTTTTGTAGTCAAGAGATAAAAGAGCATGTCGGCATAATCTTTTTTTAGAACTCTTTCTACCGGCTCCCAAATTTCAAGCAAGGCCTCTTTTATATCAGCCGACATTTCTACTACCTCTTTACCTTGCCCCGGAAAAACCCAGGCTATTTTTATTCGTTTTCTGAATACCTTTTCAAGTTCTTGCGTGACTTGCGTGAGTTTTCTTCTTAATTGCATTATGTTCTCCTTCTTTTCAATCCTTATTATTATGGGAAATAACTATTTTTCTTTTATTTTTACCGATTAATTCAAAATGTATCATAATCCTGTCTTTTGGCAAGAGAGACTTAATTCTATCCGCCCACTCAATTGCCACGATGTTTTTTGGGTTGCTAATAATTTCTTGAAATCCTAAATCTAAAATATCTTTCGCCTTCTGAATACGATAGCAGTCAAAATGATAAAAAAATCCAAACCTCTTCATAATAACAAACGTCGGGCTGTTGATTTTTTCTTTAATCCCCAGCCCCTTGGCAAGCCCCTGTAAAAAAGTAGTTTTGCCACCGCCTAAGTTTCCAATCAACGCCAAAACCACCGCCCTTTCTTTGCGAGACATTTTCAAAATTTCTTCAGCCAACATTTTAGCTATTTTTTGCGTTTCTTTTGCCGTTTGAGTAATAATTTTTGTTGACATCTTAAATCTAATAATATAATATCTTTTAATGGTTGAAATTTCAAAAAAATTTACAGAAGACATCAAGAATGTTTTGGATTTTAAAAAAGAAATTGAAGGCGCCTTAGGAAAAGAAACCAGCGATATTTTGGAAATAATTTTGGGCGGAGCTATAAGCCTTGGCACTTCCGATATCCATATTGAACCCGAAGAGGAGCAAGTAAAATTAAGGGTCAGATTTGATGGAATTTTACAGGATGTTTTACTTTTATCAAAAGAAATTTATGGAAGCCTCCTTTCAAGAATAAAATTGCTTTCCGGCATTAAGTTTAATGTTACCGATCGGCCCCAAGATGGCCGGTTTTCTATTATAACAGGAATTTTGGCAATTGAAATTCGGGTTTCCTCCTTGCCCACAGAATACGGAGAAACAGTTGTTTTAAGAATTTTAAATCCTAAATCCTTGGTTTCGCTTAAAGACCTTGGTTTAAGGGAGGATCTTTTAAATCTCTTCCAGGCTGAAATCAAAAAACCGAATGGAATGATTATTGTGACCGGTCCCACGGGATCGGGAAAAACTACCACTCTTTACGCATTTTTAAAAGAAATCCAAAATCCGGAAATCAAAATTATCACTATTGAAGACCCGATTGAATATCATTTAGCAGGTATTTCTCAAACCCAAGTGGCGCAAGAAAAGGGCTATAATTTTGCTTCGGGCCTCCGTTCCATTGTCAGGCAAGACCCTGATGTTATCCTAGTCGGCGAAGTCAGAGATCTGGAAACCGCTGATATCGGTCTGCAAGCGGCTTTAACCGGCCACTTGGTCTTAACCACCCTGCATACTAATGATGCCGCCGGCACAGTGGCCAGGCTCGTTAATTTGGGAGTGAAACCGGCTGACATCGGACCTGCTTTGAATATAGCTATCGCCCAACGGCTGGTAAGAAAAGTTTGCCAAAAATGCGCGAAATTTGAAAAACCATCTGCTGAAGAACTAGACAAGATTAAAAAAGAGATAAAGAGTGTTCTTAAAAAAAATATAAAAATACCCAAAGCAGTTGGCTGCCAATATTGCAACTCCACCGGATATAAGGGCAGGGTGGGGCTGTTTGAGGCATTTTTGATTGACGACGAAATGGAGAAATTTATTTTAAAGAATCCGTCTATTGCTGAACTTAAAGAAAGATCGATCAAAAACGGCATGCTGACAATGAAACAGGACGGATTTATTAAAGTCCTTGAAGGGGTTACCACTATTGAAGAAGTGGAAAGGGTAACCGGCGAATAGAAAAGCAGTCCTAAGGTTGGGGGTCACAAGGCGTTGAAGCGCGAGTTTAGAGTCTTTCAGAGGAGTAGCCCAGTTCCCACCAGACTATCCGTCAAAAAAAGACTCCCGACCCCCAGCCTTAAGACTGCTGGAATATTTATACCTTACCAGATTATGTTTAATTTGTCAAGCAAGCCCCGCAAAGCGGGGCGCAGATTAAAGATGAGGAGAGCTCTCCTCATCGCCGGTTATTTTTTATTTTTTACTATTTTTTCTATTGCTTCGGCCGTTTTTGCCGCAAACTCTTGTATAAATATTAATACCGCCTCGCTGGAAGAGCTGGATAAAATTAAATATGTCGGCGAATCTCGCGCAAAACAAATTATAATACTGCGTGGAGAAAAATTGTTTTCTTCTGTAGATGAACTAGACCGTGTAATTGGTATTGGTCCCGCCATAGTCGCTAAAATTAAACAAGAGGGCATGGCCTGCGCATCCCAACAAGAACCGCAATCAACCACAACCGCTCTATCTTTGGAGGTTCGGCCTCCAAGGGAGGCCGAACCTCAGAACGTCATCCCTATTACTTATTCTTCCGGAATAATTTTCAGTGAAATTATGCCTTCCCCTGAAGGACCGGACGAAACAGAAGAATGGATTAAAATTTTTAATAAAAATAATTTTAAAGTTGACCTGTCCGACTGGCAAATAACAGATACTGTCGGTAAAACTAATACTTATACTTTCCCTGCCGGAATAAAAATATCGGCTATGGGATTTTTAGTCCTTAACCGGCCTGAAACAAAAATTATTTTAAATAATAATGCCGACGGATTAAAATTAATCCAGCCCGACGGAAAAGTCATTGATTCTGTAAATTATGAAAAAGCTCTCCGGGGCCAATCGTATGGCCCTGGAGCGGTCAACACAATTAAAGAAGTTGAAGAAAAGGGGCTGGCGGCAATCAGCGAGCCAATAATAATCGGACAAAATAAGCGCAGTTTTCCCCCGCTTTTAGCCGCCCTTGCCCTCGCCATTTTCTCGGTAATAATAATTTTATTCCTTTATAAAAAGAAACTAATTAAGAAAGACTTCGATTAAATCTTCGCCGCCGCCGAATGTTTTTCCATCTTTGATTATTTTAAGCCGGACACCAAATCGAAAGCCTCTTTTCATAACTAGGTGTATAATTCTCGCTTTCTTTGAAATAATCCTTATCGGCTGTGCCTCCTTTGATATGATATTCTATGCCATTCCTCTTGCAGAATTTTATAACTTCATCCGCGCAATCATTATAAAATGTTTTATAATTATAATCTTTGAAATAGCTTGGCAAGGCGTTGTAATTCCACTTGCCAAAGACTATCTTATCGACAAAAGATACTCTTTCCAATATTTCTGTTAAGTTTTGTGGAATAATATTCGGGGTTGGATAAGGCTCCATACTCACCCAAGTCTTCAACCCTTTGTCGTGCAAAAACTTAAGAGATTTTATTCTTTTTTCTACCGGTGCAGCGAATGGTTCAACTTTTTTTTGGAATTTTTCATATAAAGAAACTACTGTTAAACCATACTCATTATTTTTTCCATACATATCTTTTCTTGCTAATTCTTTAGGATATACGCCCTTGCTTATAGTAACAACTTTTATGTTATCTTGGTTTAATCTTTTTATAATTTTTAAACTCAAATCGCCTATCTCTTTATATTTATACATAAAGGGGTCTGTCGAAAAACACAAATAAACATATTTTATATCTTTCTTATATTTTGGTATTTCTTTATCCAGCAATTCTAAAGCATTACTAACAATTTTTGGAGTTATCCATTCTTTATAATTTTTAATAATCCCACAGCGTTTTTTCATCATCATCGCATAGCAAGGATACTTACAACCGTGAGAACACCCCTCAATGTGATTTAATCAAAAATCAGCGTATTCCACTCCGCTTTTATACAAAAGAGTTTTACGAATTATTTTCTCCATAATTTTATTTCTCAATTAATTATTATATTTTATATAAAATTAATAGGAAAAAAACTTCTTATACATGTCATCCCCTACAAAACTACTAAAAGTTGAAGAAGAAAATTCAGGTGAAAGATTTGCTATATGGCTAATTCTTTTATAAATATCTCGGGAAGCGCTTTGAGATCCGGCGACAATAGTAAGCTTAACTGGATTTTTGATATTTTCTGCCATTAATTTAATAAATGACGCATCTCCCGCTTTCCAACCAACAATAAGAATTCTGTCTACCTCTGATAGAGCATTTATAACAACATTTATGTGTGAATCTGGGCAAACAAAAGAGTCGTCCTTATCAGCGAGGGGCACAGCAACTTCTGGATGATAATGAATAACTCTAGCATCAGAAGCTGAGTATTGTCGGGTTTCCTTATAATCTCTCCGTATGTATATCTGTCTGTTCTTATTTTTAAATTGATCTTTTAAATATGTGGGGTCTTTTATTAAAAAATTATAAGAACTTTTATAAACTTTTTCTATGTCTCTCCATTCGTCCTTTATTATGCGAACCCAGTCGCAAGAACCATGAGCTTTAATGAGCTTAATGGGGCCCTTGATATAATCATCTATCTCTCGTTCTATCGGAAAATTAAGCGCTTTTTCGAATAACGAATCATAATCAAAAGTTACAATACAAGCTTCACCTTTTTCAGTATCTTGTATCGCCGATACAAGCGCACTATAATTATTCCCTATTTGATAATATTTATCGCTTATTTCTTGAAAAAATTTTTGGAGATAAAATTGCATCGCGACTATCTGGCATTGCCTCTCGATGTTCTTTAATTTAATTTCCGACAAATATTCTTCTAAATTTTTCCCGTGTTGCATTGCGGCCTCTGCACTAGCAATAAGATTATTTAATACCGGATATTCTTCAACAATTCCTTTTAATAAATTTGTTCTGAAAAGTTTATCAGTTAAAGGAGGTCTAAAATTATGTGCGAGAGGATCTCGAATAAGATCTTCTCTAATATAATCAAATGAAGCTCCTGCGCCTAAGATAATTAATGGGTAGGACATTTTTATTTATCAATTAATTCTTCAACTTTTCATAATGCTATCTCAAAAATCTTTTTTACTAAACCTGTTCTTGCATAAAAAGCCCTGCTCGTGGAGCCATGACCGGTACCTTTCGTTCTCGCTTGTATCCATTTTCCGTCAGCTCCAGTCAACGCCTTAAAACCTTTTACAACAAGCTTGTTCCTGATAAATTCATAATCTTTTTCAATTTCCTTTATTAATTCATCATCCTCGACAGAATCCAAGCTGGTAACTTTTAATAGCTCTCCGTTTTCAGAATTTTTACCGTGCCACATCACCGCGCAAAAGACGATTGATTTTAGTTTCGCCCAACAATGACTTTTCAAAAATTCTTGAGCCTTTAACTCTTCTGGATTAATCATGGTGATAGCCATTGTCTCTTTGGGCACAAGTTTATCTTTAACGTAGTGAAAACTAACAGATTTTAATTCGTAAGAAAGACCGTTAGGCGCCTTAGAAACATTCGTTTTAAGCCCAGCTAATCTCTCCAGAGTCAAACCCTTCCAGCCTTTATTTTGCTTCCCAGTTTCATAAGTGGTTATCCCGTATTTCAAAGCCAGCTTTCTCAAATCCTTACCGATGTACTTTTTTAAATTTTTTATGGCGGTTGCGCGGGTTACGATTTTCATACATTTAACAAATTAAGCTCCATCGAAAACGGCTTGCGATTTATTTTTAACCGATCTTTTCCCTGCGACGTTAATAAGACAATCGCGTCGTATCCTAAGGTCTTTGCCTTTCTGAACATTCTTGCGTCCAAATTTATTCTTCGATTATACCAATTCTTGCCCTCCTTAGTAATTTGAAAATATAATTTATTATATTTACTAGGGAATAATCTTTTTAGTATTTCTTTTTCGGAAAAGCCATAAATAGGCAATTTAACGTTCACTTTTTCAGGATTAAAATTGGGTCTTCCATAAAATTCGGCTTGCGAATAAGTTGAAGCTAAAAATTTACCTCGTTTTTTATAGGCATTTTTGTCTATCGGTGGAACGTGCCACCATTCGGTTTTATTGATTTTTGCTATTAAAACCTCTTTTATTCCTGCCGCGTTCATATTTCTTAGATTAGTTTATTTTTCATATTGCGATCTAATTCTTCAAATCGCTTAATTGATAAATCCAAATAATTTTTATCTGTATCAATACCAATAAAACTTCGCCCAGTGAGATAAGCGGCAATTCCGGTTGTTGAGCTTCCAGCGAAAGGATCAACAATTAAATCGCCCTTATTTGTGCTTGCCAACACAATCCGTTTCAGCAAATCTTCCGGCTTTTGTGTTGGGTGCTTACCAAACTTCTTTTCAATAGGCTTAGGGGTTCCCATAGACCAAACCGAACGCATTTGTGTGTTGGGTTTTTTAATAAAATCTTCGGGCCAATTTCCATTCTTCATCAGTTCGTAATTAAAATTATGTCTTGCTTCTTTATCTTTTCGCGCCCAAATTAAAGTTTCGTGGCTTGCGGTGAAATAACGACAACTTAAATTTGGCGATGCGTTAGGTTTAAACCACGCGATATCATTAAGGATATGAAACCCGGAATCCTGGAGCGCAAAACCGCATTGATAAATTGAGTGATATGTCCCGCTAATCCAAATTGTACCATGTGGCTTCAAAATGCGCCTTATGGCTTTTATCCATTTGAGATGAAATTCAAAATCTTTTTTTAGGCCATTACTTTTATCCCATTCGCCTTTATTAACGCTTACGCGCCGCCCAGCATGGACAGTAAATCCTCCGTTAGATAAAAGATAAGGGGGATCGGCAAAAACCATATCAACCGAATTTTCTGGAAGTTTAGCGAGGACATCTATACAATTAGCATTAAATAGTTTAAATTTCGGCTTCTCATAATACGGCTTCCACGCCTCTGCGTTATTTGCGTTATTTTTATTTTGCTCCGGAGTTATGGGATTTTTTTTGACCATCTTGGCGACTAATCGTGTTTCGTCGGTAAAAAGAATGTTTGAATATTTGGGATTTTCTGGTTTTAAGAATTGATAGGGCGATTTGTCTTGAGAAATAAACCTTTTAATCGTGGTGCCGTCGGGAGTTTGAGCCAGAACTATATCACCGGAGATAAATTCTTTTGTTTTTTTAAATAAAATTAAATCGCCATCGTTGATATTGGCGTTAATCATTGAGTCGCCCATAACGCGAACAACCATCACATCGTCGGCAATAGTTTCCACGTCTTTTGAAAGCGGCTGCCAGGCATTTATTTCTTCTATCGCCTCGGTAAAGCTGCCAGCTGAAGTATAACCGACTACTGGCGCCAATGGACGCTCGCCTATCGCCTTATAACCCTTCCTAAGAATTTTAATACCGCGAGCTGAACCTTCTTCTCTGCGAATTAAATTCTTTCTTTCTAAGATTGAAAAAATATCCAAAAGCGATTGGTTTGAAGATATGTCTAATTTTTCTTTTAGTTCGCTGAAAGACGGCGGGAAACCAGCAGTAATTAAATTATTGTAAATTATTTCCAAAACCTCCTTCTGTCTTTCTGTGATAATTTTTTCTTTTATACCCATTAAATAATAATACCCGACCAAATGGTCGGGTGTCAATGGTGGATAACTTAAAACCGTCGGCTATTGATTTTTTGAAAAAATAGAATAATATAAAACATATGTCCGGACACAGCCACGCGAAAACAATTAAACATCAAAAGAATTTAACTGACCAGAAAAGAGGGCAGCTGTTTTCTAAAATGGCCAAAGTGATTTGGATTGCCGTAAGAGAAGGAGGAGCAAGCCCGGAGACAAATAATAAATTGAAGGTGGTGATGGAACAGGCAAAAGAGTTTAATATGCCCAAGGAAAATATTGAGAGAGCTGTTAAACAAGCCGTGGGCGGAGAAGAAGCGGCTAATTTAACTGAAATGGTTTTTGAAGCTTATGGGCCGGGCGGAATCGCTATTATTATTGAAGCCATCGCTGATAATAAAAATCGGGCGCTGGGAGAAGTGAAACAAGCGCTAAACCAATACGGCGGGAAATTAGTCGGGGAAGGAGCTATCAGATGGATGTTTGACAGAAAAGGAGTAATTATAATAAATTCCAAGTTGCAAATTACAAATCCTAAAACTAAAGAAGAATTAGAATTATTAACGATTGAAGCAGGAGCTCAAGATATTTTATGGGAGGATGGCGATATATTAAATGTTTATACAAAAACCGAAGATTTAGAAAAAGTGCGCAAAATTTTAGAAGAAAAGGGCGTCAAAATGGAAGGAGCAAGCCTAGATTGGGTGGCGAAAGAAGAAATAACAGCTGACGAAAAAATTAAAGAATCCTGCGAAAAACTTTTTAATGCTCTAGATGGATCAGATAGCGTTCAGGAAATATATAGTAATTTAAAATAATGCCAAGAGAGGCGGTTATCCGAAAAAAAGCAATTGAAATATTAACAAAAGCAAAATGGGTTTCTTGGTATGCGCCAAAAGTAAAATTTCATGAAACGGATATTTTTGGGGTTTTTGATTTAATTTGCTGGGAGAAAGCCAGTAAAAATCTGAAATTTATTCAATTGACCACCGTATCAAATTTATCAGCCCGCAGAAAGAAAATTAATGGATTTTTTAAAGCCAATAAAATAAAATCCAGAAGCGCTGAAATAGAAATTTGGGCTTGGAATAACCGGCAAAAAAACTTTAAAATAGAGATGGTATAATAAGGGGGTTGACAAGCCTCTTGGGAAATATATAATACTTTTTAGTTAAGACCTAAAAGGTCGAGTATCCAATAAAAATTAAGTAAATTTATTATGTATAACGAAATCGCTCCATTTTCCGGAGAAGAAGACGGAGAGACAGAAGAAAAAGAGGAAGAAATAGAAGAAATTGAGTAGCAAACAAAAAACCCGCTGATATCAGCGGGTTTTCTGTTCGCTGAAGATGAGGCGAAGCCTCATCGCCTAGCCAATTTTGGCAAATTTTCTTTTTCCGGCTTGTATAATTTGACTTTTTTTGACATCAACTACTTTTCGCCAATCATTTTGAATTTCATTATCAATCTTCACACCGCCCTGTTCTATTAATCTTTTGGCCTCTGATTTAGAAGAAGTTATTTTTGTTTCAACTAATAAATCAAGAATATCTGTCGCCCCTTCTTTTATTATAATTTCCGGGATATCTGAGGGCAGCCCGCCTTCTTTAAAAACCTGATTAAATTCTTTTTCAGCCAACTCCGCCGCTTTTGAATTATAGCAAGTTTTAATAATTTCTTTAGCTAATTGCGCCTTTGCCTCGCGCGGGTTTGTTCCAGAAAACGAAAGATTGGTCAGCAACTCAAATCCGGCGGGAATTATTTCGTCCGACCAAGACATAATTTTACCAAACATCTGATCGGGAGACTCGTCTAGATTAACCATATTCCCTTCGGTCTTACCCATTTTCTTGCCGGTCGAATCGGTCAATAATTTTAAAGCCATGACAAATTTTTCTTTACCCTTTATTTTCCGCATCAAATCTCTGCCTCGCATCATATTAAAAGTCTGATCGTTGCCTCCAATTTCCAAATCAACGTCCATTATAACGCTGTCATAAGCCTGGAAAACTGGATATAAAAATTCATGTAAAAGAACATCTTTGCCTTCTTTAATTCGCTTTTGAAACATATCTCTTTCTAACAACCGGGCAACCGTGAAATGAGAAGCTATTTCAAGCAAATCTGTTGGCCTTAATTTATTAGTCCATTTCTCGTTTTGCAAAAACTTTACATTTGATTTTTTCAGATCTAAAATTTTTCCAATTTGTTTTTTGTAATTTTTCGCATTTTCTAACACCTGCTCCCGAGTTAATGCTTTTCTAGTTGCTGACTTGTCGGTTGGATCGCCAATCATCGCCGTGAAATCGCCGATTAAAACAATCACCTCGTGACCCAGGTCTTGAAATTGGCGTAATTTTCTTAAAACCGCCATATGTCCGACATGAAGTTTACCGGTCGGATCAATGCCGTTGTAAAGCCGTATTTTTTTGCCGGACAACAAAACTTTCTCCAATTCCTCTTTGTTTGGAAAAATTTTTTCCACTCCCCGCGTCAAAACTTCTTCGATTTTTTCCGGATCGGTATTTATTTTCATTCTTTTATCTTAAACTAAAAACCGCCCATTTTCAATAATAACATTGTTAGACGCTTAGCGTCTAACAATCTATTTAATAACCCATTCTTTTGAATAAGAAGAAAGAATTTCACATCCATTTTTTGTCACGCAAACTACATCCTCAATGCGTATCCCTCCGATTTTAGGATAATATAAACCCGGTTCAACGGTAATAACATTCCCTGCTATAAGTTTTGCACTCGATTTTTGTTTCAAAAAAGGCTCTTCGTGAATTTTAAGACCTATGCCGTGTCCTGCCCCATGAATAAATCCCTTATCGCCGACATCATACCCAGAATTTAGCAGCGAATTTGCGCATGTTTTATAAATTTCTCTTGCTTTTATGCCAGGCTTTATTATTTTTATCCCTTCTTTTTGGGCCTTCATTACCGCCTTATACATCTTTCGGAGCTCAAAAGACGGCTTCCCCTTGATAAACGTTCTTGTTATGTCGCCAAAATAACCGGTAACGCGGCCTTTAGGGAAAATATCGCAGACAATTGGTTTATACGGTTTTATTAAACCCTTACCAGGATGATGAGGGATAGCGGTCTGCTCTCCCGAAGAAATAATAATTCCCTTCTCATTAACAATGCCTTCAGTCAGAAATAAATTCTCTATTTCCCCTTTAAAAAACTCGCTCGTAAGAATCTTTTTTTTATAAAAAATTTTTCTATTTTTAATAACAGACTTTCGAAGAATTTTTTTGACAACCACAAAAGCTTTCTCGATTTTCCTGATACCTTCCTTAATTATCGCTATTTCCTTTTTTGTTTTAATTGATAAAAATTTAGCAACCATATTAAAAATAGAGAGGCGGATGGAGGATTTCCATCCGCCTCATTAATTGGAGAAATATGCTCGGGAAGAGATTTGACAGAACAATCTTCCATCTCAAGAAAAAATGATACGTGGCACATTTTTATCTCTCTTTCTTACGGTAAATTTGTTTGGTGGGCAGAACGTAAAACGCTCTGCCCACCAAGTTCGACCCGTCTATCTATTTAGGGCCAAATTGGGCACAACACCGGGTGGGAATACATTCTGGGATGCATACTCCTCCTTTCTTAGCCAAAGACTAGGCTCTTTGACTGATTTTTAAATTTTCAGCCTAGGGAGCCCCGACGATCGATACGTCGGGACGCCCTAAAATAAAAAATCCGCCGAGCTATTGGCGGAGTAAAAGATAAATTAATTTTACCTTAAATCAAAACTCGCCAACAGCTGACTGCGGGATAATAATGGCACCAACAATTTTGAACGGATTTGAAATTCATATTTTTACTTCAAGGTCATAATAGCAAACCAAGGATTCTTGTCAATGGGGGTAAGAATTGATAAAGTAAATGTTAGACGCTTGGCGTCTAACATGGTATGTTAAAATAACAATATGCGAAAAATCAAATTTATTCCAAATTCATATTATCATATCTGTAATAAAAGCAACGATGGACAATCTATTTTTTTTGACGTAAGAGACTATGCGCGATTTTTATTTTCTATATTATTTTATCAAGCATCAGTGCCCTTTTATAACTTAAGCCGTCAAACATCTTATTTTGCTAAAAATTCAGAATTTAAAGTCTCCTCGGAAATAATCCAAAAAATAACCAATGCAAGAAAGGTAGAGCTTAATATATTTACAATAATGCCCAATCATTTTCATCTTCTTTTACAAGAAAAATCTCAAAAAGGAGTTTCTTCTTATCTCCAACGAATCCAAACTGGTTATGCAAAATATTTCAATACAAAATATAAAAAACAAGGACATCTTTTTCAGGGCACTTTTCACGCTGTACCAGTAGAAACAGATGAGCAACTTCTTTATCTTTCGGCGTATATCCACCGCAATTCAAGAGAATTAAATAACTGGAAAAATAAAGAGATCGAATATCCTTGGTCAAGCTATCAAGACCTCGTTGAGAATAACCGTTGGGGAGAATTATTAAAACCGGGTATCGTTCTTAATCAGTTCCCTAATGCCAATAAATATTACAAATTCGTAGAAACGAGCACTGCGAAACGCGAGAAGCCACCTATTAAAGATTTATTTCTCGAATAATTTATAATAATTAAAAGTGTTAGACGCTTAGCGTCTAACACGTCTACAACGTAAGTTATGAAGAAATTATTTTTACTATTATTAAAAATATTAGGGGCAGGAATTTTGTCTTTGGGATTCGGGGCATTATTCCTGTTTTTTTATTATACAAAGGACTTTCCCCGACCGGAAGTGTTTTCAGAAAGGCAGCTTTCCGAATCAACTAAAATCTACGACCGAACGGGCCAAATCCTGCTTTATGAGGTTTACGGCGAGGAAAAAAGAACTTGGGTCCCGTTAAGCGCTATTCCCGAATATTTGAAGCAAGCCGTGATCGCCACCGAAGACGCTAATTTTTATCATCATTTCGGAGTTGATTTTAAGAGTATACTCTGGGCGATTTCAACTGATTTAAAACTTAAAAGGGCGGCCTTTGGCGCCTCTACTATTCCCCAGCAATTAATCAGGTCCACTTTCTTATCCGCTAATAAAACCGCTGAAAGAAAAACCAGAGAAATTATTTTAGCTCTGGAGATCAGCCGAAGATATTCTAAAGACCAAATTTTAGAATGGTATTTAAACCAAGTACCTTTCGGCCAAAACGCTTACGGCGCGGCAGCCGCCAGTCAAACATATTTTGGCAAATCGGTTTCCGAAATTTCTCTGTCCGAAGCCGCAACTTTAGCCGCTATCATCCAGGCCCCTTATTCTCTCTCTCCTTATGGAGAAAATAAAAATAAATTATTAATTAGAAAAAATTATGTTTTAAACCGCATGGCGGCTGAACATTTTTTAGATGCGGCAACGGCCGAAGAAGAAAAAAATAAAGAGGTTATATTTATTGAAAAACCTCTTTTATTAAAAGCCCCTTATTTCACGCTTTGGGTGAAACAGCAGCTGGAAAACCAGTTTAGCGAAGAACTTTTACGGAATAAAGGGTTAAAAGTCATCACCTCTTTGGATTGGGAAATGCAAAAAATTGCGGAAAAAACCGTTAAGGAAGGAGTAGAAAAAAATGTAATTTACAATGCCTATAATGCGGGGATGGTGGCAATTTCTCCTAAAACCGGCGAGGTTTTAGCTATGACTGTGGGCAAAGGTGATTATAATGCTGAGCCATTCCCTAAGGGATGTAATCCGGGAGTTGATTGTTTTTTTGACCCGAAATTTAATGTCGTTATCGGTGTAAAGGTGAATCCGGGCAGACAGCCTGGATCAACCTTTAAACCGTTTGTTTATGCTACTGCTTTTGAAAAAGGATATACTGACCAAACTATCGTGGTTGATGAATTGACTAATTTTGGCACCTGGGGCGACAAAGAATATGTTCCCCAAAACTATGATGACAGATTCCGAGGCCCGGTTACCTTAAGACAGGCTTTGTCTCAATCGTTGAATATCCCGTCGATCAAAACTCTTTTATATTTAGCCGGAATTGAAGACAGCATAAAAACGGCTGAAAATCTTGGGATTACCACATTAAAACCGCCCTTCGGCCCGGCGATTGTTTTAGGCGGTTGGGAAGTAAAATTATTAGAGATAACTTCAGCTTACGGCGCTTTTGCCACCGGTGGCCTGAAAATAGAACCGACCGCTATTTTAAAAATTGAAGATCGGAATGGAAATATTATTTTTGAAAATAAAAAAACATTGAAAAGAGTCCTGGAAAAAAATGTGGCAAATTTAATCAATAATATTTTATCTGACAATGAATCTCGATCTCCGATGTTTGGGTCAATGTCCAACCTATATGTTGAGAACTACTCCGTAGCGGCTAAAACGGGTACTACTGATAATTTCAGGGACACTTGGATAATCGGCTATACTCCATCTGTCAGCGTCGGCGTTTGGGCCGGGAATAATAATAACGAGCCGTTATTAAAAAAACAGTCCGCTGTAATAGTGGTAGGACCTATCTTCCACAGTTTTATGGAACAAATACTGCCGAGTTTGCCGAAAGAAGAATTTGAAAAACCTGCTACAACCGATTAGGTTTTTTTAATCGGCATTAAGATATAAAGGTAACTTTGATCGCTTGACGATTTCAAGACCGCCGGGCCTTCTTCTCCGGTTAATTCTAAAACAACTTCTTTTTCTTTGTCAATATTAATATTTAAAAGGCCATCTATTAAAAATCGGTAATTAAAAGCGACTTTTGTATCGCTCCCTTTTATTTTGGCCTGTATTTGACTGTTATATTCGCCCACGTCGGGACTTTGACTGGAAATTCCCACTATTCCTTTTTTAGAATTAATTTCTAATTTTATTTCATTTGTTTTGCCAGAAAAGACGCTGGCTGACTTCACCTGGTTTAAAAATTCCTTGCCCGGGATAGAAACCTGAGTTTCCGATTTTTTAGGAATAATATCTTGATAATTAGGGAATTCTCCTTCAATTAAGCGGGATGTAAATTGGATTTGGGGGACATTAGTCTCCTCCATTTGGGATTCAAAAACAATTTGATTTGAAGAAAAGTATATTTTTAAATCTCCAGCTTTTTCTCCAAAAATATTAATTAACTCTCTGGCCGCTTTTTGGGGCAGAATTAAAGACTGTTTTTTAACCGTGCCAACTTTTTTTTCTAAATATATGGTTTTTTCACCTAAACGGAAACTGTCGGTCGCCACTATTTTAATTAAATTTTCTTGAAAAATAAAATAAACTCCGGAAATCTCCGGCTTAGCGGTAGATGTGCTGGTTAAATTAACTATTTGACTTAGGGCTTGGCAAAAAAATTGAGATGGAATTTTTAAATATTCGCCCTCTATATTTAAAGGAATAATTGGAAATTCTTCCGGACTTAATGATTTAAGGGTGGATTGGTAATTATCACACTCAAAGAAAACTTGAAGATTTTTTGAGTTGATTTTAATGGCTTTATTAGGAGATAAAGATACTAAAGAAAATGTTGTTTGGTTCGGTATAACCGCTTCTCCCTCTTCTTCCATTTTAATTAAAGATCTCCATTTTATTCCAACTTCTAAATCAGTGGCTGATAATATTAAAAAATTTTTCTCAACCTTAAATAAAATATTACTTAAAATTGGAAGGGTAGTTGATTTTGAGCAAATACGCCCCACGAGAGCCAATCCTTCTTTTAATTTTTCTTGTAAAATAGTCAGTCTCATAATTATAATATAATATTATTTATTGTTGTTATTAATACTGTGGATAATTAATAATTAAACCTGATTCCCCTTTATTATAACTGTTTTTTATTTGTGGAAAAATTGGGGAGAAAATTAGGCGTTATAAATTCTTTGTCTAATTAGGGAGATTTCCTCTGTTAATCCCTCGTTTTTCCCCACCTCCCTGGCAATTTTTTGGCAAGCATGGATAGCTGTTGTATGATCTTTACCCCCAAATTTTCGTCCAATAAAAGGAAAAGATCCTTTCATATCTTCTCTTATTAAATACATAGCCACTTGGCGGGGTTTTACAATCTCCTTTTTTCTTGACTCCAATAAAAGGTCTTTGTCCCTTAGGTCGTAAAATTCAGCTACTCCCTGAATTATTTTTTTTACATTAATTATTTTATTCGGGGCAAAGATTAAATTTTTAAGAAGGGATTTGGCTATTTCTATAGTCAAGGGCTGGGTTTGGATTCTTTGGCAAGCCATTAGGCGGTTTAGAGCCCCTTCCAATTCTCTGATATTACGGGGAATATTTATAGCAATAAAATTTAAAATTTCTTCAGTCAGCTCAATGCCCCTTTCCTGGCTTTTGTTCTTTAAAATAGCGATACGGGTTTCTAATTCAGGCAAACTTATATCGGCAATCATTCCTCCTTCAAAACGCGATCTCAGCCTTTCGGTCAACGCCGGGATAGCCTTGGGCGGGTTGTCGGAAGATAAAATAATTTGTTTATTTTTATCATATAAAGCGTTAAAAATATGAAAAAATTCTTCTTGAGTTTTTTCTTTACCGGCCAAAAATTGGATATCATCAACAATCAAAACATCAGTTTGCCGATATTTATTTTTTAAATTTTCAATTTCTCCGCTCCTGATAGCGGCGATAATTTCAGAAGTAAATTTTTCCGAAGAAACATATTTTACTTTTTTCTGCGGGAAATTTTTAATAATCTCATTGCCAATCGCCTGTAATAAATGAGTTTTTCCAAGACCCACGCCTCCATAAATAAAAAGAGGGTTGTAAACAGCTCCCGGATTTTTAGAAACCGAAAATCCGGCGGCGTGCGGGAGCTCGTTAAAAGTACCGACGGTAAAGTTTTCAAAAGTGTATTTTGGATTGAGATTAGTTTCTTTATCGGTTTTAAATTCAGGCAGTTCCAATTGGCTGATTTCCGGCATAAAAAAGTCTCTTTTGACAGTTTTTGTTTCGGTTTTTTGAATTAAAAATTGGATATTTTTTATTTCTTCGCTCAATTCGCGGAGGGCCTTAAATATTTGTTTATTATATTTTTGTTCGAGCCACTCTTTGACAAAAGAATTGGGAGTAGAAATAATTGCTTCGCCGTTTTTCAAAGAAACAATCGAGGTATTTTTAAACCAAGTGGTAAAGTTAGCCGGGGAAATAGTTAATTGGACTTGGGCAAGGACCGCTTGCCAGAGTTCTTCAAGAGACATAATGTTGTATTTTTTATTATAGTCGTTCAAAAAGAAAAGTAAAATAAGAGGGAAACAGTTGCTTCTGTTGATATGTTGGGGAAAACCTGTTAAGATACTGAATATATGAGCATCACATATAATCCGAAAAAGAAAAAGAGGAAAAGAACCCACGGTTTTTTAATAAGGAAAAGAACCCAAGGGGGAAGGAATACCCTAAAGAGGAGGGCGGCTAAAAAGCGCCGAAAATTAACCGTTTAACTCCATGTTGCCCCAAAAATATCGCTTAAAAAAAAGCGGAGATATTAAGGGTATTTTAAAATCAGTAAGAAGCTTTAGGGAAGGATTTTTAATTTTAAAAATTAAAAATAATGATTTAAATTTTTCCAGATTTGCATTTTTAATTTCTCTGAAGATTTCCAAAAAAGCAACAATCCGCAATCGGCTAAAGAGAAAATTACGCGAGATTATCAGGCTTAATTTGGGGCGGATAAAGAGCGGCGTTGACGTGATTCTAATTGTTATTTCTGACTTTAGCGCAAAGAATAACAAAGAAATAGAAGAGTTAGTTAATAAACTTTTTATTAAATCAAAACTATGGTAGATATTTATAATTTTATTTTATATCAGCCCCTTTTTAATGTTCTAATTTTATTTTATCAATATATACCGGGCAAGGATTTCGGAGTGGCGGTAATTTTACTAACTGTTTTAATCCGGTTGGTTTTGTATCCATTAATGACAAAATCAATCAGATCCCAGAAAATCTTAACCGAGCTCCAGCCGAAAATCCAAGAGATTCAGCAAAAATTTAAAAACGACAAGCAGACGCAGGCAAAAGAAATAATGGCCCTTTATAAAAGAGAAAAAATTAACCCTTTAGGGGGATTTTTACCATTATTAATTCAATTGCCGATTTTAATCGCTCTATACCAGGTGTTTTGGAAAGGAGTGCTGGTGGAGGGAATTGATCCGACATTTTTGGGCATCTTGAACTTAGCGCAGCCATCAATAATTTTGGCTGTCTTAGCGGGAATTTGTCAATTTTTCCAAACGAAAACAATGACCCCAAAAGCTCAAAAAGTAAAAGACGGAGATAAAGTGGGACAATTTTCCAGCATGATGCAAAAGCAGATGCTTTATGTTTTCCCCATTTTTACCGTTTTTATTTTATTCAAAATGCCCTCAGCCATCGGACTTTATTGGGTGGTGACCAGTTTATTTTCCATAGGCCAGCAATATTTAATAATGAAAAAAAATGGAGAGACAAAATCTTAGGCAAATAATTGAAGAGTTTTTTAAAAAAGCGGCCTTTGAGGTTGAGGTTGAGGTTGGGTCTCAAGAGGGTTCGGTATTGCCGGTGAATATAAAAACCGACGAGCCGCAAATTTTAATCGGACAGGGCGGCCAAACTCTTTTTGAAATACAGCATATTTTAAGAGCGATTTTGAGAAAAAAATTTGGGCAGGCCCTTTTTTATCTTGATTTAGACATTAATGATTATAAAAAAAAGAAAATTGATTATCTGAAAGAGTTAGCCAGATCTACAGCCGATGATGTTTCTTTGACTAAACAAGAAAAAGCGCTAGAGCCGATGTCGGCCTATGAGAGAAGAGTTATCCATATGGAATTGGCTTCAAGGGAGGATATTGTCGCCGAAAGCGTAGGCGAAGAGCCGGAAAGAAAAATTATAATCAAGCCCCGGCCTTAAATCACATAAACAAACGGATAATCCAAGTGGGAAGAATATCGTTTACAATAGGAATTCGTTCTATAACAAAAGGGATAATCAATGATTGGAAAGGAAGCTTAGCAATATTCGCCAAAAATATCATAAAAATTATTTCCAGCGGCAATTCCCATAATTGGTCTAAAAAAGGAATAGGAACTAAATCTATAAGCTCCATAATCCCAGCCATAACAATTAAAATCGTCCCTCCGGGAGAATTAAGAACCTCCGGGGGAATTTTTTTTCGCCATTTACTCTGTTTTTTTCCGGCGGCAAGCTTGGGAGAAGCTTGGGAGACAGGTTCTTCTAATAATTCTTCCGGCATAATTTTAAAGAAACTTAGTTTCTAGGCTAGGAAACTAAGTTTCTAAGTTTCCGCTTTCCTTAGCTCTTTTTATTTTTAAAACCTCTTCAGGGTTAGAAGTGACAATTTGATCTTCAGTATAAGAAGCGACGACTTTTATGGCCGCGTGTTTTTGGCCGGCAAAGAAAATACCTTCCCCCACTTCGGCTTCCAGTAGTAAATATTTTTCTTGTTCCGTCAGATTGAAAGTTTTTTGGACTATTTCAATAGTAGCTGAAGATTGCTTCAATAAAATTTGCATTGAGGAGTTAGTGATGATCGGTTTGCCATATTCTGATTTCATAAAGTCGCCTACGTCTTGAGTGATAGTCGTCACCCCCAGCCAGTATTTTCTGGCTCTTTTGCACATGCCGAATAGGAAAGACGCGCCGTCTTCGGTCCGCATTATCCACCAAGCCTCGTCAACCACTAAGATTCTTTTTTTCATTTCCGACCTGACTTTATTCCAGATATAACGCATGACCATAAACATGGCGATCGGCCTTAACTCATCTTCCATGTCTCTGACCCCAAAAACCACCAAGGGTTTTTCCATTGAGATGTTGGTCGGTTGGTTGAAAAATTGGGCAAAGCTGAAAGTGGAGAATATGTTTTTGGAGAAATA